>JAIMKV010000044.1 GCA_020692205.1 Myxosarcina sp. GA_180221_E-2-1-MAG-40_15
TCTTGCTCAACGAAGGTCTGAGAGCTTGGATGGCGACTCAAGACCAACCACACCAAAACTTTGAATTCCCAGAAGAAGTATTGCCTCGTGGTAACGCTCTCTAGTTAACAGAAGTGAATTTAATGAAGCTAAATTAGGTTCAAAAATAAGTCTCTCAAGTTGAGAGACTTATTTTTATGGCTTAACAGCTTTAAAATTAAGCTTAGACAGACTAAAAACTTCAGTCAATCAATATTGTAATTAGCGGTACGTAAACAACCGGTTATTCATAGCTGAAGTGGCAAATCAAATACCGTAGTCATTAGCTCGAAAAATGAAGCCAAATTAATCGTGACAATAAGCAAACCAGACTATTATTTTTAGCTGCTCCACGATAGTCTAGAAGATAAGATTTTAATATTTAATTATTTTTGGGTTCCTACGATCAAAAGTTAAGCCGAAAAATTAATGATCAAAATTTTTACTCTGAAAAATTGCCAGCAAACATTTTATAGATTCCTTAAACTTTTAGCTGATTTTGGCTAACTTTGTGCAAAAGTTATCGTCGAGCGATAATCTGAGTATATGTCCCACGCTAAAAGCCTTTTACACCAAGACCAGATTAGTACAGGATAATCATTAGTTGTGCCAAAGCCTAAAGCCGGCATTGTTTATAACGATATTAAGCCAGTAGCTTGTAAAGTTGCATTAGAGATAGAGAAGAAACTTACTGGTTCTGGATGGGATGTGCGTATGACCACGGGAGTCGGAGGAATATTGGAATACTCGACTCCAGGTAGTCCTGTCTGCCATACACGAATTGAACAGTTAACTCCACCTAACTTCGATCAAAATATAAGCTTTGCGATTGTCTTGGGTGGTGACGGTACGGTGCTATCTGCCTTCAGACAGCTCGCTCCCTATAATATTCCTTTGTTGACCATCAATACTGGACATATGGGATTTTTAACGGAAACTTATTTAAGTCATTTAGGTGAAGCACTAGAAAAGCTAATTGCCCAAGACTATAAAATAGAAGAACGTTCAATGTTGGCAGTTAGGGTATTTCGTAATGATGCTCTTTTATGGGAAGCACTAAGCCTGAATGAAATGGTCTTGCATCGAGAACCACTAACCAGTATGTGTCATTTTGAGGTAAAGATTGGTGAACACGCTCCTGTAGATGTGGCAGCAGACGGCATTATTATTTCAACTCCAACAGGATCTACTGCTTATTCTTTAAGTGCGGGAGGGCCTGTGGTAACTCCAGAAGTTCCCGTGTTGCAGTTGGCGCCAATTTGCCCCCATTCTTTAGCTTCTCGTGCTTTGGTATTTAGCGATCGCGAACCAGTTAAAGTTTTTCCCGCTACGCGTAATCGCATGGTAATGGTGGTGGATGGTAACGGTGGATGCTATATTTTGCCAGATGACCATATCGAAGTCGAAAAATCGGTTTATTCTGCTCGTTTTATTCGGCTGCGATCGCCAGAATTTTTCCGTATTCTCAGGGAAAAGCTTGGTTGGGGACTACCTCATATCGCTAAGCCAACCTCGGTTGAGCTACCTTAAGTAAGCCTTATCCAACTATTGCCCTAGGGTTTAATTGTTCTGATGAATACCAAATCTAGCACCGCTAATTCGTCGATTCTCTTACTTACCGATCACACTTTTGCCCAGCAAGCGAGTTTAGACCTACAAACTCTGGGCTATTTACCTATTGTCGAAAAAGCTCAAACAGGATGGCCTCAGTTAAGCAGTCACCAAGCAGCTATGGTAATTGTTGATCGCGTTTTCACAGGTAAATCTGGCTTTGATTTATGTCGCCAGTTACGTAGTGCAGGAGATCGTACACCGATATTAATGTTGGTAGATCAAGAAACCGTAGCCGAGAGAGTTGCTTGCTTGGAGGCAGGGGCAGACGATTATTTATTAAAACCCTATCAGAGAGAAAAATTACTGGAGCAAATTGAACTGTATCTTCAGCCAGAAGTTGGTATTTCTGAACAGCTTAGATTTGGCGAATTAGTTTTGGATCTAACTACCCGCCAAGTAATTAGACAAGAGCAAATCATCGACTTAACCATGAAAGAGTTTGAGTTGCTTAAGTATTTGATGTCTAATCCACAACAGGTAATGACCAGAGAAGAGATTATCGAGAACGTTTGGGGATACGATTATCGTGGTGAATCCAATGTAATTGAAGTTTATATTCGCTATTTAAGACTTAAAATAGAAAGCCAAAACCACAAAAGACTAATTCAGACCGTCAGAGGTATTGGTTATGTGTTGAGGGAATCATAGATTTGTGGCTGATAATCAGCACCTATTTTAAAAAAGATTCGATTTCTGAAGCTTTTACTTAGAATTAATTCTCTTGGTGCTGGCATAGTCTGCAATAGCTGACGATTTAATCTTGGTCAAAAATTAAATAATGAAATTAAATATCAATTTAAGTGTATTATTGTTGGTTCTACTTTCTAGTTGTTCTACCATATCGACTTCAAGAAAAGTTATAGCTGACGTAGCTCAGGAAACTAAATCTGGTCAAATGTTGCCGATTACAGCGATCGCTAATATTTCTGGAGCAACTATCGAGCTAGAGGTGGCGCAAACTCCTCAACAACAGGCTACCGGCTTGATGTTTCGCCAATCTTTGGCTGATAATCGGGGAATGCTGTTTCCTTTTCAATCAGAACGAACTGCTCGCTTTTGGATGAAAAATGTGCCAATATCGTTGGACATGATTTTTTTAAATAGCGATCGCGTTGTTGGTCTGGCGAGTAATGTTCCTCCCTGCAAAGCAGAACCATGTCCTGTTTATGGTCCTGAAGCTTTAGTCGATCAGGTGGTTGAACTAAGAGGAGGAAGAGCTAAGGAATTAGGCATCAAGGTAGGAGATACCGTAAAGATTCAAGCCTTAGATAATCTCTGACAGTTGGTAAACATAGTTTAAAAATTAATAATATTTCTACGCAATATCTCAAATTTGCCACACTAAATCAGTAACATTGCTAAGCATCAATTATTTTATAAATATTTAATAATTTCTGAGAACAATTATCTATCAAGCGATGGAGTAAAAACGAAGAGATAAAATACTATCTTTTTTATACTTGACAAAATTAAGTGTTTTTACGTATCAGCATATGTATGTCATCATAAGGAATCTTGATTCTCGAAGATAGTGACAGATTTGTTTATTTACGGAAGCCAGTAGTAAATTAATCGCTAATCAATCGATATTAAATCAGAAACAAGAGAATTTTTCTGGTAAACGGAATTACTTAATCCGTTACCTAAAAGAATTCTTATTGAATGAACAAATTGAAAATTTTGCTCAACTGTGATTTAAAACACTGGCAAAATATTATTCGTTCTCAATAATCAATAATAGTCAAAATTCAATTGTGAGTAGTGATGGTTAAAACTAGACTATTCGACCCAGCAAAATTACTAATGACCTAATCCCAAAGCTTAAAATATAAGGTGAAGCCAGATGAAACCAGCCATATATGCCAAATTTATCCAATTTTTAACGGAAGAATTAGCTCTTTCTAATGATTCAATTGACATCGTTCAGCGTTCGGTAGGAAACCATCCTGTACCCATACCAATGATTCTTTGGCAGTATGGACTAGTAACTTTAGAAGAACTTGATCGCATTTATGACTGGCTTCATAGCAAAACTAAATTGGACTTAGGCTAGAATAAACTCGATTTCCTTTTACCTAGGCTAATAATCATGAGGTTAGTAATCCGAGTCGAGTAATTACCATCCTCGAGATATCTGCCAATATCTCTGAACTAGCTGATAGCGAAAAGTATACATATTACCTAAGAGATTGTCTTCTTGGAGCAAATAATAGTCTTTGATCAAAAGTCTTAATACAGTTCTAGCCATTTCCTTATCTTTGGTTTCAGGTTCGCTTTTTAAGTACTGCCACAGCCGAGAAAAAGAGGTAGGGGGATTAATTGAAAGAATATCCAAGATTTCTAGAGCATAAGGTTTTTGTACCTCATTGTAATAATTATCAATGCGTTCGCGATAGTGATCCATCTTCCATAGATTCAAAGGACTACGCAAACATTCATTAATCGTGTCTGAAATTTTTTCGGCGGTAATTTCGTCTTCTGAAGCTTTAAATTGATTAATTAGGTGATGAATATAAAAAGGAATACAGTCAACGGCTAAAGCAATATCCTCAGCAGTTTGGAGTAAATTGGTCGCAGGGATTTCTTCCCCTTCCAAAAGATAAAGCGTTAACTTAGTCGCAGCGTCTAAATCTAGTGGTTGACCATCTATAGGATACATATCATTAGTCGGATCGTTACTGTAGCCAGCTTTCTGAAGATTTTTGATAATGTGATGTAAACCAATTGAGCCAGAAAAGATCATCCGTACATCTGGATAAGTTTGACGAAGCGATCGCAAAGTATCTAAAACTTCCATAGCATCGCGATCGCTAAAATTCCCCAACATATGAGGCATCTCATCCCAAATTAGCACGATCTGTTTGTCTTGCAACGTGACCAAATCTTCAATAGTTTTAGTTAAAAGAATTTTCCAGTGGACTGCTGATTCAGGAAACTGATAACCATCAAAATAACTACCAGTTAATTCACTCAGATATTCTCTAACTCTTTTGGCTTTACCTGACTCTCTCAGATATGTTTCTGTATCTTGCCAAACTGCTTCGACAAACTCAATCGGAGTTCTCAGTCCCTCCAAATCTCGATAGATTGGCAGCATATCTACTGGTGCTTCAGCGGTCATCTTTTTCAGGATGCTACTTTTACCAATTCTCCTCTCTCCACTAAAAATTAGACTTTGTTGTCTTAGTCTCTCCCATAGATTTGCAATCAATTCTTCTCTACCGATGACTTCATCGGGAGGAACTTGTCCCCCAGGATTAGCTTTAAACTCTTCTTGCTTAAACTTGAAGCTTTCAATATGATCGTTCCATTCCCTCTCTGGTTGAGAAGCGATCTTCCAGTCGAGATCTAATTCCTGACACAAGCGAATAAATGCATTCAAAGCAACAGGCTTACAATTTACAAACTTAGAGACTGAAGATCTAGATATTTCTAAACGTTCGGCAAGAGAACGTTGAGTCAATTGCTTAATTGCCAAAGATTCTTCTACTTTCGGTATCCATTCGCTGTTTAACTGTAATGAGCTACGTGCCATATTGTGCTTTATTTATATTGTAAGATAACCGCAGAAGTTGAGCTTGGGGGATGCGTGGGCTTCCAAGGGGCTGAGCCTTGTACGCCCCGTCGCGCATATCCAACTACGCTGTTGAGACTGTCTTAAGCTATCACAAGTAATCTTACTAAAATAAAATTGTTTAAAATCGTTGCTTTAAGATTTTTTGGCTGATATTGCTAGGTAAATACCAAACAAAACTACGGCAAATGCCAAATAATTAAATAAACTCAACTGTTCGGCAAAGAGTAGCATTGCCAAAATTGCTGCAATTACAGGAATTGACAGCATTGATACTGCGATAAATCCTGAAGAGAATTTAGCCAAACTATAGGTTAAAAGCCCTTGTCCGAGCGCCTGAGAAATTAATCCTAGACCAACTATTGCTAGCCAACCAGTGACAGAAACGGGAAGTAATCGCTCTCTGGTGAAAAAGACTAGAGGCAACAAAAATAAACCACCAGCCAGACTTGTCCACTGCATAATTATCACAGTAGGAAATTGCACTCTCAACTGTTCTAAGCTTAAAATGCTAATTGCGGAAAATATGGCTGCTACTAAAGCTGCCCCATCTCCAGTTAAATGACTGGCTGCTGCCTGTAAGTCTTCAATTCCAATTGCCACTGCGCCTAATATTGCTACCGCCATCCCGATCAAAAACCGTCGCGAAAATTGCTGACGAAAGATGAGCCAGCCCCCCAAAGTAGTGAAGATCGGCATCATATTATTGAGCAAAGTTGAATTGGCAATACTGGTTTGAGTTAATGACCATGCCCAAAGCGCCAAAGAAATAGCAAAGCTAATGCCCGCAATTAAGAGCAGAGCGATCGCCCGACTGGTGTAAAGTTGAGCTGCTGAAGTTGTATCTGGATCCAGATGGTCATTGTGAGATACTTTTAAAGTGTTCCATATGCTAAAAGCCACGGCAGCGATTAATAGGCGATCGCAGGTTATGGCATTAGGCTTAATTTCTGTTTCAGCGATCGCAATTAAAATTGAAGCTGAAGCAATCCCTAATAAAGCAACACTCAAAGCTATAGGTGCAATCCAATTCGCCCTTGACTCTAATTTTTTGCCAATCTTACTCAGCCGAAATTGGTACATTTAATCAAAATTGAATATAAATACAGTATTTAGTTAAAAATTAAATCCCAAAAATTGATGCGATCAATGTTACATTTTGCTAATTAGCCCGCTCTTTTCATGAAAAGAACAGTTTGTAGTTAAACATACAGTTTCTCAGACCTTTACTGTATACCGTATACAGTATAAATATTGAATTATTGAGGATTATTTAATGGTTCTTATGGGGCGCGATCGCTCAATTGACTAGCTATGACGCTCGTAGCAGTAATGCAGCACCTAAGGACAATATTTCGGCTCTTTTCTTGGTATCTTCGGCGATCGCTTGGCTAAAGGTTGCCTACCATCACCATCACAAGGTTTATATCCATGATTAGATTTGAGCGATGAAAATTAAAGTTATTAATCCTAATACAACTTCCAGTATGACGGAAAAAATAGGTGCGATCGCCCGATCTGTTGCCAATCCTGAGACAGAAATTATTGCTTGTAACCCCAATATGGGACCTGTTTCTATCGAAGGACATTATGATGAGGCTCTTAGTATTGTCGGCATTCTCGATGAAATACGCAAAGGGGAAACAGAATGCATCGATGGTTATGTTATTGCGTGTTTTGGCGATCCTGGCTTACTAGCAGCACGAGAATTAACTAAAGCACCTGTAATTGGTATTGCTGAAGCAGCAATGCACGCAGCCAGTTTGATCGCCACGAGCTTTTCTATTGTTACTACTTTAAGTAGGACTAAAATTATCGCTCGTCATTTAGTCGATAACTATGGCATGAGTCATTTATGTCGTCAAATTCGGGCGATTGATTTACCCGTTCTAAGTTTAGAAGCAGATTCGGAAATTAAAAATATTATTTTAGAAGAGTGTCACCAAGCTTTAGCAGAAGATGAGTGCGGTGCAATTATTCTTGGCTGTAGCGGCATGGCAGATTTGACGACTCAGATTTCGGCTCAATTGGGAATCCCTGTAATTGATGGGGTGAGTGCTGCGGTGAAATTTGTCGAAGCTCTAGTAGGATTGCAACTATCTACCAGTAAGACTGGCGATTTAGCCTATCCTATTGCCAAACCATACATGGGCATTTTGTCTTCTTTTGAATGCGATCGCTAACAAAATTAATCTAACAAGCTATGTACAAATAATACACAAAAAATTGAAGTTTGATGACAAAAGATGAATTCGTAATCAAAGATACAAATCATCTAGTTTTTAATGTATACAGTATGCGAAATAGTCAAAAGATTGTAGTATTCACCAAGATTTAAATAATCAAATCAAAAGATTCTCTGGTCTCAAGAAGAGTTCAGTAAAACAATCTCAGGCAGTTAAAAGTTTTTTTAGTAGGTTTGAAATTGAATAATTATGAATATCAGCACTTCGACTACTGCAACAACAACAAGTAAAAATCAGTCTCAGATCGAACAAGCTTTACAAAATAATGCGGCTGGCGTTTTAATGAATTCTGTAACCAAAAAATATGGTTCATTTACCGCAGTAGAAGATTTAACTTTAGAAATTCCCGCAGGATATTATTGTTGTTTACTCGGCCCTAGCGGTTGCGGCAAAACCACAGCCTTGCGGATGATTGCAGGACATGAAGAAGTAACTAGTGGCGATATTTTTATTGGCGGTCGCAAGGTAAATCAGATTCCAGCAGCCAAACGCAGCACCTCGATGATGTTCCAAAGCTATGCCTTATTTCCCCACAAAACTATTTGGGAGAATATCGAGTTTGGGCTAAAAATGCAGAAAGTACGAGAAGCAGAAAGACGCACCAGAGTCGGAGAAATGTTGGATTTAGTGGGATTGAGTCATTTAGGCGATCGCAAACCAGACCAACTCAGTGGTGGACAGAGACAGCGAATTGCCCTGGCTCGTTCCTTAGTTACCCGTCCTCAAGTATTGATGTTAGATGAACCTCTCAGTGCTTTAGATGAAAACTTACGGGTAAGGATGCGCACGGAGTTACGTAAGATTCAAAAGCAATTTGGGATGACTTTTATTCAGGTAACCCACCACGTAGAAGAAGCCTTTTCCCTTTCTGATCAAATTGTTGTCATGACACACGGCAAAATCGATCAGGTTGCCAGTCCAGAAGAATTATTTGATACACCTGCCTCCCAATTTGTTGCCAAATTCATGGGCGATAATAATATTTTCCAAGGTAAAGTAATTAATTGCGTTCAAGATAGCGATTTAGATTTAATTCAACTGGAAGTAGAAGGTTTAGGTACTATTTTCTGTCGCGGACATGGTGTGGTAATAGGAACAGAAGCAGCTTGTTCAATTCGTCCCGATTTGATGTTTGTCGAACCTTATTCCCCCGATCTTCCTGCTAAGTCCTCCTTAGCTGCCAATCAAATTTCCGCTCGAATTACCGCAGTAGAAATGACAGGCTATGTAACGCGAGTTTGCCTGATGGCAGAATCGACAGGACAAGAATTACTTTACAAAGTTCGTACCGAAGATTGGCGTTCTAACTCTCTGCACGAAGGTCAATTAGTCGTTCTTAGTTGGTCAAAAGATAACTGTATTTTTCTTGCTTATTAAACTAAAATATGTCTTCTAAAATTGGTCGGCGCACACTGCTAAAAACAGGATTAGCAGCAGGGGCTACTAGTATTGCCGCAATTAGTTGTTCTCCCAAACAAGAAACTTCTGTTAATAAAAGTCCTACCTTAATTACTAACAAAATTAAAGACGTCACTTTACGTTTTGTAGGGACGGGGGCTGCTCAAAATAACGATATTCGCAACCAAGCAGAAAAAGATTTAGGCTTTAAGTTGCAAATGCGCGCCCTCAGTACTGGCGAAGTGATTCAAATTGGCATTTCTCAGCCAAAACAATATGATATCTTCGATGGGGAATTCTTTTCTTTACCTTTAGTTTTTCCTTCTGGGAATTTGCAACCAATTGATGTCAGTCGGATTAAACAATTTGACAAAATTACACCAATTTTTACTACGGGAGAATTATATTCAGGGGCGAAGGTAAATACTTCCCAAGGAACAGCGCCCCGCAAGGTAATGTTTGTTAAAAATCAAGATTCGACGGAGTTTTCTCAAGAACCAACTAACTGGGCAACGATGATCCCCTATCAGTATGGGGCAGATACTTTGGGATATCGTCCCGATCTAGTGGGTAGAAAAATCGAGTCTTGGGCAGAGTTATTCAATCCCGAATTTAAAGGGAGAACGTCTTTGCTAGATATTCCTTCAATTGGGATTATGGATGCAGCAATGGTGCTGGAATCTCAAGGATTGATGACCTTTAGGGATAAAGGGAACATGACCAAGGAAGAACTGGACAAAGTCACCCAAATCTTAATAGATCGCAAACAAGACGGTCATTTTCGAGCATTTTGGAAAACCTTTGATGAGTCGGTTAACTTCATGGCATCAGGAGAAGTTGTGGTGCAGTCAATGTGGTCGCCTGCCGTCACGGCGGTTAAAGCGAGGGGATTGCCCTGTATTTATGCACCTCTAAAAGAAGGCTATCGTGGTTGGGGCGGTGGTTTAGGCATCTCGAAAAACCTCTCTGGTATCGAACTCGATGCAGCTTATGAATATCTCAATTGGGTTGCGGATGGTTGGATTGGAGGATTTTTAAGCAGGCAGGGTTACTACAGTTCCACCCCTGAAAATGCCAGGAAGTTTATGAAACCAGAAGAATGGGATTTTTGGTATGAAGGCAAACCTGCTGCCACGGAGATTGTCGATCCTTATGGGGAGAAGATCGAATCTAAAGGTGCGGTAAGAGATGGCGGTTCTTTTGAAAAGCGCGTAGCTAATATTACCTGTTGGAACTCCTTTATGCAAGAACAAGTATATCTCGTCTACAAGTGGACTGAATTTATTGTGGCGTAAGGGAGAAAAGTAAAAAGTAAAAAATTAAAAAGTATTGCAATTATTATATATTTCTTTTGACTTTTGACTTTCCCAAAGCTTATGTTAAACAACAAAAATTTATCAACTTACCTATTGGTAACACCGCAAACTTTAATTTTTGTCTTATTTTTAGTGTTACCAATTATCGCGATCGCCATTGTCAGTTTTTGGAATTTTAATGGCTTTGCTATGACTCCAGGTTTTACTCTTAGTAATTACTTGGGGATATTTACTTCTAAAGTTTATTTGTCTACTTATCTGAATACCTTTAAATTTGCCGCGATCGTTTGGTTGATTTGCTTGTTAATTAGCTATCCTGTGGCTTATTTTTTGGCATTTCAGATTAAAAGCCCGCAATGGCAAACGATTTGGTTTTTAATCTGTACTGTTCCCTTCTTAACTTCTAATATCATTCGTATGATTGCCTGGATTCCTTTTTTGGGTAGAGAAGGATTACTCAATCAAGCCTTAATGGGACTAAATCTTATTGATCGCCCAATTGAAATATTTTTGTTTTCTGATTTTGCCGTCGTTTTGGCGATGGTGCAACTGTATTGTCTATTTATGATTGCACCAATCTTCAATAGTATGGTCAGGATTGATCGCGCTTTAGTTTCGGCTGCTGAAGATTTAGGTTCATCTAGTTTCCAAATTCAAAAAGAAATTATCTTACCTCTATCTGCCCCAGGAATTGCGATCGGTTCGATTTTTGTTGTGACTTTAGTTATGGGTGAATTTGCGACGATGCGTTTAATGAGTGGCGGTAAATCCTCTTCTGTTGGCTATCTAATTAAAAACCAAATTGACAGTTTACAGTATCCGATGGCAGCAGCTAACGCGATCGTCTTGCTACTTTTAGCCTTAATAGTTGTGGCTTTAATTTTACGTACTGTAGATATTCGCAAACAACTTTGAGAAGTAGGAAATTAAAAATTAAAAGGTAAATAAAGAAATGGATAAATATAAGCGATCGCTTTCTTATTATTTTCTAGCAGCTTTTTTTGGTTTATTTGTCTTATTTCTTTATGGCCCAATGTTGTCGATGTTTTTATTATCACTTCAAGGGACAAAAGGAACTTTGACTTTCCCTATGCGTGGATTTAGTTTTTATTGGCTTCAATCTGTATTTGCCGAACAGCGTGTTGGTAATTTTGTTGAGGCATTTGGCAGGTCTTTTTCTTTAGCAATAATTATTGCTTTGATTACAGTAGTTTTTAGCGTTTTGGCAGGATTAGCTTTTCGTAAACAATTTAAAGGTTCAAGTGCAATTTTTTACCTAACTATTTCTAGTTTAATTGTTCCTAGCATTTTAGTTTCTTTAGGTATTGGTATTTTATTTAGCTTAATAAATTTACCAGTTCAATGGTTTTCTTCCGCCTTAGCTGGACATTTAACTTGGACATTACCCTTTGCTTTTTTAATTATGTTAGGCATCTTTGGTCGGTTTAATCCTGCTTATGAAGAAGCTGCCCGCGATTTAGGTGCGAGTGAAACAACCACCTTCTGGGAAGTAATTTTTCCTTTAATTGCTGCTAGTGTAGTCGGTGTAGCTTTGCTTGGATTCACCCTTTCTTACGATGAATTTACCCGTACTTCGCTAATTTCTGGAGCAACTAATACCTTGCCTTTGGAAATATTTGGCATGACGACTAATGTCACTTCTCCTGCACTTTACGCTTTAGGCACTTTAACTACTATTTTTTCTTTTGCTCTAATTGGAGTTACTTTATTTACCATCCAATTTTTATCTCGTCGTCAAATAAAATAAAGCAAGTCAACAATTGTCTTTTGTATTTATCTATACAATATTTTGATTAACTATTGTATACAGTATTCAAATAGATAAAAGCAAAGGTTTTTCCTTTGAACCAGAGATGAACTATTCATTTGATTTTTCTGTAGTCTGGGAAAATATTGATATCTTACTGGCGGGAGCTTGGTTGACTCTAAAGATATCGCTAGTGGCGATCGCTTTTGGCTTAGTTATCGGTGTTATCGGTTCACTGTGTCGGACTTCTGGGAATAAAATTTTGAATGCGATCACCTTGGCTTATGTAGAAGTTATTCGCAACACGCCCTATTTAATTCAGCTATTTTTTATCTTTTTTGGCTTACCCAATTTAGGCATTAAGCTATCGGCAGAACAAGCAGCAATTCTTTCGCTAGCGGTTAATTTTGGCGCGTATTCAACTGAAATCGTCAGGGCGGGAGTCGAAAGTATTCCCCAGGGACAATGGGAAGCAGGTATGGCGATTGGCTTTAAGAAACTGGCAATATTTCGCTACATAGTCATTCCACCAGCTTTAGCCAATATTTATCGAGCCTTAGTCGGTCAAGTAATTTTAGCAGTACTGTTTACGAGTATCGTATCGCAAATTGCCGCCGAAGATTTAACCTATGCAGGAGATTATTTAAACTCTCGTACTTTTCGCAGCTTTGAGATTTATTTTACCGTCGCCCTGCTTTATCTAGCGATTGTCTGGCTAATCAAAGGAGTGGCTTTCCTGATTGAAAACCAAGCATTTAAGTTTGCCAAATATAGACGTTAGTTTTGGGAATCTAAATTGATGGACGAATTTACACTTTCTCGTATATTCATTAACTTAATCATTGCTACCAAGTGGACGTTAATTCTTTCGGCGATCGCCTTTATCGGCGGTGGTATTGTTGGTTTTATTGTGATGCTAATGCGCCTCTCTGCCAGTAAATGGCTAAGAGGCGTTAGTTTTGTCTATGTTGAATTCTTCCAAGGAACACCTTTACTGCTACAGCTATTTTTGGCCTTCTTTGGACTTTCGGTGGTATTTGGCATCAACTTATCTCCGTTAGTAGCAGCTACTCTGGCTTTAACAGGATTTACCAGTGCTTTTTTGGCCGATATTTGGCGCGGTTCGATTGAATCTTTGCCACCAGGACAGTGGGAAGCGGGTTCGGCGATTGGCTTTGGCTATTTAAAACAAATGCAGCTAATTATCTTACCCCAGGCGGTAAAAAGCGCGATCGCCCCTACCATTGGCTTTTTAGTGCAGGTAATTAAGGGAACTTCTTTAGCTTCAATTATTGGCTTCACTGAGCTATCTAGATCTGCTGCTTTGATTAATAACGTAACTCTGCAATCACTGCTGATTTTTGGTTTGGCAGGTTTAATTTACTTTGCAGTCTGCTATCCTCTGTCTACCTGGAGTCAGTATTTAGAGAAAAAATTAGCTTATGAGACTTAAATGCGATCGCCATGACTTTAGATTTTTTAAAAGCACTATTTCCTACCAGCTTTCAACGAGCTTTAGCATTGTTTGTTGCCAGTTTCTTACTTACCGTTAGCATTGCCTCGTGTTCAGGAGGAGATTCCGATGCAGTTAAATCCGAAGCGAATATCTCTCCTGATAACATTGCCCAATTAGCTGAAGGGGGAGGCACTTTACAAGATATTCAAGCAGCAGGAAAAATCAATATTGCCGTACCTGCCGACTTTCCTCCCTTTGGGGCGGTAGGAGTGAATATGGAGCCCAGAGGATACGATATCGACGTAGCTAATCAAATTGCCGCAGGATTAGGGGTGAAAGCAGAACTCGTCTCGGTAGTAGGAAATTACCGCATTCCTTTTTTACAAACAGCTCGAGTGGATTTGGTGATTTCTAGCTTAGGCAAAAACGAAGAAAGAGCAGCTATTATCGACTTTTCCCAACCTTATGCACCTTTCTTTTCGGGAATCTATGGCAGACCAAATATTAAGGTAGCTTCCCTGGGTGAACTTCAAGGACAAACCGTCGGTGTAGCCCAAGGTTCTCTCGAAGACCTAGAAATCTCTAAGCTGCCCCCAGATCAGGTAGATATTAAACGCTATGCCAATAATAGTTTGACAGCTTCAGCATTGGTATCAGGACAGGTAGATTTAATTGCGACAGGAAATGTAGTAGCAGCCAAATTAATTCAGGACAATCCCGAGCAAAAAATTGAGAGTAAGTTTGTGATGAAAGATTCTCCCTGTTACGTTGGTCTCCGTAAAAAGGATACAGAACTTTTACAACAGGTAAATAATATTATTGCTAATCTCAAACAAACTGGGAAATTAAATCAATTGTCTTTAAAGTGGTTTGGCGAACCTCTGCCTAAAGATTTAGCTGCTGCTACTACTTAACTAGGAGAAACAAATGACTAACTTTCAACCGCGATCGCACTCATCAAATACGGCTATCTTAGAAACTAAACCAATTATTGTCGCCCGCGATGTCGAGAAATGGTATGACAATGGTTTTCACGTACTTAAAGGGGTAAGCTCAACTATTAATCAGGGTGAAGTTGTCGTGTTAATGGGGCCTTCTGGTTCAGGTAAATCTACTTTTATTCGTACCTTCAACGGTTTAGAACCCTATCAAAAAGGCAGGATTGAAATTGATGGCACTCTCATTGCCCATAACCAGAAAGGAATCGAATTATTACGCCGCGAAGTTGGCATGGTATTTCAGCAGTTTAATCTCTTTCCCCACCTTACAGTGCTTAAAAATATTACCTTGGGTCCAACTCATTTACGAGGCTTATCTAAACCCCAAGCCAAAGCAAATGCCATGCAGTTATTAGCAAAAGTTGGTATTGCTCATCAAGCTAATAAATATCCAGGACAACTTTCTGGTGGACAACAACAACGGGTAGCCATTGCCCGTGCTTTAGCCATGCAGCCAAAAGTAATGCTGTTTGACGAACCCACCAGCGCACTCGATCCAGAAATGGTACGGGAAGTATTAGATGTCATGAGAAGCCTTGCAGAATCGGGGATGACTATGGTTTGCGTTACCCACGAGGTAGGTTTTGCCCGCGAAGTTGCCGATCGCATTATCTTTTTAGCTGATGGTACTTTAGTTGCTGATACTACTCCCGATGAGTTTTTTAATAACCCGAAAGAAGAACGCTTACAAAAGTTCCTTGCTCAGATTTTACATTAGTTAGTAGGGGCTTTTCGCGAAAAGCCCTCACAAATTATTTGGTTTGTTGCTGACTTGCTCTTTTATGCCGGGCGGGATTTTTAGTCTCAGAAAATCCATAGGACATCAGGATGGCTGCGGTTTGAGGATTAACTGACTCAATTGCAGTTTTGTTTTTATTACCAGAAAATGATTTGAACAATCTCATATTATTTGCCTCCTATAGCTGAAATGATTTGAGGCGCGTTTCTTCGGGCTATGCCTACTTCCGTCCTAATTTAATTGACTTAGATTCAGGATAAACGTTTAAGTTTTTTCTGTATATATTGTAACAAACAACTAGCAAACGGAAGCAAGAAAGTTGATAATCTTATGGCTCTGCTGACAATGTCTCTTGAATCAGGAGAGGAATTTCGCTAGGTTTATTAGCTACTTTTATGCCGATTTTCTTCAGTTTATTAACTGTTTGGCGGTCGCGATTGACGGCTGGAATTGAACCAGATAAATGATTGCTAATAATCGTAGTCGCGTCACCATAAACTTTTTCTTGAGGGGCTTTTAATCCTGCCAGGTAAATAATTACGGGCTTAACATAACCATAATTTTTGCTGTAGGCGATAATTGCTTCAATGTCGTTATCGTTAATTCTTTGCCCGATAGAGACAATTGCCTTAGTATTGGGATCTTCATTGAAAATTGACAACCAATGAGTCAAGCTAGAACCAATAATACGTTCATCGCCTAAACTAATCACCATTGACTGACCAAGACTGGCAGCATTTAACTCGGTAGCAACTTCGTAAGAGAGATGGCGACTAGAAGTAATTAAACCTACTGTACCTGGTTGATAAAACTGAGGCTGTAAATTGCCGAGCCAAGCCTGTTGTGGAATTATAATACCATCGCTACCAGGACCTAAGATTAGGGTGTTGGTTTTCTTAGCGTGCCTAATCAGTTCAATGGTATCCAAAGGAGGTATTTTAGGCGTTAAAATGATCACATGATTGATTCCTGCTGCGATCGCTTCTCTAACAGCATCTAGCACTTGATAAGAATCAACAAATATTAGGCTAACATCTATTTTCTCTACCTGAGCCTGAACCTGTTCAATTAAATCAAATACAGGTATATTTTCTACTTTGGTGCCACCATTGCCAGGACTTACTCCAGCCACAATATTAGTACCATAGGCTTTCATTTGCACGGCGCAAAAGGCAGCCCAATTCGATGTTATTCCTTGAACAATAATTTTGTTTGGAGAAGACCAATTCATACAATGGGCGGAGTTTTCGGGTAAAAATTGTCAGCGAAATTGAACTAAAGAGCTAAATTAAAAAAACTAGCGCGGCTTGAATCGGGAGCAAAAAACATCAATTCAGCTATGCTAAATAGGCTTGATCTTTTGTCGCAACTCTCAGCGCACAATATTTTTAATTAGATTTGACTATTGTAATCGCCTCCGAAATTGCTGCCTCTAAATTACTGGATAGATAAATTTTCTCGGTTAATGGCAAATCCTCAAGATTATCTTGATCCAACAACCGTAAAATAAAGTAAGGTGTAGCTGAAGGCGTTTGATTCGATTTCAAATTAGGATAATTTACGTTTAGATTACTGCTATTATCTGCGGTAATAGCACTGTTGACCAATACCTGCTCTGCTTTAGATAGTAAAGTTAATTCTTCCGCAGTACGGCAATAGTCGCTAATAGTTTGGACAATTTCACGACTAATGGCTGCTGATTCCCAAATATTTAAGACAATTACTTTAATTCCTTTAATTGTCTCTAGCTGCGCTAAAATTTCCCATAATTTTTCTCGATAAAGCTGTAGATTATCGGCTTCGGTAATCAAACTATTTTCGAGTAGCAGACTGCAAGCAGGAGTAACTTTATCTTGTTTGAATAAGTCCCAGGTTAATAGTGCCGAGTCGAAACTACCGCAAATCAGGGCAACTTTACCTAGTTTGTGATGCCAATCGAGCCAACGCCAGTTAATCTGATTCAAGTTTGGCTCAGTTTTGCTTTGCTGCGCCGAAAAATTTAGAGTCTCGACGATTGGTTGTCTTGCCACAGCATAATCATTAACTTTTATTTTGCCATCTAAGGCCATCAATTCGCCCTGAGTATTAATTCCTAACGGGTTAATCTCAATCAAGTCAAGGTCTTTTTCAAAGAATAAACGATACATCTTGGCAATAATGTCGCTAACAGAGCAAATGAGTTTTCCTGATAATCCCATCTTGGCAGCTAAACGACGAGCATAAAACAGCGAAAATTCCGCCTCAACTACCACCTGCTGTAGATTGGTCAGTAATAAATCAACATTCATTCCCCCAAAAGCCGAACCAAGCAACACAGGCGATTGTAGGTCGTAATCTAGAACAATAGCCAAAAATACCTCTCTTTCAGTATTGTAGTGGGCCTCAGCTAAGATAACTTCAGGATATTCTCCGAGAATAGGCAAATTAAAAATATTGCGTGCAGCAGCGATCGCATCAATTGTATTGGCTACAAAACGTACCCCTCCAGCCTTTCCCCTTCCTCCAGATCTGACTTGAGACTTTAAAACCACGGGATAAGGAATTTGCAGCTGTTTAATTTTTCTTGAATCTTTAATTGTTTGAGAAGGTAAAATAGGAATACCTACCATTCTAAATAATTCTTTAGCCTGATACTCTAGTAGTTCCATGTTTTGATTAATCTATATTTTGATTTATATTATTGATTAAGAATTGGTGTAGGTTATGTCGCTTTGGCTAAAACCATTGATTGCTCATGAGCTTAACAACTTCTAAGTAAACTAATTAAAGCGATCGCTCTCATTAAGACACTGGTTGGCATAATTTAATTTATTATCTTTTCTTTACAGTTTAAAGTAGCTAATTTATTATTCTTAGGTTAATTTGTTATCTTATGTTGAGATTGTTGAATTATTAAATTATTTCCCCGCTAGCTTGAAAACTCCACCGTGAAGCAATTATGATAGGTACTGCTTAAAAGTCTAACCTTTCCTGATAGAAACAGTTGCTTAAAAGTAGCAAGCGTATATAATAATCACGCCAAGGTTTTGGATTGGTATTCCAAATTTATATTTGGTTATCGCTCAAAATTCGCTGCTCTGGTTGCAAATACTCTCAACTCCTAAATAGATAGATTGATTGACAATTCAACTATGCCCAACAAATACAAATATTACGGACTATTTTTTCACTCAATGACAGCAGCCAGATTAGCAATTCAACAACTAAGTATTTGAACAGGGCAAGAATACGGCTCGGCTCACAACAGCTATGGCAAAATCTCATAACTATGGAAGGGGAATGGAAAAAGTTGTAATTATTATCAATGCTGAAGTTAGCGATCAAGGACAGTTAATTTCAGCGTCGCCTGTAACTCAGAAGATGGTTGAAGCTTTGCAGCGTAGTATTGCAAATTCATCATCTAAGGTGGTAGAAATCGTCTCTGCTGCCACTCTTTGGTCGAGAAATTCTAAAACTATTAGAAAAGACCAAAACGACGACTCAATATACTGTCCTTTGACAATTCAGCTACCAGATTATTTTGATTTTCCTCAAAGAAAAATCTACTCTGCGTGCAAAGATATTAATACTAGAAGGCGTTGGGTTGAAAAAAATTTAGGATTTAAAACCAGCGTAGGCGATTCATGGCTGGGTCATTTGTGGTTGCCGATCATTATGACCGATAAACTTGTGTTTGCAGAGGTGATTGGGGAAGGGTCAATGCCTAACTCCTACGAACATCCAGTTGTAATACCAAAACGCCAGCAAAAATCACTTCATGGTTTAGCAGAGCAACTATTAGATTCGTTAGACGCATTACCAGCAACTTACCTGCTCCAGTTTAGTTTGTACAATGGCGAGATTGTCTTTGATCGGCTCTGGCCTTTTCCTGCTGCACCAGCCTTGATTACCTTAAAAACCCAGCAACCCGATTTGTTTACCTGTCATTGGCATTGTTTAACCAATCAACCTATTGCTAACATCAGTATCTCCGCTCCCATGCCGATCTAGTAAAAGGGATGTACTGATTGGGTAATGAGGACGAAAAAAACCAGATCTATTTTGTCCTCATTACTTGATTATTCATTTCTAATCCTTTTAGCCCGCCGCATATCAAGCCACTGCTGCAAAATTATTGCTGCTGCACGGCGGTCAACCGCGCCTTTATTGCGGGTAGAAAAATTGTTTTGCGCTTTTAGTTGTACTTCTGCTTCAACAGACGTTAAACGCTCATCTACGTATTCGATAGGTAATTGGAAACTACTAGAGATTTTATTAGCAAATTTTTGTACCTGTTTTGCCTGAAGTCCTATAGTACCATCTAAGTTATATGGTAGACCAATGATAATAATTTCTACTTCTCTTGCCGTAATGATATCTTGTAACTGTTCCATATCTTCAGCCCAAGAAGTTCGGTAAATTGTAGTTAAGCCAGTGGCAATTAAACCTGTGCCATCGCAGCCAGCTACTCCCATACGCTTTTTGCCGACATCTAATCCTAAAGCCGAAACTTTTTTCATGCTCAGAAATAAATATTAACTATTTATTGAAAATATCATATTGAGTAACTTGGCTGTATTTAGCCCTAAACAGAACGCAAACACTTAATAACAGCAGCTTTATTGTCAACAAGCGATCGCGCTGTTCAAGCAGCTATCACGAATGCTAAACTAGGCCACTATTAGGAGGTTTAAAAGATTTTCCCGAATTACTTTCTTCGGTGCTTACCAACTGACTAGATTTAGAACGGAAGATGTTTTTTTGCCTAACGATATTTTGATAAGAACTAGAAAGAGATTTTAACCAAGATATACGAGAAGGAATGGGAGCGCGAGATGGTTTTAGCCCCTGAAGAACATCTGATAACTGTAGTCCTTCGAGTGGCTTAGCTTCTTTAATTTTATGCCATACAGAGCGGGACATTAAAAGAGTATGCTCTACAGAAGTAGCTCCAATTTTATTAAAATACTCTTCTCTTTCTGGTTGATAATCGGCAGAGACTATCTCTAAAGGTTGAGAATATAGTTGGTTATCATTAGATAAACCGCGTTTTCGATCTAGTGACTCCTGAACAATCTGAGCCATTTTAGCCGTCAGCTTGGGGTAAAGCCAAGTATAAGCAGGGTTTACGGTTAGCTGCGCTCGATGAGGACGAGAACCATCTTTAGAAGATTCTAGTCTGAAATAGCCAATTGCTGCCTTGCGCTGGGGTTCAAAAACATAGCCACTAACTATATCTGTACCATTAAGCCAAACTCTGATTTGGCTCACTGCATTTTGCACTATGCTAGTTTTAAAATCCTCGACGTGGCGATCAAAAACCTGGCGCAGCAGAGGAGGCATGGATACGCAGTCTAACTGGTATAGCAGTGGTGCGTCAGCGTTACTAATAGGCAAAAAGTTAGGTAGATCAGGATCTTGTTGCGCTAATTGAGCAATTAGTTTTGAAGATATCTGCCAATAAGTCATCTGTGCCAAAGGTTGAAACCCATTTTCGCGATAAAGAGCTAAATGGTTTTTTTCATTGACGTTGACTTCTAGCATCCAAGTTCGCGCTTCCCAAATATTCTGTAAGCAGTAACGCAGTAACTGCGAACCAATTTCTTTCTGAGTTTTGAGTAATTCTAACTGAGGGGAATTGCTGTTGAGCAAGACTCTTTCAACTCTCCAAGTGCTACGAGTGCTGTTGAGAGAAGAAACCTGAATTAGACCTAAAACTGCATCATAGTGTTGAGCAACATAAACCCGCCAACCATGATAGTAGGAACGAGGCAAAAGACTGAGAAATCTTTTGAGTCCATACCAAGAACCAACTTGTTCTAGTTCTCTATCGATAGTTATCAAACGCTTGGAAGTTTCTTTGGCAACACATTCACTCACCAAAGCATTAATTGCATCCACGTCACGATGCTGAAGAGGACGAACTATAAGCTGTTCATTATTAGGTACGGATGAAGTCATGGTTTTTTAGTTAATCAACCCTTTCTAATTGCCATAAAATTTGATTGCCTTCTCGTCTTACTCTTGATACAACCCAATTCCGCCAAGACCAATGATCGCCTCTGCTAGTGACAGCACTGGCATTGATATCCATAAGATCTGCCAATTCGGAACTGCTAATCAAATAACCTTTGCCAGCTATCTCTTCAGCGATTCTTAAAGTATCAATTAAATTTCTTAATTGAGTTACTCTCTCTTCGCTCGATATTCTGGTTTCTTCCATTGTGCTGTTCGATGATTCAGTCATAGATACCTAAATTTAAATAAAATAATAACTAATTTCTGAAGATGAAATTACATCTGCAAGAATAATAAAGTTTACCCGATATCTTAATTACCGTCATCTTAGCTAATTTGAACGAGAATTATCTGCTACTAGGTTAATATATCTTGAACGTCCTGGCTGGAAATCGGGTTTAATTTCTAAAGCTTTTTCGTAGCTGGCGATCGCGTCTTGCCATTGTTCTAGGTGTTCTAAAGCGCAGCCTCGATTGTACCAAAACAAATGATTTCCTGGCATGATTTTGATGGCATTGCTCCAGCTATTAACTGCTTCCGACCAATTTTGTAGCTGATATAAAGCGTGGGCGCGGTCATTCCAAGCTTGATAGTTATGAGGGTCAATAGTCAAAGCACTCTGAAACGATTCGATTGCAGCTTCGTAATTACCTAAACGACCTAAAGCACTCCCTCGATTGTGCCATGCTTCTGATAAATTAGGATTAATGTTGAGTACTTTTTCCCACGAAGCGATCGCTTGTCTAAATTCTCCCGCACTAACTTGTTTTAAGCCTAGCTCGAACCAGCTTTCAATCAGCTCTAAGGTAGATCGATCAAGTTCATTAAGCTCAGCTTTGGTAATTTCTGGTTTAACCAGAGAAGGATTTAGTTTTTGGGATATTTGCTGCGCTAGTTCTTGATCTTCTTGGATTAGTTGCATTAACTGCTGCATATCAATGGCTAGAGGATCATTATCTTTAAGATCAAGATATTTTACAGAAGATGATACATTAGACTCATAACTATCTGAGTCTTCTGCTAGCTCTGATAATTTTTTCTTAGCCTCTAGAGGTAAGTTGGATTCTGATTTAACAGCCGAAGTTTTTTTGGCTCGCTCAACGGGCTTATTACCTCCAGAACTGGCAATTTTAGCTATATTTACAGTTTCTGTGCTTTGATGAATCGATTTGAATTCATCAATTTTCTTACTGTTACTATAATTAATAGTCTTAGTTAAATCAGTTGAGTTTAAGTTCCTCTCTGGTATTGCCACTTCTGCTTCTGTTAAGCTTTTTGCTGCTGTGTCATCTGAATTTTTGTCAGTTGGCTCTAGTGCATCAGGAGTTACAACCTTATTTATGCTAGTTTCGCTCAGTTGAGCTAGTGGCTCAGAAGAAAATTCAGGTTCTTTAGGCTTCAATTTAGTAGGATTTAAAGCCAGATCTGGTCCAACGTATTCCCAAATCACTGCTGGAGAGTTGCCCAATAATAATTCTCTGCCAATGCGATATGATGCTGCGGCAATTTGACTGATTTCAGTAATAGATTGAGTTAGTTCTCCTAAACGAATCATTGTAGTCCCTAGCTGACGCTTAGACTGAACTGGTAAACTTGATACCTCGCCTTGGAAGCGATCTAACCAGGCAACCCAATCTGCCTGTTGGGCGCGATCGCCTAGCTGTTTAAAAAACTTAGCAATTCGGCGATCGTGCCAACCATGAGTAATTCCTTCTAATAGCTGGTTAAATAAAAATTCATAGTCGGCATCTGACAAACCCGAAGTAGATTTTAATGTATTATCTTCAAGCTTTGCTGAGCCTTGATTTGCTTGAGATGAGTTAGAGTTTGACTGTTGGTTATCCTGCTTGACTTGCCCAATCGTGTGACTCATTTACTTAGATCAAATATACTGATTTTACAAGTGAAGTTAAACTTATTTCACTAAATATTGCTCAATTGTACAGGGATATTTTTCGACTCACTAGTGGAAAAATGGAAAAATCCACCTTAACTATGGCTTACGAACCTCTTCATCATAAGTATCGACCACAGACTTTTGACGATTTAGTTGGTCAAGAAACGATCGCTTTGACCCTCAGCAATGCCCTAAAACAAGCAAAAATTGCTCCTGCCTATTTATTTACTGGGCCAAGAGGAACGGGAAAAACCTCTAGTGCCAGAATTTTAGCCAAATCGCTTAATTGTTTATCCAGCAGTAAGCCTACTCCTCATCCTTGTGGTAAATGTGAGGTTTGTTTAGCGATCGCCAAGAGTTCCGCATTAGACGTGATGGAAATTGATGCTGCTAGCAACACGGGGGTAGACAATATTCGAGAAATAATCGAGCGATCGCGGTTTGCTCCAGTTCAATGTCGCTACAAGATCTATGTGATCGACGAGTGTCATATGCTTAGTACGGCAGCGTTTAATGCTTTACTTAAGACTTTAGAAGAACCACCACCACAAGTTGTCTTTATTTTAGCAACGACCGATCCTCAACGAGTCCTCTCGACAATTATTTCGCGTTGTCAGCGGTTTGATTATCGACGTATCCCCCTGTCTGATATGACTGCTCATTTAAGATTTATTGCCGATGCTGAAAATATAGCGATCGCCGATGATGCTCTAACTTTAGTTGCCCAAATTGCTAATGGTGGTTTGCGAGATGCTGAAAGTTTGTTAGATCAATTGAGCCTCTTGCCAGAGACAATTTCCGTATCTCAGGTATGGGATCTAGTCGGTGCTGTGCCAGAGCAAGATTTATTAAAGCTACTGCAAGCAATAAATAGCAATAATTCTTTAGCAGTTTTACAACAATGTCGTAATCTTTTAGATCGTGGCAGAGAGCCTTTAGTCGTCTTGCAGAATTTGGCTGGTTTCTATCTCAATTTACTAATTGTTAAAACTGCGCCTCAGCGTCTTGATCTAACCGCTGTTACCGAAACCTGCTGGCAACAATTATGTATCGAGGCAGCTAGTTGGGATACTGCCCTAATTTTACATGGACAGCAACAGTTAAGAGCAGCAGAAATTCAACTAAAGCAGACCACTCAGCCTCGCCTCTGGTTAGAAGTAACTTTATTAGGATTGTTACCTGAGATTAACGCTGCGATCGCTAACCAACCTGTAATGGCAGTAAATTCAGTAACTACTCATAGCAACCACAAATCAACTGCTCCAGCTCAGTCAACTGAAAAAGCAACCCAGCAGAATACTGTTTTAGCCAACGTTATTGCACCTGAGCCAAATGTTGTCAAAACAGTTGCTCAGCATGATGCGACAAATATCCAAGCTAGTTTACAGAATACTGCGCCAATTACATCTTCTCCTCTGGGCGATTCTGAGTCATTGATCGACATTCCTCGTAACTCTCCGCAAGATTCCGTTGCCAATCAAGAGACTTGGAACAAAGTTGTTAGCTGTTTGCAACCCCCGACAACTCAAGCATTGCTGAAGCAGCAGTGTCACTTAGTTAGCTTTGATGGCAAGAGTGCGATCGTTGGGATCAGTTCTGCCAAACTACAAAAACTCAATCAAGGCAAAGTTCCTAACATCGAAGCTGCATTTGCCAAAGTATGTCAACGCCAAGTCAAAGTCCAGTTAGAAGTCGCTAATCTCAAAGATACTTTAACTAAAAATATTGTATCAAGTAATAATTTTGCTGCTAAGACGTTAAAAGTAGTTCAAATTGTACCCAATCTCAATCCAGTAGACTTTTCCGCCATCAATAATGTTTTACAGCCTAATAACGATCTGCCCACGATTATAGCTACGCAACCCACTCCCTCCATAAGATCGACAATCTTACCTGAAAACAACTTCACCATCCCGCAAGCGACTACGGAATCAGATCTTAGCCAAAATAACACCGATCACGACTTGCAACAAGCTATAGACAATCTAACTCAAAGTTTTGAAGGAGAATTAGTACAGCTAGACAATGCTTCAAGCCAAACCTTAGCAGTATACAAAGCTAGCCAACCAGCAGAATCAGTTTCTAATCAAGATCGACCCAATCTAGAAGACTACAACGATGATTGGTAAACAGTTCATTAGCTGTGGAGTTAGGCGATCACCAGATTCGAGTTGACGCGGGGTGTCCTGGGTTGTGGTAATCATTGAGTTTTAATCACCTCATCATAAATTGTTGAATTTTTGCTGCTGCTTGACGCAGAGTTTCTGGATCTTTGACTAAGGCAAAGCGAACATAGCCTTCTCCAGATTTGCCAAATCCTGCGCCTGGAGAGGCAGCAACGCCAGTTTGAGCTACTAGTTTGGTACAAAAATCAACCGAGCTATTTTGCCAGGGTTCGGGAAGTTTTGCCCAAATATACATCGTGGCTGGGGGAGAGGGTACTTGCCACCCAATTTGATTAAGAGCTTGAACAAAAACATCTCGGCGATGCCTAAAAGTATTAACGGTTTTGATAACCGATTCTTGTGAACCAGACAAAGCTGCGATCGCACCATCTAAAATACCCCGATATTGATTGAAATCAACTACGGCTTTGATTTGTCTTAAAGCTTGGATTAAAGAGCTATTGCCGATCGCATAACCGATCCGAAAACCACCCATATTATAAGATTTAGATAGAGTGAAAAATTCAATGCTGAGCTTTTTTTGCGGATCAGCTTGAAGAATTGAAGGAGCCAGATTACAGTTAGTCTCTATGTCGTCATCAAAGACTAAATCTACATAAGGAAAATCATGAACCAAAATTAAGTTGTGTTGTTGGCAAAAGTCTACCGTCTGCTTGAAGAAAGTTAAAGGTGCGATCGCTGTAGTAGGATTATGCGGATAGCTGAGTACCATCATTTTAGATTTAGCTAAAACAGCAGCAGGAATATCTTCCAATACAGGCAAAAAGTTATTGTGCGCCAATAAAGGCATAGGATAAATTACACCTCCTGCTAGATAAACTCCTCCGGCATGAGAAGGATAACCAGGATCTAATAGCAAAGCTACCTCACCAGGGTCGAGTATTGCCAGCGGTAAATGAGCAGTACCTTCTTGAGAACCAATCAGCTGCAATACCTCAGTTTCAGGATCTACGGGAATACCAAATCGATTAGTATACCAGTTGGCTACGGCAACCCGAAAATCTTTAGTTCCAGCATAAAGTAGATAACCGTGAGTCTGAGGATCGTGTAAAGCAGTTTCTATTGTCTTAATGGTAGGCGTGGCTACAGGTAGATCTGATGAACCCAAAGATAGATCGATAATTTCTTGACCGAGATTTTTCGCCTGAGTTTTTGCTCGATCCATGTCGGCAAATACATTACTTTTTAAGGCTTGTAAGCGTTTAGCAAATTGCATTTTGTCCTATTTGAGCTTAGTTTTGGCTAAATCTGAGCGAGCAATTAATTATGAGTGGTGAATAATATAATAGTGTTCCAAAGCTTAAAGTTATTTAAACAACCACTCGATAATTTTTATTCTTTCATCTATTGACTAATTTCTCCAACGGCTTGCTAAGAAACTGCAAGCTACAGATTTTAAACAACAGATGTAGTTTCGCCTTATTTTCTGGTTTAGCTCTCTAATTAACAACACCTTGAAAATATGGCGGTTAGCAATTTCGTAAGCTAAGATTGACCGTTAGTTAAAATGAGTCGCCTTGCTTATCCTTTATAGGTAGTGGCGTAAGGCAAGTTAAAACTTTCGTTGAATTTGACCGCTAACTCCACAGCCGAATTGTTTAGTTCATGGTTCTTGAATGAAGACTAATTTGAAATCCTCAACCCTCCTCTCACTAGACAAAAAGTCACAAACTAACTTTCACCACTCTGCTAAATCTCTCACTCTGGTTCAATCAGCTAATCAATTGGATCGACCAAATCAGCCCCAAAAAAAAACAATTGCCCGTATTTATGTCGAACAGGCATGGATCTATTTTCAAGCCCAAAATTGGCAAGGCGCAATTATTGCCTGTAAAAATGCGTTGGAATCAGATGCCAATAATGCTGATGCCTATAAGATATTAGGCAATGTTCTGAAGACTAAGGGCAAAAAAGCTGAAGCTTTGGGAGTATATGCTAAAGCACTGGCACTTAATCCCAATTCTGCACCCATATACGCTAATTTGGGCAGTTTTTACGCTGAACAAAAAGATTGGCAACAGGCTTTAGATTATTATCAACAGGCTGTAATTCTCGACCCCAAATTAGCTGGGGCATATCGTAGCTTAGCACAGGTTTGGGAGGAATTGGGCGACACTAACCAAGCTCTAGAATGTTTTTGCCAAGCAGTCAATCTTGAACCTGAAAAGTTAACCTCGGCGGAATACTTTAGCTTTGGTCAAGAACTTTACCAGCAAGGCAAGGTCAAAGAAGCCAGTATTTTTTATATCCACGGAGTTCAACTCAATCCTCAAGCAGAAACGGAACTAGAACAATTAGTTGCAATGTTAGAGGAGCTTGAAGAATGGCAACAGGCAGTAGTTTATTATCATCAGCTAATTTCTCTGTCTGATCATCATTTAGCTCGTCAAGATTCATCTCTCAATGATAAACCGATTAAAAAACTGCTGTCTCATTCAAAGTTGCAGCGAACTAACAAAGCGATCTCTATAGCTACTTTAGAAGCAACTTCAGCTTTAGCCAACAGCCCGACTCAAAAGCTACTACCCCAGGTTTCAGCTCAAACCAAACCGACTGATGCTGCTTCTTGGCATAATTTGGGCAGTCTATACGCCCAAAAACAACAATGGGCAAAAGCGATTAGCTGTTACCAAGAAGCAATACAGCTTGAGCCAAATTTTTGCCAAACCTATCGTAGCTTAGCTAAGGTTTACAGCAAAATAGGCAAACAATCCAAAGCAGCTTTGTGTTGGTACGAAGCTTTTAGTTTAGAACCTGATCAAGTCAAGCCTGAAGCATATTTTAGTCTGGCAAAAAGTCTCTTACAGCAACGCCAGATTGATAGAGCGATCGCCTGTTTACGCCATACAGTTCAGCTTAAGCCAGATTTCCCTCGAGCCTATTTAATCTTAGGCAAACTATTTGAAAGTCAAGGAAAAGCAGCAGCAGCTCAGGCTTGTTATGAGCGGGCAGGAAAAAGCGAATAGAGTTAGGAAATGGCGGATTTTCCAGCGATTATCCACCATTCCCGTGATCATTGAAGATTATGCCTTAACCAAATCAGGATCTCTTTTTACTTATCAAGTTGAGAACGCAATTCGTCTAGTTCAGCATCAATTACTGCATCTTGCGGAGCGGAGGTAGTTTCAGCTGCTTCCAATTTAGGTGTTTCGGCACTCGTACCAGATAGCTGCGCTTTCATCGCTGCTAGTTCGTCATCAACGCCACTACCTGCCTCTAATGCTGCAAACTGTTGTTCGATGCCTGTGCCACCCAATTCTGCTGCGGTTTCCGACTCTGCCTCTAACTGCATCACCTTGTCTTCCATCCGCTCAAATGCACCCATCGCGCTACTGGTACCAATGTTGTTCACTGAATCTTGTAGCTGTTTATTAGCCTTGGCTGCATTGGCTCTGGCTCGAAGCATATCCTTTTTAGTTTTAGCTTCGGAGATCTTGCTCTCTAAAGCAATCAAGTTGCGCTTGAGACTGGTAACCTGGCCACTCTGTTGATCTAACTGAGCCTTTAAACTGTTGGCAGTATCGCTAAATGATTTTTTGCGTACCAGTGCTTCGCGAGCTAGGTTCTCATCACCTTTAGATAGTGCTAATTGCGCTCTTTGCTGCCAATTAGTAGCTTCAGATTGATTTTTGTTATATTGCTGTTCGGTGCGCTTTTGTGTAGCAATCGACCTGGCAACAGCTTGACGAAGCTGCACCAGGTCTTCTTGCATATCAATTACTGCTTGTTCCAAGACTTTCTCTGGATCTTCAGCTTTACTGACTAAATCGTTAATATTGGCTCGAACAACTCTGCTAAGGCGATCAAATAATCCCATGACTTGTATATCCTTTAATCGTTTACATAAAGAGTATTAGGTTCGGCAGACTCCAGGATACTAAGTCCACCACAAATTGTTGATTAAGAGAGCGATATTGCTCTTCACGTCTCTAGTGTGACATATTCTCCTAGTGTACTGTCGATCTCAAAATAAAACGTACCGCTACATTAAAAATATTCGCTCTTTTTAGATGGAAAACTAAATTAATCTCGATAAATTTATTACCAGATTTGAGTTTTCTGTATCATCAGAATTCTAGAAATTAGTGCTAGACAATGGAATAGTTAATCAAAAGGATATATACGAGCAGTAAATTCTTTATTTTTGAGCTGAGATACAAATTTGTCTGCCTGCTCCCTGTTGGTAAATGCACCCAGATAAATGAATACTCCTTCAGGAAAATTAACTAAAGAAACTTGCTTTACTTGTTGTCTGGCTAAAGCTAAAGAACGATCGCCCGTATACTCTGACAAAATATAAAAATAGGGAGAATTGACTGGCGATAACGCTACGGTATGATTATTAATCGGCGCTAAAGCAGGGCTAATCGGCTCAATAACTGTTGGTGCCACTATGTCTTCACTACTTTTAAGTACGCTTATAGTGCTAAGGTTGAGAGGCATAAATTCTTCACTAGCTAACTGGGCATTACCCAAAGTAGATATAGCTTGTGAGGAGTTGGAGTTAGCTCTTAAATGATCGCGCCAAACAACTGCTCCTGAGACTAAATTAGCCAAGAAGATCATGGCGATTGCGCTAATGCTCCAAGGATTAAGTAGATTATCTAGCCAACGGCGATCGCGATCTTCAGCTTCGATTAAATCAGACTCTGATGTCAATTCTGATTTTAATGCTTGTGGCTGCTCTAATTCAGCATTTAAAAATAACTTGGGCGCAGTTGACTGATCGTTGGGTTGCTCGGAATTGTTTCTGTAACGATTAAAAATATTGATCGTTCCCGTCGCAAAAGGTTTGTGAACGATACTAGACTTGACCTGAGGGTTGGTTTTTGATCCTTGAGCGCGATTGTTTGAGTTCATTGGGGACATATTTATTTAGTAACTCGAGACAAATAAATCAAATCAAAGAGCTAAAGCTTCTACTAGTCAAACGTTTTCTGCCTTTTAACCACAGCAGTGTCCGCCACCTAGAGATTCGTTAACTAGTAGATGATGCTTGCTTTTACTTGTTTGGTTATAAAATTTGAACACAAAATAAAAACTTAAGTTGTGAAAAAGTCTAGCTTAACTTCTCCAATCAAAAACCGCCCTACCCAAAAACCTAGTTTTTCTTGACTACTGGGATGTATTGAAGAGTAATCTGTCTATGATCATTGCCTCTGCATGACTACCCGATTAATAATGACAATTTTCCACTGTCCTAACTGACTGGCTTGAAAAGCTACCTGACTGCCGTCGCCATTAATTGTGGGTTGTTTGGTTGAGCCTCTAACATTAACTGTTAACAGTTCTGATTTTTGTTGTTGGCGATCATAAACAAAGATATCTGTCTTGCCTCTTTCTGTGGAAACATAAGCAACATAACGCCCATCTGCGCTTAATGATGGCTGATCTTGAACTGAATCTCTTCGATTAAGATTGGGGAGAGACACTAGTTGTTTAGACTCTAGATCGTACAGAAAAATGTCTCTTTGCCCACGACGATCTGAGGCAAAGGCAAGATAGCGACCATTTTGACTGTAAGCTGGGTATTCTTCAGTCGAGTTACTGTTAATACCTCCAGGGAGAATTTCTGGTTGAGTTAACAAATTGCCTGTGCAACCACTACAAATAAACACTAAGGCGATTAATAACAGCCTGAAAGCTCTAATAGAAGATATACGATGAACCATCTGGATCACAAAACAATAATTATGAATATTATTACTGATCGTTTTGTTGTAATGTATGTAATTTAATTTGAACCAATTCGTTAACCTAGTTGAAGTTGAGAGTAACGCCTGGTAACAAATAGCTAGTTTAATTCGATCTCACTCTCAGGCGATCGCCTTATTTAAACACACCTTGTTACCAAGAAATATATAGTTGAAGATTATTTAGCAGTAAAATTACGGTTGACAAAAGTAAAAAAACGTAGAATTTAATCAGTAAATCTACGATTGATCCTGTACTATGAATGTTAATGATAGAACCCCGTGAACTTAGTAACTCCCTAATCAAATGTTTTACAGTAAACAACAGTCGAAATATTTATCGACTCTGTTAATGTATAGCCGCACTTCTCGTCGGATGATTGTGTGGCTGCTGATCCTTGGAGACATTGCCGGATTGCTGTTATGCTTCAATTTAGCTTTGAAGCTGCGTCTATCTGAATCTTTGAACTTTGAAACGCCAGTTCTGTATGCCCTAATCGCGATGTATCTGTTTGGCTTATATCTAACCGATACATATAAGCTGAATCGTGAAGTTTCTGGTGTTCGACTCTCCGAAAGAGCTATTTTAGGTATTTTGGCCACAGTTACGGCAGTGACCTGCGGTGTCTATATCACTGGACTTTGGGGTAGCGAGCCGATAGTAGGCAGAGGAGTGTTATTAATCAGCGTCGGTTTGTTTTCAATTTGGGCGGTGACAAGCAGAATGATTGCAAATCGATGGCTTAAAGTAAATCAGCAAAGCAGCCGCTTTTTAGTACTAGGTGACTACCAGAAAGTTGTCAAATTTGGGAAAGAACACCGTAAATTAAATTCTCATACTGAATTTGTCTCTTTTTCAGATCATTTTGCCAGTGGAAACCCAGGTAATAGAGGCGAAATAAACAATGGCAAACCAATGGTTATAGACACCATAAACCAGCTAAATTCGACCTGGAATCAGCAATACTGGTCGGGAATTTTAATTGATGGTGCGGAGCGTAACTTATCTCAACAAATGATCCGAGAGTTAATGGAAATGAGGCTTAAAGGCATCTATGTATACAGCATAGCCGACTTTTGCGAACAGTTTTGGCAAAAGATACCTCCAGCTTATATTCAAGATGACTGGTTTGCCTTTACTTCTGGATTTAACATATTACACAATCGGATTAAGGCTAAGCTAAAACAGGCAATTGATATTTTGGCAGCGGCAGTATTGCTACTTTTGTCTTTACCGATCACAATTGCCATAGCGATCGCCATCAAGTTTAGCAGTAAAGGACCAATCTTTTATTCTCAAGTCAGAACTGGTCTAAATGGTCAGAAGTTTCGGGTATATAAGTTTCGCTCGATGTATCAAAATGCCGAAGCTCAAGGGATTCAATGGGCAAAGAAAAAAGATCCTCGAGTTACGCCGATTGGTTCTTTTATTCGGTTAACTAGAATTGACGAACTGCCTCAACTATGGAACGTTTTTAAAGGAGAAATGAGTTTAGTTGGTCCTCGTCCAGAACGCCCTGAGTTCGATCTTCAGCTAAGAGAAGAAATTCCCTATTATGATGTGCGCTATTTAGTTAAACCAGGGATTACTGGTTGGGCTCAAGTTTGCTATCCTTACGGTGCTTCTGTAGAAGATGCCTATCAAAAAGTAGCTTATGACCTTTACTACATCAAAAACTATTCTCTGTTTCTGGATTTGGCGATCGCTTTGAAAACTTTAAGAGTAGTAGTTCTAGGTAAAGGCAGATAGCAGGATGAATCAAGGGCAATTATTTGCCAATACAAAAACGACTGAAAATTCTATCTAAAACTGATTCTGTCACTTCTTCTCCCGTAATCTCTCCTAGAGCTTGGATTGCTCCCCTGAGGTCAATTGTCCAGAAATCTAACGGCAGTTGGTTGGCGACAGTTTCTTGCACTTGTTCCAGGGCAACGCTTGCCCTAGTTAAAGCTGATGCCTGTCTTTGATTGACTGCTACCTCAGAATTGGCAGCAACTATCGCTCCTTTGTTAGCTAGAGTTAAAATCGCCGTTTCCAACGCTTCAATTCCGTGATTATTAACTGCACTAAGATAAACTGTCGGTGCATCTGGATACAGAACAGGCTGAGGCGAAGCCAAATCAACTTTGTTAATGACTAGAATTAGTGGTCGATTTTTTACCTGTTGATATATTTCCGAGTCGGCTGTCGTCCAACCAAGAGAAGCATCAATAGTTAATAAGACCAAATCCGCCGCCGCTGCCGCGTGACGCGATCGCTCTACACCTAACTTTTCTACGGTATCAACAGTATCTCTAATTCCTGCGGTATCTAAGATCTTGAGCGGAATTCCTCTCACTACCAAAGTAGACTCAATCACATCACGAGTTGTCCCAGGAAGATCGGTCACTATAGCGCGATCGCTTTTACTCCAGGCATTAAGCAGACTTGACTTACCTACATTGGGACAGCCGACAATAGCAATCTTTAAACCATTTCTCAGTAATTCTCCTTGTTCTGCCGTAGCTAAGATATCCCGAACCTGAAGTAAGACATTTTGCAGTTGCTCTTCAATTTCTGCTTCATTTAGAGGCGGCAGATCGTCAGCAAAATCAATTCTTGCTTCCACTTCTGCCAAGATATTCAAACAGGTGGATCTTAAATCGCGAATGGGAGTACCTAACTTACCCTGTAAACCAGCCAAGGCTATTTGTGAGGCTGCTGTTGATTGAGCAGCTACCAGTTCGGCGATGCTTTCGGCTTGAGTTAGATCGATCCTGCCATTAAGAAAAGCACGTAAGCTAAACTCTCCTGGTTGAGCTAATCTTGCCCCTTGAGCAACACATAGCTGCAAAACTAATTGAACAGCAATAATTCCGCCATGACAGTGAAATTCAACTACGTCTTCACGGGTAAAGGAACGGGGTTGTAGCATTAGCAGTAACAATGCCTCGTCTATTACCTGTTTTGTTGTCGGATGGCGAATATAACCGTAAAGAATGCGATGGGTTGACCATTCCTGTTTACCTGGAGAATGAAATAGCTTTTTGGCGATCGCCAAAGATTGCGCTCCTGACAGGCGAACAATACCGACGCTACCCTGTTGCGGGATGACGGCAGTGGCGATCGCTACAATGGTTTCTCCCTGGACTAAAGACATTCAATAAAATAGATATGTGTAAATTATCTTAAGCTAAGTATAATTTTAAAGCTTTTAGCTATTAAATCTGAATGATCTAATATTATGAACAAAGCAGTAGTCTTGCTTTCTGGAGGATTAGATTCCGCCACCACCGCAGCCATTGCCATTGCTGAAGGATATGAGGTGATTGCTCTTTCTTTTTATTATGGTCAACGACATCAAAAAGAATTGCAGGCGGCGCAGAAAATTGCTCAAACACTGGGAATTAAAGAACATTTCGTGACTGAAATTAATTTATCTCAATGGGGTGGATCTTCGCTCACAGATAAATCAATGACGATTCCTCAAGATGGCATAGAGCCTGATGTGATTCCTTCTACCTACGTACCTGGGCGCAACACCGTCTTTATTGCGATCGCTCTTTCTCTAGCCGAAGCCAAAAATGCTCAAGCAATTTACCTCGGTATTAATGCCGTAGATTATTCTGGCTATCCTGATTGTCGTCCCGAATATCTTCAAGCCTATCAACAGTTAGCTCAACTTGCCTCTAAAGCAGGAGTTGAAGGTCATGCGCCTCAGTTAGTTGCGCCTCTCGTAAAAGACTCGAAAGTAGATATTGTGCGTCGCGCCCTAGAGTTAAATGTTCCTGTTGCCGATACTTGGTCTTGTTATCAGGGCAGCGAAACTCCCTGTGGTTTATGCGATTCCTGTCGGATACGCGATCAGGCTTTAATTGAAGCTGGACGAGAAGATTTGACTAGTAATGCTGTCAAGAAATAAGCAATAAGTCTTGTGACTACCGACTGCTATAACTCTTCCAGGCTTGCCAAAAATTAAACACCGCCATGATCAGCAAAAACAAGCTAAAAATCTTGCTGACTAGAGAATTTGGTAAATTAGGTAAGACCCTCGTTCCAACTTGGGTACCCAAAATTCCCCCAATGCCCAAAATTAAACCAGGAATAAACAGCACATTACCCTGAACCGCATGAATTATCGAAGAAGAGATCGTTGCTGTCACAATTACCCCTAAGCTAGTTCTCACCGCAACTTTAATTTCTTCGTTTAACAACAGCATCTGCAAAGGAACCATAATCATCCCCCCACCAATTCCTAGCAAACCAGCCAGTAAACCAGCAATCCCACCCGTAGCAATTCTAGAAAGAGTCGGATTTAATGTCTGTTCTGAATGCTGTGCTTGCGCCACGATTTTCTGACGTAGCCTAATCAAGTAAACATTAACTAGTAAAAAGCAGCTGAATATCGTTAACAATACATATTCTGGGATCAACTCGGCTAAATATGCACCTAGAGGTGCGGTAATAATAGCTGGTATTGCCAGATAAACTACACGCTGCAAGTCGAGGTAGCCCATTCGCCAATTGTAAAAACTCCCAGTAGTAGAACTGATAATAATTACTAAGCTACTAGTTGCTACAGCCTGAATTGCAGGATAGCCTAGTGCCACCATTAAAGACACAATAATAAATCCGCCACCTATTCCTAATATTCCTGCTAATATCCCTGAAAAAACGCCCCCTAATGCAAAAAACAACCAGTTTTCCATAGTCAGTTTTTAATTACTTATTCTTGATAGTCACTGTTAATTTCAACTTCTAGAGTATCTTCATCAATACAAACGTAAAGAACATTGGGGCGACAGCAGACTTGACAGTCTTCCGTATAAGATTGCTGCATTCCTGCACTGATATCGACAAAAGTGCTGTTAGATTCGCCACAAAAGGCGCAGAAATATTCGGCAGTTGTTTGCATATTTAATTCATTAATAATAAATAAGGTTAAAAACCAAAAACCCTAATTATTAACTATCAATGGTTCGTTCTGTATTGCCATTGCTTCATTTAAATGTTTGATTAAAGTTTTTTGAGGTAATGCACCCTGTATATGATGCCACGGAAGAATACCCTTGTCTGGCTTCCAATCATCGTGAACGTAGTAATCTAGAGGAGGTATTTGTCCCTGTAGCTGTTTAAAGGCTCGTTTATAGCTACCTACCGAGTCACCAAATTCTCTGGTTAACTCAAGTAATTTACCTAAACGGCGATCGCCACGGGAGATTAAAGCTTGAATTACTGACCAGTTATAGCTTTCGGGACGAAAATCAATGTCTTGTTTTCGCAGATTTTTTTCTAAATACTTCAATCGCTTTTTAGCTTCAGAATTGACTCCAAACCATTGAAACGGAGTGTGAGATTTTGGCACAAAAGTACTACATCCCAAAGTCAAGCGTAAGCCAGGCGCAGCTTTTTTGATTGCCGACATCATGGTAACAGTTGCGGCTACATCCTCCATGGATTCTCCAGGAATACCCACCATGCCGTAAAGTTTTAAAGCCTTTAAGCCACCAGCCTTAGCGTTAATTGCTGCTTGAATAATTTCATCATTAGTAAGTTTCTTATTAACTATCTGCCTGACTTTTTCTGATCCACTTTCCACGGCAATAGTAATCGAACGAGTATCACGATTAGCCAGGGTAGAGGCTAGCTTTTCGGTAACAGTGTTAGTTCGTACTGAGGCAATACTGAGACGGACATCTTGATATTGAGGTTGGGATAGATAATCAAGAATTGCTTCAAATTCTGGATGTTGCGTTACGGATGCACCAAGTAAGCCCAGGCGATTAGTAACTTTTAAGCCTCTGTCAATGGCAGGGATTAACGAAGTTGCTAAAGGCGCGGTACGAAATGGCAATGTAAGATAGCTAGCTAGACAAAAGCGACACATTTCTGGACAACTACGAACAACCTCTACCATATATATATTTTCCCAGACTGCTTTTTCGGTTACTACAGTAGAAGCGGAAAGTGTATTACCACGATAGGTTTGTTTGTGAACTCGAACGGGGATGTCAGAATCAATCGGTGCGATCGCGCTGATTGCGCCGTCAGGACTATCATAGGTTACTTCGTATAGACTGGGTATATAAACCCCAGGAACTTGCGCCAGATGACGCAGTTTAGTTTGGCGATCTGCATTACGCACTTGTTGATAAGCATCAATAAAACGATCAAGTAGATCTTCTCCATCTCCCAAAAGAATGACATCAAAGAAATCTGCCAAGGGTTCAGGGTTAGCAGTTAATACTGTTCCTCCACCGAATACCAAGGGATGTTCGTCTTGTCGCTCAATGTTGTGCAGCGGAATAGCTAAAGACTCTAATAAATTGAAAATATTGATATAGTCTAGTTCCCAAGATACGGAAAATCCTAGTAGTTCAGGATTTCTGGGTAATGGTTCGCTCAAGTCGGTAAACAAACGGCTAACATCAACATCAGAACGCATCGCCAAAGTTGCCCAAACAATTTGAAATCCTAAGCTGGTAATACCGATAGTGTATTCATTAGGGAAGGCAAAAATAGCGGGAATGGCATTATTTTCGGGGGTGGCAGGAGTAAATAACAGACGTTCTTGTTGGAATACACTCACAGATGATTAGTTTTGAGTTGTGAATTTGACTCTATATCATGATTATCGATCGCTTTTGCGTATTGTTGCAAAAAGCTCCAGTTATAACCAAGTTAATTTTTTCGGTCAATTAAGCCTAAATCTGATAGTGATAATGTTCCTGCAACCAAAAGTTCTTTCGTGCTTTTTGGCAGTCGTTTGACATAATATTCTGCCCGACTCGCAGCGGATCTTGTCCCAATTTCGGCAGTGAAGACTAGCTTTAAGGGATGACGAGTTTTGGTATATTTAGCAGCTTGAGAATTACCAGATTGATTAACTGCGAAGCGTTTGGCTACCTGATTAGAAATGCCAGTATAGAGAGAGCGATCGCCACAGCGAATCAGATAAATAGACCACATAGATCCGATTAAGATGATTAATGTTTTTAATATAGTTAAATTATTGATCTGACATCGAAAAATAAATTGAGCTTTAAGTTTGGTCTTTTTTACGTGACAATAGAAAACTGACTGTAGATTTATCCGCCCTTGGTGAACGCAAGAAACATTTGTCTGGATGTATTTTCTAAATCATAGTCTGGCAAATTTTCTTCTATCGATGACTTTTTAATCAGCACAGTACAATGTCTACCAGCAAAATTAAAAATTACCATATTCCCTTAGATAAAATTCGCTACAACGAACAAGGATTAGTACCTGCGATCGCCCAAGACTATTTAGATGGCACAGTCTTGATGATGGCCTGGATGAACCAGGAATCCTTACAAAAAACTTTGGCTACTGGAGAAACCTGGTACTGGAGTCGATCTCGTCAGCAATTATGGCATAAAGGTGCAACTTCTGGGCATATTCAGAAAGTGAAATCCCTCCGCTACGACTGCGATAGTGATGCTTTATTAATTACTATTGAGCAAATCGGCGATATAGCTTGTCATACAGGAGAACGTAGCTGTTTTCATCAAATAGATGCTGCTAAAGTCCCGCCTCCAGCCGATACTCTATCAGAAGTATACCGAGTTATTTGCGATCGCCTAGCTAACCCAACTGAAACTTCTTATACCTGTAAGCTCCTTGCAGGAGGGGATAATAAAATTCTGAAAAAGATTGGTGAAGAATCAGTCGAAGTAGTAATGGCCTGTAAAGATGACGACAGTAGCGCGATCGCTTCTGAAGTAGCAGACTTGCTGTATCATACTTTGGTCGCCCTAGCCTACCACAAAGTAGATATTCGCGACGTTTATCGGCAATTACAGTCTAGAAGAGGCTAGCTTTTCAGATGATTGAGGAAATAACTGGCTACTCCTGTAGTTTCTCATCATTTTATTTTCCACTAAGAATCGTTTTGGGGCGCTGCTTTGCGAATTTCTGAATAAAAGGAGGTTTGCTTCTTACCATCGCTGTATTTAACTACGGTGGTACGCAGGCGAAAATTATCGCTGGCAAACCACTGACGTTCCTCAGCATACATTTTATCTGTTTCAATGATTAAAGTAAGAGCTTCATCTTCGCCCAAAATATAATGCCCGCAGATTTGAGAATCTTCGGGACGAATGAATTTTCCAGTGCGATCGTTTTCTGGCTCACTAACTAAAATAATCGTCGTAGAACCTACTTGTTTCGCTTTGCCCCAATCGACGGAGTTATCCCAGCTTTGAACTGTACCGCCAACGATTAAATTAGAGTCTAGATGATGTTTCTGGCAAAGTTCTAACGCTCGCGAATCATCGGGCGGGATAAACTCAAGTGTAATATCGGCTTTACTACTAACTGATTTATGCTCATCTAGAAAATAGTTGGTTCGCTGACTAAACCATTTACCTGCACTTAAATTTAGAAATTTTTGTAAATTCATGATTATATTGTTCTATTAGTCTATAAAAATTTTATAGAATTATTGCCCCTTTCTTAAAGTTCATCGTGCCTACAGGTTATATTGCTGCTTTGAGGGTACATAACACTTTTATCACATACAATACATGGCTTGGATTGCCAAGTTAATTAAACCACTTTGTTGGGTAAGCTCAATTGAGCATAACTTGGTTTTCTTGACCAATACCGCAATTTTTTAACCTATGAATAGCCAACCAAATTATCCAACTTCTACTGCCGATTTACCTTCTTTAGAATTAGCTCTCGACATTTTACTAAATCGACAGCAAAAAGATTGGGGGTATTTTCAGGTGATCAAAGAAGCAGAATTTTATGCTTTATATATTCCAACTTTAGATAGCTTCAAACTATACAAAAATCCTAAAAGCGAGAACTATAAAGGGTATTGGCGTAACTCTCTGTCGGAAACTTTGCCAGATCTAAAAAGCCGAGACGAAAAACCAGATATCTTCCTGCGTAACCGTAGTCAGCAGATCGAAGAAAAAAAGAAAAATCAAACGATAATCTGCAAGAAGCAGCGCATTATTGACGTTAAGTATCGCTATAATCCTTGTCCAGAAATGTATCGCCTCAATCAAATGATTGCTAAACTGATACGCGATCGCATTGCCAGCAACGTTACTTTTACTCCAGGGGCAGAAATCATGCCTCTAGTTGTGGCAACTGAAGTTGAGGATTAATCAAGCTTTACACTATATGTATTCTCAGTAACCTGCAATAGTATTGCTTAACTAGTATCGCGCAAATAATCGAGCATATTTTTTAAATTAAATTACAAATTACATCCAGCAAACTCATGGTAGAAGCAAAAATCGGCATCATCGGTGGTAGTGGTCTATACAAAATGGATGCTCTCCAAGACATTCAGGAAGTAAAAATCTCTACTCCCTTCGGCGATCCTTCTGATGCTCTAATCGTCGGTCAACTGGAGGGAGCTAAGGTAGCTTTTTTGGCTCGCCATGGACGCAATCATCATCTTCTTCCTACCGAATTACCTTTTCGTGCCAATATTCACGCCATGAAGCAGTTAGGAGTGAAGTACATTATTTCTGCTTCTGCGGTTGGCTCCCTAAAAGAGGAAGTTAAACCTTTAGATATGGTGATTCCCGATCAGTTTATTGACCGCACCAAAAATCGCCGATCTACCTTCTTTGGCGAAGGATTAGTCGCTCATATTGCTTTTGGCGATCCTGTCTGTCCAAACTTGGCTGAAGTTCTAGCTGATGCAGTTAAATCCTTGAATCTGTCTGAAGTTGATTTGCATCATGGCGGCACTTATCTCTGTATGGAAGGACCTGCATTTTCGACTAAGGCGGAATCTCAACTTTATCGTAGCTGGGGAGCAACTGTTATTGGCATGACTAATTTACCAGAAGCCAAGTTAGCCCGAGAAGCTGAAATTGCTTATGCTACTCTAGCTTTAGTTACAGATTATGATTGCTGGCATCAAGATCATGACAACGTTACAGTAGAAATGGTAATTGCTAATCTTCAGCGTAATGCGACTAATGCTCAAAAAGTTATTCAAGCCTCAATAAGAAGATTAAACGCTAATCCTCCTCAATCGGCAGCTCACTCGGCTTTAAAATACGCCATACTAACTCCTCTCGAGCAAATCTCTGAAACAGCCAGGAAAAAACTTAAATTACTCATTAAAAAGTATTTGTAAGCTAATAACATGGGTAATTTGCCGATTAAGAAATGGAATATCAGACAAAAGTATTTAAATTCATTAATTATTACTGGATTGTTACTCCTCATTACTCTTTTGATGCAGCAAACTGTAGCTCAACCTTTGCCCATGAAAGAACAAAATATTGAGATAGTAATGCGACAAGCTCAAGCTTGGTCAGAGCAAGATGTACAGGTGATCGCCAATGACTTTGCCGAAGATGCCGTTTTTATCGCTGCTGGTTTTAAGTTTCAGGGCAAACAGCAGATTAAGCAGGCAGCACAAAACTATTTCCAGCAATTTCATCACACTTCTGTAAAAATCAAACGCATTGTTATTGAAGGTAAGCAAGGCGCTGTGGAATGGGACTGGCGCGATCAAGAGCGTAAGACGGGAAAAAAAGGTTATGCCGAAGATGCAATTATCTTTGAATTAGAAAATAACAAGATAATTTACTGGCGAGAATACATTGAAAAACAAAAAGTATAAGCCATACTTATAACCTACATTATTAATAACAATGTAATACATCTTGATAAAGTAGAAATACTTAGCTATATTGATTACATAGACATACGGAAACGCATTATTCATATCTTAGTTTCTGGTCTTGTTCATAATCGAACCAAAAA
>JAIMKV010000045.1 GCA_020692205.1 Myxosarcina sp. GA_180221_E-2-1-MAG-40_15
CTGCCTTTGCTCAATGTCCTAACGTATTCGCGTAATGCTATATCTGGCTTGATTGAGTAAAGAGGTGGCTTAATCTCGTTACAATAGTAAATTACACGTAAATAAAAAATTTTAGATTAGAGGTATTTTGTGAGTGTTAGAGTAAGGATTGCTCCTTCACCAACTGGAAATTTGCATATTGGGACAGCACGGACAGCGGTATTTAACTGGTTGTTTGCCCATCACCATCAGGGAACGTTTGTGCTGAGAATTGAGGATACGGATGCAGCGCGATCGCGGCCTGAATATACGGAAAATATTGAGTCAGGCTTGCAATGGTTAGGTTTAAATTGGGATGAAGGGCCATTTTTCCAGACTCAGCGTTTGGATCAATATCAGCAAGCCGTACAAACACTCTTAGATAAAGGTTTTGCTTATCCTTGCTACTGTACACCTGAAGAATTAACCCAAATGCGGGAGACACAAAAGGCAAAAGGGCAAGCCCCTGGTTATGATAACCGTCACCGGAACCTAACCACAGAAGAAAAACAGACGTTCGAGGCAGAGGGACGCAAGCCCGTAATTCGCTTCAAAATTGATGGCGATCGCAGTATTGTTTGGCAGGACTCAATTAGAGATACCGTTAGTTGGCAAGGCAGTGACTTGGGTGGCGATATGGTAATTGCCCGTGCTGCTGATACTGACGATCAACCTTATGGACAGGCTCTATACAACCTCGCTGTGGTGGTAGATGATATTGAGATGCAGATTTCTCATGTGATTCGTGGGGAAGACCATATAGCTAATACGGCTAAACAAATTTTGCTTTATGAAGCTTTAGGGGCATCACTGCCTATTTTTGCCCATAGCCCTCTAATTCTCAATCAAGATGGGCGTAAACTATCGAAGCGAGATGGAGTAACATCCATTGATGATTTTCGGAAAATGGGTTTTTTACCTGAAGCTTTGGTTAACTACATGACCTTGCTAGGCTGGACTTTTCCTGACTCGACTAAAGAAATATTCACCCTCGAAGAAGCAGCTAAAGAATTTGAACTAGAGCGAGTTAACAAGGCTGGGGCAAAGTTTGACTGGGACAAATTAGATTGGATCAACAGTCAATATCTTCATGAAATGCCTGCTGATAAATTAACCGATTTATTAATTCCCTATTGGCAAGAAGCTGGCTATAGCTTAAATGAGCTAGATCGTTCCTGGCTAGAAAGCTTGACGGCATTAACTGCACCCACCCTTAACCGTCTGACCGATGTAATTAAAGAAACCAGCGTGTTTTTTGTTGATTCGGTTAATTACAGTGAAGAAGCAATGACATTACTACAGCAAGAAGGAGTAGCTGCGGTAATTTCTGCAATAATCGATAGTTTAAATGGCAATAATCTGACTGAATCAGATGCTCAAGCCATGATTAAACAGGTTACTAAAAGCCAAAAAGTCAAAAAAGGTTTGGTAATGCGATCGCTGCGTGCAGGCTTGACAGGAGAATTACATGGTCCTGATCTAACTCAAACCTGGCTGTTGCTTAATCAATTAGGTGTAGATAAAACCCGTTTACAGCAGGCTAGAGATAAAATCGCCAATTAAGATCTTGTGATTATGCCTCAGGTACAAATCTATCATTTTGTAATTACTACTGTTACAAAATAGTCAAAAAACGAACGACCTTGCAGCAAGAAAGGTCGTTTTGTTTCTGGTGATTAATAGTTAAAAAAAGATGGGAATATTAGCAAGATCTAGTGTAGATAAAGATTGCTGGATTGATTAGCTTTTAAAATGATTTTTCCTGCCTTATATTGGAACAAAATCACTTCAAACTGGGTCTGATCAAGATAGATTATTTCATTTGTATTAGGCAATAAAATTTAAGTGTTAAAAGCTGCAATAAAACCTGTATATTCATCAACATGGATCGCATTCTCAAGGCAGCGGGTGGGCGAGGTCAACCCATTAATATTTAGATATAGTTTAATATTTAGAAAATTCTCTGGCTGGTTATTAATAATAGTCTGTAGTCTCAACCGCTATCCAGTTTTGGCTCAAGTTTCAGATGGTATTGTAATTAATCCCAAGACTATTAGCCAGCCTTTCATTATCAAAGGAACTAGTGGAGGAACAGTCAAGGCAACGGAAATTACTCAAACCGAAAACACCGCTACAGGTTATTGCGATGGCTATGTTCGTTCTCAACCAAATCATTTCTTAAAACTAGAAACTTTTGGGGAATTTATGCGGTTAGAAGTTGAAAGCCCAGCCGATACAACTATTATAATTAAAGGTCCCGATGGTGTTTGGTGTAATGATGATGCTGGCAGCGTCAATCCCATGATTGAAGGACAGTGGCAACAAGGATTGTATCGAGTTTGGGTCGGTTCTTATCGAGCCAATACTAACAACGATTATCGAATCAAAATTACCGGCAGATAAAAATAAGACAGAAGACAGAAAAAGTTTCCCCAAGGTAACCTATTGCCGTTAATCTAGATAAGGTGAGCAAAACCCTGCATTTAAACTAAAGGATTAGTGTTCACTTGCTCAGGTTACAGTCAGGATATAAGTTGTGGCTTTCAAGATTGGTTTATTAGGATACGGTACGGTTGGAACAGGGACAGCAAAGATTTTATTAGATCCGGTGGGACGCAATAGTCTGCTGCAAGAAATTGTCATAGCTAGGGTAGGAGTACGATCGCTCGATCAACCGCGATCGCCCGAACTACCAGCAGGAGTGTTGACCACCGATTTAGAAGCAATCGTCACCGATCCTGAAATTGATCTGGTCGTGGAATTATTAGGCGGACTCGAACCTGCGCGATCGCTGATCCTCAAGGCAATAGACCACGGTAAACATATTGTTACGGCCAATAAAGCCGTAATTGCCCGTCACGGTGAGGAGATTTTTACCGCAGCTAATCAAGCAGGGGTATATGTTTTATTAGAAGCAGCAGTGGGGGGCGGAATTCCCGTAATTAAGCCGCTTAAGCAGTCTCTAGGAGTTAATCGGATTCAAACCGTAATTGGCATCATCAACGGCACCACCAATTATATCCTGACCAAGATGACGGAGGAAGGAGCAGACTTTGATGAAGTTCTAGCACAAGCACAAAAATTGGGCTATGCTGAGGCCGATCCAACCGCTGATGTAGATGGTTATGATGCTGCTGATAAAATTGCCATCCTGGCGGCGATCGCTTTTAACGGTAGAATTAAGCGAGAAGATATTTCCTGTGAAGGTATTCGCCAGATCAACGCCACTGATATTAGCTATGCTGATGATTTGGGTTTTGTGATCAAGCTATTAGCGATCGCTAAAGCTAACTCCGATAATGATTCTCTTCAGGTGCGAGTTCACCCTACTTTAGTACCAAAAGACCATCCTTTAGCCAACGTTAATAACGTTTATAACGCTATTTTGGTAGAAGGTGAACCTCTAGGACAAGTAATGTTTTTTGGGCCTGGTGCGGGTCAAGGGGCAACGGCTAGCGCGGTGGTATCAGATATTGTCAATATCGTGGGTATGATGCAAACTAGTCAAGGTTCGGAAAAACTCGATCCAATGTTACGCTGTTCCCATGAGCATTTCAAACAGCTTAGTCCCATGTCCGAGATCGATACCCGTTTTTACGCCCGCTTTCTTTGCCAAGATGTCTCGGGAGTAATTGGTCATTTGGGAACTAGCTTTGGCAACCATAACGTTAGCTTGGAATCTGTGGTACAAATAGGTTTTCGCCACAATTTAGCGGAAATTGTGGTAGTTACCCATCAAGTTCGAGAGGGTAACTTCCATCAAGCATTGACAGAAATTAAAGGTCTAGAATCAATTGATAGTATTCCTAGTATTTTAAGGGTGTTGTAAATGTGCTAGTATCGCTACGCGGAAGTCAGAGTCATAGGGGCGAACGGCAACGCGACGCAAGGAGCTAATCCTTTAGGGCGTTCGCCCGTACAGAAATCAGAAGTCCCACAAGGGGATAACATCAAAAGTATTTAATTGCGGGGCTTCTAGGATTTACTAATAGTGAATTTATTTACGCCCACGTCTACTAGTTAGTCAACAATAATATTAGGCGCAATTTGCTAGAGAGCAAATATTTATCATCTCTAAAAAAAATTATCTGTCTGTTTGCCAAATTAGCTTAAAGCTTCAGCGAAAAACTAGCGATAAAACAGATGAACTAATTGGGCAATCTGCGTTATTTTAAAGATGACTATGTAAATATTGATTTAAATGAGCTTATTTAACCTACAGTCACCCTTTCAACCAGAGGGAGATCAGCCTGAAGCGATCGCTCAATTAACCGAGTCATTACAGCAAGGAAACCGCTTTCAAACCTTACTAGGGGCAACAGGGACAGGTAAAACTTTTTCCGTAGCCAACCTAATTACCAATGTGCAAAAGCCAACGTTGGTATTGGCGCACAATAAAACTTTAGCAGCGCAGTTATGCAATGAGTTGCGCTTGTTTTTCCCCGACAATGCAGTAGAATATTTTGTCAGCTATTACGACTACTATCAGCCAGAAGCTTATATTCCCGTTAGCGATACTTATATTGAGAAAACGGCTTCAATCAATGATGAGATTGATATGTTGCGTCACTCAGCAACGCGATCGCTTTTTGAACGCCGAGATGTAATTGTTGTCGCCTCGATTAGCTGTATTTACGGTTTAGGTATGCCCGCTGAGTATCTTAATGCCGCCGTACCGCTTAAGCTGGGTATGGAAGTTAATCAACGGGAATTATTGCGAGATTTAGTTACTGTCCAGTATTCTCGTAATGATATCGAGCTTGAACGGGGAAGATTTCGAGTCAAGGGAGACGTGCTAGAAATTGTTCCTGCTTATGAAGATCGGGTAATTCGGATCGAGTTTTTTGGTGATGAAATCGAAGCTTTGCGTTATGTCGATCCAGTTACAGGCGAGATTTTACAGAGTCTCAACGGCATTAATATTTATCCCGCCCGTCACTTTGTTACTCCTCAAGAGAGGTTAGAAGCGGCTTGTTTAAATATTAGACAAGAATTAGAAGGGCGTTTAATTGAACTGGAAAGTGAAAATAAGCTACTCGAAGCCCAAAGATTAGAACAGCGTTGTCGCTACGATCTAGAATTATTAGAAGAGGTTGGCTATTGTAACGGCGTTGAAAACTATTCTCGTCATTTAGCAGGAAAACAACCAGGTTCACCACCAGAATGTTTGATCGATTATTTTCCTGATGATTGGCTATTGGTCATTGATGAATCTCACGTTACCGTACCCCAACTACGCGGGATGTATAATGGCGATCGCGCTAGGAAGAAGGTTTTAATCGAACATGGCTTTAGGTTGCCCTCTGCTGCGGATAATCGTCCGTTAAAAGCTGATGAGTTTTGGGACAAGGTAAATCAGTGTGTCTTTGTGTCAGCAACTCCGGCAAAATGGGAGTTGGAACAGTCTGAAGATCGGGTTGCACAGCAAATTATTCGTCCTACGGGAGTAATCGATCCAGAAATTTTAGTTCGCCCCACAGAAGGACAGGTAGACGATCTGTTTGGCGAAATTCACGAACGCATGGCTAAAGGAGAACGGGTTTTAATTACTACCTTGACCAAGAAGATGTCGGAAGACTTGAGTGAATATTTTGCTGAACGAGATATTAAGGTGCAATATTTGCATTCAGAAATTAAATCGATCGAACGAATTGAAATTCTACAGTCTTTACGCCGCGGGGATGTTGATGTTTTAATCGGGGTCAACCTACTGCGGGAAGGTTTGGATTTGCCAGAAGTATCTTTGGTAGCAATTCTGGATGCGGATAAAGAAGGCTTCTTGCGTTCAGAAAGTTCGATTATTCAAACCATTGGTAGGGCTGCCCGTCACGTAGAGGGACAAGCAATTTTGTATGCCGATAATTTAACTAAAAGTATGGCAAGGGCAATTGAAGAAACCGAAAGACGACGCAATGTTCAAATTGCTTACAATAAACGCCATAATATTACTCCTAAACCAATTATCAAAAATGAAGCGAATTCGATCCTGGCTTTTTTAGATATTTCTCGCCGTTTAAACTCCGAACAGCTAGAAGAAGTTTATGAGAAGTCTGACGAACTACCATTAGAAAAAATTCCTGCTTTAATCGAGCAATTAGAAGCCAAGATGAAACAAGCAGCCAAAGATCTGGAGTTTGAAGAAGCCGCTAAATATCGCGATCGCATTTTGAAGTTGCGGGATAAGTTGTTAGGCCGAAGCAGAAATAAGTAATGAGCTTTAGTTATATCCTGAGAGAAACCAGATAAATCATTAAAGCAATAATGAAGTCGCAGTAATTGAGATCGATGGCAATTAATTGTAGATTTGGGAAATAACTTGCCTCAGACTTCAAACCTACTGTAGTAGAGTATTCAACTGAACTTGATATGAGAATAACTTAACCGAAAAACCTGACCTGACTAAGACAATTCTGACGATAGACTTTAGGAGTCATTCCCGTCATTTGGCGAAAGTATTTACCTCAATGACTTTGACTATTAAAACCGCAAGATAAAGCTATCTGGGCAATAGATAAATCTTGATTCAATAACTGTTTGGCTAACTCAATTCTTTGTTGCATGACATATTGATGAGGAGATACCCCTGTAGTTTGTTTAAATAATCTACTGAAATGAAATCTACTAATTCCTAATAATTTTGCTAAGTCTTTTACTTTGATTGTTTGAGTCAAACAGTCATTTACATAGTCGGTTACAGCTAAAACCTGACGATCGCTTAATCCTCCTTGATAAGTTGTGATCGCGGGCTTATTACCCGAATAATCTCGTAATAGGTTGACGATTAAAGCATAGGTCAAAGACTCAATATAAAGCTGTCCTACACCACTATTACCTTGGTGCAGTTCGGTTCTTAACATCATTGCCAACTGCTCTAGCTGAAGATTACGGACACGAAACTCAGTAATCAGTTCAATACGGTTAGGTTCAGAATTAGTTGTTTCTATTGCAACTTGTCTAACTAGATCGGTCGGAATTCTAATTAATACATAGTGGTCATCACCATAAGCCTGATACGAATTGAAAATATCTGCTGGTGTAATCGTCAGATCTCCTTTAGCATAAATACCACTATAACTGCGATCGCCTATAGCTTGCCAGATACGTAGAGGCTTGTTGGCTAAACACAGGGCAATAGTATGCTCTTGCCACGAATCGGGTTCACAGATTCGGGGGGGTTGCTGAAATTCTTCTACAATAATAGATTCCCACCCTAAGTCCTTACTGGAAATAACTGGTAATGGATTTTCTAATAGTTTCTTTGGTCGCTCAACCATAATTGTTTTCTCCTCTGGAAAATTAGCAGCACAATTTTGATAGTAAAGCAGAATATAGCTAGCTATATAGGTTGTGGATATCTACTCTGTAATTGTAACGATTAGATCGATAACCTTTGAACGGAAGATGTTGACAAAAAAAGACCTTGAAACTAAAAATTCAGCAGAATCAAAAGAAACCATAATTACAGCAGACAGAGATCGCACTTCTTTTGTTAGTTGGCTATTCCTCATCGGTTCGTTAATTTTTTTGATTGATGGATTTTTGGAACTAACCGAAAGTGCCTCGGTTCATGCACTATTTCATCTCAGTGCTAGTGTTCTATTTACTGTTGGTTCGGCTTTATTTATTCCTCAAGGCGAGAACAATTAATAATTGCTGCAAATATTTATCTTTGACAATTAATCGGAAAACTGGACATGAGTTTTATTTTACTAAACTCTTCAATTCGTACGGAGAGCAAAAAATTTCTGCAATTGGCGATTCCGCTAGCTAGCGCACAGGTAGCTCAATCCATGACGGGTTTTTTTGACACAATCATGATGGGTAGATTGGGTGCAGAGACTTTAGCTGCTGGTGGTTTGGCTTCTCTAACTTTCTTTTCCATCCTGAATACTGCTGCGGGGGTAGTTATGGGAGTTAGTCCACTAATTGCGGCAGCTTATGGTGCAGGCAAGAAAACCAGGATTGAAAAGCTAGCCCGTCAGGGACTTTGGTTGGTTTTGTTATTGTCGATACCAATTGCGATCGCGATCGCGCATTTTGATTCAATTATGCTGCAACTAGGACAAGCAGAAATAACCGTGACTTTAGCCAATACTTATTTAGACATTATCTTGTGGGGTTTCTTTCCCGCTTTGGGCTTTGCCATGCTGCGGGGTGTTGTATCTGGACTATCTCATGCTCGCCCTGTAATGTTTATCGTGATTATTGGCACGATTTTTAATATTCTGGGTAACTACATTTTGGGATTTGGTAAATTTGGTTTTCCACGTTTGGAGATAGCAGGATTGGGCATAGCCAGCGTTTTCGCTCTCTGGGGAATGTTTATTGCCTTGATTGTTTATATCCTCAAACATCAGCAACTTAAAACCTATCGCATCTTTGAACAACTACACAAACTAAAACCTGCGATTATTAATGAACTGTGTCAAACTGGTGTACCAATTGGCATCTTTATCGCTTTGGAATTAGGATTATTTACCCTTGTTACCTATCTTATGGGTGCCTTGGGAACAGAAGTATTAGCGGCACATCAAATTGTCTTCCAAACCATTTTAGTAATTTTTATGATTCCTCTGGGAATGTCCTATGCAGCTACCGTGAGAGTTGGACAGTGGCTGGGCAAGAAAAACTTAGAGGGAATCAAGCGGGCAGGATACCTTAGTATTGGTACAGGAGCGATGTTTGCGATCGCTATAACAACCATCATGCTGTTGTTTCCTCAAGTAATAGTTAGTCTGTATATCGATATCCAAGATCCTGCCAACGCAGAGATTGTCCGCTTAGCTTTGCCGATGCTGACTATTGCTACAGTGTCTCAGATTTTAGATGCGGTACAAAAAATTACCTACGGTGCGCTGCAAGGACTCCAAGACACTCGCATTCCTGTACTATTGAATATTCCCGCCTTTTGGGTTATTGGCTTAACTTTAGGCTACCTGTTGGGCTTTCATTTCAATTTGGGGGGTGCTGGCTTATGGTTGGGACAGTCTATCGGTGTTGCGGTTGCTGCACTCTTGTTTTTGATGCGTTGGCAACAAAAATTATTGCAGATTGGCGATGGCAACTGGAGCGATTAATAGTGAATAAAAACTTACGGTTTTTTGCAGGCGATCGCTCTGCAAAATCATTAATTCTACCAAACATAAGTAATAGTTACACGGCATGATTTCGCTATTTTTGTTGTCATATTGATCGATATTTGTCTTTGGGGAACAATTTATTTTTTTATTCGTCCACATCTAATTTTCATAATAGTTGGAAGATTAAAATATAGTAAAAAATATGATGTTTGTTTTATCAACTTTTTTATCTTAATTTTTTAGTATTTAGTTTAGCAAAGCAGTTTAATATTTGCTGGCATAATCGAGCCGAACTTTAACTGCGGTTGACATTAATTAACAAAATAAATCTTGGATATGGCTGAATATATTGGTACTCCAGCAAGCGAAGACTTCAGAATCATTTTTCCTTTAAGTCCAGAAGCTGACTTTATGGACGGGCGCGAGGGAAACGATACTATTGACGGCTATTTGGGTAATGATATTCTCTTAGGTTTTGACGGTGATGACATAATTAACGGTGGAGAAAACGAGGACTATATAGCAGGTGAAGAAGGTGACGATGTGCTATTTGGCTTTGATGGTTTTGATACATTGTTAGGAGGATATGGCGACGACAAGCTATTTGGAGAAGCTCATAACGATCTTCTTTTTGGTGGCGAAGATGGAGATGACACTTTGGATGGAGGAGATGGCGATGATGAACTATTTGGCGAGATTGGTGATGATATCTTACTTGGTGGTACAGGTATAGATACTTTATCTGGTGGCAATGGCGACGATATTTTAGAAGGTGAAGCAGGCGATGATATTCTTAACGGAGGGTTTGGGGCAGATACTTTCGTCTTTTCCACTATTTTAGGCACAGGAGTAGACACCATTGAAGACTTCTTTTTTAATGAAGGAGACAAAATTGAAGTGCTTGCTGAGGGTTTTGATATTGGTACAGATGAAATTGATCGCTTTACCTTTAACTCAAGTTCTCGGGAAGTTTCTTTCGATGGAGAAGCTTTTGTCATTATTCAAAATGATGTTGATTTTATTCCCGCCGAAGATATCGATATTGTGTAAATTTATCGTCTAAATTAATCACGATCTTAATAGCTTATTTACTACGAAACATCATACAGACATTGAGCAAAATGTCTGTTTTCGCCATATTTAACTTAAAAACATCATGTTAGAAATCATTTGTGCTGGTTCTTTAGCTTGGTCAGTTAATGTTTGCCAAGGTAGAGAATTTTTTGATTTTGCATTGAACGAAGTAAAAGTATCAAACGTGAGCATACAAGATATTACTTTGAATCGAGAACAGTTAGCCAAGGGTAAACCTTATGAATCTGAATATAGAAGAGAAGCCGACAGAGATAGAGAGCAAAATGAAATAATCAACCAAGACAGAGACAGAGATAGAATTTATCGAGATGCCGATTGCTATAGACGAGACAGCGAATACGGTGAAGGAGACAGAGATAGAATTTATCGAGATGCTGATTGCTATAGACGAAACGGCGAATACGATGAAGAAGAAAGAGATAGAATTTATCGAAATCCCGATCAATATAATCGACGAGAAGGCGAATATATTGATCCTGAACCATCAAGAGATTACAGACGCGATCGCTCTAGAATTAACTACGAATCGGGGTACTATCGGCGGCGTTAAACTTGGATGAGTTTAAGTTGCTGTTGCCAGTAATGGTGCAGCAGACAGTAGCTTTTGAGTATAGGGATGTTGTGCTTGGGTAAAGATTTTTTCAGTGCTGTCAATTTCCACAATTTTACCGCCATTCATCACGGCAATGCGATCGCAAAAGAACCTGGCTACCCAAAGATCGTGGGTAATAAACAGATAAGTCAAGTCAAATTCTGCTTTTAACGCCAGCATTAGCTCTAATACCTGGGTTTGCACGGTAGCATCAAGCATACTCACCGGCTCATCACAAATTACTAGCTTAGGCTTAGTAATTAAGGCGCGAGCGATCGCCACTCGCTGCTGTTGTCCCCCCGATAGTTCTTTGGGATAGCGTTGATAGTATTCTGTGGTGGGGATTAAGCCAACTTTTTCTAGCATGGCATGTACTTGCTGTTTGGCTTCTGTGGGAGTAGCCAATTTATGAATCAATAGCGGATCGGCAATACTTTCTCCGACAGTCATCAAGGGGTTAAGACAGGCATGAGGATCTTGAAATACCATCTGTAGTTGTCGCCGCTGACTCCGCATTGCGTGAGACGAAAGAGTAGTTAAATCTTGTCCACCAAATTTAACCTGTCCTGAGGTGGGTTTAAGTAATTGCAAAATTGTTCTGGAGAGAGTACTTTTGCCACAGCCTGATTCTCCTACCAATCCTAATATTTCCCCTGAATATAGATCGAAGCTGATATCATCAACAGCTTTAATTACGGATGCTTTCTCGTGAGCAAACAATTGCTGGATCAAATTGGCTTCAAGGGTAAAGTACTGTTTTAGGTTTTTAACCTCTAGGATCACAGACTCTTGGTTATTAATCGCTTTAGATTCATCTACTGCCTGTAGGTGGAGTGCTGCATCTAATAAAGACTTAGTATATTGATGCTGCGGCTGATCGAAAATTGATTTTACCTCTCCTGTTTCGACTATTTTGCCCTGATACATGACGGCAAGGCGATCGCAATATTCTCCAACCATCGCTAAGTCATGGGAAATTAGCAGCAATGCCATATCTCTCTCACTACAAAGCCGAGTCAACTCATCGAGGATTTCCGCTGAAACCGTAACGTCTAAACTGGTGGTAGGTTCATCAGCCACAATTACTTTAGGGTTAAGCAGCAAAGCTAGAGCGATCGCCACTCGTTGCCGCATTCCGCCACTAAATTCATGGGGATACTGTCCCCAGCGATTGGCGGGTATTTTGACTGTCTCTAACGTTTCGATGGCCAATTTCTTAGCTGCATATTTAGTCAGGCGAGGTTGATGTGCCTTAATCGTCTCTAAACAATGATCGCCAATTGTCATCAAAGGATCTAATCGCGTCATCGGATCTTGAAAGATCAAAGCGACTACTTCCCCCCGAAACTGACGTAATTGGGTTTTATTCAACTCAAAAACTAACTTTTCTTGAAAAATAGCTTTTCCCTCTACCATGCTACCTTCTGGCAGCAAGCGCATAATTGCTCGTCCTAAAGTAGATTTACCACAACCAGACTCTCCCACTAGCCCCATTTTTTCCCCTGGCTTAAGCTCAAAAGAAACATCATCTACCGCCCAAATAGTATCTTGCTGGGATTGGCGGGGATAAGCAACTCTGAGATTGGCGACTGACAATAGAGCTTGAGTCATAATCTGAGTCATGGTATTTAGCAATCTTCTGAACGATTAGTTTATCGCATTGTAATCAGCGATCAATCAAATTGGCTATGGTAATTTCTATTGAGACACGATAGTAGCAGCTAAAATTTTTGGGTTGATGATGGCGATTTAGGCTGATTAATCTTTTGAGCAGTACGTAATATTTGCCCCGCTAAAATAGCTGCCCCAAAGCCATTATCTATATTAACTACACCAATACCAGCAGCACAGGAATTTAGCATAGTCAATAATGGTGCTACACCACCAAAGCTTGCACCATAGCCTACGCTAGTAGGTACAGCAATTACTGGGCAATCTGCCATCCCGGCGACAACGCTAGGTAACGCTCCTTCCATTCCCGCTACTACAATTAAAACATCGGCATCGTAGACAACCTGACTATTGCTTAACAGGCGATGAATTCCAGCAACTCCTACATCCCAAAGACGAATTACGGCAAAACCACAGAGTTCGGCGGTGATCGCCGCTTCTTCCGCCACAGGAATATCCGCAGTACCAGCAGTCAGAATGGAAATTGTGCCTAATTGACTGGGAGTTTGTGGTGAAGATAGGGCGCAAATATGGGCATGAGGATAGTAAATTAAATCAGGAAGAGCCGTTTTTAACTGTTGGTAGACTTCCGCCTCAATACGAGTTGCCATAACTAATGTGGAATCTCGACTCATGGCGGTAATGATCTTGATGATTTGTTCTGGGGTTTTGTCTGCACCCCAGATAACTTCAGGAAAGCCCGTTCTCAACTGTCGATGATGGTCTATTTTGGCAAACTCATCTAGTGTTTCAAAGGGTAAATGTTTGAGCTTTTCTAAAGCAGTTTCGGGGCTAATATCGCCAGATGCGATCGCCTGGAGTAGTTTTTGTAGTGCTTCTGGTTGAGTCATAGCGGGAGAAAATTTGAGCAAAAAAAGAGAGACATATCCACTGAGGTATGTCTCTTGATTAATCTAAATTATATAGTTAGAACGAACTGTCTAACTATAAAGATTACTTAGTTTCCGAAAACTCAGCGTCGATGACATCATCACCACCATCGCTACTACCACCATCAGCACCACCTGTAGGAGGTTCGGCGCCAGGTGCGCCACCAGGTGCTGCATCGGCAGCGCCATCACCTTGCTGATAAATGTTGCTACCAATAGTGTAAAGAGTCTGTTGTAACTCAGGTAAGAGAGTTTTTATTTTCGCGTCATCTTCTGATGCTACAGCTTCTTTCAGGTCTTTAATCAAACCTTCAGCTTTGGTTTTATCATCAGCAGGCACTTTATCGCCTAATTCGGTAAGCTGTTTTTCTGCTTGATAAACTAGAGAGTCAGCTTGGTTTTTGCGGTCAATCGCTTCACGACGTTCTTTATCGGCAGCAGCATTTGATTCTGCTTCCTGTACCATGCGGTCTACTTCATCATCAGGAAGAGTAGATGCACCAGTGATACTGATCGACTGTTCTTTGCCTGTACCTTTGTCTTTGGCAGTTACGTTTAAGATACCATTAGCATCAATATCAAAGGTAACTTCAATTTGAGGTACACCACGGGGTGCTGGAGGAATACCGTCTAAACGAAATGTTCCCAAGCTCTTATTATCTTTACCAAATTCTCTCTCCCCTTGTAGAACATGAATTTCTACGTTGGTTTGACCATCAACGGCAGTAGAGAAGGTTTCCGATTTTTTAGTCGGAATAGTTGTGTTGCGTGGGATGATTTTAGTCATTACGCCACCCAAGGTTTCTACACCTAAAGATAGAGGCGTAACATCTAGCAGCAAGATATCTTTTACTTCCCCAGCCAAGACACCAGCTTGAATAGCTGCACCAACTGCCACTACTTCGTCAGGGTTAACAGTTTGGTTAGGATCTTTACCCAAAACCTTTTTAGTAATATCAACAATCGCTGGAATCCGAGTTGACCCCCCTACCATGACTACTTCATCAATGGCCTCTTTGGCTAGTTTGGAGTCCTTGAGAGCCTGCTCTACAGGAATACGACAGCGATCAATTAGATCGGAACAGAGTTCTTCAAACTTAGCTCTAGTTAGAGAAACATCTAGGTGTTTGGGCCCATCCTGAGTCGCTGTAATAAAGGGTAAGTTAATATCGGTCTGGGTTGCACTAGAAAGCTCGATTTTGGCTTTTTCTGCTGCTTCAGTCAAACGCTGTAAAGCTTGATTATCTTTACGTAAATCGATACCTTCGTTTTTCTGAAACTCGCTTGCTAGGTAATCAACAATTTTTTTATCAAAATCGTCACCACCCAGGTGCGTATCTCCAGCAGTAGCGAGTACTTCAAATACGCCATCGCCTACTTCTAAGATAGAAACGTCGAATGTACCACCCCCTAAGTCAAATACCAGAATAGTTTCATTACTTTTCTTATCTAAGCCGTAAGCTAGAGAGGCTGCGGTAGGCTCGTTGATAATCCGCAATACCTCAACCCCAGCGATTTTACCAGCATCTTTGGTTGCTTGACGCTGAGAGTCGTTAAAGTAAGCAGGAACGGTAATAACCGCCTGAGTTACTTTTTCTCCAAGATACTTGCTAGCATCCTCAATTAACTTCCGTAACACCTGAGCCGAAATTTCTTCTGGTGCAAACTGCTTATCTTGTGCTGGACAGTTCAGCTTAACGTTACCCTTACTGTCTCTAATTACTTCATAGGCTACTTCTTTGGTTTCGTTAGTTACCTCATCATACTTACGCCCGATGAACCGTTTTACCGAATAGAAAGTGTTGCCAGTGTTCATCACCGCCTGACGTTTAGCAATCTGACCAACTAGAAGATCGCCATTTTTAGCATAAGCAACAACTGAGGGAGTAGTTCTAAAACCTTCCGCGTTAGCGATAACTGTGGGTTTCCCCCCTTCCATCACTGCTACACAAGAGTTAGTAGTTCCTAAGTCAATACCAACAACTTTTGCCATACTCTAATTAAATACTCCGAATTTAACAACAAAAACTAAATTTATTTTTTAGGTAGTCAACCTGGCATCGTCTTACGCTATGCAATATACACAATGCTGTAGATGATTCGTGACTCTTATTGGTTTGCTTGACCAACGGTTGCAGCAGAGGTCGGATTCACCAAGGCGATCGCCTTAAAGTCCTGCTAAGCGCGCCGCCAGAGCGACGTTTAATGCTTCGCATCCCTCTACGGGACACAGCTCCGTCGTGTCTTAGTCAACGTTCCCCTGCCTCGAAGAGGCAATAGAGCTGACCACTTTAACGGCGGAGTTATCTCTAACTCCCCTCAGTTTTCACTTCATCTTTATACATAGTGCAAGCTGATGATAGGTCTTAGGTAGTGTAGTTTTCCGAACCTTGAGGTGACGGTTGTGAAGAAGTTGTCTAATGACGGGTTCGCGAATATTAATCTCGATACATTGACATCCTACCACCACTAAACGCTTAGGCGTTTTAGTAGGGGATTCCGAAGACTCACGACTTAGGTTTTCTGTTTCGCTCTGTGCCAACTAGAATACCGTTACTGATACTCCCCGTCGCATCCAGTCCACAGACATTTTGTAAGACGACCTGCCCGACCGCCTTTATACACGTCAGTTGCTCTACTTGGGGAGACCCCAAGACCGCACTTACTCCTCTATTTCTCACTTCCTGACTAGCTGCTACATCTCTTGCAGTTGTATATCCACACTCATCACAATGGTGAACCCTAACATCTAAAGTTTTCTTACCTGTATGTGCGCCACAATTCGGACAAGTTTGACTCGTTCCGTCTTTGTTCACCTTGGCAAAATAAGTATCTGTCTTCCAGCACATCCACTGCAAAATACTTACAAAATGACCAAATCCAGCATCGGCTGAAGATTTAGAAAGCATACCTCTTTGCCAGGATACAAAATTGATATCTTCAACAAATATCATTCCCGCATCTTGTACTAGTTGATGACTTAATTTAAAATGCCAATCTTTTCGAGTGTCAGATATACGCTGATGTAGTCGAGCTATTTTCTGATTAAGTTTGTGTCGATTATTTGAACCTTTTTGCTTGTTTCTCAGCCTACGAGACAGCAATTTAAGCTTGTATTGTAGAGTCTTGAGAAATCGAGGTCGTTTAATCTCTAGTCCATCACTAGTAGCTACAAATTTGTCAAAGCCAAGATCCAAGCCTCGCGGATGTCCGTGAGGTAATGGATCGGGAACATTAACATTTAGCTGCAATGATAGCATCACAAAATAACCAGATGCCTTTCTTACTATCCTTGCTTGCTTAGGAACAAAACCATCAGGTATGGGACGAGACATTCTCCATTTAACATCTTTCAAGCCAGGTAATTTAATCGATTTTTCTGATATCGGGTCTTTATTTAACTGAGGGAAGACAAATGACCGCAATCGGTACTTATTTTTAAACCTCGGAAACCCGAAGCCTCTAGCTTTCATGTCATCCCAAGTCCTATCTAATGTTCTCAGTGTTTGTTGTAAAACCTGAGCATTAGCAGACTTGAGGAAGTCATTAGTTTTCTTAGCTTCTGTTAGCAGACGTGCCTGAACGTGGTAATTAGGGAATGGTTCGTCAACTGACATGATGTATTCACGTTCAATCGAGCAAGCATTAATTAGAGACTTACGAGACTTACACCAGTCTTTACGCAATCCAAGGGCAAAGTTCCAGACGGAGCGACATACATTAAGAGTGTTCTCAATGCTGTCAATCTGTTGTAAAGTTGGTTCTAATTTGTACTCGTAAGTCAAAGTAATCATAAGGCTATTTTAGCCTACACAGTACATTTTTTTGTGTAGAAAATATAAACTAAGGCTAAAATGTTTATGTTGCTGGCAAAATTCACCCCACCACTAAACACTATATGCGAAGAGGTATGCCACGGCATATGCGGAGCGCGGTATCCTTGAGGACTAGCTTCGCGTCGTCCGTGATAGACATTCTTGGTGTTTTAGTGGGGGTACTCTTTTGCATTTTAGATAGTTAAGTCTAATTAATATTAATAACGGAAGCTCAACGATTGTCCTATGGAACCAATGACTTATGTGGGTCTTGTTGCGGGAATTTTAACTACTATTTCTTTCCTACCACAAGCAATTAAAACCTGGCAAACTAAATCAACCAAGGACATTTCCCTGGCAATGTTTCTGAGTTTTTGTGTTGGAGTTGTTTTATGGGTGATCTATGGCTTTTATACCAATAATTTACCAGTGTTTGTCGCTAACTTTGCCACCTTTGTTCTAGCATTTTCGATTTTGGTTTGCAAGTTAAAATATGGCTAGAATAACGTTTTGCTGATTAACCAAGTTTAAATCTAGAACAGATTAAGCATCAATTCTAAAACTTCTCATCAACAATCGCATTTATTTTTGTAAGTTATGGTAATAAAGCGCGAAATCTCTTTTACAGTATTAGGAAAGAGATTTTAAAATATTATTTTGGGATTATATTTGTGAATATTCCAGCTAATATTGTCGCTATTCTAGGAACAGGAGTCTGGGGTTCGGCTCTAGGTAAAATTGTTGAGAGTAACCATCATCAGGTTCGTTTTTGGTCACATCGGGGTACTAGTACTTTAGAGTCTGTAGTTAAAGATGCCTTAATTGTGGTTTCGGCGGTTTCGATGAAGGGAGTAATTCCTACGGCTAATAAGTTGCGATCGCTTAACTTGCCATCAGACATGATTATCGTTACCGCTACCAAGGGACTAGATCCAGAAACTACCCGCACTCCTTCCCAGATTTGGCAGCGCGCTTTTCCGCATCATCCTGTAGTAGTGCTTTCAGGTCCTAATCTCTCGAAGGAAATTGCTCAGGGTTTACCAGCAGCAACCGTGCTAGCTAGCAGTAATTTAATTGCTGCTGAGAAGGTACAGTCAATTTTTGCTTCGGATTCTTTCCGCGCCTACGTCAACGAAGATCCCATCGGTACTGAGTTAGGGGGAACGATCAAAAATGTGATGGCGATCGCCGCTGGAGTCTGTGATGGCATGAAATTAGGCACAAACGCTAAAGCTGCTTTGCTAACTCGCGCCTTACCTGAAATGATTCGCATCGGCACTCATTTAGGTGCGTCTGGAGAAACTTTTTTTGGTTTATCGGGTTTGGGTGACTTAATTGCCACTTGCGATAGCCCTTTATCTCGTAACTATCAGGTAGGTTATGGGTTAACTCAAGGTAAAACTCTGGCAGAGATTTTGGCAGATTTAGAAGGGACAGCAGAAGGAATTAATACTACTAACGTAGTGGTCAAAATTGCTGATTTGGAGGCGATCGCCGTTCCGATTGCCAGGCAGGTACATAGACTCTTACAGGGGAAAATAACGCCTGAAGAGGCAATTCAGGCTTTAATGGAGCGAGATCTAAAACCAGAATTTTGCGATTTAGACTTTTATCCTTGAAGATTATCTGCTAAAAATTGCCACGCCAAGTCTTGATTTAAAGGTTTAGCATAAAAATATCCCTGAGCAAATTCACAACCCCACTCTCTGAGTTGCTGACTTTGTTTGATCGTTTCTACTCCTTCAGCGACAACATCAAATCCCAGATTATGCGCTAAATCTAACATGGCTTTAACAATAGTTGCAGCCTGATTATCTTCAGTTAAGCGACTAATAAAAGAGCGATCTATTTTAAGGGTATCGACAGGAAAACGATTCAAATAGTTCAAAGAAGAGTAGCCAGTTCCAAAATCATCGATCGCCAGTTTTATTTGACGCGCTTTAAGCTGATTAAAAACCCGATCAGCTACCGCTGCATTATTCATCAGTAGTGATTCAGTAATTTCTAACTTGAGGTGTTTAAGCTCGATTCCAGTACGATCAATTATTTGATCCAATTGCGTAATAAAATCTTCCTGTTCAAACTGTTTCGCAGAAATATTAACGCTCACAGTAAAACTCTCCTGCTGACTAAACAATTGATTTTGCCAGAAACTAATTTGTCGACAAGCTTCTTGTAAAATCCAGATTCCTAATGGCAAAATTAGATTAGTCTGCTCGGCAATAGAAATAAATTTATCTGGAGATATAGAGCCTTTTTGGGGATGATGCCAGCGCACCAAAGTCTCAAATCCGCTAATCTTTCCAGTATTTAAACAAATTATTGGTTGATAGTTGAGATAAAATTCTTGACGCTGAAGTGCGATACGTAAATCTGTTTCAATTTCCAAAATTTCCAGAGCGGTGTTTTGAATTGTACAATCAAAAACTTGATAGTAATGACTACTAGATTTTTTAGCTTTTTGAATTGCTAAATCTGCATCTCTAAAAATTTCTTCTGGTTGTGAATAATTAGCATCGCAAACTACAATTCCTATATTAAAAGTTAAGAAAATTTCTCTATTTTCAACAATAAATGCTGAGGCTAAACACTGTTTGATTTTTTGCACCAGAGCGATCGCCTTGTTTGTTTCTGATGTTTCTTCTAGCAAGATAGCAAACTTATCTTCGCCAAAATGAGCTAAATGAATATGTTGAACCTTTTGTGCCGAGATTTCTGATTTTAAACTCTGAGTTACCATGGTCAATAACTGATCTCCTACTTGGCGACCCAAAGAATCATTAATAATTTTAAATCGATTACAGTCTAAAATAACTGTAATAAATTCTTTGCCTAATTTTTGATTTAAATCTGCTAGTAATTTTTTCAGCTTTCTGACTAGCCATAACCGATTTGGTAATCCTGTTAAAGAGTTATTCCAGGCTAAATATTCTAACTGTTTTTGAATTTTTTGCTTTTGATCAATTTCTGTTTGTAATTGAGCTGTTCTTTCAATAACTCTACGTTCTAAATCAAAATTAAGTTGACGTATCTCTGTCTCTGCGGCAATTCGACTATAAATTTCTATTTGCAATAACTGGTTTTTTTGAACTAGCTGCCTTCTCAAGTTCTGTAGATTTAACTGATTACTAACTCTCGAAAGAACTTCAGGAACTTGAAATGGTTTACTAATATAGTCTACTGCTCCTACCTCAAAGGCTTTAACTTTATCAAAAATATTATCTAAAGCACTAACAAAAATAATCGGAATATCTTTAGTCAAATCAGATTTCTTTAACTGTTGACAGATTTCAAATCCATCTATATCTGGCATATTTATATCTAGCAAGATTAAATCTGGTATCTTGGTTTTAATAGTTAACAATGCCATCGAACCATTGATAGCGCAGCGAACCAGATAACCTTCTTTAATTAAAGTTTTGGACAATAAACGCAAATTATCTGGAGTATCATCTACGATTAAAATGTTATTCGCAAATAGTCGATTTTCTTGGGTAATTAATTTAGCGTTAGTCATTGGATACGGCTTAGACTTTAATGCTAGATAGTTAAATTTAAAAAAAGGTTGAATATATTTATTTGATAACACGCTAAAGTTTAGGTTAGGTGTGATCTGATTGTCCGAAGATGAATTAATTTCAAGTTCAGCTACTATTACTTGGCTAAAAGATAGTGTCGTTTGATATGGACTACAAAACAAGCTGATGCTAAAAGCAATCAGCCAAATAAAAGCTCAAAATCCTTAACTCTTTTAATCAAACCCCAATGAATTAAAGGCATCAACTAACTTGGGGGGAATACCTTCTGTCCAATTTCCTTCGCAACGGCGATCGCAATTTAAAATAAGACGTAGAGAATAATTATGGGGATAACCTTCTACTTCCATCCACAGTAGAGCAGTTTCCGCTTCGCAGCTAATTTTCTCTTGATCCATTAATATAGCTTCCATTTGACTCATGGTTTGCACCAGCTGATTTAGCAAACTGCGGAAATCTGCGAGTTCAGCTTCAGTTAGCTCAATCGCCCAGTCATTTGCTCCCACTAAGCCTTGATATTTAGAATTATGAGGATGCCAGCCAACACGCCATCCATCCCCACTTTGCATCATAGGTGACAATTGTTGACGTTATTTATGCTCATCAATTTGCGTTAGCTGTATTATAGACAGCTATGAGCTTTTTAACGAGTAATAACAATAATATTTTCAATCCCCAATGATTTCTGGTTGAGTCAATTCATCAGACATTTCAATAATGGCGCGAATTACAGGCTTCATCGTGGGATCGTCAAAATTCTCTAGTTCTTCATAACGACGGCGTTTAGCTCGATTGGCAACCTGAACGGTAATGCGATAGCGATTAGAAGCTGCGCTCACTAGTTCTTCGGAACGATACATAATATGGGAAGAATTAAAAGAACTTTTTCTCTGCATTGATGGCGATGCCTCTTAGCTAATTATTTGATAAATGCAGTGTTAGCTGCAAAATGCCATTTTAACAAATATTAGGAGAGTCAAATGCGAACTTGACGCTATTTGCAGATCGATCAGCAATTTAACCCTGATTTCTCATGATTCTTGACTTTCACAAGTCAACTGCATTCTGCGGTCAAAAATTCATTGTTTTTACCCTGAAGAATAGAGCAATATATTATTCAGATTTATTTCTCTCGTTTACCGTTTTGATTAACCAATAGCTAGCAGATAAACAGATGATCGCTATACCCAAAGCGATTAAATCTGAGTTGTTATACTTTGCCAGGTCAAAAATAATTATCTTCCGCGCAACCGCAATCAAGGAAGTAACAATAACTAATTCCAACTGGACAATGTGTTTTTTAAGATAGGCAGTAATATTTTCTAGTAATTCTAAGGCGATCAAAATATTCAAAAATGAGCCAAAGAGTTCGATCAAGCTTTTGTTGTAAAATCCTTTGGGGTCACTGGTTACATCCTGAATTAGCAAGAAAATTAAATCGCCTAAAGCAATCAGGATTACCACTGATAAGGTCAAAGACAAGGTTTTGGCGACAAAGTTTTCGATCCAGTGAATTAATTGAAGGTAACTATCGTCTTTAGTCGCTTGCTTTAATAAACTCCATACTCCTCGTTTTGGCCTGGTCATCCAATTAACTCTTCCAATTTTGAGTAACTCGCCGCTGATTAATCTTTCAATCCATAATTCCATCATACAGAAAAAGAAACGACCGCCAAAACTAAGTAAGGCGATCGCGCTTCTGATATTTTATTGATCTAGCCATTGAATTTTGATCAGTAAAGTAACAGCTAACTAAAAATGTCTTGCTATTTACTTACTGACAATTTTGTCTGCTTTGGCGGAACTATAGCTTTTTTCCAGCAACATAATTCTTTTTGCTTGAGTAGAAAAAGCAGTCTTGTCTAGCCAGTTAGTGATCAAAGCATCGCTAGAAAACAAGCCCGCACCGTTAATGGTAAAAAACAAAAAGCACGCTGCATAAATAGCAGATAGTTCTAGGTAAGGAATACTCAAACCAGCTACCAGGATATGATGATACATCGCAACACACATGGTGGCAAACAGGCCAAATGCAGCCGGTCTAACCAAAAGACCAATAATTAAAAGTGGTGCGCCAATCAGCTCTGTAAAGGCAGCAACATAACTTAGAAAAATAGGAAAAGGTAGTCCCATATAGGCTACATACGCCTGAGCAAAGCTTTCGATATTAGCTAGCTTATCAAGACCATTATGAATCATCATAATGCCTACTACGGCTCTAAGTATTGCCCAAGAGGTCTGTTGCCAAAAGTTGGGAGTTACATTAGGACGAAAAATTTTGGTGATTAGAGAATTAGTTGTCATCGTATTACTAAGTTTAAGTTTAAGAACAATGAGGAGTTACGAAATCTAAACAATATGAGCATGATCAGACAAGTAATAATTACTAAATCAAACCCATCGCATTAAGAAAACTAGATATTTTTACAATAGGTTGGCTCATAAAGTTTTATGTCTGCATATTAAAATTTAACGCATTTTTTATAAGAAAAGTTAAGTTTTTTAACTAAATTAAGTTTTTAACTGGTTTATGCTGATTTGATGATTCAAAATCACCTATACCTTTGATAATCTAGCCTTAAGCACCCACGAAGCCTTAAACTTAGACTTGCAGAGAATTTAAGTTGTTTTTTAGATTGTGCGAAAAATAATAATTGCTGGTAATTGGAAAATGTACAAAAATCAGGCAGAGTCCTTGGCTTTTGTACAAATGTTCAAGTCTGAAATTGAAGAAACGAAAGAGGATCGAGAGATTGTTTTGTGCGCTCCGTTTACTTCCCTCACTGTAATGTCCAAAAATCTGCATGGCAGCAGGATAATGTTAGGGGCTCAAAACATTCATTGGGAAATTGAAGGTGCTTACACTGGAGAAATTTCTGGAGAAATGCTGACCGAAATCGGCGTTGATTATGTAATTATTGGTCATAGTGAAAGACGGCAGTACTTCGGTGAAACAGACGAAACGGTTAATTTGCGATTAAAGGCAGCTCAACAATATGGATTAAAACCTATCCTTTGCGTTGGCGAAACTAAGGAACAAAAAGATGCTGAAGAAACAGAAGAGATTATTATCAGCCAGTTAAAAAAAGATTTAGTCGGAGTAGATCAAAATAACTTAGTCATTGCTTATGAGCCTATTTGGGCAATTGGCACAGGTGATACCTGTGAATCTAAAGAAGCCAACCGCGTTATCGGTATGATTCGTCAACAATTAGATAATCAAGATGTATCTATTCAATATGGTGGTTCAGTCAAGCCTAGTAATGTGGCTGAAATTATGGCTCAGCCAGAAATCGATGGAGCTTTGGTTGGTGGTTCAAGTTTATCAGCCAGTAGCTTTGCTCGAATTGTTAACTACGAGTAATCAACGTCTTCAAGCAGCTTATTACCTCATCAATAGTTGACACGATTAGGGACAAGTAAATCTGATTTTAATACAGCTTATTATCTCTTCGGAAGACCCGAAGAGACAGCTTTTTTATCACTTATGCTTGCTTTTTATCTAGATAAGCTAAAAATTTGAATTGGATATTTTTAAACAACACCTCATAAGTTTTAAGCTAAATTAGCTCTAGTTTGTGATTGCTAGAGGCAAATTTTTTTTGACAAAATATTATATGTTTGATGGCGATCGCTTTATTGCTGCTTAGTGCTACACCGAGATTAAATATAATTAAATATAGTATTTTACAGTTTATCTCTTATTGGTTTCTATCAGTTAGACACAAGTTTAGCTTCAGCAGAATTACTTAAATAATTAAGCCTTATTTTAATTTTATTGATTAATTAATAATTGAAAATTGCGCAAGTTAAAGATGCTTAAAGATTTTTATTTAATTAAAAAGTTCGGTATTTTCGCGAATAGCCTTATATTTTTTATTTGTTAGTATAGGACAACATTGAGCGTACAAATCGAGCGTATTAGTTCCCATAAATATTATGTTATTACTTCGTAACATAACATCTATGTCATTATGGGGTTAGAACTAGTCTATTCTATATTTTTTAATTCAGTAATTACTCTTATTTTATTTATACTGCAATGCAAGTTTTTTTGACTGACTAATACTATCTATTTAGCTCTTAGCAAATAAAAGATGATTGGTTAACAAATAGCAATATTTTTGTTGCATATATTGATTATTTATTGTCAATTTAGGCAATAAATAATCAATATAAATGTTTTTGCTGTCTAAATAATTAATATCCACTATTCTATCGTTAGTAAACGTTATCCAAATACTATGACAAGACCTAAAAAATCTCAACGCCAAGAAACGAATTCACCTTTTAAAAGGTTAAGATTAAACGTTAAATTGTCCCAAGAACAACTAGCGAGAGAAATTGGTGTAGCAGTATCTACTATTCGCCGCTGGGAAAAAGGACAGGCTGAACCAACAATGACAGTTGCTCAAATGAAAGAATTTTGTAAAGCAGTTCAGCAAAAGTTTGATGATTTGCCTAATTCTCTCCTGCCACCAGATGGTTCTAGAAATGGTAACGATAGCCCAGCCTAATTCAAAGTTGTAATTTAATTTATTTAGTGAATTGTATTATGTATTATTATTTCTTTTATCAAAGATAAATAGGTTAAGCACCTAACTCCAGAATTATTGCTTTAGGAGATCGCTTGTTTAAGAGAATGACAAAATTCGCCGATCGCCTTTAAACCTGATTCTGGAGTTCCTTCTGCTAATCGTTTGACAATGGCACTGCCAACAATTATGGCATCTGCCCCCCATTCTTTGACCTGTTTTGCCTGTTCGGGGTTAGAAATACCAAAACCAACTCCAATGGGTTTATCAGTGGTGCTGTGCAAATTTGCTAAGAGATCTTCAATCCCTGTCGCCATTTGAGTACGAACTCCCGTCACACCAGTTACTGAAACTAAATAAATAAATCCTTGAGATTTAGCTGCGATCGCCTCAATTCTTGACTGAGAACTGGTAGGAGCAATTAAAAGAGTTACTTCAATGCCAATTTCAGCTGCTGGTTTGAGCAAGACTTCCGCTTCTTCTAAAGGAAGATCGGGAACAACCAAACCACTAACTCCTGCCTCCTTTACTTGCCGAAGAAAAGACTCAATACCACGGTAATAAATTGGATTGTAGTAAGTGAATAGAATAATTGGGATATTTATTTTACCTACTACTTTTTTAACTATTGCTAAAACATCTTCTAACTGAACACCTTTGTGTAAAGCTCTAGTTGCTGCTGCTTGAATTGTAGGGCCATCAGCCAGAGGATCGGAGTAAGGAACGCCTAATTCAATCAGATCCGCTCCATTATTGGCTAAAATTTCTAGTGCTTTAGCAGTCGTTTCTAAATCTGGATCTCCCGCAGTAATAAAGGGAATCAAAGCACATTGAGAATTTTGTTTAAGATCTTGAAAACGACGAGCAACGTTCATCATAGTAAAATTAATTTGATGAAAACTTAAAATAATTTAAATCTTTAGAGTTCTTTTTCTTGCTCAATTTCTTGCTGTAATTGAGCTAATTCTTCGGGAGACATCTCTTCTAAACGTTTTTGCATTACAGCTTCTTCATAATCCTTGAGCTGTTGATTATAAGTCATGTTTTTATTACCAACCCGCAGTAAATAGGTTAAAGACCAGCCAATTAAACCAATCACCAAAACTGTTTGAGTCCAGATTCCTGCATTTATACTATCGAGTCCAAATATTTGCAGAGCAACATAAACTAATCCAGCAGCAACAAATACACCCAGAGCAATACCAAGAGCATCGATTCTACGCATTATTGTTCTTTAAGCTTCTAATTTACGGCGTTTAGGGCGGAAATTTAGAAACGGGCTAAGTAATATCATTCCAGGAAAGCTCAAGAACACAAAAAGATACATAATTAATCGTTCAATCGAACCAGCAACGTACCAACGCTTGCTGAGATAGAAATAGACCAATGCTGGTAACACCACAAGATATGAGCCGCTCAGAATCAAATATAATAAGGCAACTAAGTTAGTCTCTGTAAGTAGCATAATTGCTTTTAACCATGACAAAATTCCCGACATTGTTATTCTACCAGGGCAAACGCATAGATTTTCTAAGTTTCTGATTACAGCTAAAGTTATTTAATTGCTGCGGTGCGGATATTTAAGCTTCTTCACGCTGGCTTGTGCGATCGCATCTTTACAATGAAAATAATGGAAATACGAAGGCTTAGAGAAAATGACTTTTTGCTTTTGGCTTCTGCCATACGGCTGTTGCTTTGAGTAGTTTCTCGCTCTGAAATACTAATCAATAGGCGCGTCCAGACAATGCGATCTCGATGATCACAGTTGTCGCAACCCGTCGAGGCTTTTTAACGCTTGTGACTGTTCTTGCAACTGAATTTCAAGGTGCTGACACACCAGTTCACATAAATCAAAAATTATTGGGTCAGTAATTTGATAATAAACGCTGACCCCCTGCGGTTGACGTTTCACAATGCCTGCCTGGGTCAAAATCTTAAGGTGCTTAGAAACATTGGCTTGTCCTAGACCCGTTTCTTCAATAATTTCAGTAACATTTTTAGCACCAGTTTTGAGGGAACACAGAACTTGCAGCCGACTCAGCTCTGATAAAACTTTGAAGTAATCAGCAACTTGAGTGAGAGCCGAAATCGGGATTTTTGACATGAGTAGGAGTTAATTGATTTTTATTTTGACTTATATTTTTTACTATAATACCATATAGTAATATTATCAATAAATAGCGAGGACAAATAGTGATGTTATTTCGTCAACTTTTCGACCGTGAAAGCAGTACCTACACGTATCTGATTGCCGATCGCGCTGCTGCTGAGGCAATATTGGTTGATCCAGTCCTAGAACAAGTTGAACGCGATCTGAAGTTACTTAAAGAATTGGGTTTGACATTGCGCTACTGCTTAGAAACCCATGTTCATGCCGATCACATTACGGGTGCAGCACAACTGAGATCGGCAACGGGATGCTTGAGTGTGGTGCCTGATCGAGCGCAAGTAGACTGTGCCGATCAGTTTATTCAAGATGGTGAAAGATTAAAGCTTGGCTCCGTTGACGTACAGGCGATCGCGACACCAGGACATACGGACAGTCATATGGCATATCTCATTAATGGAACTCATCTACTAACTGGAGATGCGCTATTAATTCGAGGCTGCGGACGAACAGATTTTCAAAGTGGGGATGCCAACGCCTTATTTGATTCAGTGACTCAACGGGTGTTCACCTTGCCAGAAGCCACACTGATTTATCCAGCCCATGACTATCGCGGACAGACAGTTTCTTCTGTAGAAGAGGAAAAACGCTGGAATCCTCGATTTGTTGGGCGAAATCGGGCTGAATTTAGGGCATTTATGGACAAGCTAGATTTGCCTGATCCGCAAAAAATGATGGAGGCATTACCCGCTAATGAACGCTGTGGCAAATCCATCGCAACGCCCGCTAACAACTTTTCTATTTAAGGATAATCATGATGAATACTTCTCAACTGCAAGAAATTGATGCTCAAACCTTGAAACAATGGCTTGAGAATAACTCGGTTACATTGGTGGATGTGCGAGAACCTGCTGAATATGCTACCGAAAGGATTCCTGGTGCAAAACTCCACCCGTTGTCACAATTCAATCCCAATCAAATCCAAACGCCGTCGGGTCAAAAGCTTGTGTTGTATTGTCAATCGGGGAATCGATCAACTAAAGCTGCCCAGCAATGTCTAGAGGCTGGGTTCACTTCTGTGATTCATTTACGAGGCGGAATTCCTAGTTGGAAAAATGCAGGCTATGAGATTGAAAAAAGTCAAAATGCGCCGATTAGCCTATTTCGGCAGGTGCAAATTGTGGCAGGTTCGCTGGTGTTTTTAGGAACAGTTTTGGGGGTACTAGTCTCACCCAATTTCTTGCTTCTCAGCGGGTTTGTCGGTGCTGGACTTGTGTTTGCTGGAGTTACGAATACCTGTGCCATGGGATTGCTATTAGCCAAATTACCCTATAACCAACGATCTGGGAATAAACTATGACTTGGATTCTTGGACATCTTTTCGCTGTTTGTATCGGTATCAGTTTAGGCTTACTAGGTGGTGGTGGCTCGGTGTTGGCACTGCCTGTCCTAGTTTATGTCATGAGGGTTGAGCCGAAACCTGCGATCGCTATGACTTTAATTATTGTGGGAAGTGTAAGTCTGTTAGGCAGCATTCCCCATGCACGACGCGGCAATCTGAATCTTAAAATAGCGGGGATTTTTGGCTCGGCAACAATGGTAGGCGCTTATTTGGGTGCCAGGATAGCCACACTTCCATTCATCACGGGTGGAATCCAGATGGTTCTATTTGGACTATCGATGTTGGTTGCCGCAGGCTTGATGATTTATCGTTCCGCCAAGGCAAAACCTGAAGCAAGTGAGGATGAGTTAGCGGCCATCCAGTACGTCAAGCCTGCTTGTAAATATTGTTGGCTATGGCTCATGACTGAAGGAATTGCCGTGGGTGTTTTGACTGGGTTAGTTGGTGTTGGCGGTGGATTTGCGATCGTTCCAGCGTTGGTACTGTTGGGCAATATCCCCATGCGACAAGCGATCGGGACTTCGCTGTTAATCATTGCGGGTAATTCTGTTGCGGGTTTGCTCGGTTATTTAGGGCATATTTCTTTAGACTGGACTCTGACGGTTTCATTTACATTTTTAGCAGGATGCGGAACGGTGATTGGCGCATATCTTGCCCAATTTGTCTCAGCGAAGCAACTTCAGCAAAGCTTCGGTTATTTTCTTCTAGCCGTTGCCACATTTGTATTGGTACAAAATCGTAACAGCTTGCAGAATCTCAAAAAGTCATCTGTTGCCCAGCAATCTAACACGGTTGTATTGAGCGATCTTGGAACGAGCGCACTAATCTTGGCAAGTGTGCGACAATCCTGACAGCGGCAAAACAACTTTTGAAGAAGTGAGTAGCAGAATCAACAGTGGCGATCGCTTTTTTCAGTTATGACCAAGGTTCATTAGTTTTTCGCCTATATCTTTATAAGTTGAATGTTTCATAACTTAGGCAATATGGTTTTTAATATTTTGCTGAATTGTATAATTATTTATCCCAACTAAGTGGGGTTAATTATCTATTTGATGCTAATAAACGATCAATCATTAGCATCATTTACTTTTATCAATTGCGGATATGAATCAGAGCAATTTAGCTTCAGCATCAAATGTTAAAAAGCGTAATCTTGTTTTAGGATTAATTGGTACGGCAGGAACTGTAAATGGATTTTTGACTGCCTGCTTTTATAGTAGACAGAATGTAGTTAATATTATTGAGATCTGCTTTGCGCTGATTGCTATTTGTTTAATCTATTTTTGGATTTATTATGATGCAAAAGCACGTAGTTTTAGAAACCCAAAACTAATTCGCTATTTAATTATTTTTATCGGAATTATTGGCGTACCCATTTATTTTTGGCGAACACGCAGTTGGAAAAACTTTTGTTTGAATCTAGGTGGACTCTGGTTATTTATGGTTTATTCTCTGATTTACTATGGAGTGTTTTTAGTGACTGCATTAGTTTTGACTAAATTAGGGTATTATTCTTGAGTAAGATAATCACTATTTTTTAGTTTGATTCAATTTTTAAGGAAAAAAGTGTTAGTGCGAGCGCAACTTTGCTTGAATCAGTAGTCGCCATCTTTTATTAATGCTAAACTCTGGTCAAAGAGTTAAGTAAGATCTAATTTAGGAGCATGATAAATAGTATCTTGCTCAAGCAGCTGGGCTGTTTTAACTAAAGATCCCATTTCTATGGCAGCTTTTGCCTTCTTTTTCCCGACGGGAGGAATTTCTAACAAATCTCTCGCTCCCGTGATACCTTGACCGATAAATAACAACAATGCTAAGCAATTTAGCACTATATGAATGTTGCGTAGAGTATTGGTGCGATCTCGATATATATCATCTAAAATAGCGATGGAGAAAATCATCAATAAAGATACCGCTATTCCATAGTAGTAATGTGACCAATACCATTCATCTGTTAATCGCCATACTCCATCCTGTTGACCAAGAACAATCAAACCCATCCCAGTTAAAGTAGCAAAAATGCCCCGCCATAATTTAGGTTTGGCTCGCAACAACAAAACTAAAGAAGCGATAGTCGCGACAAACATCAGGATAATTAAGATAGCCTGAGGATTATTTTGTGACCAAAGTTGACCTTTAATAAAGCTTTTGTAGACAATAGAGTATGCTAAAGCAATCAGGGATGCAACCACGACACTCGTAGCTAACCAACGTCCAACCTGTACGTGTTCTCGTCCTACTATCGCGGGAATTTTGCTTTTGCCCTTTTTGCTTTCCAGGCGACGCTGACGAGTTTGCCAAGCGAAATAAGTCACTATACCTACCAGCGGAAAAACAAAGGCTACTGCTAGTACAGGATGAATGAGAGCTACTAAGTCTTGACTTCCTAAATTACTAAAAGCTAGATAATCCCATTGAGTAATTAACGTCCATGCATATATATTCATGGTATTGATTAGATAATTGTTAATAAGTTCAAAGATGTTTCAATGTCTTTTTAGCAAGTTAAAACACAATTATGAAAACAAACTGAATTTTATATGATTTTAAAATATATTATTAATTTAAGAGTCAGATCTTCGCTACTTCTTTAGATTTGGACAATAATGTATTAATAATTACCCGTGTGCGTAATCAAGTGGTCGAAAGTACTCCGCCCGAAACGTACGGCAGCCTGCTTCGACTTCGTCAAAATTGTCTCTGTGACTTAAGACTTACCAATAATGGATCATAGTAGCGACGCTGTGATGAGTTCAAGTTTGGTATTTTCTTTGGGCTTAAATTTTATCCCTGGTAGCTTTGCTCAACAGCGATTGCCAATGTATACCAACTGTTATTGAAGCTTGAATCATCTGGCTGCGATCGCTATTACATCACGAGCGTTTACATTAGCCTATTTAAACACAGCGGTATAATTTGGCTAAATCTCTATCTTTAGATAGATAAAATATTTTAACTTTTTTTTCTATATTCTTTCCTCTGAAAGATATTTTACGAAGCGCTTTTTGGTAACTTTGTTAGGTCATCGTGATTAAATCTAAATCTTAACTTAAGTCGAAAGTAAAATTATTAAATCTAAATCTTAACTTAAGTCGAAAGTAAAATTAATTTCTGAATATATGAGTCAAATATTAGACACTATCTTGAATAGTTTGCGAGATTTATTGGGTAGCGCGGTTAAGATTTTCCCCGCAATAATTGCCGCTTTAATAATTATTATGCTGACTCGCTATGCAGCAAAGTTATCTAAGAACCTTGCTGATCAAGTAGGTCAAAGAACTTTAAAAAGCAAATCTTTACAATCGCTATTACACAAAGCAGCCAACATCACTACTTGGATAGTCGGCGTTGTACTTGCTTGCGTAGTCGCTTTTCCTGGCTTACGTTTAGGAGACATTATTGCTACCTTGGGGTTAGGTTCAGTAGCCATTGGTTTTGCTTTTCAAGACATTTTCAAAAATTTTCTCTCAGGAATTTTAATCTTAATTCAAAGACCATTTCGCATTGACGATCAGATTGTGATTGGCGATTATGAAGGTACAGTAGAGCAGATTGATATTCGGACTACTATGATCCGCACCTATACAGGAGAAAGGATCTTAATGCCCAATTCGGAGTTGTTCACCAGCGCTGTTAGAGTACGTACGGCATATAGTAAGCGTCGCACTGATTTAGCAGTTGGAGTTGATTACAATACTTCCTTACCCGAAGCTAAACAGATTTTACAACAAACAATTGAACGAGTCGAAGGAGTTGTCAATAAACCTGTTCCAGAAATTGATTTGGTCGGGTTTGGTGATAGTTCAATCGATCTAATTGTGCGCTACTGGACAAAACCAAGACAACAGCAAGTCAGACAGGTACAGACTGAAGCGATTATGGCAATTAAGTCAGCATTAGATGCTGCCAACATTAGCATTCCTTATCCAATTCGTACCCTTTATCATTACGATCAAGATAAGTATAACGACTATCTGCCTGCTGAGGGCAATGAAAATCATCGCAAAAGTGATCGCTATGCTGACTATGTGTAATTTGTTATGTGTAACTGATAATTAGCCCTACAGTTACATACAGCGGTTTGATTGAAGCTAAAAGCTAAGAGCTAATAGCTAGGGCGAAGCCCTTTATAGGTCTGAAACGCTATCTGGAGCTACATCCATCACTCTCTCTTTTTTGGCTATTTGCTGATCGGTAATTAAATCCTCAAGTTCGTTAATATTAACGCCAATTTCTTGACAAGCTTGGTGCAAATTTTCGACAAACAAATCAATGTTTTGATCGTAGCCAGATTGCTTGGCTGCGATCGCAACTCCCTGTTTAGCATTAGCTTTGGCACAGTCGATTAATTCTATTCCTTTGAGCATTAGTAGTAACTTTTATGTGATTGGTCGATTAACCTTTACGTTTAAACTTGACATAACTTTTAATTAATTTTATCCAACTATTGAGTGATCATTGATCGTAACCGCAGCTGGTTCTGGATTTTTAATGGTTACATCTTGCTTTTCTGTTTTGGCAAGATGCTGTTCTAAAATCTCTAAATTGCGCATATTGGTCTTGAAGTAAGCATCAAAGATGTCTCCAGCTATGGGAATAAAGCCGACGGTGGTTTCCAGCATAATATTTTTGATCATCTTAGCTATTTCTGGCTTTTCTAAGCCAAAACGAGTTGCCAGAAAGACTAGATAAAAAGAAATTGTAGCTGTAATTAAATCTCCGCCTCCAGGGATTAAACCCAAAATTGGGTCTAGCCCGATCCGAAATTTAGTTCCAGGTATGCCGATAGCTGTATCTAAAAGTTTAGCCATCCGACGAATTTTTTGGAGATTTTTAAGCTGTTGTATCCGATCCATAATTATAGTTGGACAAATATTGTTGTTCTAATTTTATAGCGATCAGCATAGTTGCGCGCTCCTCCCAATGGTCGATAAATCAAGTCTCAATAGATTACCGTAGTTTTTCGCTTCTCAGATAATTTTAGATTTTTAATTCTTGGTAATCAATTAAATGCAGTTGAGCAACTAAAAAAGCTTATCTATATTTCACCTAAGAATTTATAGTAAGAGCAGACATTGATCGCTATATTAAAGAACATCATGAAAGCAATTACTATTTTAGGTTCGACTGGCTCTATTGGGACGCAAACCCTGGATATTGTTACTCATCATCCTGATCGGTTTCGTATAGTAGGTTTAGCGGCAGGAAATAATGTTACTCTCCTGGCAAAACAAATCCGTACCTTCCAACCCGAAATAGTTGCTTTGGAAAATGAAGCTAAATTGGCTGAATTACAAGAGGCGATCGCTGATTGTTCTCCTCAACCCCAAATATTAGTCGGTCATGCAGGTATTTGTGAAGTCGCTCGTTATGGTGATGCGCAGATTGTCGTTACAGGAATTGTCGGTTGTGCGGGCTTGCTCCCTACCATTGCTGCTATTGAAGCTGGTAAAGATATTGCCTTGGCTAACAAAGAAACCCTGATTGCAGGTGCGCCTGTAGTATTGCCTTTAGTCAAAAAACATCGAGTAAAACTTCTGCCAGCCGATTCTGAACATTCAGCAATTTTTCAATGTCTTCAGGGTGTTCCCGCAGGTGGTTTACGACGCATTACTTTAACCGCCTCTGGTGGTTCATTCCGCGACCTACCGATTGAAAAACTCAGCTTGGTAACAGTAAAAGATGCCCTGAAACATCCTAACTGGTCAATGGGACAAAAAATTACTATTGATTCAGCGACGTTAATGAATAAGGGGTTAGAAGTAATTGAGGCTCATTATCTATTCGACCTTAGTTACGAAGATATTAATATTGTCATTCATCCCCAAAGCATTATTCATTCATTGATAGAAGTACAAGATACCTCAGTGCTGGCGCAGCTAGGCTGGCCTGATATGCGCTTACCGCTACTTTATGCTTTATCTTGGCCAGAGCGAATTTACACCGAGTGGGAGCAGTTAGATCTGGTTAAAGCAGGAGATCTTACTTTCCGCGAACCAGACCACCAAAAATATCCCTGTATGCAGTTAGCTTATGCTGCGGGTCAAGCAGGAGGTTTAATGCCAGCAGTACTAAACGCGGCTAACGAACAAGCTGTAGCCTTGTTTTTAACTGAAAAGATTGGCTTTTTAGATATTCCCCGCTTAATTGAGATTGTCTGCGATCGCTTTATTAATCAAAATACATCTCAACCCAGTTTAGAAGATATTTTAGCCGCTGATCACTGGGCAAGACAAGCAATTATTGATGCCGAAGTATCCCCCAATCGAGTTATTGCCTTAAAGTGATATCTAACCATTATTCAATCATTAATAATTAGAGATTAGAGTGAAAAGAATACAGCTGTATTCTTTTCACCGCTGACTCTTTTCGATAACATCAACCAAACCTAAAAATATTGCAGCAGATCATTTTGTTTTTCTTAAATTGTTCAATACTTCCTGGCAATAAATATATAAATTATCTAAATTTATAAAATAATCAATAGTAGGTTAAAAGTAGTTTGATTGTCTAAGCAACATTGATCATTAGCTAAACATATTTAAATATATATTCATATTTATTATTGAACAAAATATGGAAATTATCGAGACTATGGCTCAAATAAAGTCTCAACTACAGCAAATTGAGCTGCAAGAGCAAGTGAATCAGCAAGAACAGGCAAAAACTAGCCAACGCATTTTAGATTTAGAAACAGAGCTACAGCTACAGCAGCAGCGTCGTAACCAATTAGACGAAGAAGCTTTAAGCCTCTATACTCAAGCCGAAGAATTAAAGCTAAAATTAGCCAAATTAAAGCGAATTGCTAATCTATCTCAAGAATTTTTGAAATTACACACTGAGTGTCAAGATAATCAAGATTTGCTCAACAGCTTGTATTCTTCTGTCTCCACTACATCAATTGAGGATAACAAACAAGCTTTACTTAATTCGCCAATCTTCAAGCAGTTACAAAACCAGCCAGATCCACCAAAAAGCAACCACCCGGATTATTCTCAATATTCGATTAATATAGATGAAATTAAAGCCGCTTTACCTAATGCCGAAAAGATTTATCAACAGCTAGTAGCTGGTTATTTGGAAGAGTATAAAACTTATCAAAACTATATTGTCGATGGCTTAGATCTAATTTGGTATGCCGTAGCATTTATCGCTTTTGGTCGCTCTTCCTATCGCAAAATGGGCTTTAAATATCATCCAGATTTAGATGGCTCAGAACGAGCAATGCAGCTAATTAATACTGCTTGGTCTATTTCGCAAAACTTTTTAGGAGATTCAACTCACACGGAATAACATCATCAACAGTCTTTAAAGAAATCATCAAACTGATGCTTGAAAACGCTAGGATAAATAACCTAAAGGTATCAGTCACGAATTATCTCGCTCCCGCTAGACAAAACTGATCCGCATCTAGCATACGGTATAAAGCGCTACGAGATAAAACAACGGAGACGTTACGGACTGTTGGTTAAATTAGACGTGTTGAGAATTAGCACCTCTCAAATTATCAGGATTGTATGGTATCAGAGATCCAGACTCTACCAAATGAAGTAATCAATCTTATTGCTGCGGGGGAGGTAATCGATTCTTTAGCAGCAGTGGTTAGAGAGTTAATCGAAAATTCCCTGGATGCGGGGGCTAGCAGAATTACTATTGCTCTAGATGTGGATTTATGGCGAGTTCAGGTAGCGGACAATGGTAAGGGGATGTTGTTGGAAGACCTGAGGCTGTGTACTCAGCCCCACAGTACTAGCAAAATTCGTACTCAAAAAGATTTATGGCATATTACTAGCTTGGGTTTTCGTGGTGAGGCTCTTCACAGTATTGCTCAGGTGGCAGATTTAACTATTTGTAGCCGTGCAAAACGCCAAGCAGAATCTATAGGGTGGAAAGTGACCTATCAAGAGACTAAATTAAGCCAAGAATCAATAGTGGCGATCGCCACAGGCACAATTGTCACTGTCTCTAACCTATTTGCCAGAATTCCTGTGCGTCGTCGAGGTTTACCCCCTACTGCACAACAGCTAAAGACAATTCAAAAGCTAATTCAGCAAATTGCCCTGTGCCATCCCCACGTTACCTGGCAAATTAAACAGAAAAATAGTCTTTGGTTTAAGATCGGCCCTGGTGCAACAGCCAAAGATATTTTGCCTCAATTTCTTAGAAGAGTTAGCAGCAGCGACCTAGATTATTATCAGGCAGAGGTAGTAACACCTACTTTTTCTCAGCAGACAAAAGCCTTGTCTGAGTTATCAATTCATTCTCAATCAGCAGTAGCTGATCGATCGCAGATCGAACTAGTTATCGGTCTACCAGATCGCTGTCATCGTCATCAAGCAGACTGGGTGAGGGTATCGGTCAATCATCGCTATGTGCGATCGCCTGAACTAGAACAGACTATTTTAAACAGCATGGCGAAAACTTTACCCCGCGATCGCTTTCCAGTCTGTCTGATTCATCTTCATACCTGTCCAAGTCAGGTTGATTGGAATCGTCATCCTGCCAAGTCGGAGATATATCTTCATTCTCTTTCCTATTGGCAAGCAGAAGTTAGTCAGGCAATTTCTCTAGCACTAAAGCTCAATACAGATAATCTTCCTGACGCGGTGGGCGATCGCCGTATTGGTAAAATACTGCGCGTAGCTGAAGCCTCTGCTAAATATCAAATTAACCGCGAGCTAAATGGAAAATTAGCAGCTCAAAAACCAACATCTCAAATTAATTCATTAAAACTGAAAGCAGTTGCTCAAGCAAACAAAACTTATATTGTTGCCGAACACTCTTCTGGAGTATGGTTAGTCGAACAGCATATTGCCCACGAACGAGTTTTATACGAACAGCTACAGGATTGCTGGGAATTAGTCCCCCTCAAAACATCGATTACTTTAGAGTATCTAAAACCACGACAATTAGAACAGCTACAAAAACTCAACTTCGATATTGAACTCTTCGGCGAGAACATCTGGGCAGTGCGCAATGTTCCGAAAATACTGGTAGATCGAGACGATTGTGCCGATGCTTTAATTGAATTGAGTTGGGGTGGAGATTTGCGATCGGCTCAGGTAGCAACAGCTTGCCGTAGTGCAATTCGCAACGGTACAGATTTGAGCTTAGCAGAAATGCAAAATTTGTTGAACCTATGGCAAGCTACTCGTAATCCTCGTACCTGTCCTCATGGTAGACCAATTTATCTTTCTCTCGAAGAATCTAGCCTGTCTCGGTTTTTCCGCCGCCATTGGGTCATTGGCAAAAGTCACGGTATATAGTGAACCTGGTTGACTGACCAAACTTATCAAGATCTTCTCTGGCTTAACGCAAAATTGCCATTAGCAAAATATAAAGCAAACATATTAGCTAATTTTGCTCTGGAATAGTTTTGCTCAGCAAAATTACATACTAAAGTTGAAATCTGTAAATTTCTGTAAGATGTCACTTGAGGTGTTGATTAAACATATATGCTACCAATATTTATTTCGCTAATGTGCCAGATAGATCTTTTTGGGTCATAGCTCAATAACAATAATTAAGAAATATTAGCCAATAATCTTTAATTATTATTTGGTGCGCTGCAACTTTAATGCAGTTTTGATTAATATCTATTGTCTACTCGACGGATATTATTTTTTCTTTTAAAGTTATTTTAGAGGTTTTTGCTATCGGCTCGTAAGTATTGCCATTTAATTTAATAGTTAGGCAAAATTTTACGATTGTTTAATTTGAGGAGATATTCATGATCAAGATACTTATAGTGGATGATCAAAACTTCACCAGACAAGCTTTACAGGCAATCTTAGAAACTGAATCCGATTTAGCAGTGGTAGGAAAAGCTACTAATGGGCAAGAAGCTATTAAGTATTTAGAACAAACAAAAGTTGACATTACTATTGTTGATCTAGAAATGCCAGAAATGAACGGTTTAACCGTTACCAAAATACTTCGTCAGCGTTTTCCCGCAACTAAAGTAATAATTCTTAGCAGTCATGATGATGAGAATAATATTAACTCGGCAGTTGAATCTGGAGCTAGAGGATATTTACTTAAAAATACTTCTTCTCAAGAAATTATCGATACAATTCGTGCTGTTCAACGAGGCTATTTTCAACTGGGTTCAGGATTATTTGAAAAACTACTTGCTCATCTAATTCGGGAAAGAGAAGAAGCTGCCAATAATTTGTCTGACTTAGAAAAAAATTATGCTCAATCAGTAATTGAACTTGAGAAAAAAATTATTGCTCAAAATGAAGCTGATAAAAAAGCAATGTATCAGGAATTAGAGCTTCAAATACTGAGCTTAAAACAAGATTTTCGTCATGGTTTAGAAAACTTTCAATATCAAGTTAGCAATCAATTGCAAACGGGAATAGAAGTAGCTAATCAGCAGTTAAATCGTGCCTTACCAAATATTAAAAAAATAGAAATGCAGATTGATAATCGCAACCTTGAGCAGCAACGGTACATTAATACTTTATTTGCTGGAACCAAACAAGCAATTAAGAAATTAGAGCATCAAGTTAATTCTGTGCGTTATTTCGTAATGTTTCTTAGCACTATTTTTTTTATTGTAGGTGTTGGTATGTTAGTCCTAAACTAAATATTAAAGCTAAAATTAAACTCGAGAGAGAAATGTCATCGAATTTAGATTAAATTGTCTGCTTAATTTTAAAACAGGCTTCATAGTAGTTAATTTATTTATATCGTTAGAACATAGAATGGTTTAAACACTGATCTCTACGACTGTTTTGGGTTTGATTTTGAATTTAACTGGAGCTGCGCCAATACATTTCGGTAATCCCTACAAGACTAACCAATTCAAAAATTTAGATAATGTTGTTTAGCACTCGCCACCGAAGAGTGCTAAATTTGCAAATGGAATATGTAGCGAAACGGAAAAGAAAATCCTATGGCGAAGATTGTTTCGTTTAATGAAGAATCCAGACGGGCATTAGAAAGAGGAGTGAACGCTCTGGCTGATGCTGTTAAGATTACTCTCGGCCCCAAAGGTCGTAATGTCTTGTTGGAAAAAAAGTTTGGCGCGCCTCAAATTGTCAATGATGGAATTACCGTCGCCAAAGAAATTGAGTTAGAAGACCCGCTAGAGAATACTGGTGCAAGATTAATTCAAGAAGTGGCATCCAAAACCAAAGATAATGCTGGTGATGGAACAACTACTGCGACAGTTATTGCTCAAGCATTGATTAAAGAAGGTTTAAAAAACGTAGCAGCAGGAGCTAATCCCGTTGCTCTCAAAAAAGGTTTGGATAAGGCAACGGCTTTTTTAATTCAAGAAATAGCCTCAGTAGCTAAACCCGTCGCTGGAGATGCGATCGCTCAGGTGGCTACGATATCCTCAGGTAACGACGAAGAAGTCGGCCAGATGATTGCCCTAGCGATGGACAAAGTTACTAAAGATGGGGTAATTACCGTAGAAGAATCCAAATCTTTGGCTACTGAGTTAGATGTAGTTGAAGGGATGCAAATTGATCGCGGCTATATCTCTCCTTATTTTGTGACCGATCAAGAACGACAAATTGTTGAATTTGACGGTGCGCTCATTTTAATTACCGATAAGAAAATAAGCGCGATCGCTGATTTAGTTCCTGTACTAGAACAAGTGGCTCGCGATGGCAAACCTCTACTGATCATTGCTGAAGATTTAGAAGGAGAAGCTTTGGCGACTCTAGTAGTCAATAAAGCCAGAGGCGTGTTGAACGTGGCTGCGATCAAAGCGCCTGGTTTTGGCGATCGTCGTAAGCAGATGCTACAGGATATCGCCGTCTTAACAGGTGGTCAGGTAATCTCAGAAGAAGTAGGTCTGAGCCTCGACAGCGTTGATACAGATATGCTGGGAACAGCAGATAAAATTACTATTGACAAAGAAAACACAACCATTGTTTCTGGTTCTGGTAATAGTGATGACATTGCTAAACGAGTCGAGCAACTACGCAAGCAGCTAGAGGAAACTGATTCTGATTACGATAGTGAAAAACTACAAGAACGCATCGCTAAACTAGCGGGTGGAGTGGCAGTAATCAAAGTTGGTGCAGCCACAGAAACCGAACTCAAAGACCGCAAATTGCGCATTGAGGACGCACTCAACGCAACCAAAGCAGCAGTAGACGAAGGCATTGTTCCTGGTGGCGGTACCACTCTAATCCATTTAGCCAAGAAATTAGCTGGCTTTAGAAGTCAGTTGCAAGATGCAGAAGAACAGGTTGCTGCTGATATCTTTGCCAAAGCTTTAGAAGCTCCATTATGCCAGCTAGCTAATAATGCGGGAGTTGAAGGCTCTGTAATCGTTGAAAAAGTTAAAGAAAGCGATTTCAACATTGGTTACAATGCTCTGACTAATGAATTTGGTGACATGATTGCTGCTGGAATTATCGATCCTGCAAAAGTAGTTCGTTCGGCAGTGCAAAATGCTGCTTCAATTGCGGGAATGGTTTTAACTACCGAAGCCTTGGTAGTAGAGAAACCCGAACCAGAATCTGCTGCGCCTGCTGGTATGCCTGGCGGCATGGGTGGCATGGGCGGTATGGGCGGCATGGGCGGTATGGGCGGTATGGGCATGATGTAGTGCCAGTTTTGCTACCCAAATGAGACAGATAATAAATTAGCTTATAAGCTTATATCTTGAGGTAAATCTTTGATTAGATTACCTCTTTTTTTTGTCAGCTTTTTCAGTTATGTCAAGTACGGATAATGACTTGAAATAAAGTCATACCAATTTTCA
>JAIMKV010000046.1:0-32155 GCA_020692205.1 Myxosarcina sp. GA_180221_E-2-1-MAG-40_15
GGCTAGGACTGAGAGATGTCCCTCTCTATTTTAACTATAAAGATACGCCCCAAACTTGGTTCCCCCGCTCTTGAGTTTTGCTAGAAGCTTCACTACAGGATTAGGCTGACTGAACTCTTATATTTCGTAAAATAGTAGCACAAAAAATTTGTCTATGCTGTGTTTTTTCTATGTCAATTTTGACATAGAAAATAAGCAATAGTAGCAGTTATCAAAAATCACTCTTTGACAGTGTATGGGCATTACCCGCTGTCACTTACAGCCGTTTTCATTTGAATAGACGAGGACACGGGGCTTGAGGTTGCCTCAAGCCTGTAAGATGTCCGTTACGTTTTTAATTAGTTGGTTCGTAGCTTTTAGCTCAGATACTCAGACCTACAGGACATTGTACCCTTGTGGTATACCGCTCCACGACGCGACGCTTTTAGCTTTTTTGAATTTCATTGTTGTGGTCTAGTCATTTGACAAGCGCAGTATAAGTTAAGCAAATTAATAACGTCGCCAAAAATAAATAATTAAAACTAGTGCGATCGCCATCATACTCCTAGACAAAAAACTTTATTGCCATCTAAACTAAGGGAAATTGTCTGAAAGAGACTGAAAAGAATAGACAAACTTATGGTTAAGCCTAAAGAAAGATGTCAATTTATACAATTCTCAAATAATATATTATCGAACGAATTATTAGATGTTATCTAAAAAATCAAAAGAAATCATGCTCTATAAAGATACCATTCGGAAGAAACAGTTTCTCAAACTGGCAGCCCAGCGTGGAATTTGCATTTCAATCTTTTTACCCACAACACCCCTCACCCAAGATGCCCAAGCAGATATCATCGTGCTGAAAAACTTAACTAAGGCTGCGATAGAGCAAGTAGAAGAGGTTGCCGATAAGCGAGAAGTACAGGTGATGCAAAATTATCTGGAAGAATTACAGGAAGATGAAGAATTTTGGCAATTTCAAGCCTATGGTTTGGGAATTTTGGTTACTCCCGAATCAATTCAAACATATCGTTTGGCTTACCATGTAGAAGAAGCAGCCGAAGTTAGCGATCGCTTCTATCTCAAACCTCTGATCTCAGCATTGCAACCAATGGCAGCTTACGTGTTAGCTATCTCTCAAAAATCAGTCACGCTATATGAATTCACAGCATCTCAAGCATTAGAATCTTTAGACGTAGCAGATTTACCAGCTGATTTTAGCGATGTTACCAAGCGTACCTTGCAGCGCGATCGCGCCCCCGTCGGCAGACTCCAGGGAGATGAAGGAGCAGAAATATTGCAAAGACAGTTCTTGCGCGCCATTGAATCAGCAGTGCGTCCAGTTGTTAGCGGTAGCAATATGCCTCTAATTTTGGCAACAACCCAAGAATTTCAGGCAATGTATTGCTCTTTAAATAGCTATGAAATGTTAGCCGAGCAAGGGGTTAATGGCAGTGTGGAAGGCTTGCCAGAAGAAGAAATCAGACAAGCTATTATTCCAATTGTTAAGGAATTGCGTCAAAAACAGATTCAGCAATGGGTAGAGCTTTATTATCAGCGTCAGCAAGAATCTCGCACCAGTACAGATCTTGCCACTATTGCCAAACTAGTTATTCGCGGTCAAATTAGTCACTTATTAGTTGATATCGACACCGTACAGTATGGCACTCTCTCAGAGTTGGGTGAAATAACTACTAGCGATACCCGCAGTGCCTCAACTTACGATCTGATTGATGAAATTATTATTCGAGTTATAGAAAACGGTGGCGAGATTTTGGGAGTGCGTCAAACAGACAATGTTCCCGAAGAGCTAATGCCAATAGCAGCAATTTTGCGCTGGAATTAGCTTAATCAGGTAGATGGGGAAGACCAACCCAAATTTTCTCTAATATACTAAGTGCTTTAAAATAATCTAACTGCGGAAGGCTTAGCCTGCGTTCACTTTCAACAATAGAGAGGATTTACAGCACTTTTAAAATGAGTAGACCACAATAATTAAACTCAGAAAAGCTAAGAGTGAGGCATCGCGCGACGCGAAGCGAGTCCTTTAGGGGAGCTAGTACCGTTCATAGTATACCACAGGGGTACAACGTATTTTTTCGCTCTCCAAATTTACAGCAGTTGTCAACAGCGTCGGTATCCCCACGCTCAATTGAATGGACTACGCTAGAATTAGCTGCTTTTTGGCTATCAGCTTTTAACCAATGATCAGGTTTAATCTATTTAGTCTACCCAATCCAAAAGCGCAGTAAGTTCAATCAAGCCAGAGAAAAGCGATCGCGCACGGTCTGGAAACGCTAATTTTAGTCATTAGGACTTGATTTAACTCCATTATTCCAAAGCATCATCATGGGCAAAACGACGGAAGAGAAAGTCTAGGGCATAGTTACGCAATTCAAAATACTGAGGATTTTCCATAATTCTTTGGCGATCGCGAGGACGAGAAAAAGGAATGTCTAAAACTTCGCCAATATTAGCAGCAGGGCCATTGGTCATCATCACGAGGCGGTCAGATAAAAACAAGGCTTCATCAAGATCGTGGGTAATCATCAGTACCGTACAGCGATGATCCTGCCAAATTTTGAGCAATTCTTCCTGCATTTCCTCTCTGGTAATGGGGTCTAATGCCCCAAAAGGTTCGTCCATAATTAGGACTTCAGGACGAGTAGCCAAAGCCCGAGCGATCGCCACACGCTGTTTCATTCCTCCAGAAAGTTGCGCGGGTTTTTTATTAATTGCTTCAGTTAGACCAACTAATTCTAAATGTTCTAAAGTAATTTCTTTTTTTTCTAAAGCAGATTTATGTTTATAAACTTGTTCGACAGCTAAATAAACATTTTCGTAAGCAGTTTTCCAGGGTAAGAGGGAATAATTTTGAAATATTACCATGCGATCGGGGCCAGGCTTAGTAATAGGTTGATTTTTGAGGCGAATCTCCCCTGTACTTGGTTTATTTAATCCCGACACCATACTCAAAAGAGTAGATTTACCACAGCCGGAATGACCGATCATGCAAATAAATTCTCCTTCTTGGATACTTAAATTTACGTCTTCTAAAACTGTGTAACTACCTTTGGCAGAAGGATAAATCTTGGACACACCATCAAATTCCAAGAAGGGTGCTGAATTAGCAACTGAAATTTGATTGGGTAAAGTGCTGTTGGAGATTTGCATAAATAAAAAGGAATAGGGGCTTGGGGGTGTAAGAGTGTAGGTAACTAAAGACTAACAACCAATGAATCGATTTCAACTTCTTCAATTTTGATTTCCCGTTTGATTTTTAGTCCTTGAAGATATTCAATGGGATTATCGGGACTAAATACACTGCCATCAGATAATTGGAAAGAAGTTCGTTCTGGTTCTAAACCAGGTAGATTTAACTGTCGGGCTGCTTCAGAATAAACATCATTTCTTCTGACTCTGTCTAAAATATCAATCCAGTTACGAGGAAAAGGAACAATTCCCCATCTTGCCATCTGGACTAAAATCCACAATCCTTCGACGCGACTGGGGCAATTAGTTTTGTTGACATAAAATTGGTTGTATTCAAGCAACATTTCAGGTGGTTCATTTGTGCCTCGATTGTAGGGGTCAATAAAACCAGGACGAGTGTATTCTGGTGCAGAACCTACATAATTTGGTTGACAGATTAGTTGCAGAATTTCTTCACGATGACGGCGATCATCACAATATTCGCAAGCTTCCATTAGGGCTTTGACTAAAGCAATGTGAGCTTCGGGATATTTATTTGCCCATTCTTCTTTCACTCCCAAAACTTTTTCTAAGTGACTCTGCCAAATATCTAAATCCGTAGCAATGACAAAACCCAGATTTTCGTAGACAGCGCGAGAGTTCCAAGGTTCGCCCACACAGTAGCCATCGATATTCCCAGCTTTGAGATTGGCTACCATTTGTGGTGGGGGAATAACGGTGAGTTTGACATCGAGATCGGGATCGATTCCTCCAGAAGCCAACCAGTAACGCAACATCAAGTTATGCATCGAAGATGGATGCACCATACCCAAAGTATGAACCCGATCGCTCTCTTGAGTAATAGCAGCTTTAAAGTCAGCTAAAGTCCTCACACCCTGTTCGTAAAACTTTTTACTTAAGGTAATGGCGTTACCGTTGCGAGATAAAGTCAAGGCTGTAACTGTTGGTGACGGGGGTTGATTACCCATTCCCAAAGACAGGGATAACGGCATTCCCGCTACCATCTGGGCTGCATCAAGTCTACCACTGGTTACCCCTTCGGCGATCGCTTTCCAACTAGGTTCTCTAACTAGGTTGACTTGAGTTAAACCGTGTTTGGCAAACAACCCTTTTTCTTTGGCAACTACTAGAGGAGCGCAGTCGGTTAAGGGAATAAAACCAATTTCTAAATTAATTTTCTCTAAGCCATTGCCAGCAATAATTGCCGAAGCTTTGACTTGGCGTTTTTTGGCTTTTTTTTGTTGATTGAGGAAGTAAACAATATCCCCCCGCAGAGCATAATAACTAGGGTGGTTGACTACTTCTAAGCGTTGTCGGGGGCGAGGAATGGGAACGTTAATAATCTGCCCCACATGGGATTCTGGCCCATTGGTTAACATGACAATGCGATCAGCTAGTAACAAAGCCTCATCTGCATCGTGAGTGACCATTAAACAGGTAAGTTTATGTTCTTGGCAGATTTTCATCAACTGCTCTTGCAAACTACCTCTAGTTAAGGCATCTAACGCCCCAAAAGGTTCATCAAGTAAGAGTAACTTCGGGCGAATTGCCAAAGCACGAGCGATCGCTACCCGTTGTTTCATCCCTCCAGATAGTTCTACTGGTCTTTTATCGGCTGCCTGACGCAGATTGACCATATTAATGTGTTCTTCGACAATGGCACGACGTTCTTTGGTGGATTTATTACCGTAAACTTGATTGACTGCCAAAGCAATATTTTGTCGTACCGTCTTCCAAGGTAGTAAAGAATAGTTCTGAAAGACTACCATGCGATCGGGTCCTGGTTCTTTAACTTGTTTATTTTCCAGGATAATTCCGCCTTGAGTCGGTTTATCTAACCCCGCGACAATATTGAGCAAAGTTGATTTACCGCAGCCAGAATGCCCCAACAAACAGACAAATTCCCCTTGTTTAATTTCTAGATGAATATTTTTGAGAGCAATGTATCTACCTCCATTCGCTAGAGGAAATACCTTATCAACGTGATCTACTTCAAGAAATGCAGTCATTATTTTTTGGGTAGTGGGTAGTGAATAAAACTTCTGACTTTATGCAAAGCGGTATACCCATAACGGACGGGTATAAGCCCTTTAGGGCTGACTTCATTTACTGTTGTTGCTCTGAGGGAACTACCACTGAAGCAATCCATGCAACCAGGCGATCTAGTATTAAACCAACAATACCAACGTAAATTAAAGCCACGATAATTTCGCTCAATTGTGAACTGTTATAGGAATCCCAGATAAAAAAACCAATACCGACACCACCAACTAACATTTCGGCTGCTACAATTGCCAACCAAGAAAGACCAATACCAATCCTTAAGCCACTAAAAATATAAGGAACTGCAGCGGGGAACATAATTTCCCAAAAATATTTAGTCCCAGATAAACGCAACACTTTGGCTACGTTTTTGTAATCTTGCGGAATTTGCTGCACCCCTACCGTAGTATTAATGATGATGGGCCAAATTGCCGTAATAAAAATCACAAAAATTGCTGAAGGATTAGCTTCTTGAAATGCAGCCAGAGCGATGGGCAACCAAGCTAGAGGAGGGACAGTGCGTAATACTTGAAAGATAGGATCTACTGCATCGTAAACAAAAGCATTAGAACCAATTAAAATACCCAAACCAATTCCCACAACAGCAGCCAAAGTGTAACCAATTGCGACTCTTTGTAGACTAGCTAGTATTTGCCAAAATAAGCCTTTATCTGTACCTCCGTTATCAAAAAAAGGATCAAAAATAAGATCGGAAGTATCTTGAAAAGTTTCGATCGGACTGGGCAAATTAGCATCTTCACCACTACACAATACTTGCCACAGAGTCAGAATAAAGAGAATTGCACAGAGAGGAGCTAATATTTTTCGTGGCGGATTTTTAATCAGGGAAGTGAAAAAATTAGGTTTTTTTACAGAATTATCGAGATTAGCTGTCATAGTAAAAAGATAAGTTCAATGATTAAGTGTGAGGTGGGAGTTGCCCACCATCTCTGGATAAAACTGGTTTAAAATTGATAATTATTCATGAGTCAAGTTGGCTAATTTAAGCTTTTTTAATGTTTAAACTATCTAAATAAGCTTGAGGATTGGCAGGATCGAATTTAATTCCATCAAAGAAAGTTTCCACTCCACGAGAATCACTCTGAGGAATTTCGGCATCAGCTACTTTGATTGCTTTAGCAGCTTCTCTCCAGATATCAGAACGATTAACTTGATCAACCAAAGCCTGGGTATCGGTATCAGCTGGAATATAACCCCAACGAATATTTTCAGTTAAAAACCATAAATCATGACTCTTGTAAGGATAAGACGCATTATCTTGCCAAAATTTCATGGCGATATCGGGATTGTCTATAGTGCGCCCATCGCCGTAATCAATTTTGCCCTGAGAGCGATCGATAATATCTTCTACTGGCACTTTAAACCATTTATTTTCGGAAACAATCTCACACATTTCCTGTTTATTTTCTGGCTGATCGCACCATTGTTGCGCTTCTAATACCGCTTTAGTTAAGGCTTTAGCTGCTTTCGGATTTTGATCTACCCAATCAGCACGCATGGCAAAAGACTTTTCTGGGTGATTTTTCCATAGTTCCCCTGTTACCAAAGCCGTATAGCCTTGTTCTTGATTAACTAATTGAGCATTCCAAGGTTCTCCCACACAAAAAGTTTCCATTGCGCCAATCTTCATGTTGGCAACCATTTGGGGCGGAGGTACGGGAATTACTGAAATATCTTTTTCAGGATTAACACCGCCAGCAGCCAACCAATAGCGCATCCAGAGATCGTGAGTTCCACCAGGGAAGGTTATGGCTGCATTGAGTTCTTTATTGTCGGCTTTAGCTTTAGTAAACACGTCCTTCATTTTGCTACTATCTAAGCCTATTTTCGTCTCTAGATAGTCTTCACTAACTGAAATTGCTTGACCATTTGTATTTAACCTAGCCAAAATATACATGGGTACAGGCTGTTTGGTAATTGTACCCAAACTCATTTGATAAGGCATTGGAGTCAGAATATGCGCCCCATCAATGCCACCTCCACCTGAACCAAGTTCAATATTATCTCTGGTTACAGGCCAAGAAGCCTGTTTTAAAACCTCTACTTCTGTCATCCCATATTTAGCAAACAGTCCTTTTTCTTGGGCAATTACCAAAGGTGCAGCATCAGTCAGAGCAATAAACCCCAATTTAGCAGTAGTGACTTCTGGAGTTTCTTCAGGACTCAGGTTAGCTACTGGTTGAGCAGGATCTGATTCGGCATTCCCTTGAGCGGATTCATTAGATGAGCTGCAACCATGCATTAGTAAAGTACCAGCAGCGGTAACACTAGCAGTCAAAATAAACTTGCGACGAGACAGTTTGGACATAATTAATCTTAGATTACAAAAAAAACAAATATACGCTAGGTCGATGAATTTGATCTTGATTGATCAGATTCTGGGATCTTGTTGATTGAAATTAGTCAGTAATCAGTAAACCTTGGCTCGAAAAAAATTGAACTTGCTTTATAGTCGAGGTGTCCGTAAATTAGAATTGAAAAGATGAATAATGTTAATAAACAATAGCTTTGACTAAAATATTTAGTAATTGCTATTTCTACAAGCTAAATAAGAGAATTACATTGAAATAATTAACTTTTTGTAGTTTTTGTTACATATTTTTGTTTGTATTTTATTTTACGCATAAATAAAATGTATTTTTTGCATACAGAATGAGCATGTATAAATTCTTTGGATTATTTCTTCTTCGCTATCATAGTCAAAACTTTTATCGAACCACTTTATAGCTTCATACTTTAGTTCTCTAGTTATTATGTGCGATCGCTTCCTATGAGCTTTGATTAAACAAATTTGTTAACGTGTTAATCACAGTTGCTATAGCTAATAATTTTCTCGATAAACCAAATTTTGCAAGCCTTTGCGCTCTAAATGTTTATGCGTTTAGCTAATTAGTATTATGCGGTTATTGCATAAACATTTATATTTAGTAATCAAAGATACAAAATATTCAAACAAATCTACATAATCTTGGGGTAATGATATTGACGAAGTTAGAGAAAGCCCCGTCGTTGAACGACGGGGTCTCTCTAACCAGGAAAAATCGTTGAGCTTAATGTATTCAAGCAAAGAGATAAGCTGTAAAGATCCAAGCTTAATTTTGGCGATTCATAACTGACGATTGATCAACCTCAACTGCATTTGTTACTTAGATACCTAATACCTACCAAGATTTAGATTTATGACTATTGAAGCCGAAATCAAACTCAACAAAGTGGAAAAAGTTAAAGCAGCCAAAGATGGTCTAGATGTTAAACATGAGCTAGAACATTTTGCTCAAATCGGTTGGGAAGCTGTTGACAAAGTAGACTTAGAAACACGTCTTAAATGGTTAGGTATCTTTTATCGTCCTGTAACACCTGGACAATTTATGCTACGGATGCGAGTTCCCAATGGTGTTGTCAGTAGCGAACAAATGCGGGTATTAGCCAGTGCTATAGAACGCTATAGAGAAGATGGCACAGCTGATGTTACCACTCGGCAAAACATTCAACTGCGGGGTATTCGTTTAGAAGACACTCCTGATATTTTCCGTAAGTTTAAAGAAGTAGGCTTAACCAGTATTCAGTCTGGAATGGACAATGTACGCAATTTAACAGGCTCTCCCGTAGCTGGTATCGATCCCGATGAATTGATCGATACTCGCGTGATGATGCAGAAGGTGCAGGATATGATTACCAACAATGGTGAAGGTAATTATGCCTTTAGTAATCTACCACGCAAATTTAATATTGCGATCGAAGGTGCTAGAGATAATTCAATTCATGCCGAATTAAACGACCTAGCTTTTATTCCTGCTTATAAAGACGGTCAATTAGGTTTTAATGTTTTGGTCGGAGGATATTTATCAGCCCAACGCTGTGCTGAGTCTATCCCATTAGGGGTTTGGGTTCAAGCCAATGATGAGGAGGTAGTAGCAATGTCCCGCGCTGTTTTAACTGTCTATACCAAAAATGGTGGTAAAGAGGGTTTAAGAGCTAGTCGCCCCAAAGCGCGTATGATGTGGCTAATTGAGACTTGGGGGGTAGAAAAATTTCGTCAAGAGATAGAACAAGAACTAGGTAAACCTCTAGCTGATGCTGCACCTGAAGACGAAATTACCCAAGATAAAAAAGATCACTTAGGAGTACACCCTCAAAAGCAGTCAGGATATAGCTATGTTGGTTTGCACGTTCCTATGGGACGTTTAGCAGCAGAACCGATGTTTGAGCTAGCTAGATTGGCTGAAGTATATGGTAACGGCGAAATTCGCTTGACAGTCGAGCAAAACGTCATTATTCCCTATATTGCTAATGAAAATGTCTCAACTTTCCTGAGCGAACCCCTGCTAAAGCAATTTACCATTAATCCCAGCACTTTAACTCGCTCGGTTATTTCCTGTACGGGGGCGCGGTATTGTAATTTTGCGCTAATTGAAACCAAACAAAGAGCTTTGAAATTAGCCCAAGAACTCGACCAAGAATTAGATATTCCTGACCGTGTACGTCTTCATTGGACAGGTTGCCCAAATTCCTGCGGTCAACCCCAGGCGGGAGATATTGGCTTAATGGGAACTAAGGTACGTCAAGATGGTAAAGCGGTAGAAGGAGCAAAAATCTTTGCTGGAGGTAAAGTTGGCAAAGATGCTGAGTTGGGAACTGTAATTAATCAAGGCGTTGCTCTTGACGATATTAAAGTCACATTGCGTAACTTATTGATCGAAAAATTTAACGCCAAGCTCAAAGATGGTGTAATTATTGAACAACCTCAAACTATAGCAGAAGCTACTCCAGCTAATTTAGAAAAAGCTTCAGCAGTTACTACTACTACAACCAAGATATTTTTTGCTAACGCCTGGAAAGAAACCGCCTGTAATGACAATGAATATATTCTAGATGCAGCAGAGAAAGCAGAAATTGAAATTGAGAATAGCTGTCGTGCTGGCACTTGTGGTACTTGCACAGCTAAAGTTTTAAAAGGAGAAGTGACTTATGAAGAAGATTATGATGCTTTGGGGAGTTTAGAACCAGGAGAAATTTTAACCTGTTGTGCTAAACCTGTTAGTTCGATAGTTATTGACGCTTAAGCTGGTTCTCGATGATCAATTAAAGTTGAAAATGCAAAATTAAGTGGAAACAAGAACATTCATAAGCTGCGGGGTAAGGTTGACTTCCCCCGTTTTTTATTGATGCTTAGCGATCGCTAATTGTTGCCTGGATAACTACAATTATAATTTCTAATAATTTATCAAGATACTGAAGCTAAAGATTTATCCCTGCCATCAAATTTAGGAAATATTCGCCCTGAAGTTAGATTTAAACCCAGATTAACTCTAGACCCCACGGCGATCGCCTGAGCTGAATTAGTCCGAGCATAAATTTTTTTTCCTGAAGCCGTTGACACACAATAATGGTATTCTCTGCCCAAAAATTGCCTTTCACCAATGACGATGTTCGATTTGGGATCAGGAATTAAAGTAATGTCTTCAGGCCGCAGCATCAAATCACCCATTTCCGCCTCTGCATAATGGCGATCGCCAAGCTCTGGTTGAGATATAGGTATTTCGCCAATTTCTGTAAGCCAAACCGATCCTTTTTTGGTAGCAGACAAGAAATTAGCCTGAGTGACAAATTCAGCCACAAAGCGGGATGCAGGATTAAGATACACATCTTCTGGTGTCCCTACCTGTTCTATCTTTCCCTGGCGCATCACGGCAATTTGATCAGAGATAGCTAAGGCTTCTTCGCGATCATGGGTCACAAAAATAGCTGATGTGGCAGATGCTTTAAGAATGGAACGAATTTCTGCTCTCAAACGATTTCGCACCTGAACATCTAAATTACTTAAGGGTTCATCTAATAAAATCAAAGTTGGTTGAGGTGCTAAAGCTCTAGCCAGGGAAATCCGTTGTTGCTGACCTCCTGAAAGTTGATGAGGATAGCGTTTTTGGAGACTGCTTAAACCGACTAAATCTAATACTTCGCTTACTCTTTGTTCAATCTGAGCCTTAGGCTTATGGCGAGAGAAGATGCTCTGGCTGCGATTTTTGCTCTGATTTTTTAAACCAAAAGCAATGTTTTCTGCCACGGTTAAATGAGGAAATAAAGCATAGTCTTGAAATACCATTCCCGTATTGCGCTTTTCCGCTGCCAAAGATTCACAGTTGGTACATACTACTTTTCCAGCGATTGATACCGTTCCTTGAGATATGGATTCAAATCCTGCAACTATTCTCAATAGCGTAGTTTTACCGCATCCTGAAGGTCCCAGTAAGCCCAATAATTCCCCGTGGTTCAAAGTTAGATTCACGTTATCTAAAACTACCGTGTGGCGACTGTCCATAGACGATGCTGGTCGATGAGGATATGTCTTGGTAACGTTTTTGAGCTGAAGAATTACTGACTGATTCATCTTATATTTTGATAGCGGCCACAAATTTATTTTTAGGTATTGTGGCAGGTTTGAACTATTTGCTTACAGGAATAGTTCTCAATTAAAGTTTAACCTATCCTCGGCACATTATTGTCTAGAATTTAGCTTAGTAAACGGAAACCTCAGTCCATTAAGTTCTCTGCTTTCCTGTTGAGCAAACTTCGCGCTGCTTCGACTTCTTTAACATTAGCTTATTAAAACAAACTATATCTTTGCAGTAAAGTTTCAATTAGCTTCGGTAAACTTTTAGCTAGTTGCGCTCCATTGGTAAAGCTAAGCTGCTTATAACCCGCCATATCAAAGGGAATCGCTCCTGTTAAATCAGGGCGTTCCATTTTTAGTAATAAAATTTGACCATGATCTTTAGTCTGGATACCATAGCCTAATTCCACACATACATTAGAATCTATTAGTAACTCGGAGCGATCTGCTCCAGAAATACTGCTAAGAGGAGTTACATCAGATATCAGCAACAAGCTTTTGGCGATCTTTTTAAATTGACTATTGCTTAAACGCAAAGGAGATCCTGAAGTGCGGGGGGTAATCTCCAAAGTCAACGGAATACGCGATCGCGTTGCTAAATCGTCAATAATTGTCGTCAAAGTTGAGGATATAGCTTCATTGGCAGCCTGGTAGTAGCTCTGAGGACTATAGTAAATTGTTGGTTCCAGCCCAGAGATGCTCGTACATTTGGTGAAATAGATTTCCTGAGAAACCAAATCAATATTGGCAACTAAATAAGTACCGCTTCCTTGAATATAAAACTCAACCGTTCTACCTGATAAATACAGTTGAAACCAGTCTGAGCCTTCTACTTCCAGGCGATCGTCTAAAAAGTCTGCCCGTAAGCCAGTTTTGAGCAGACTATTCCTGCTCAAGCGCAGGGAGCAAGGCTGCTGTATTACCTTTTTAATTGGTTCGTATTGTTCTAAGTACCAGGCTTTGAGCGCAATAATTGCCACGATTGTCGGTTCAGGAGAAAAAGATGATTAACATTTTAATCCATCTCAACAATAGACGCTAACATCTTCTCCACAAGTATCAGCTAAATAACAAATTGCTCGAAAACGCAAGGCAATTACTTCATTGTAAAGCGGGTTGAGCTTACACATAGGAGGAATCTTGACAATGGTAAGTCCCAATAACTTAATCTCACGTTCAAAGGGACACTGACTGGGAATCAAGCGACAAATACGATGGGCAAAAGTACTGTTATTGATCTCGATTCCATCTAACCATTTGCGGAGCGGGTCAAGCAAATCAATCTTGCTTTTGTTGATTCGACTCGAAGGTAATTGGCGTTGTCGCTGCTCGCTCCAGACACTAAGATGTAAAGTCTCAAATGTATATTGTACTAAATTCATGACTGACTCCTCAACTCTAATAGTTTTGCTTACGGTAGAAATTGGTTAGTTTAATAATTGGCTCCTTTTTAGTTGTTGCAATAGCTGGTTTGATTCTGGTTAAATTTAAACCAAACTACTCAACCAACACAACCAAATTTTTGACAAAAGTTTAAATTGCGTTTAAGAACAATTAGGTTACTGGCTGACAACCATCTACTTGATATCATCCTGCATGATTTATCTTTTGTTTTGCATGAGCAAGATCACCTAATTTACATAAAGTTTGTTTGAAGATGTAGTCAAGAATTGGTAAATATTGAAACCCAACATAATTATATTTAAGTAACAGTAAGATTACAGCTTATTTTCTAACAGACAAATTTTACTGTTGTTGTTGTTTAGGTAACATTTATCTAGTTTATTGCTATTTACTATACATTTTTAGCCAAATCTAATTTTGTTTAAGTTCTTCAGTAAGATTAAGATTTAGAGCTAATAAATATTAGAAGACGAATTCAACTGCCCGACTCCATAAACTGCAGACTTTAATGTAGCTTTAGCATCAATCATCGCGGATCTCCTGATCAAAAAACTCTTGTTCGACAAGCTTTTTGATTCGACTGCATCTCTAAAACAATCGATACAAAACTAATGATCAGATGTCAATAAAAGAGCATCAGTCATGGAGCGTGTTGCTAACTTTACTTGGTCGGTGGCATAAGTTACCTAGAGTCATTGATCATAGCCAAAACAAAGAAACAGGATGATTTTATTGATTCCAGAAGATAGTATAACGCTCTAATTTTTTCTTGGGTACAGAATATGTATTGATTGCTACTAAATAAAAGATGTTATTTTAAAATGACTAACGTGAGCGTTAGTCGTGTCGTTTGAGCTTGATGTTGCTTAACCCAAAGGCAGGGAATGCGAGCGAAAATTAAATCTTAAGTAAACAGTAAAAATTGTCCGTGAATCGATAGAGCGATCGCTAACCAAGCTAAAAAACAATTACGAGTCAAAGTTAAAGCACGATTAATCTCAGCTACAGAAATTGTTGTGAGCGCGTCTCCCAACAGAGGTTTTTCTTTCACTACTCCCTGATAGGTGTTTTTTCCTCCTAGCTGCACTTTTAAAATTCCCGCATAGGCAGCCTCACTCCAGCCTGAGTTTGGACTAGGATCTTTAACTCCATCACGGCGGCATATTGCCCATACCTGTGCAGGGTTACCCGAAAAAAGGCTTAGAGTAAGTACTGTTAAACGACAGGGAATCCAGGTTAAACGATCTTCTAGCTGCGCGCTAAACCAACCCAAATCAACATAGGGTTCACGAAGATAACCTACCATTGAATCTAAGGTGCTAGCGGCCTTATAGGCTAATGCCCACGGAACAGCGTCTATAGGGGTAAAAGAGCCGACAATAGCCCAAAAGAGTGGGGCAGTGACTCCATCCACGGCATTTTCTGCCACTGTTTCTAATAATGCTCTCAGTATTTCTGGTTGAGATAGATTTTGGGTATCTCGTCCCACATATAAACTCAGACGCGATCGCGCTTGAGGCAAATCATTGTCCTCAAGCGAGTCTAAAACATGCTGCACGGCAATTCGTAAACTTTTTCCTGCGAAGCAACTAGCGAGGAGAATTATCTCCATGATCAAGCTCAACCCAGGATGAACCCAATGACAAACCTGCACGATTAACCAGCCTGAGAATCCACTACCAATAATTAGTAATAAGCCCAACAGCACTCCCGCAAAACGACGTTGCCAACCTAGGAGGCAAAATTTTAGTGCTAGGTTGGTATAGTTTTGAATTAGCCATCCCATGATTTGCACTGGGTGAAGCCAGCCCCAAGGATCGCCAACTAGATAATCTTCAATAGCTGCTAATAGTAAAATTAAGCCCGATTGAAATGATAAGGTCGCAAAAATGGAGTAGGCTGGATCATTAATCGCGAATTCGAGCGACATTATCTTCCCAGTTTTGTCTGTCGAAAGGTCGAATTGTCACTTGATCAATGACATCTTCATCTAAGCAGCGAAGATTAACATCGATCATTTCGGGATGAGAACGAGAATGATAAAAAGAGTGGATGCCACAAACTGAGCAGAAAGTATGCTGATCTAAGTTAGTGTTAAAAGTATAGTTCGTCAAAATATCTTGTTCTGATAATCAAGTAAAATTTTCAGGTGGGACAATTAAATGCAAAAAACCTTTTTTACGACAAATTGAACAATTACAATCTTCTGCTGTAAAGCGATCGACTAATACTTGAAAACGAACTCACCACAATGACAATCCCCGTTACAAATTAAAAATTTTGTTGCAGTAATCATAAACATTATTCAGGTCAAACAATAAAATTATTTTCTTCACCTTGAGCAGCTTGCCAACTGCGAGCATCATAATATAAATCAGCTAAGGTAATACTATACAATGCCTCTTTGAGTTTTTGATGTAGCCTTTGCCATAAACTAAAGGTAACCCAATCTTCGGCTAAATTGTTATCAGGAGAGTGATGAGGTAAAGGTTCAATACTTTCTCCTACAGCTTCTAAAATTTTGCCTAGAGAAATTTGTTCTGGTTTGTCTGCTAGCTGATAACCTCCTTTAGCTCCTCTGACTGATTTGACTATGCCAGCCCGTCTCATTTCAATCAATAATTTTTCGAGATAAGGTGCAGGTAAATCTTGTCTTTGGGCAATCATTTTTACTGATGTTGGTTGGTATTCAGGCTGTAAGCTAAGGTCTAATAATGCCTTGACACTATAGTGACCACGAGTAGTTAACTTCATGATTATTTTGTTTAATCCTCAGTAAAACTTATGTAGGTAATTTGCTATTTTTTGACAAACTTATAAATATTATTTCTCGGCTGGCATAAATAAATCGATCGACTCAAATTTTAAATTTTAATTTAGTTAATTATGCTCAATAAGTGTAATATAGTTTTATATCGAAATAGCAAAGTCAAAAAACTTAGCTAACTCTAAGTTAAGTGCAAAACTGTAAACCAAATAAATTTTTAGTTGTTTCAAATTAATGGCAAAAGCAACCCAACCACAACCTTTAATCGGCCCAACATTAATAGATAAAGTAAAAGAGCTAGGCAATCTCTCAAAAGAGGAAAAAGCTAAAAAGTGTGGCTACTACACAGTCACCAAAAACGGAGTAGAACGAGTCAACATGATGAAGTTCCTTAATGCACTAATTGATGCAGAAGGAATTGAATTAGATAGCACTTCTAATGGACAAGGTAGAGGTGGTCGTTCCGCTAGTTATCGTATTAGCGTTCAATCTAATGGAAACTTGTTGATTGGTTCAGCATACACCAAAAAAATGGGTTTGAAACAAGGAGATGAGTTTGAAATAACCTTGGGGAGAAAGCATATTCATTTGCGACAAATTGGCGTTGATGATGATGAATAAGCCCTAATGAAATTTTGTCGGCACAGATAGCAAAATAAATATTAGCCAGTTGAAAAAGCAAAATAAAATCGTTAGAGGGGTTCGATTGAATCTAGAATTATCAACAATCGTTCAGCCTCTATTTTGTTGTTGGTCGGATTTAATAATTGCTGTCTGCTTTGAGCCTTGGTTAACTAAATTGAATTAAGCGAATTATCTGAGCTGTCTAGCCAAAATAGATTTACGGTTTTTAATCGCTAGCATCCAGCCCGACGATTCAAACTGAGCGTCTTTAGCGATCGCCTGCTGGGGCAGTTTAAGCTTATTAAAGGCTACAGAATCAACTAGTAAATAGACAGTGTGATTTTGTTGCCAGTGCAGTTTAAGTTCTTCGATTGATTGATTCACTATTTGGCGATCGCTATAAAAATCTAAGCTAGGTCGCTTCAAAGGCATTGAACTATAAATTATCGCTTGCGGAGGAGTATGCTGTTGAATTAGTTTGGCGATTGGTTTAACCGATTCTACTCCTTCTAGTTCCCAGATCCAATGAGGAGAAATGAACAGTAAAAAAAGTGAAATAAAAAGACCCCAAAATAGTAGCGGAATAAACTGCTTATCCTGTTGTGCAATGACAATTGCTGTCGCCCCAAAAGTAATGCTTAGTGAGCCACAAATAAATGGCAAATAAAAATCAACGTAGTTACGTATGCCCCAGTTTAACCCAGCCAATGCAGCCACAATAGCCATCAGCGCAAATCCATACATCCAACTTCGAGGATAAGCAACATAGCTGGGCAAATTACAGATCTGATCTAGCTGTCTTCCTGCTGCCAACGCCAATGCTGGATATATAGGCAACACTAGCCAAGAATCTTGATGAATCACTAAAAAACCCAGGACAAAATATCCTCCGAGCCATACAGCTAGTAGTTTACCCCATCCCCAATGAAAATTTTGCTGAATTACCGTTAAACCAGTTAACCCGACTGCAATCCAAGGCAAAAAATATTGCAGTCCCTGTAGCAGCTCGTAGCCAATCGGCAAACCCAGTTCCAAGCTTGTCGGGGCAGTTTGAGCTAGAAATAGCTCGATTAAATCCTCAGTGGTTTTAAATTCGTGATAACGAAACCATTGAGCTACATACCAGATAACCCCAGGAATAGCTCCTAAAGTAAGACCTGTCCAAAAATTGGCTGAAGTTAGCAATCTTGGAGTATCCCAGAGCAGAAACAACAGACTAATGAGCAAAATTTGACAGCCAAACAGCCCATTGGTCAGGCTGATTAAGCTCAAACCAATTCCTGCACCCAAAGCCCATCTTAAATCGCGACGCGATCGCAAAACCGCCCAAATTGTTAGTAGCTCAAAGCAAAGTAGAGGCCCATCTAAAGTTGCCAAGCGACCATAGCGCACTACGGGCAGGCAAGTTAGATATACCAAAGCCGAAAACAAAGCAGGAATACGAGCGATGAAAATTTCGCGCCCGATATTATAAATTAACAGAACCGAGACAGCACCCAGTAATGCTCCTGGAAGACGAGTGGTAAATTCATTAACCCCAGCAATACTGTAGGCGATCGCTACTAAATTATGAACCAAAGGCGGGTGAGCCAAATATGGCTCACCCCATAAAGTCGGAAAAATCCAGTTAAACGTTGCTGTACTCTGATAAATTTCTTTAGCAACTTGCGCCAACGTTCCTTCGTTGGGATCTAACAGAGGTAAGTTTGCCAAATTTACTAAAAATAAAACTAATGCTGCTATCAATAAACCAGAAAAGTAGAAGCATTCCAGCCAAACTTCACTTTGGCGCAGTTTATTAGATGAGCGTCTCCAAATAGATATATGGTGAGATGACATAAGTTTAGAACAGCAGGAGAAATTATTTGTGTTGCTGATTCATGTTATTGAGAGCAAAAAATATGAATATTAAAACGTATTTTTATTTAATGACAGCAAGATTTAATTTTACGTTAACGATGTCGAAATGGGCTGCCGTCCGTTTAGGGCCCAGTATTTTCGACTTAGTGTCCTTTTAACCAATAAAACCAATAAAACCAATAAAATTAATCTTGCCATTAGCTTAACCTTAACCAGTTTATCTCTTTCTGTTGGTGTCGACGAAGCCAATTTAAAATTGAAAATTTTCATTTTTGATCAACCGCTATGCTAAGCCGTACCATGTCTTAGGCAACAATTTATTCTTCAGCTAAAAATATCCTTTGACAACTAGCTTAATTAACTTTTATACCTTAAGTTTAGATAATGGTGAGTTCCGTAGTCGGTTAACCCTGCTGCGCGGTTAAAAGACCTGGCAGAGAAATCTGAGACTAAAATGCTAAAATACTGGTAGCTCAAGAAGTTTCGACTAGGTTAAAATTAATCATCCGTTTTAGCTTAAAATTATTAAGTTTTCAGCATAACAAATATACTTGAATGGTAAACGAAATGAGATAACTAATACAAAGTTAAGCAATCTATTTTATTCAATAATTTAACCGACAATCTGCATAGAACGCTAATTTTTTATTTATCTTATGGAAGGATCTTTTCAAATTACCATACAAATAGTTATTACCGTTCTTGCAGGAATCAGCGCACAAGTAGTAGCCGAATATTTCAAAGTTCCTAGCATTGTTGTTTTATTGCTATTTGGCATATTATTAGGTGCGGATTCATTAGATATACTTCATCCTCACGATCTGGGCATAGGGTTAGAAGTTTTAGTGGCTCTTTCTGTGGCAATTATTTTGTTTGAAGGAGGACTGAATCTAGAATTACGAGAACTGGGCAAAGTATCAGGTAGTTTGCGTAACTTAGTAACCGTAGGTACTTTAATTACTCTGGTCGGGGGAGGAATGGCCGCTCATTGGCTAGCTGAGTTTCCTTGGTCAATTGCATTTCTTTATGCTTCTTTAGTGGTGGTAACAGGCCCGACCGTAATTGGACCCTTGCTGAAACAGGTCAAGGTAGATCGGCAGGTAGCAACGCTGTTAGAAGGAGAAGGAGTACTAATCGATCCTGTGGGTGCAATCTTGGCGGTAGTAGTCCTAAATACAATTCTTAATACCAATGCTGCGCCTTTAGATATCATGAGTGGACTGCTGCTGCGCTTGGGAATTGGCGTGGTGGTAGGTGGACTTGGAGGCTGGTTGTTAGGACTATTGCTCAAAAAAGCTAATAGTCTTTCAGACGAACTAAAAAACCTAGTCGTTTTAGCAGCAGTATGGGGACTATTTGGTCTTTCACAAAGTTTGCGGAGCGAATCTGGTTTAATGGCGACGGTGGTGGCTGGTATTGTAGTCAAGGCCGCAGCTATTCCTGAAGAAAGGCTGCTCAAAAGATTCAAAGGTCAGCTAACTGTTTTGTGTGTTTCTGTACTATTTATTTTGTTAGCTGCCGATTTATCTATTGCCAGCGTCTTTGCATTAGGTTGGGGAAGCGTACTGGCAGTTGGCGTTCTCATGCTAGTAGTAAGACCGATCAGTATTGTCGTTTGCACCTGGAATAGCAACATGAACTGGCGACAAAAGCTATTTTTGGCTTGGATTGCACCCAAAGGGATCGTATCTGCTTCTGTAGCTTCATTATTTGCCATCTTATTAACGGAAAAAGGTATTAACGGTGGAGATGCAATCAAAGCTCTGGTCTTTTTGACTATTTTGATGACTGTCTTTTTTCAGGGATTAACTGCGCGATGGGTCGCTAAATGGCTAAAAATTACTAAGAGCGATGCCAAAGGAGCAGTAATTATTGGCTGCGATGCCTTGGGTCGTTTCATGGGTCGCTTATTTCAGCAGTTAGGAGAATCTGTAGTAATGATTGATACCGATCCTGAAGCCTGTAAAAAAGCAGAAGCCGATAACTTACCTGTGTTTGAGAGTAGCGCGCTAGACACTGAGGTGTTAGCTGAGGCAGGAATTGAATCTATGGGAACATTTTTGGCTCTGACTAACAATGGCGAAGTTAACCTGGTTTTGGCTCAAAGAGCAGTAGAAGAGTTTCAGCCTCCTAGAGTCTTAGCGGCGTTTCCCCAAAATAGCTCAACTGAAAATAGCAGTAAAACAAAAGTGAGTCAGGCGTTAATTTCTCAATTACAAGTTAAGACATGGAATGGGTATATTAATGACGGACAAATAAAATTAGGCACAACAGTCTTGAAAGAGTCAAATTTTTCGTTTAAGTCGGCTCATCTTCAAGCTTTAATCCGTGCAGGAGAAATGTTGCCTCTGTTAATTAAACGCGGAAACAGTCTCCAAGTGGCAGTAGCAGAAGAAGAATGGCAAGTTAAAGATGAAATTTACTATTTGATTCACGACCCTAGACCAAAATTATTAAAACGTCTGTCAGGAGGAAACCAATCTTCTCGTCTTTTATTGGAAAAGCTTCCTGAAGTAGAAGAATTCCCTTTGGCTACTTCGATGAAAATTGAAGAGGTAACATAAGCTATAGGCGCTACTCGACTAATCATTAGCATTAGTTTGATCAATAGATTTTTTGCAGAATTGGTTGCCAAAGATCGCATTAATATAGGTAAGTAGAATTTATTAAGCAACTTTTTAAAGCTATGGATGTCAAACTGATTATATTAGTCTTAACTGGAATTTTTTCAGTAGCCTGTCTATTTTTTGGCACGAAAGGCGGCTATTACGATACTGATAAATATGACGGCAACGGTTCAGCTCATTAATTACATCCAGGCTAGAATTCTTCATGACGATCGCCATGAAACTCACTTTTGCTACTGTTAAAAGTTAATTAACAAATATAAATAAACTTAACTTCTCGTGAAATTAAAATAAGTAAGGTTACTTGTATAACTTAAGATTTTAAACAAAGACGTTAATTGACCGCGGAATGCGGTCAAGCGCAAGCCCCGCTTTTAAAAGGCAGGGAACGCTTGACGTTGGGGTTCAAAATTGCTTAAAGTCTTGGTTATTAGGAGTTAATTTTATGAAAATAAGTCAGGGAAAAACTAGCTTTAGTTCCCTGCCTTTATCTTGTTTTGTTTATGCAGCAGGTCATGAAGACGAAGGTGTCTGTTTATTATTACGTATCGGCAAATACCGTATCTTACTAGACTGCGGTTTAAAAAATTTATCAGCTTTGCTTGAGCTTGAGCAACCTCCTGCTGATTTAGTTTTTTGTTCCCATGCCCATGACGATCATTGCCGTGGACTTTTAAAACTGCATCAAACTTATCCTAACCTACCAATTTATACCAGCGAAGTTACCGCCAAACTTTTACCCTGTCACTGGATGAGCGAGAGCAAAAAAGGGGAGCTGGATTGGTGTCAGACATTGACTTGGCGATCGCCACTAAAAATTGGGACAGATTTGCAGATCCAGATAGTTCCTGCGGGACATTTACCTGGTGCGGCGGCGATTATTATTACCCACGCCACGCCCGATCGCAGTTATAAGGTAATGTACACTGGCGATTTTTCCGTTTCTAACTTTCAGTTAGTTGAAGGAATGTCAATTGAGAATTTGCGGGGACTAGCTCCAGATGTTTTGATTTTAGAAGGCAGTTACGGCACGCTACGCCATCCCCATCGCCGTCTTCAGGAAAAGCAGTTAATGGAGCGCATTAATCGAGCTATTGAAGCCGAGAAAAACGTGTTGCTTCCTGTTCCGCCGATTGGTTTAGGACAAGAAATTCTCAAGCTCTTGCGTTCTCATCATCAATTTACGGGGCGAGATCTCGATATTTGGGTTGATGATGCTGTGGCGTTGACCTGCGATATTTATTTAGGGCTGTTAGCTCAATTTCCCGAATCTGTCCAAAATTTTGCCAAACACCAATCTTTATTTTGGGATGAACGAATTTGCCCTCGAATGAGCCGAATTAATCATCCTAATAGCTTTATTGCTGGTAAAAAACCTGGAGTATTTTTAGTTAATTATCGCAGTAATTTGTGGCAGTATCTAACCGACAAAACTGCTGAATGGTTAGTCTTATTACCTGAACATCCTCAAGAATATATTCATCCAGATTCCCCTGAATTAGAACTAGTACGTAGTCTATCTTCGGTGACTATTGAAACCTATTTATTAGCAGAGCATAGCGATGGTCGCAATACGACTCAGCTAATTCATAATTTACGCCCGCAACACGTAATTTTGGTTCATGGCTCTTTAAACTATTTGCTTGAGCTAGCTAGTCTTGAAGAATTGCGTAATCGTTACCAAATACATTCTCCTGCTCAAGGCATACTAGTGGAATTGCCGATCGGCGATCGCTTTGTTCAACCACAAGCTCCACAACCTATTTACTATGAAGGAGAGCTAAATGAAGCTGGTTCGGCGATCGCTATAGTTCTTCCCGATAATATCAGCGACGACTCCAGATGGAAAAACATTGCCGATACAGGTATTATCCAGGCTCGATGGCAGGGTAATGAATTGGTAATTAAAGGAGTTTCTCAACGAGAATTATTAAATTCTCATAATCAGGCTCGAATCTCTTCTGACCTAGACTGCTGCAATCGCTGTATACACTACAATAACCAACGCTGTTGGAATCAATTTTCCCCCTTGTACGGGTTCAAAGTTGTTCCCGAAGGTTACTGTCCAGTTTTTGAAGCTAATCACGAAACTGATTAACTATAATCATTTTGAATACTAACCAGATATACAAATAAGCGTTAATCTTGGCTAACCGTGTGCTTTTCTGCTTTATTCCTGATTGTGTTCTGGTGACTGGGGATGAATTTGTTCTGCTTCTGGACAATCATCGGAAACTGAGATTTCAGTATTAGTTTTGGATACTGAAGCTAGCTTTTGAGTAACAGCACCAATGCTTTCTAAACGAACCATTTCTTCCCAAGAGCTAACTTCGTCTTCTTCTTCAGTTTCGTAACGAATCGTTACAATGTCTCCCTCGAAATCAACAATACGTCCGCTTTCAATCCAGCGTTGTTGATCCCGCAAGAAAATACAAACTTCACGATCATCTTGACAGAGTTGATAAATCTTGCGGTGTAACATGGGTTTCTCCTTTGCGAGTAACTCCTAAAACTTTTCTTGAGTCTAACTGTATCTATTATTGCTATTTTAGTACGATGATTCAAGAACTAATTTTATTCAAGTAATTAATTGAGTCTAACAAATCCTAGGCAGTCAGAGATTGCTTCGTCAATTCGACTTATTCAACTGGGCTGGGCAACTTTTCCAGATAGCGTAGAAATTCTAGTAACTGCTCATCAGTTAGATGCAGGCGACTTCTTTTTCCGTAACGGCTTTTGAGAAACTCTTTGCCCTGATCTTTTGTCCAGCCCAATCGTTTAATTTCAATATCAGTCTGTTGTTTAATTTCATTAAAGTCCATTGCCTCAACTTCAGCGGTGGTAGCAGCATAATTAGTCTCAAAGTTAGATTCTGGCACATCAGTAGCTGATAACGTAGAATTTTCGCTAATTTCGCTAGTAAATGTCTCACTAAATAAGTTGTTAGCCAGGTTAATCGATTGAGTGGAATCTTCAACCTCAAACTCAAGATTTAGCTCGGTGGGAGTTAATTCAGGGATATGATTGGTTGTCGTAATATCTAAAGCAGCAATGCTATCTTGATTAGACTGTTCAAAATGAGCTTTAGAAAAATTAACAGTATTACGACTATTAATTGGTTTTGATTCAATAAATGTAGCAGCAGGATTGCTTGATGGAGTAGCTTCAATAATGCCATGATTAACTGAGTGATCGTCTAAAAACAAAGTAGCGATCGCTCTTTGCCTGGCAGAATCTTCGGCAGCTTCAACCGTGTCTGCACCAGCCAAAGCAGTAGCCAAAATTAGCTGATTTACCTCGACCAAAACTTTAACAATGTAGGTTCCTCGGTCAATTTTAATTAGTTCACTGAGCAAACTTCCTTGAGGATACTTATGACGAAATTTAGCTAAGAGCATTTTTGTTTTATTTAATCTTAAAATAAATATAAGTACCAATCTACTATTTAAAGTTCTGGTCAAAAAGAAATTTGCCAATAAGCATCGAGAATTTACAATAGATACTGAATTGACTATAAAATTAACTCGTAAATTTTGGTAATTAACGTTTCACAATCAATTGATTTATTGAGCAACGGTTACAGCAAGCTTTGTCTTACGGCAAAATAGCTGATGACCAGCGCAAAAGCAAATTGCCAAGCTATAAACATCAGGCAGTTGACATATATCACTATGCTTTTGAAGCCTTTAAAGTAAGAACCATGATCGCTCTTAACTCTTACGGCATCAAACAAGCAAAAGCACAAAAAGACATATATACGTCATGTCTGTGTGATGCAAAAAAGCCATTGGTACCCCCGCCAGGGATTACACCGTGAAAGAAGTTGCCGTCTCAGCAAACCCTGGCTTAAGGTAACGCACAAAGTGTACAAAGTGTACAAACGAGGCGTACGGGTTAGTATAGTTTTCTTCGCTTCTGTTGTAGTTACTAAATTAAAACTGGATAAGGATAATTTTTACATGGAATTTTCAATCGCTACATTACTCGCTCAGTTCGTTGATGATAAGCTAGTTGCGGGCAAAAATATCGAGAAAAAACTCGGTTGTGAGGACGAGGAGAGTATTCAGAAATTACAGATTACTTTAGATGCTCTAGAAAAAATCAAGGTTTTGACCAAAGAAAGAGGTAAATATCGCCGTATCTATGAAGATGATGTGGTTGAAGCTAAATTGAGATGCTCTAGCAAAGGATTTTGCTTTGCAATTCAAGATGAAGAAAATGCTGATGATATTTACGTTAGAGAAAGTCATCTGAGTAATGCTTGGAATGGCGATCGCGTTTTTGTCAAAATTATTAAAGAAGGCAGTCGTCGTCGTTCTCCTGAGGGAGAAGTCAAGCTGATTTTAGAGCGTTCTAATCCTTCGCTGCTTGCCACAGTAACTAATAAAGAAGCACAGTATAAAGCTATCCCCTTAGATGACCGCTTATTGTTTGAACTAGATCTTAAAGAAAATGGTCAAGACTTAGAAGCAGCATTGGAACATCTGGTTCACGTATCTGTGCTGCGCTACCCTTTAGGACAACACCCCCCTTTGGGAAAAGTAACCAAAATTTTAGGTAGTGATGCCGAAGAAGCTGCTGATGTTGATATTGTTTCTTGTAAACATGACCTACCCTTAAACTTTCCTGAAAAAGCGATCGCGGCTGCATCTCAGCTACCGACTGCCCGTGTTCCCGCCGCCGAGATTAAAAACCGTGTAGATCTAAGAGACAAGCTCACCTTTACCATTGAATCTGAATCTAATCTGCAAAATACTCCTTGGATTGAAAATGCCTTTACCCTAGAAAAAACTGAATCAGGAGACTGGCAATTGGGCATACATATTACTGATGTAGCTCATTACATAGAACAGGACACGGTTTTAGACCGTATTGCCAGAAAACGCGGTGTAGCCGTAAACTTACGGAAACAAGTTTTACCTTTGTTTCCTGAAAAAGTTAGCAAACTGTGTTCTTTAATCCCAGGCAGAAACAGGTTGACAATTTCAATCATGCTAACCATAGATTCTCAAGGAAACACTACCGAATATAAAATTATGCCTTCGGTAATTTCGGTAGACCATCAGCTTACCTATCAAGAAACTCAAACTTTAATTGGGGAAGCAAAAAAATCAGGTAAAAAATTAGCTAACCTAGTTCCTCTGCTGAAAGATTTGTTCTTTACTATCAGTCCTTTGGTTAAAGCACAACGCTTACAGAGAGGCGGTTTGGAAGTTATAACGCCAGAAATTCATAACCTTTATAAAGATGAAGGCAGAGTAGGAACAATTCTGAGCGTAGCAGCTTTACCCGTATACTCGATGTTGACTGAGCTAACTATATTAGCGGGAAAAGCAGTTGCCGAACATTTACAAGCATTAGAATTGCCAGCAATTTACTGCACCCAGGCAGAACCAGATGTTGAAGAATTAGAAGATTTAATCAAGTTGGGCAATAATTTGGGCTTGGATATTGACCTTGATGTCGAAGACAGCGTTTCTTCTCAAGACTATCAAAGGCTGACAGAACAATTCGCTACCTCTTCGGCAGTAATGGTGTTAAATTATCTGCTGCAAAGCACCTTCAAACCAGTCAAGTATTCAACCGAACCAGGGCATCACTTTGGTTTGGCTTATCAAGATGCCTATACTCACTGCATTTCTCCTGGTCAAAGATATATCGATTTAATTATTCAACGCATCTTAAAGACGCTATTTGAGCATGGACGAGATCGCCGTCATAGTCGCACCAAACAGGGTGTTGACCTCACTAGCAGCAGCTGTCACGGGCAAATTAACTGGAAGGTACTGCCGCCTGATATCCAAGAGCAAATTGAAATCGATATTCAAACCATGCTGCCCTTCTTAAATGATCGCGAAAAACAGGCAGAAGACGCAGAGAGAGATTTGGCTGGATTGAAAAAAGCCGAACAAATGAAAGAACGGACAGGCAAAATTTTTGAAGGCTTGATTACGGGAGTACAGTCTTATGGTTTCTTCGTGGAAATCGAAGATTTATTAGTAGAAGGTTTAGTTCATGTTAGTTCCTTAAAAGATGATTGGTATGAATATCGTTCTCGTAATAGCTGTCTGGTAGGCAGAAAAAATCGTACTGCCTATCGTTTAGGTGATCGCGTCGAAGTAGAGGTTAAAAGCGTTGACTATTATCGTCAGCAAATTGATCTCGTTACCGTTGGCGGTGGCAGCGAAGCCCAAAATGCTGATTGGGAAGAGGAGTAAGTAAGCTGTTAAGGTGCGGAGGAGACAGCAAGAAGGCAAGAAATAATTTAAACACTTCTTCCCTCCTCAGTAATAAAAGCTAAAAGCTGTTAGCTTTTATCAGCACTTTGAAATTAGCAACGTCACCAAAAAAGGAGCAAGAGCATTGAAGGATCAAATAATTGAACAGATAATTGACCTGGCGAATCAAAAAGGTATTGCAGCAGAAGTATATTATGTTGCCAGTCAGGATACGCCAATTGAGTTTGGTAATAATCGTTTAAAGTCATTAGAAACTAAAGCTTCCGAAGGCATTGCCTTAAGAGTAATTGCCGATCATAAGTTGGGGTTTGCTAGTTCTACAGATTTGACTCGTTTGTCAGATTTGGTCGATGCAGCAGTGGCTACTACCGAAATCGGCGATCCTGTAGAGTTTGACTTTACTCAAGATGTTAACTCAATTGAGCCACAAAGCGATTACCAGCCTCCCAATACTGAAACCTTGATTGAGGTAGGAGAAGATTTAATTAGCAAAGTTCATCAGTACAATCCTGATATTTTGGTGGACGTTAGTTTTCATAGCCGTTCTAGTCAGGTAAAGCTAGCAACAACAACCAATGTTTACACCGAACAGAATAGTCAAAATCTTAGTGCAGTTTTATCAGGTAATTTGGTGCGGGACAAAGACTTTTTACAGGCTTATGCTTACGAAGTAACTCGCGATCGCCAGCCTGATTATAAAGCAATTTTACAACAGCTAATTGCCAAATATCAACGTGCCGAAGAAACAGCAAGTATTATCAGCGGGACTTATCCTGTGTTATTTACTCCTAGTGCAGTCAGCAGCACTATGGGCAGAATGTTTGGCACGATTTTTTCTGGTCAATCTATCGTGCAAAAGGCTTCTCCTTTAACTGATAAATTAGGGGAAAAAATAGTTGATGCGCGAATTACTGTCTATGAAGATCCCACCATCGGTGTTTCTGCCTGTGATTTTGATGATGAAGGAGTACCCACCAGCAAGAAAAATTTAATCGAGCAAGGCGTGGTCAAGCAATTTTACTGGGATAGACGCTGGGCAGCTCGTCAAGGTATAAAATCTAGTGGAAATGGTTTTCGGGGCGGTATCTCGCGTCCTAGCCCCAGTTTAGCCAATGTCTGCATCAGCCCTGGTACAACTAGTGTTGCTGATTTGATTGCTGGCATCGAAGAAGGTATTATTGTCGACCAGGTTTTAGGCGCGGGACAATCTAATGTTCTAGCAGGTGAATTTTCCGTCAATATAGATTTAGGTTACAAAGTTGAGCAGGGAAAAATTGTCGGCAGGGTAAAAGATACAATGGTGGCAGGAAACATTTTTGCCGCCTTCAGCGAGATAGTCGATTTAAGCGATCGCCCTGAATGGGTTGGTAGCAGTGCTTACGTTCCTCATATTCTTTTCGCTCAATTAGGAGTAGCAGCAAGGCAATAATGAAGTCAGAAGTCAGAAGTCAGAAGTCAGAAGTCAGAAGTCAGCAATAAAATAGACCTCGGCAAACCTAAGAAACTCTATGCGATGGATAGTTAATCATGAAAAATAGTAGCGTTGTGAGATTTTTATTGCCTGTCATTTTGTGTTTAACAGTCTTGTTAACTGGCTGCGTTGATTATCAGGTAGGGATTAATTTTGCGACTCCCTACAGTGGAGAGATTACTCAGCACATTAAAGTCAGCGATCAGCTAAGTAATCTTGCACCATCGGACACTAAAAAATGGTTGGACAGTGTAGAAAAGCGATCGCGCCAACTTGACGGCAAGGTTAAAAAACTTGATTCTCAAGAACTCCTCTTAACTATTCCCTTTGGCAATGGTGTAGAATTAGCCCAAAAGTTTAATCAGCTTTTTCAAACCAGCATTGTTCCCAATGCTACTATCCCCAAAGATCAAGTCGATTTAATTAAGCTTAATTCTCAGGTATCAATCCATCAAAGCAATCTGATCTTTGTCGAAAGAAACAGTTTGGATCTGGCGATTGACCTCAGAGCATTACAAGTTCTAAGTCAACAAGAGAAAATCATCATCGATCCAGATTCTTTAGCTGATTTAAAGTTTCAGTTAACTACTCCTTGGATTGCTCGCAGTATCTCTAATTCCGACAACCTGCAACCAATAAATAATAGCTTAAAAAAAGGTCTAGTTTGGCAACTCCATCCAGGCGAAGTTAATCATATCCATGCTATCTTTTGGCTACCTAGTCCTATTGGCATTGGTACAGCGATAATTATCTTGCTGATGCTCTTGGGTTACTTACTCAAATATCGCCGTTTTCCTGGCCTAGCTTAGTCACATTTTCATTTTGCAACTAACCAGCTAGTTGATCGCTAACTAAACAATTCAAGCTAATATTTTGCTTGGCAGCTTCAATCGTTAACATACGATGACGTTCTAGAGGAATCCGAACTTGAAACACTCCACTATATATAACTAAACTAGTAAATTGCGATCGCCTCGATCTTAGAAAGGTTTGCCAAAGCGATCGCGCCAACTTGATGGCAAGGTTAAAAAACTTAATTCTCAAGAACTTTTAGAGACTGTTTGTCAAAAGAAAATAAGATTCTACTGTTTCTCAAAACCAGATTGTTCACTAAAAACCACTTCCTCGTATACATCACTAATTTTTCCTGCGAAATCAACGCTAACTAATTCAAATTGCTCATTTTTTAATTCATAAAATTGTAATAACCATAAATTGCTTTCTGTGCGCCGAAAGCACTCAATTCTTGCTTTTTTTGGATTAATTAGCACGTATTCTTGTAAGCTTGGTAAAGACTGATAGTCAGCAAACTTATCTCCTCGATCAAAAGCTTCAGTAGAGTCAGATAACACTTCAATAATTAAACTAGGAAACATTTTAAACGTGCTATTTTCCCGATCTTTGTCCTCGCAAGTTACCAACACATCAGGATAGTAAAAACGGTTTTTAGCTTCAACTCTAACTTTCATATCCGAAATATATACGCTACATCCTGAACCTCGAAGATGATTGCGTAACAAAATAGCCATGTTTAGTGCAATAGTCACATGAGTATCTGTAGCACCAGCCATTGCATAAATTTCACCATCGATATATTCGTATTTAATATCGCTAGCTGCTTCTAACTGAAAATATTCTTCTGGAGTTAGATAGGAATTTTGAGGCGAGGTAATCATCATATTGCCTAGAATGATTTTACTGGTATTGTAATCTTAACGTTGATGTGGATTGTTTAAAAGGCGATCGCTTTTGGTTTTGAAAAGATTTATCTAGCGATCTCCTTAAGCTAATTAAGTTGTACATAAACAGTGTCAAGCATAATTATTTAATCCAAATTATCATCAAACGCTAAAAAACCTAATCGCCAAACACCTCTGATTATCGATAAATTAGCCAAAACAATGCATCGTCAGTGATCCGACCTAGATACAATATAAATATATAGATGATGTATTAATCAAAAAATACTTCCTATGAACAGAGATGTAGGGAGATCGATGAGACAATAAATTTCTGTAATCAATCTGCATATAGAAGAGGAGAACTACTAGATGTTAGAAGCATATAGAAAACACGCAGCCGAAAGAGCAGCTTTAAACATTCCCGCTTTACCCTTAACCGCACAGCAAACTTCAGAACTATGCGAACTACTAAAAAATCCTCCCCAAGCTGAGAAAGAAGAACTACTGACATTATTGAGAGATAGAGTTCCTCCTGGTGTGGATGATGCAGCTTATGTCAAAGCTGGTTTTCTAACAAGTGTAGCCAAAGGTGAAATCCAATGCCCAGTCATCTCCACTCAAGGAGCAATAAATCTATTAGGAACAATGGTTGGCGGTTATAACGTCCAGTCTTTAGTAGACCTATTAAAATCTTCTAACCCTAGTATTGCTGCTGAAGCCGCTGCTGCCCTCAGTAAAACTCTGCTGGTATTTGATGCTTTTAACGAAGTCTTGGAACTTTCTGATATTAATCCCTATGCCAAACAAGTAATTGATTCCTGGGCAAATGCTGAATGGTTTATTGGTCGCCCTAAACTGCCTGAAGCGATTACTATCACAGTATTTAAAGTACCAGGAGAAACCAACACCGATGATTTATCTCCTGCCCCCCATGCTACTACTCGCCCCGATATTCCCCTTCATGCCTTAGTAATGCTAGAGTCTAAGATGCCCGATGGTATAGAAACCATTGCCCAGTTAAAAACTAAAGGCTATCCTGTTGCTTATGTCGGTGATGTTGTGGGTACTGGTTCATCTCGTAAATCAGCAATTAACTCAGTTTTGTGGCATATCGGGCAAGAAATTCCTTTTATTCCTAACAAAAAGTCTGGTGGCTATATCTTAGGTAATAAAATCGCCCCTATTTTCTTTAATACTGCCGAAGATTCAGGAGCGTTACCGATTGAATGTGACGTTAGCCAGATGAATACAGGGGATGTGATTACTATTTACCCTTATCAAGGTGAAATAAAAAAAGAATCTGGAGAAATTATTTCTACCTTCACCCTTAAACCTGAAACTATTATTGATGAAGTAAGGGCAGGAGGTCGTATTCCTCTTTTAATTGGGAGAGCATTAACTGACAAAACTAGAGAAGCATTAGGCTTAGAAGTATCTCCAATTTTCGCCCGTCCTTCGATACCCACAGATACAGGCAAAGGCTTTACTTTGGCGCAAAAAATGGTGGGTAAAGCTTGCGGGTTATCTGGAGTACGCCCTGGAACTTCCTGTGAACCGTTGATGACTACTGTTGGTTCGCAAGATACCACAGGCCCTATGACACGGGATGAATTAAAAGAGCTGGCTTGCCTTGGGTTTAATGCCGATTTAACTCTGCAAACTTTTTGTCATACTGCTGCTTATCCCAAACCTGTAGATATTCAAACCCATAAAGATTTACCTGACTTTTTCTCAACTCGTGGTGGGGTAGCGTTGCGCCCAGGAGACGGTATTATTCACTCTTGGCTCAATAGAATGCTGTTACCCGACACGGTAGGTACTGGCGGCGCCT
>JAIMKV010000046.1:32166-41458 GCA_020692205.1 Myxosarcina sp. GA_180221_E-2-1-MAG-40_15
TTTCCCTTAGGTATATCCTTTCCTGCTGGTTCGGGTTTAGTTGCTTTTGCTTCTGCCTTGGGAGTCATGCCTTTGGATATGCCCGAATCTGTATTAGTTCGCTTTACTGGCCAATTGCAACCTGGAGTAACTTTACGGGATATTGTTAACGCTATTCCCTGGGTAGCTATTCAACAAGGTAAACTAACTGTTGCTAAAGAAAACAAACAAAATGTTTTTAACGGGCGAGTTATGGAAATGGAAGGTTTACCCGACTTAAAAGTCGAACAGGCGTTTGAACTCACCGATGCCACTGCCGAACGTTCTTGTTCTGGTAGTACTATCAAACTTAGTGAATCAACTGTAGCCGAATACTTGCGTTCTAACGTGGCTTTGCTAAAAAATATGGTTGCCCGTGGTTATCAAGATGCTCGTACTCTGATGCGCCGTGTTGCCAAAATGGAACAGTGGTTGGCTAATCCTGAATTAATGTCTGCCGATGCAGATGCAGAATATGCAGATATTATTGAAGTTAACCTCAATGAAATTAAAGAACCTATTGTCGCTGCCCCCAACGATCCTGACAACGTTAAGCTAATGTCAGAATGTGCAGGAGATAAAGTAGATGAAGTCTTTATCGGTTCTTGTATGACAAATATCGGACATTACCGTGCCGCTGCCAAAATCCTTGAAGGTGCAGGGGTAGTCAAAGGGCGTTTATGGATTTGCCCGCCTACTCGCATGGATGAAAAGCAACTTCGCGAGGAAGGCGTCTACGGAGTGTTTGCTGCTGCTGGCGCACGTACCGAAATGCCTGGATGTTCTCTTTGTATGGGTAATCAAGCTCGTGTGGAAGATAATGCTACTGTATTTTCCACGTCTACCCGCAACTTCAATAACCGTATGGGTAAAGGCGCGCAGGTTTATCTTGGTTCGGCGGAATTAGCTGCTGTCTGTGCCTTGTTGGGTAAGATTCCTACCGTTGAAGAATATATGGCAGTTGTTCAAGAAAAAATTGCCCCCTTTGAAAACGATCTATATCGCTATCTCAACTTCGATCAGATTGATAATTTTGAAGATGAAGGTAGAGTAATTCCGTTAGAACAGATGCCTAAAATTGAGGATATTTTAGGAATGCCCGTTTAACCTTTTCCCTGGCCCCTCTCTGATAAGGAGAGGGGTTTGTTTCGCCCAGAAAGTTTTGTTTGGCTAAATCTTTGGCTAAAAAACCATTATTTGCTCCCCATAATATTCATAAAATGAAGCTGAATTTGCTGAATTTATTTTCTTGACGAGAAGATTTAAAGCTTAAAATCTAAAAACAGTGCGCAGAGTTCCGACATAGATAGTGTCGTTTTCTGAATCACCATTTGGATTAAATAAAGCATAGCCTCCAGGGGTAAACTGAATGTTATCGCTAAAATTATATTGATATTCCACGTTGAGTAAGTAGGGCGTATCTGGGTCATCTGCTACAGCAGTACCCTCGGAATCAATTAGCGTGGGAGGTTGCCCAAAACTAACAATAGCAGCCGAGCCTTCTTTCAAGAAATCGCTATAGGTTACATAAGCACTCCAGTTTAAGATATCGGCATCAGCAGTATCATCAATTGTCGAAGCGGTAGTATAGCCAGCGTAACCGCCGAGGGAAAGTTGTTCTAAGATGCGATAACTGGCAGCCAACCCGTAATTATTAGCGGAATTAGCTTGGTCATCAAAAGGATCAGTGGCTGCCTCAGTCCCCACAAAACCAGCCAAATCGTAGTCACTCCCCGCACCTTGATAAGTGCGAAGATAAGCTAAAGCAAAATTCAAACGTTCTTCTAAAAGAGAAAGATTCAAGTTAGCTCCAGCAGCATAGTTACCGTTAAATAAACCGTTGCCAGACGTAGGATCGGCGGGATTAGTCGCCCAGTAGCCTACGGCTAAATTTACGGTATCTAAAATATCAAAATCAACGCCAACAGCAGCACCTCCGCCGTTGGCATTGTCGTAAATTAGATTATTATAAGCACTAAATAAACTTAGCGTGTCATAGGCTACTCCCATTGTCGGGACGACATCAAAAAAATCATCGACATCAACGCCATTGGCACCGACTAAAGCAGAAATTCTCTCTGTGACGGGAAAAGTATAATATAGATCACTAAGTTCAACATTATTATCATTATCTCCCTCAAGGTTAAGAGCTAAAGAATTAGTCCCACCAGATTCGGCAGGACTAGTAATGTTTGCTGCCTGTAACATGACTCTTAGTTGATCTTCTCCAGTAAAGCTGCTATCAAAATAAAGTCGAACGCGACTGCTAAAGGTTATTTCATCATCAACATCACTACCGTCTGGTTTTTCATCGCCAAATGTTCCCAGCACATAGTTAACAATCTCTGCATTTAGCTTGGTGGTGGTAGAAAAAGAACTGTCTTCTAATACAGCCGTCCGACTTTCTAGTTGAGCGACTCTACCTCCCAAAGTCGCCAATTCCGCCTCAAATTCCTGGCTTAATCGCTCTACCGTTGCCAGATCTTCTGCTGACACTGACTCAGAGCCAGCAATCAAACGCTCGATCTGATTTAAACAGCTATTTAATCCTGCGGCAAATTCATAACGAGTCAAGGGTTGACTCCCTCGATGCGTCTGGTTGGGGAATCCTGAGATACAGCCATAGCGGTCAACTAAACTTCTTAAGGCTTCATAAGCCCAGTCTGTTGGCGCAACATCTCTGAGCTGATTGACGTTAGTAACCTGACCAAGATCATTTTGATAGTTAGTCATGGGTATGGCTTGAGCGCGTAGCAAAGTCATGCCCTTAGGGCGATCGCAATTGAGCAAAACGACACCAGAAATTGTTGCACCCATAAAGAGCAAATTAACTACACGATTAAACATTATCCTCTCACCTAAAATTAAATTATTACATCAATCAGCTTGCCAACTGTTCTGAACTCGAAGTCACTTTAGCTGATGCTTTTTTATTAGCACGACGCACAGGGTTCAGCCGGTTTTCCAACCAGCTAAAAACTCTAGAAGCGATAAAGGTCAAAAATAGGTAGATTAAGGCTACTGCGGCATAGATTTCAAAGGCACGATAGGTAGTTGCTACCATAAGTTGTCCCTGACGAAATAGTTCTTCAAAACCAATAATTGCGACTAAGCTAGTGTCTTTAATCATGGTGATAAACTCATTACCTAAAGGTGGTAACATTCGACGAAAAGCCTGGGGAAAAATGACGTAACGCATGGTTTGTACCCACCCCATCCCCATTGATTGAGCAGCTTCCCACTGTCCTTGGTCAATAGATTGAATCCCACCCCGAATAATTTCGGCTAAATAGGCAGCAGAATTGAGGCTAAGAGCCGTAACCGCCGCCGCAAAGCGATTAAAGCTAAAATCTAGCCCTATTTGCTGTAGTAGGGATGGTAGACCAAAGTAGATCATAAAGATTTGGACTAACAGAGGTGTACCGCGAAAGAAGTCTATATAGATCCGACTCAACCAACCCAAGGGCTTGAAATCGGAAATTGAGGCTGTAGCCAGTAAAGTTCCGCCAATGGTGCCAAAGAATACTGAAAACGCGGTCAACATTACAGTTACCAAGGCTCCCCATAACAAGGTGGGCAACATTCTCGTCAGGCTAAAGGCAGCGGTTTCTCCTTCTAGAGCGGGAGCAACTAAAGGTAATTTCGCTGGCTCTCCAGCAAACCATTTTTGATAAATCTGGCGATATCTTCCAGTTTTAAGCAGTTCATCTAGAGCATTGTTAACTTTCTCTAGGTTCGGCGAGTTTTTTGGTAGAGCAATCCCGTAGTATTCTTCGGTTAACAGTTCTCCTACTACTTCAACGTTATTGAGATTACCAACTTTGATCGCATAAAGAGTTACGGGAGCATCATTTACCACCGCATCTACTTTGCCATTACTTAACTCTTGAAGTGCCAGGGCAGAGTTATCAAAGGTAAATATTTCTACCCCTGAAATTTTCTGAGCCTCTTGCGCTCCTGTTGTACCAATTGCGACGGCAATTCTTTTATTCTCTAAATCATCAAAACCGTTGATTTCTCCTTTGTCTTCTGTTCTCACCGCGATCGCCAAACCTGATTGAAAGTATGGACGAGCAAAATCAACTGTTTGGGCGCGTTCGGCAGTAATTGTCATACCGCTAATCGCTGCATCAATAGTTTGCGACTGTAGGGCGGGGATCAGCCCATCAAAGGGCATGCTTTGAAACTGAATCTCTAACCCCGCCTCTTCCCCAATTGCTTGAAATAGATCGATATCAAACCCTGTAAGTCCTTTACCTCCTGGTGCCTGCATTTCAAAAGGAGGAAAAGCTGGTTCTGTTCCTACTTTTAAAACTCCTTGAGCATTTGAAGGAGAAGTTAAATAAGAGTTGAGACTAATGACTAATAATAATCCAATTAAGCTTAATCCTAACCTTCGTAACCAAAATTGTAAGCTATTTTCCTTCATAACTATCTATATATTGCTGTTTTCCCGATCTAGATCAATAAATGTAAAAAAGTTTTTATATTGAATAAAATTAATGCTCATAGTCATCTTAAAAGCCTTGTTTCATCATTTATTGATCTAACTAAAATATTTTACTAGTACCAAGAGACAATCTCGATCAGATAAAATATATCTTAAGCTGTCTGGTTAATAAATCTAGTTAGTCTAATTTTGGGTTCAGATAACTTTTGCAATGAACAAATTATGAACACAAACGAAGATAATTAATGTGTTCAATCGAACAGTTAGACCAAAAAAATCCCGCTATTTTATTTGCAGAATAAGTTGATAAATATTAATAATATGACTACTTTGGCTCCAGTTATTTCCTTTGATCGTTTAAGAAAAAGTTACGGTTCATTAGAGGTATTAAAAGGGATTACCGCTTCACTTTATCCAGGAGATGTTGTTTCGATAATTGGCACTTCTGGTTGTGGCAAAAGTACTTTACTGCGCTGCTGTAATCGCTTAGAAACTATTAATGGCGGTAAACTACGGGTAATGGATATTGATCTTTCCCAACCAAAGATTAGCCCGCAAAAATTAAAGCAGCTACGAACTAAGGTAGGTATGGTTTTTCAGCAATTCAATCTTTTCCCTCACCTGAATGTATTGCAAAATTTGATGTTAGCCCCTGCCGAAGTATTAAAAGAATCAAAATTAGAATGTCGCGATCGCGCCCTACATTATCTAGATAAAGTGGGTTTGAGTAGTAAAGCCGAAGCTTATCCCGAACAGCTATCTGGGGGACAAAAACAGCGGGTAGCGATCGCTCGCAGTCTCTGTATGAAACCTGAAGTGTTGCTGTTTGATGAACCTACCAGCGCACTCGATCCTGAATTGGTCGGAGAAGTATTAACGGTAATGAAGCAGCTTGCCGAAGAAGGAATGACGATGGTGGTAGTTACCCACGAAATGCAGTTTGCTCGTGAAGTAGCAAACCAAGTTATATTTCTTAATGAGGGGATAGTAGAAGAACAAGGAAATGCTAAAGAAGTATTGACTAATCCTCAATGCGATCGCCTCAAGGCTTTTCTCAGTCGAATGAATAATTGAAGCAGAACGGCAAATTGTCTTGGGATCTAGCATGGTTTTTTAACGGCGATCGCTAATTAAAATTGCTATGGCTATAACTAATGGATCTGCTCAATTGAGATTATTTTTAGTTAGGCGTTGCCAAATTGCCGTGTTAGTTCAGTGTGCAGATCTGTTCTTGATCTTGTAGACTAATCAGCGGTTAAACCCAGGTTGGTTATGTCTGCAAAGAGGCTAAGATTCCCTTGCTGATCCAAACCTATAGCTAGTATGGCGATTCAGTCTTTATTAATAATTAGAGCTTCGTTCCTGAAATACCTTTAATCAGACTGAAATTGCTAAATTATTGCTAGAAAACGGTGCCGACAAAACAGTACAAGATATTCGCGGCAACACCGCTTATATGCACGCTAAGTTTAAGGGTTTGACCCAGTTAGCCGAACTATTAGAGTGAGCCAGGCGATCGCTTGGCAAATTCTGGATCTGGCAACTCTGTTTTTGTAGTACTTCTGCGTTTTTTGCTTAGGGCAATCTTTTACAGGATGTAGACTTAATCGTTTCAAACACGATTTTTGAGCAACACCATGATCATTTAATCGCATCGCGCAATGTACGCCTGCCGCGGTCAAAAACAATTACTCGTTCATGTTTTTTAGAGTTGCTACAGCCGAAGGTGAGATGCGATTGAGATATCTAAAGATCCAGTATTTTAAAATCGTATCGAGGATGACTGGAAAAGTAGCAATAAACAAGAAAATTGCACTATGATTGGGTTGAATTCCTAAATGGTTGGCTAAACCTTCTAGAATTACTTCCCAGCCGTGGGGAGAATGAAACCCAACAAACATATCTGTAAACAAAATAATTAAGAATGCTTTAGCACTATCGCTTAAGCCATACATAATATTATCTAAAAGACCTTTAATTGCGGCAATACCCCGTTTATTAGCTAAAGCAACTAAGATAAAAGTAATTAACCCTAATAAATCGGCAAAAACATTACTAATAGCATTATTACTTTGGTCACGGAATTCTTGAGCTAATTCTGTGGCTTTTTCCTTAAGCTTTTCTTCAAAAATTTCTGGGGCAGTTAGGGTATCTATACCAATTAAGTTATCAAACTTTAATTCTTCTTCAAAATCCTGAAGTTTTCGCCAGGCTTCCTCTTTCATTTCCAGATTAAGAAAAATCGCTGAATTATGGGCTTCGCGATATTGCTCTATGGAAGGCAGCAATAAAAATTGCTTAAATGTTTGCTGCGTTATCAAAGGAATAATTATTAACAGAAAGATGCACTTAACTGCTGTTTGAGTGACTCGGCGCTCGCGACGAAATTTTTGAATTATATCTGCTTCGCTATCATTTTTGAGATCGGTTTTGATCTTGTTAAAAGTTCTGCCAAGCGATCGCGGTAATAGCCCAGTTTTTTCGGTGACTGCTTTAATTTTGTTAGAATCATCTTCTCTTGAAGCGTATGGCTCAACTTTTCTATGTTGCTTTTCGATAGCATTTACATCAGGAACAATAGTAGGTTCAACAAGATCAGAACGATATTGATGAAGAATATCTTCGATAAAAATTATTTTTGACCAACAATCTTGATGATGATTGAGAAAAAAACGGCTCACTTTAAATTCTGCCAAATTAACTTTAACAATCGCCAAATATTTATCTAGATCAGCTTGGAAATAACTGATAATTGCCGAATTATTTACTTCTTTTCCTTGTGCTGCCAAATAATTTGTTTCTAACGATTTTATGGTCAAGGCAGCTAAATAAGCTTTGTCCAAGGCTCTTGTTGGCGTATTAACAAACCATTGATAGCTGTTTTGAGAATAAGTGACTAGTTTATCAAGAATCACTTCAGCTTTATTATTGCTCCAGGTATTTTTCACGGCTGTATCAAACTAAAATTTTCTTGCTCTAAATCAGAAAAAAATTATGCCAAGCTTGGGCAAAATCAAACTACTCTTCCCAGCAAAAAACAAACAATCTATTTATTGCTGAAAATGTCAATATATGTTTCTAGGCTGGTTAGCGATGAACGGCTGCTAAAGGATTCGGAATTGAGCCAGATTTAGAATTTAATAACGAAAATTCATCTCTTTGAGAATCATAAGCATGAATTTTACCTGTTTCAATTTCATATACCCAGCCATGAAGTGCAATTTGTCCTGAACGTATTTTCGAGTGAACAACAGGGTAAGTTTTTAAGTTTTCAATCTGAGTTAAAACATTTTCTTTGATCGCTATTGTTAAATTGTTTCGAGGATTTCTAATACTTTGCTGAGTTCAAGACTACTGATGATGATTTCTACTTTGTGAACTGGCTGCATAGTCTAAACAAATAGGTGTTTAATTATTTCTAAATAAAGGGGAATTCCGATAATAATGTTAAAGGGGAAAGTAAGGGCTAATGCCATTGAAACGTAAAGGCTGGGGTTAGCCTGTGGTACGGTCATTCTCATCGCTGCGGGGACAGCAATATAAGAGGCACTGGCGCATAACACGGCAAACAGTAAGGCGTTTCCTGGTTCAAAACCCAATACCTTGGAAATGCCAATCCCAATTAGAGCATTGATTACAGGAATGAATACCGAAAAGCCAATTAAAAATGAACCAGTCTTACTCAAATCCTTAATTCGTTTAGCAGCAACCAAACCCATATCGAGTAAGAAAAAAGTCAAAGCACCGTAAAAAATACCTTGAGTAAACGGTTCAAGCTTTGTCCAGCCTTCTTCTCCCGTTAAAATGCCGATAATTAGACTACCAATTAAGAGAAACACCGAAGCATTTAAAAAAGCTTCTCGCAATACTTCCGACCATGAAAAATCTGATTTTTGGCTGTCCGTAAATTGACCAACTTTGTAAGTACTTTTGACTTTGGTGAGCGGTTGGTTACTTAGAGTCATTGAAGCTGAATATTGAGACTGCTCTAAATCTGCTAGATCAAGGGTATCTTCATCTTGCATATATTCCATTGCTTCTTTAGTTTGCGCTTTAGTTTCGGCAAACATTTTGACTAAGATAATGCCAACGATAATTGCTGGAGATTCCATTAAAGCTAAAGCAGCAACCATATGTCCCCCATAGGGAATTTGTAGCTTTTCTAAAAAAGAACTGGCGGTAATAAAAGTTACGGCGCTAATCGAACCATAGGTAGCCGCGATCGCCGCAGCATTATAGCTATCGAGTTTGGTTCTGAGAATAAAAAAAGTATAGATTGGCACAACTGAAGCCATCACAATTGCGGCAATTAAAGTAATCCCAATTTGCAGATCGATACCGCTTTCAGCTAATTCATGACCACCCTTAAAGCCGATCGCAATCAATAGATAAAGAGAAAACAGCTTAGGTAGAGGTGCTGGAATTTCTAGATCGGATTTGGCAAAAACAGCCAGCATCCCCAAAAAGAAAAACAATACTGGGGGATTCAACAAGTTAAACAGAATTAAACTACCATCCATAGGTTGCTCTTGATTTATTTATTATTTACAAATCTTCAACCAATATAGTCAGATGATTTTAATAAAATAATGAGAGAATTCTAAGAGTTTTCTTATTAAATTGACGTTTCTCAGCTAAAAATTGCTGCAACAACCCAGATTACAAACTTTTTCGTTAATTTGAGTCCGCGTCTAAAAGCGATCGCAATTCCATCTTAAATATTCTCGTAAATTATAATTTTATGAGGGCTTAAAATTATTAAACTATTTACTCTACTTCCCTTACTTCAATGGTTCGGACAAAATTAAGCAGCAATAGTTCCGT
>JAIMKV010000130.1 GCA_020692205.1 Myxosarcina sp. GA_180221_E-2-1-MAG-40_15
AATCAAAGTACCCCTGAAGGGGCAGGCTCTGACCCCAATTCCGAGAGGTAGTTGTCTCGTCAGGATATAGATCGCCTCTGCTCAATGCCCGTATTGGCGGTAGTAGTACGTCTCAGCATTGCTCTGGCCAAGCAGTAGATTTTGAAGTACCTGGCTTGCCAAATCCAATGGTGGCGACTTGGATTAAGCACAATCTCGACTTCGATCAGTTGATTCTAGAATTCTACGATGGGGAAAATCCCAATAGCGGCTGGATTCACTGTAGCTACGCGAACCGAAACCGCAAGCAATCAATGATTTTTAATGGCGCTTATAAAACTTGGGCTTAAAAGCCTCGTCCACTTTTTAAAAACCAACCAAATACAGTGCTGGCAGTGCCAGTAATAATTATTATTGCTATCTGTCGCCAATTCTTAAGCTCTCCAACTTTTTCTGCTAATTCTGGAATTTTGTTAAGAGACATTTGTTGAGCTTCCAAGGTTTTTTGTTGAGCTTCTAATTTGGTTTGAACTATTGCCAAGTCTGTTTTGATTGTTGAAACATCATCTTTAATTTTTTCCAGACGCTCATCTACTTTGTCAAATCTTTTATGTGTTTCTTTGATATCAGATTTAAGCTCAACCAGTAAATCTGTGATGTATTTAATATCGTTATTTGTAGATTGTGTCATTTTTTTTGAGATAAAGTGGTTTATAAAGGGCGCGATCGCTGTTATTAATTTTAATTATTTATTCATCAAAAGCTTGCCTTAACTTTTCAAGTCTTGCCTCTGATTCTCTGACTTCTTGCTCCATTTCTGGAAATGAGGGTTGAGACAAGCTTACTAGATTTTGAAAAACTAAATAAGCAATAAACATTAAGCTGCCAGTGACTAAAATTCTGCTAACTACACTATCTGTATTTTCATTTATTCTCTTTTTATTGTTAATAATTAATTCGCTTTGACAGTGCTTGCATTTAACTGCTTCTGGTTTTATTTCTTCTGCACAGTAAGGACACTTTTTCATAACAAATATATTAATCAAAACTGTATTTAATATATTTGTTTTATATATTTAAACTCGCGATCGCGATCGCATTTTCTTTGTGAATTTACGCGCTACGCCTTCGTTCTAAAATAAGCAATGGTAATGCTAATAAGCGTTCCATCCAACAAAGTAATAAGTGACCATATTTGTGCTTTTTGCGTGCCAGTTATATCAGCTAACTTGTCTTTAAAATTATCTTGGTTATTTTGTACTACTGCTAATTCAGTTTTAATGGCAGACATATCTTTTTTTAATTCTTTAATGTCTGACTTGATTTCTAATAGTATTTCCTTTAAATCTGACTCTATATTTATAGCCATCGCACTTAATTAATAAATTTAAATTTTATAAGAACTTAATACTTTTTGTCTGAAATAGTCATATCCTTTAGAATAATTAATGTCATCAGTTCTTTCAAACTCTCTGCAACAACGACACAAATGAAAACAATTTAATAAAAATTCCTCAGAATATTTTCTAGTGTTTTGTCCTATATTTATTTGACTACATTCATGATTATTTCCTTCGATATATGCTAACAAATCGTTACTATCGCTATATATATACACTCTAAAATAACCAAGATTTTTATCATCACATATAAAGCGCAAGTTTATTTCTTTAACTTGAAAATCAACTTTTATATTTTGCCAGCTTTTTGGAAATAAATTTCCTACAATGCCAGCTATTTTAATAACATCTTCAATCATAATTTAAACTTTATATTTGTTGCTTTTTTCGGCAACACCAATTATAAAAATTACTTAGCTATTTCATTAGCTTCTAATTGATTGTCAAAAGTTTTAGTAAAAAAGTTGTTAGTGCCAACTTTTGCTGCCATCTGTTTGGAAATTAACATTTGTAATTCTAAAAGCTCCTTGAATGACATTTTGTCGATCGCATTTATTAATGTGCCATTTAAAATTTTTCTTCCATACAAATAAGCCACAAACTCTTCAGGCGTTTTGCCCCATACCTCAGCTAGTTTTTCCAAATTCTCTAAGTCAGGGGTAACTTTGCCAGATTCCCACATTGACAGGGTTGACTGACTAACATCGAGCATTTTGGCAAACTCCTTTTGAGTTTTGTCCTGTCTTAACTGCCTTACAACATCGCCTAAGCGCTTTTTTCCTTCTACATCAAGCACGGTAGATATGGGGTTAAATACAATCATTTTTTCTTTCTATCTACAGATTACATATTTACTAAAACATTTTTTTGTTGAAATTATCAATTGATTGATATATTATCGATTAATAGATGATATGTATTAAAAAAATGTTGACTTCACTTACATTCCAGCTAGATAACAACTTAAAAACGCAGCTTAAAATGCACGCTGTTAGTACAGGTAAAAGTCTTAAGGAAATAACTACAGAAGCTATTGAGCTTTATTTACAGATAAACAGTAACAAAAATTTGCAATCGTCCAAATATTAATCAATTGATTGATAAAAAATATGGAGAAGCCTGGAAAGTATTTTGTAGAGCGATCGCTCTACCGAGCCACCAAAAAAGAGGAAGTATTGCATTCGGCATATTACCAATCCGTCGCCAGTACTGCCGACTCAATGATCGTGGCAGGTTCGCTGCTGCCAGGAAGAGAAGAGGAGTTGATTGAAAGAGCGATCGCCTTTACCGACAAATTAATCGAAAGAGTAGGAGAGAAATTGTGAAAGTTTCGCAGATTAAGAAAATCAAGCAGTCGCACCAGCAGGATTTTATGCCAGCCACAGATGACTTTATCGACGTGGCTTACAGGATCGCGCCAGGCTACAACCAGAAATTTATTCTAGATCTCAAAGAAATTAACAAAGAGTTGGGTCGGACTCGCAAAAAGGGTCAATATGCTAAAAGTCATTTGAGCAACATTCGAGATCAGATTCTGGATTGCCCAACGGTTAAGGTTTGCCGCAAGTTTGGAGCATACGTTTTTGAGATCGCTTTTTTACATTTTGATGAAGTGCAAAAAAAGGAAAAAAGCGATCAAAAAGTGAACGCGCCTGAAGTTGTTGTTGAGAGCCAAAAGCAGTATGCAGAGAATGATACAGAGATTTTGAGTGAAGAGACGGGTATAGATCAACAACAACTTATCTATGCAGACCAAAAATGTAGATCTGTTGGAGTGGTATTTCAAAAGAAAGACCTCTGGAATATAGCCAAATATCCGAGAGAGCTAATTGATATAGCAATAGAATACTTTAGACACGCTGATAGCAGAAACCATATTCCAAGCCCTACAGGATGGTTAATTTGCTGCTTGCGGGACAAGTGGTATAAGACCTTCAGACCAGAGAAATACGTTCAATCAGCCGAACAGAAGCTTTTTGAACTTCAAGACTGGTTTATCCAAAACTTTGGCAGCTTGCCAACACGAGGTTACATCCCAAAAAATTAGGGCCAAACCCCTAACTGAAGGCAGATAAGAGTGACCCCATACGTAAAACTACTTAAATAAAGTATAGCAATGAATAAAAACGCCGAAGCGATTGCTTCTACGATCTCGCCTGATTTTTCCCACTGTCAAAATTACCTAACACAGCTACAGCAACAGTTAGAGGATTTAGATGTAGAAATAAAAAGATTTGATGAACTTAAGTTTTATTCCCCCGAAGTAAAAAAAAGGATGGTCAAAATAGAGCAAAAAAAAAGTGAGCTAAAAAACACAATTACCGAGGTGGAAAAAATGATTGAATTTCCGCCTGGGGCGTGGGTACGCAATGGAACGACCAAACCAGGTAAGGTGGTTAATTTAGTTATCGCAGGAGCAATTCCCGAGGTACACGTCCGCTGGTGGGGTGCGACTGTTCCTGTACCTGAGCGACCGCTGAAGCTAACTTTAGTTAAACCAGAAGATCTCGAATATATCTGGAATGGCGATCGCGTCCCCAAACTGGTCAGAAGAATCGACCAGCATGAATGCGATGAAATTGAGGTTTTAGAGCATTGTTTGCAGACTCAAAAAACCTGCAAGGATTTAGCTATCTCTGGGGGCAGTAGCGTAGATATTGTCAACGACCATCGGCTTAAGGTAACTTACTGCCGTAAACGAATTGCTTGGGTTAACAAACAGGATTTAACCAATTTAGAACACACAATCAAGCAAGGACTAAAAGTCTTTTATAGGGTGGGAGAGGCTTTGTTGCAGATCCGCGATCGCAAATTGTACAGAGATTTGGGATACTCAAGTTTCAAAGATTATTGTTTTGAGAGGTGGAATATGGGTAAATCGCAAGCATATCGATTAATTGAATCTACGGCTGTGGTAAATAATTTGAAAAGTGTCCCCCATGGGGGACAAAATTTGGCAAGTGCTTATGAAACTAATGAACAATCATTAGTTTTGCCTATGAGTGAAAGAGTCACTCGCGAACTAGCTAAACTTCCTCCAGAAAAACAGGCAGCAGCTTGGGAAATGGCGTTAAAAACATCTTCTGACAATGAACCTACAGCGGCGCATACCAAGCGCGCCGTAGCTGAGATTTTAGAGGTTTCGCCGTCTGAGGAAACCTCAGACGATCAAGAAGACCGTGATGACGACCATGAACGTCAAATAGATAAATTTAGTGTCGGACAGATAGTCCAAATCCAAAGCGATCGCACTGATAAAAGACTGGTTGGATACAACGGCAGTGTTGGTTTAGTAACTCAAGTCAATCCCGCCTCGGTTGATTTAAAAACTTGGGGACAAACATTTTCGAGCATTTCACCAAATGACTTAACAATTCTTGGAGAAAATAACTTGCCAGCTATTTGTGTCGTCCCATCAGTTGAAGACTATCGTTTGCTTTTGAGCGAAATGAATAGCAAAGAAGAAATTATTAAAGCTGCTATAGCTGCAAGGAGAGTAAAAAATTGAGTATTTCCGAACAAGATTTAAAGGCGATCGCTTTGATCAAAGATGTACCCGTCAATATACAAACTGACGGGATGACAGCTTTTATGCTTATTGCTCAACTGCAATTAGCTTTAAGGCATCCAGGCAACGATGGCGAATCGGCAGAAAAAATTAGAGATTTAGCGATAGATCTGCAAAACCAATTAATTTTGCGATCGTCCGAGCTTAAGCCGATATTAGACAAGGGCTGGCATCCAGAATTTGATCTAGACATTGACGAGAGAAACAAGGAAATTGTGGAAGTACACAACGTTTACACCTTATACGAATCAGAAGAAGGTGAAGCTGATATCCTATCGATGTATCGTTCGCAAGACTGGGGCGATCCAAAATGGCACTACGAATTTATCAAATTGGAATGGAAATACAAAGGCATTTTATATATTCAAAATGCTCATGTTTGGACTACATCAAGCATGACTCCTCCTGAAATTTTAGGCAGATTAGGAGAGTACGTTGGGATGATTGCACAGCCAGGTAGAGCAAAAGAATTATGCGATCGCTCTCACCTCGACGAAGACGACTTTTGGTGTGAAGAGTGGGGAGAAATGCCGCCTTATTATCAGCTCCCCGATTCAGATATTTATTATTTCGATAAAGAACAAAAATGAGATTTAATGCAGTTGGGGCAAAAAACAGAAGAATGATTTTGAGATTTTTAAGCGAGAATCCTAGCGTTCGTTTTACCGCATCTGAGGTGGCGAGAAATGTAAAATTCAGCATTCATGGTACTAGAAATCAGCTTCATAATTTAGTGCAAGATAAAAATAACAATGTCGTGTTTGATGGCTCGCGTAAAAGCAAGCATTATTTTTACTATCAAAAAGTTGGAGGATTGACATACTCCCCGACCTGAAGGTACGGGGATTCTAACTTCAAGCAAC
>JAIMKV010000047.1 GCA_020692205.1 Myxosarcina sp. GA_180221_E-2-1-MAG-40_15
CTAAAACTGTACTGGTATAAGCAGAACTAATCTTACAGACCAGAATAAGATTTCTTGGATGGAATCTAAAAAGAGGAGGTATAATACTACCCCCCTTTTTTTTTGCTGCTTAATTTAACCGCCTAGATAATTGGGGTACATAAGTACCCTATTGACTCGCCCAAGTTGCCCTTGGTATTGTTACTTTTGAGCAAGTTTTGAGCAAGTTTTAGCTTCGGGGTTTACGGGCGTGACTGTGAAAGTCAATACCCGTAAGAAGCCGAAGGCGATGCGGATGAAAGGACTTGAACCTTCACGTCCGAAAACACCAGAACCTAAATCTGGCGCGTCTACCAATTCCGCCACATCCGCAGATTGACAATGTTTATAATCATAGCAGATATACATTGTTAATCCAACATTTTAGAGAAAATTACAGGATTTGCGTTGGCGATCTAGATCGGGTTCTTGCCAAGCATAGCTAAAATGGCTAACAGCATTAATCTCAGGAGTTGCCTTACGTAGAGCTTCCATCTGAGTTTCTAATGGCAGATGTTGACGATATACCTGGCCCCAGGCACCGGCTAGAGCAGGAATTACAGTAGTATTATCTGCCGCTGTATTTAAGACACTCTTGACTTGGTCGGTAATACAATAAGACTTTGATTCACAAATAGCATAAGCCATAGGATGCCATTCTAAATCTGTCGGAAATTTGTCCCAAGCCTGTAGACGAGAATCAAATCCAGCCCTACCGACTAAGCGGTTAGCATCAGGAAAAAATACTGCTCCAGCAGGAATTCCTCGATCTTGTGCTGGTTTGGCGGCAGAAGATAGAAAATCGATAACGCCTTGAGCAGCATGGGCAACTGAAAAAAACCACAGGTCTTGTTTTAGTTGCTGCTGGCGAGATGATACGTTAGCTTTTGAGTCGTGGAGATTACGACTACCCTGCCACTTAGCCTGAGATTCTTTGGGGTGCTGTCGATCAATAATTTCTATATCTTGAGTAGTCAAATTGCCCTTATCAATATATTTTTTAATTAAAGCTAAACCTTTTTGGTTACTAGCACGATTGTATAAAGCATTCAGAGAAGATTGACCATAAATCCACAGATCTTTGACGCTATGGACATAAGACCGTCCACCAACACCGCGAGGATAACGAATATAATCAAATAAGATTCCGTCTGGCTGTCGTTTAAGCACTGCCTGGACAAGATTATAATAGTCGGCTTGTGCCTGTTCAGAATAAGGATCAATAAAAGCCTGAGCTCTGTCGTCCACGTAAGTTAAACTATTTTGCCCTGAACCGTCACGAGCTAGTGCTTCTTGGCGATCTGGAAGTTGGGCATAGGTGTAACCAAAATTCATGGTAAAGAGCCAGGCGTATAGCTTTAAGCCTCGTTGGTGTGCTTTGTCAATCGCTTGTTCTAACAGATCAACATTATCTGCATCGGGCGATCGCACAACTGGTGTCCAAGGAGTGGGATTATCTCCAGGAGGCAACAGAACTTGGCTATCATAAAAGACTTCGAGGTGTATTTTGCTGTAGCCCAGGTTAACAATACGGTCTAAGACATGATCTATTGAACCAGAAGTAATATCGCAAGGATATAGACGTAGCCAAATAGCTTGTTCTTCGGGCCAGGTTTGACTGCGGCAAAGCTGGAGCATTTCCGTGTGTTTTTGAACAATAGCATCATATTCTGGTTTTGTTTGCTTATTTGCCAAGGATGCTGCTAACAGTTTTTCCTTTCTCTCTACTTCTTCGGGTGCAAACTGACAATAGGGTCCAACAGCAGCTTTTGCTGGTTGAATCGCTACCAAAAAACTAGAGCAGCTCAAAATTGTGGTTGTCAAAGCTGTCAAAATTTTTCGGGTAGTCTGAGGAATTGCATTTTGTTGCTCAATTAATCTAGTTCTGTTTGATTGAAAGACTAATCTTTGATCAGGCGTATATTGTAAATTACTCTGTAATAAAAAATGTTCAATAATTCTGTGCATCCTAGTTGTCACCTTATAAAATTTCTCTTTTATTACACAAAGGATTTAACTTTGCATATTCTTATGGTTTTAGTTGAGTTGTGTTGTTTTAACTGATATTGGTGTAACAACATAATATTGTGAGCCAATATTCTAACAAGATTAATTAAAAAACTAGTTATACACATTTAATACTGCTGAATAATTTAAACATGGATTTTTTTGTTTCTGGTCGTCTTTGTCTATTTGGAGAACATAGTGATTGGGCAGGAGAATATCGTCAAGTTAATCCCGAGATCGCTCCTGGTTGGGCAATTGCAGTCGGTACAGATCAAGGTGTTTATGCTCGAATATTAATTAATAATACCCATTTGGTGTTTAAAACCTTACACTATCCTCAAATGTTAAACCTGCCTATGGAAGAACCTTTGCTACTAGGTATGGCACAAACTAATAGTTTTTATAGTTACGTAGCGGGAGTAGCTTACCAGGCTTTGACTCGTTATCAGGTAGGTGGTTTAGCCATCGACAACTATCAAATGGATTTACCCCTAAAAAGAGGTTTATCTTCTAGCGCCGCAGTAAGTGTTTTAGTCGCCAAAGCATTTAATCAGCTTTATCATTTGGGCTTAAACCTTGCCGAAGAAATGGAATTAGCTTATTGGGGAGAAAGAACTGCTCGTAGTCAGTGTGGCAGATTAGATCAAGCCTGTGCTTATGGAAAGCAGCCGATTCTAATGACTTTTGATGGCGATCGCTGCACGACCAAACTATTAACGGTGGCTCAAAATTTGTATTTAATTATTGTCGATTTAGCTGGTTTTAAAGACACTCAGAAGATACTGGCGCAGCTAAACCAATGTTATCCTGTAGCGTCAAACTTTACAGCAGCTCAAGTTCAAAATTATTTAGGTACGATCAATGCCGATTTAGTTCAACGAGCCGTATTGGCTTTACAACAGGGAGATGCAGCAGAAATTGGTGCTTTGATGAATCAAGCACAGGCTAAGTTTGATCGCTATGTTGTTCCTGCTTGTCGCGAACAACTAAATGCACCCATACTACATCAGCTACTGAATTATATCCCATTACAACCTTATGTTTATGGTGGCAAAGGAGTTGGTTCCCAAGGAGATGGTACAGCACAATTTATCGCTCGCGATCGCGATAGTCAGGCTCAGGCGATCGCCTTAATTCATCGCAATTTTTCTCAAATGCAATGTTATAAGTTAGACATTCCGCAAACTAAAAATAAGCATCTGACGAAGCTGAAATAGCTTTAATTTACTTTGGTAAAGCATTATAGCTGTCCCCGTACTGATACATCAAATTATGATTCGATTTACCCAAAACAATCAGTTATGTTCTTGCTATATTTGGCGATCGCCAGTACCAACCCCAACATCAGGTCTGAGAGTTCAGTTCACAATTTTAACTACTTAGCGGAGGGGTTACTGTTAGAGACGGCAATCCTTTTTAAACTAATCATTGAAAGTATTGCTATTTTGATCTTAGCTCTAGCAATACTTAAGGCAGTAAAGGAACTGGTTTTTCGTAACCCCAGAATGTATCGAGAAGAAAAGCTGAGTAAAGTTAGGCTAGATCTAGGAATAGCATTAGCTTTGTCTTTGGAATTCTTATTGGCATCAGATATTGTAGCTACTGCTGTTTCTCCAACTTGGGATGCGTTAGGTAAACTAGCGGCAATTTCAGCTATTAGAACCTTTCTTAATTTCTTTCTAGAAAGAGAAGTTAAAGAATTGACCTTAGTAAAAACAAGAAAAACTATCGAACACCAAGGTAAAAATCTCCTCTAAGACTTAAATTCTCAGATTTTTAAGAGACGTTCTAATTTAATTAAAGAGAACGCCTCCAAAGAAACTTTAGTTGCTTAAGTTGCTTGTGCTTAGTACAGCTCTTCTTCTTGATGAGTGGTAATAACGCAATCAGCGCTGGGGTATGCAACACAGGTAAGAACATATCCAGCTTCAATTTGATCGTCATCAAGAAAAGACTGATCGGACTGATCTACAGAACCAGACTCAAGCTTACCAGCACAGGTAGAACAAGCTCCAGCACGACATGAGTAAGGTAAATCTAAACCTTGCTCTTCAGCAACGTCAAGAATGTACTCATCATCAGGTACTTCAATAGTTTGTTCGCCATCAGGCATTTTAAGGGTAACGTTATAGGTAGGCATGTATGTTTTCCTCTTGTTATAGGGTGATGTATCAATTTATGCTTAATAGTGAAATGTTGTTTATTCGTTTTAACCAAACAAGTTTTTTCTACCAAGAAGCATCATTTTTGATACTAAGGGAAAAATACGAATTATTGATCGCGCATTAGCAATGAGATTTGTAATTTATCGTAAAATAAGTTTTTCTTATGTATAGACTTAAAGAGATAGATGGCGGATCGGAAATTCTTTTTATCGGTTTAAATAACCAAACAATCAGCTAAATTAAACAATAAACTAAGAAACAAAGCTCTGGTATTTTTCGGAAAAATAACTATTAATTATATTTATACCCATAATTGATGATTTGTTCTTAGAGTAAACCAAAAGATCTCTCTTTTACATGATTACAAACATAAATTTGCCCCTAAGGGTGGGCATAATCGGTACAGGATATGCAGCCAAAAAAAGAGCAGAAGCAATTAAGTCAGATCGGCGTACGGAATTATTAGTAGTTACGGGGAATACTCCCGAAAAATTGCGGGAATTTTCTCAAGCCTATGCAGCACAAGCAATCGACTCGTGGAACAAATTAGTTAATTTACCTCAGCTAGATTTGATTTTTGTCTGTACAATTAATCAAAATTGCGGAGCGATCGCTAAAGCAGCAATATTAGCAGGAAAACACGTCGTAGTTGAATATCCTTTGGCGCTAGAAGCGAAAATTGCAGCGGAGGTTATCGAGTTAGCTAGCCAAAAACAAAAATTACTTCATATAGAGCATATGGAAATCATTGGTGGTTTACACCAAGCCCTCAAAAAACAGCTAGCGCAAATCGGCAAAGTATTTTATGCACGATATACTACTATTAGTTCTCAGCACCCTGTTAAGCCAAGCTGGAAATATCATCGGGCGATGTTTGGCTTTCCTCTCGCAGCAGCGCTATCGCGAATTCATCGTTTAACTGATTTGTTTGGCACGGTAGAGAGCGTCACCTGTTGTAATCGCTACTGGAATCTAACTGATTCTGATTATTTCACCGCTTGTTTGTGTGATGCTCAACTAAATTTTGACAGCGGAATTAGAGCCGAAGTTACTTATGGGAAGGGAGATATTTTTTGGCACAGCGATCGCACTTTGGAAATCTACGGAGAACAGGGAAAAATTTTATTTAAAGGAGAACAAGGCACTTTAATTTTAGAGCAGGGTGAGCAAGAGATCCCTGTTACCCCGCGTCGCGGTTTATTTGCGCAAGATACAGCTATGGTCTTAGATTATCTGTTTGAGCAGCAACCTCTTTATATTCAACCTCAAGCTAGTCTTTATGCTTTGCGGGTGGCTAATGCTGCCAGAGAATCTTCATTAACTAAAAAAGTTGTTTATGTTTGATTGCACTTGCTACTTACTTTCTTGCCTAAAGCTAAAGTAAATAAACGTAAATATCAGATATTAATGCGAATCGTCACAATTAAGTTTTTGTCGCTAAGATTGGCAAAAGTAGCGATCGCACTACACCATCGCCTCACTAATATTAAGAAAATTGAAATTATTGCTGTTCAAGATATTAATCATTATCTAGACCATTATTCATTAGTTAGTCTAATATCGGGCATCTGCTTGAGTTGATTTTTTTGTCAACATAAGAAAAAACAGCTATAATATCACCATATAAATAATCATCTTGGTAATGAAATTAGCTATAATTTTAGGCTTTGACTCAATCAAACATCAAACTCTAGAGCAATAAGGCTGAACACCAAAGAGTAAGATTAAAACTAATCTTGCAGCCATATATCAGAACTATTCTTGATGCAGCGCGTTGGCGGAGTTCCTGGCTTGAAGCGACTGCATCGTTCCACTTTAATTACTAATTAATTGAGGCATTCATGGCAACTCGCGCAAATACTTCTAGTACTACTAGCAATTCCGATAAAGATAAAGCTCTTAACTTAGTTTTAAAGCAAATTGAGCGCAACTTTGGTAAGGGTGCAATCATGCGCTTGGGGGATGCAGCTCAGATGAGAGTAGAAACCATTCCTAGTGGTGCATTAACTCTGGATGTCGCTCTAGGTGGAGGCCTGCCTAAAGGCAGAATCATTGAAATATATGGTCCAGAAAGTTCGGGTAAAACTACCTTAGCTCTACATGCGATCGCCGAAACTCAAAAAGCAGGAGGAGTAGCTGCCTTTGTTGATGCTGAACATGCTTTAGATCCTACCTATTCGGCAGCCTTAGGAGTAGATATTGAGAATCTATTGGTAGCGCAGCCAGACAACGGGGAATCAGGCTTAGAAATTGTTGATCAGCTAGTACGCTCTGCTGCAGTGGACTTAGTAGTAGTAGATTCTGTAGCCGCATTAACCCCACGAGCCGAGATTGAAGGCGAAATGGGCGACAACCAGGTAGGGTTGCAGGCTCGTTTGATGAGTAAAGCCTTAAGAAAAATTGCCGGCAACATCGGCAAATCTGGATCCACGGTAATTTTTCTCAACCAGCTTCGACAAAAGATTGGGATTAGTTATGGTAGTCCTGAAGTAACCACTGGTGGTAATGCCCTCAAGTTTTATTGCTCGGTGCGTTTAGATATTCGTCGGATACAGACGCTTAAAAAAGGTAATGAGGGGATGTATGGGATTCGTGCCAAAGTGAAGGTGGCTAAAAATAAGGTTGCACCTCCTTTTCGGATTGCCGAATTTGACATTATCTTCGGTCAGGGAATTTCTACCATTGGCTGTTTGTTAGATTTAGCCGAAGACTTAGAGATTGTAATACGTAAGGGTGCTTGGTATAGCTACAAGGGCGAGAATGTTGGTCAAGGTAGAGATAATACGATTAATTACCTACAAGAAAATCCCGAGGTAGCAGCCGAAATAGAGGCAAAAGTCAGAGCGGATATAAAAGAGGGAAAAAATGCAGCACCAGCATCTCCTAATGCCTTTAATGATGATGACAATGCTGATTCTGAAGAGGAATAAAGTAATGAAATAAACTAAATTAAATTTAAAGCGATTGTTCTTCATAAAGCGATCGCTTTTTACTGTCATGAAAATAATTAAAGCGATCAAATTTGACATCTCATACTAAATCCGATTGATCAAATATGCTTTTCTCGATCAAGACCGATGTCTTCCTGACTCCTGATGTTACGTTGTCTATCACGGATATGTTATGCCCTTGTGGTACACCTTCGGATATACCTCTGTAGCATACCATGCGTGGTACTGGTGACTTGTGACTTACCTAACCTTAAAGGATTCTATCCAAACAGGATTTAGGATCAGCAGATGTTCATCAACTTCCGAATGAAGGTTATTTAGCTTCGTCTTTTGGCTGTTCAATCCGAAACAGAAACACCATTAAAGCAACTACGCCAATCTGGAGAGCAAAATTAGGTAAGTTATTTGCTAAATCTTGACCCGCTGCCAACTTTGCCAAAAATACAACCGCGCCAATCAAACCAGATGCGCCAAAAGCAACATAAAAAAACTTTCTGAATCCTCGATAAGGTGCTTTAGATTCTGCTTTTAAACGAGCGTATTTTTCGGGGGTCAGGTTGTTTTTTCTAGCTCTAGCTAATTCTTCAGGTGATAAGTCTACCATGGTTATCTTTTGAATAGTATGTATGGTTAATCGTAATTTTAGTTAAAAAAAAGAGAGGTAGACTGAATTTAGCCACCTCTACTTTGTTTTACTTTGATTTTTAAACTTTTCTTGATTGATTAAGTCTGATACTTATTGAACCACAACCTTGCCAACCATTCCTGCACCACGGTGAGGCTCACAATAGTAAGAGTATTCACCAGCTTCGCTGAAAGTGCTTTCGTAGCTATCTCCAGGAGAAAAAACTAAGTTTTTGTGAGACTTATCAGCAGCCTTCTCAAAAACTACGTTGTGGGGAGACATTTTGTTATTTTCCCACTTAACTGTATCTCCTGATTTGATGGTTACAGTTTCGGGAACAAATTTAAGCATTCCGTTATCGCTACCCATTTTGACTTCAACAGTTTCTGCTGCTGCGGGATTAACGTTAAAGAAAAAAGTAGACACTACTAATACTAGCGCTGACAATAACAAACTTATTTTTCTAGCCATTTGGTTTAACTCTCTATAGATCGAATATGAATTTCTTTTAGTGGGCATTTTTGAAATCTGGATTTAAAACCTCAAACAAAATCTAGTTAATTTAATTAAGAATCTAGAGTTTTAAGGCGGGCTTTATTCCTTCCTATGTATATTCTACACAAGTTTGACGACTTGTAAAACTTCTACGGCATGTCTTTTGACTATTTTGGGGTTGATAACCGAATATGGTCAGTTGATTACAATCAGCCTGTGATTGCAATTTAACAATTTGAAGGAGAAACTATGTTTGCCAAACTTTTGTCAACACTATTAGTATTTTTGACTGCTGCAATGTTTGTTTTTACAACTCCTGCCTTAGCAGGAGATGCTGCTAATGGAGCAAAAATTTTCAGTGCCAACTGCGCAGCTTGCCATGCTGGAGGGAGAAACGTAATTAACGGAGCTAAAACTTTACAAAAAGACGCTTTAGCAAAATATGAAATGAATTCTGTTGATGCGATTACTTACCAGATAGTCAATGGTAAAAATGCAATGCCAGCTTTTAAAGGTCGTTTAAATGATTCCCAAATTGATGATGTAGCTACCTATGTTCTTTCTCAATCAGAGAATGGGTGGTAAATTGCGGGGCTGATTTAATCACGTGAAATGGTCTTTCCCCAGGTAAAGGATCAGCTGTTGAGCGTAGCCACGAAAGTCTGGCAGTAGTTAACTAACTTAGGTTGGGATAACCGATAAAAATATTCTTGATTGCCTTCATTACTTATTGTCTGGTTCAAGAATATTGTTAGTTGAAGTTGGTAAATAGACTGAATAATTCAATGGCGGCTTGGCAGTCTGTAACTTTATGAAACAATAAGAGATATTATTATGATTATTTGATTGGGAGCAAAAAGGATGGAGCGAGGAAAAATTGTCGCTATCATTACAGGGGTAATTTCAATTTTAATTGCGATCGCCTATTTAGTAATTGTGCAGCTAATCGATTTTCGAGGTGAAATGGTTCCTGCACCTGTCAATCAGTTATCTATGCTCAGTAGGTGTGGCTTAAAAGTACAAGTCTTATCTCAGCTACCAGTAACTTTCTGAAAATAATCAGTATTAACAGCATTTAGCTCTTTGCACTCTTTTTTTGGACTAAGATAAATGCGTATTTACACCAGAGACTGGTTAGGATGGATCACAAGTTCTCTGAGTAAACACTATGGCAGGGGTTAAGAAACCAGCTTATGTTAGATGAGTTAATTTAGTCGCTGAACACTCCATGCTCAGGGATGATAGCCATCAACCAGTAATTCAGAAATTTTCCTTTATTAAGAGTTTAAATCTATCTCAGGGAAAGAGCCAAAACTCTAAGCCAGATTTAGGTAAGCTCAACACCGAGCGGGCTTTTAGTTTTCAACGGCAGACAACATCTTCTGCTCAAGTCTTAGCAACTAAAAAGGAGGCAAAGGCTTCAGCAATAGTAACTACTTCCAATACAGCTTCTACTATTGATGCGAATTGGTATCAGTTAGATACAGATGCTTATAGCTTAAGTTTGGCGGAGATAATTAATTCTGCCGCAGATAATCCCCTTGATCGCAATTTACCTCAACATCAACATCGCAGCTATTTAGGTAAGGTTTTATTTGCTCTGGCCTGTAGCTATAGTTTATTCGTTTGCTGGTGGCTCTTTGGACATCAAGTAAACAGGATGTTCATCATATTTACAGGTGGCAAACAAGTTGTGGTGTCTAAGTCCAATGTTCAGTTTATTGACTATATGAAGCGATCGCTTGATCAGATAGATCGCCAATTAGAAGCAAACAATCTTGAGCCAGATCAGGTGGTTTATATTCCTGTATACACTCCTAACCCTGCAACAACTCCATTTCCTCAGGTAGCGAGCAACATACCACCAACAACATCAAACAGCAGTTCTCCTCCCTCTCTTCCTCAGCCTAAAGCTCCTCAACCCTTAGAAATTCCCACCCCACCACCCTTGCCCGCACCAACGCCGATAATGGATAATTCTGGGCAAAGCAAAGCGATTGGGCGCAGCTTACGCTCTGAGATCGCCATCTCAAATAAACCAGCGATTAAGCATACTCTCAGCGGTATCTTAGAATTGGGAGCAAATAAATCGGCAGCACTAGTTAAAGTTCAAGGTGAAACCAGGCGCGTTTGGGTAGGCGAAAAAATCACTAACAGCGGTTGGATTTTGGAGTCGGTGGAAAATCAGCGGGCAAAAATTAGTTATCAAGGACAAGTTCGCTCTATTGCTGTGGGAGAAACGTTCTAAGATATTAATTGAAGCCAAATATCTGAGAAACGCGAGATGGGTTTATTTGACGACATTAGCCAGTTTTTAGAAGAGCGTCTGGACGAGTTTTTACGGGATAATCCTCATCTAGAATTACAGGCAATTGAAGAACAGTTACAAGAACAAGAATTAGATACTACTAAATTAATTGCTAAACTACGGTTAGAAGAAAAAAGCCTGCAAGATCGGATATTGGCGATCGCTAACGATATTCAAACTTGGCATGGCAGAATTGGCAAAGCTGAAAAAGCTCAAAGACAAGATTTAGCTGATGCGGCTAGAGAGCGAGAAGCTGAATTACTCAGGCAGGGAAATCAAATCTGGGGACAGATGGAAGGGGTTAAACAGCGCACCTCACAAGCTCAAGAACTACTTCAACAGGTAAAACAAAAGCGTCAGGAAGTTAAGAAGTCGGCTCAAACCCAAAAAGTTGCTAACGCTTACTCTAGCGATACTGTAGGCTGGGATCGTGGCGGTAGTTCTCCTCAGTATCATCGTAGTGCCGATCCTCTAGAAGCAGAATTTCAGCAATGGGAAGTGGACGAGGAATTAGAGCAAATTAGAAAAAATATGAACCAGTAATCAGGTTGCCCCTAAATAACTGAACGCAAGAGCAATTTAGTTGCTTTGGTGACTGTTAATGGCAAACTAATAAAATGTCCTTGCATATAGTTACAGTGCAAAGTTTCGAGTAGATTCTTTAACTGCTCTGATTCCACTCCTTCAGCAACAATTTGTAGATTTAAACCTGCTCCTAAGGTAACAATGGCATTAATAATGGCTAAATTACTAGAATCAAAGTTAAGCTCATTGACAAAAGAACGATCTATTTTAATCGTGCTAAACGGAAAGTCTTTGAGGTAGCTGAGAGAAGAATATCCTGTACCAAAATCATCCATTGAGAGGGAAATCTCCATCTGATGCAGATCGAGGAGTATCTGCTTGGCTAGATTGGTATTCCTCATTGTAGCTGTTTCGGTTATTTCTAACTCTAAGCTATTGGGACTCAGTTTTGTGGCCAATAAAATTTGTTTGACCGTCTGAACTAAGTCGTTGTTATAAAATTGACGAGCCGATAAGTTAACGGACACGATCAAATCAGATAAACCCATATTTTGCCAAGCTTTAGCCTGAGTGCAGGCGCTGGTTAATGCCCATTCGCCAATCTCAACAATTAAACCATTTTCTTCGGCAATGGGAATAAACAAATCAGGAGCAACTAGCCCCAAATTGGGGTGTTGCCAACGTAGCAAGGCTTCGACTTTAACAATTTTGTTAGTAGAAACCTCAATAATTGGCTGATAGTAAAGAATAAATTCTTGTTTGTCTAAAGCGCGATGTAAATCATTCTCTAGATTGAGTAATTCATAAGCTTGGGAATTTAGCCTCAAGGTATAGTGCTGATAATCGTTGCGACCTTTTTCTTTGACACAATACAGGGCAACGTCAGCATTTTTTAATAAAGTTTCGGCATCTTTGCCATCCTCAGGAAAAACAGCAATACCGATACTGCTGGTAATGTGTAAATAATGCTTTTCTAAATTAAACCCAGGCTTAAGAACTTCTAAAATTCTGATGGCGATCGCCGTGGCATCTTCTCGACAGCTAATTTCAGGCAACAAGAGCGTAAATTCATCTCCTCCCCAACGAGCAATAATGTCTTTTTCTCTCACGCATTTTTTAATTCGTTCGACTACATTTTTGAGTAAAAGATCTCCTACGGCATGACCTAAAGTATCGTTGATAGTTTTGAAGCGGTCTAAATCTAAAAACATCACCGCCAGCATTCGATTATTTTGTCGTGCCAAATTCAACGCTTTTTCTAATTCGCGATCAAACAAACTTCGGTTAGGTAAATTAGTTAAAGAGTCGTGGAAAGCTTGATGTTGAATAATTATCTGCGCTTTTCTGTGTTCAGTAACATCCCGAAAACTCCAAACCTGACCCATTTTTTGTTTTTGCAGCTGTTGTACTTGGGAATAACATTCAACGATTTTGCCGTTTTTTAGTTCCAAAGAATTATATTGGTCTGAATCAAATTGAGCGTATCTTTCTCTTAAGTTGCTAGCGTAAGGTTCAGTAATTTCTGCTAAAACCAGAGTTAAAATTTGCTCGCGATCGAGTTTGGGTTCTGTAGGCAAGTCCCAAATCTCAATAAACTTTTGATTATAGTTGACAACTTGACCGCCTTCGTCAAGAACTAAAATACCGTCGGCAGTAGCTTCTAAAGTAGCCTGTAACCATGAAATAGCACTTTCTAATTGCTGATTAACCTCCAGTAGGATTTGGTTTTGTGCTGCTAACTGTTGCTCTTGTTGGTAGCGTTTTAAAGCTTCTTTTACGGTCAATATTAAGTCAGTTTCGTCCCAAGGTTTGGCAACATAACGATATAAAGCAGCAGCGTTAACCAGATTTCCTACCGCATCAGCATTAGCTTGCCCAGTTAAGAGAATTTTTAAACTATGAGGATAAAGAGAATGTAGCTTAATTAATAATTGATCTCCCGTGATGTCTGGCATAATCTGATCGGAAATAATCACTGGAATATTAATTCCTTCTGCCGTCAATTCTGCGCAAACAGCGATCGCCTCTGCCCCGCTATCTACCAGTTCAATGTCGTATTTCTGACCCAACGAACGTTTGAGTTGTTCTCCCAAACTGCTCAAAATAATCGGCTCATCATCAACACAAATAATTGCTGATCGCTCATGATTAAGATAACTATCTGGCGCAATTTTTGGTTGTAAAGCAAAATTTGTTTTTCGATCTTTGCCCATATAAATTGTTGGTTGAATGATCTGGCAGAATTTACTTTGGTTAGAGCTTAATAGCGATCAAAAAGTAGTGCGATTATAGCGACTATATTGATTGATTTTTGTAATTCAACGACTTAAATTATAACCAGCTTTTGCCAAAATTGGAAAAATTGTCAGAAAATTTTCTCATGTTTTATTTAGGAATAGATAGTAACCAAAATGGAAATAAACTTAACTACAAAAATATAGCTATAGCTTGATTATTTATTGCTTGATTAGTAACAATTGCTGAGAAAAATAAATAGCTATTGCCGTTACCCATGAGCTAGGACAAACTGGATGTATGACTTGGCTAGCTATTAACTTATGAACAATAAACATTCGCAACCGAAAAAAAATCAACAGGATTTAGCAATAGCGGCAGAACGAACTAAAGTAGCAGCGACTATTATTGATAAGATTCGTCGTTCTCAAGATATCGATACAATCTTTACCACCACAACTCAAGAAATGCGTCGAGTCTTACAGTGCGATCGCTTAATCGTCTATCAATTCAATTGTGACTGGAGTGGTCAAGTAGTTGCCGAATCTGTTGCTAATGGTTGGATTTCCCTCCTAGTCACATCAAATAACGAACTGCTAGGAGATGGTCATATCCAAAAAGATCGCTGTTTGCTGCGAGATTGGTCCAAGGGGGAACAAGGAGACATTATTCGCAATGATAGCTTTCTTCAGGAAACTCAGGGTGGAAAATATACTCGTGGGCAAAAGTTCACCGCGGTAGATGATATCTACATTAAGGGTTTTTCCGATTGTTATATTAAATCCCTAGAAGCATACCAAGCCAAAGCCTATCTGCTGATACCTATATTTCAAGATCAACAACTTTGGGGCTTGTTAGGAGCATATCAAAATAAATCGACCCGAACCTGGTCAAATTCAGAAATTGAATTAATGATGCAGATTGCTAATCAACTGGCAGTAGCTTTGCAACAAGCAGAATACGTCAATCAACTCAAACTGCAAACCAGAAATTTAGAAATCACGGTAAAAGAATTAAAACTAGCGCAACAACAATTAATTCAACAAGAAAAGTTGGCTGCATTAGGTCAATTAGTGGCAGGAGTTGCTCACGAAATTAATACTCCATTGGGAGCAATACAAGCTTCGGCAGGGAATAATACCAAGGCTTTAATTGCTGCGATCGCCGAATTGCCTAAACTGTCTGAACATCTTAATTCCGCCGAAAAAGCGACTTTCTTTAAGTTAATCGAGCATGCGATGGGAAATAAGCCAATTTTTTCTTCTAGCGAAAAACGCCCCCTTAAACGCCAAATTGCCAGTCAACTTAAAGAACAGAATATTGACAATGCGAGAAATGTTGCTGATTTACTAATCGATATTGGCATCACTGAATCAATTGATTTTTATTTATCTTTATTACAACATCCTCACGTCAACTGGACTTTAGACTTAGCCTATAATTTAACTCGCTTATTAGGTAATAATCGCACTATTCTTACTTCAGTAGAAAAAGCCTCGAAAGTCGTGTTTGCTCTGAAGAACTATGCACGGTTTGATACTAGTGGAGAGAAGCAATTAGCCTACATCCAAGATGGATTAGAAACCGTACTAGAAATTTATCACAACCAATTAAAACAGAATATAGAGGTTATTCGTCATTACCAAGATCTGCCGCAAATTTCATGTTACCCAGATGAATTGATTCAGGTATGGACTAACCTAATTCATAACGGTATTCAAGCGATGAAAGGTGGCGGTACTTTAACTCTGGTTACTACTGTAGAAAATCAAGGGATTATGGTGGAAGTAACTGATTCTGGTTCGGGTATTGCTCCAGAAGTCAAAGATAAAATATTTGAACCTTTTTTCACGACCAAACCTACAGGGGAAGGAAGCGGTTTAGGGCTACACATTAGCCAAAAAATTGTTGACAAACATCACGGAACTATTACTGTTAATAGTCGACCTGGACGAACTAAATTTAGTATTTGGCTACCTCTTTAGTTAGTAGTTAGTAATTAAATAATTAGCAATCAAAATTATGTCTGAATCTGCAATTTTGTGTGTTGATGATGAAGTTGTTATCCTAGACAGTCTAAAAGAACAGCTCAAACGTAAGTTTGGCGATCGCTTTATCTATGAAGTAGCCGAAAGTGCTGAAGAAGCTTGGGAAGTTATTGAAGAGCTACAAAAAGATGACGTTAAAATTATTGCGATCGTCTCAGATTGGCTCATGCCAGGGATTAAAGGAGATGAGTTTTTGATTCAAATTCACCAGCGTTTCCCCAAATTAGTCACAGTTATGCTGACAGGACAAGCAGATGAAGCTGCAATTGAGCGGGTAAAAAAAGAAGCCAACCTTCATGCTTGCTTGTATAAACCTTGGACAGAAAGTGAATTGACTCAAATTATTACAACAGCGATCGATCAATAACAACAGCTAAAAAAAAATCTAGGTAGAAAACAAGATCTTGAACTGGCACTATCCCTTGGTTATTAAACTATTAATCGCTGTTTTCTGGATCTGAAGCTGCGATAAGCTGATGTGTTGCTTCATTCTTCGCTGCTAGAATTTTGGTTTGCTCGATTAAAGTAACAGTTTGAGTCAAAGGTACTCCGCCGTGAGACGGCTGAGCCTGCTTCGACTTCGTCGAAGCGTCAGGAGTCAAAATATCTTGCTGACGAAACAAGGCAATCATACCCTGTTCATAATTAGATGCGATCGCTAAAAAAGCTCCAGCTAATACATAGACTGGCAATGGCAAAATAAACTGCTTCAGCCAAAGACTAAATTCTGCCAAGACGAACAAAATCCCAACACCAAATAACCAAGCTTTGACCATGTTTTCTCCTCTGCTGAATATTAAATGTTAATTATTAAACAATGCTTACCATCCCCAACTACCTGCTTCTCCCTTAAATGGTCCGACGATATCTTGAGTTATCCAACCGCCATAAAAGTCACCTACTTGTGCTTGAACTTTTTCGCCATCAACATAACAAGCATCCATCTTACTCGGATAAAAAGCAATATAGTCTTTAATTGGCGCAAATTCTGCGGTTGGTTGAGGATAGTACCAAGCTGCGTTAATAACTTTTTGCTCTTTAACCATTAAATTATAATAGCCAGCTAATCCTTTCCATTCGCACAATGACCTTCCAGACGTTGCTGGCTGAAGATACTCCATTTGAATATCTTTTGGAGCAATATAGTAAACAGGAGGATGGCTAGTTTCTAATACTCGATAAGTATTGCAACTCTCGGCAATAGTAATCTGATTAAAAACAATTTTGATCCGCTTTGGCGATTGCTCTAAACGTGGCGGGCGAGGATAATCCCAGACAGATTCTTGTCCAGGCTGCGGTTCAATACGTTGTGGATGAATCATTGATTATTTTTTCGCTCTTGCTGGACAAAATGGCTAACTACAAATTACTTTCTATTACTATCCGAATGTAACTCGGAACGTCTTCACTGATTATTGTTGATTAATTATCCTTGGACTACTTGTTTGATCGTAGTGAAAGTTTCTACACTGATCAATCCTGGCCGATATCCTTTCTGGTTAGACATTCCTAAAAATACAGCTTCACTTCCTTCGGGATTGCGGGAAAATTTGGGTGAAGTATTGATATAGACTAAGGCACTATCCACGCCTTGGACAAATTGACGACTCTCCTGATAAGATTCCGTTACAATGCAGTCTGCATGACCACTACTATAGCGATTAATCCAGAAAACAGCCTGAGATAGACTATCAACGTAGCGAAATGCTAAGATTTTAGCCAAATAAGGTCTTCTCCATTCTTGAGACTTGATTGATTTCAAGAACTCAGGAAATCTCTCAGTCAAGGCTTCATCTCCCCGTAGCTCAAATCCATGTTGTTGCAAATTATTAAATAAAGACTGTAGAACTGAAGGCTTTGTATCTTTGTGGATTAATACTTTTTCAATAGCGTTGACAGCATCAGGTTCGCTATCATGACTATCTACAATCATGTGACGGGTTAGTTCTGGACTTCCACTCAGTGACCAATATAAATAACAGTTACCAATTGCGGTTTTAAGTACTGCTGTCGTGGCTTTTTCTGCCACTTGCTTGACTAAGCTAGGGCGACCATAAGGAATCACTAGATTTAAATATCGATCTTGAGTGACTAATTCCTGAACTGAGATGCCTAAGTCGGGAGAGATCGCCTCAATTGAGCTTAAAGGTAAATCAGTAGTAGCCAATGCTTTTTTTAAGATTGCAGCAATAGTTTGATTGGAATTGCTAGCAGCATTACACCCTCTTGTAATTAGACTGTTTCCCGTTTTGAGACACATTCCCGCTGCGATCGCCGCGAGTTCGGGAAAAGCTTCATAGATTAAGGCAATTGTTCCTAAAGGAATTAACTGACAATAAGTCTGTGATGGTTCTATCTGGTGTGGAGCATTAATTAAGCGTCTGGTGGGGTCTGCTGACTTGGAAAGCTGGTTTAAAATAGCAACGGTCATTTCCAGCCTTTCTGGAGTAAGTTTCAACCAGTCAACAATTGGCTCAGCGATCGCCATTTCACGGCTTATTTCTAAGTCTAAGGTATTGGCTTCTAAAATTTCATCAAAACTGTTTTCTACTGCCTTAGCTAGTGCTAATACCCCATTTCTTCTTTTTACGCCTGATATTTGAGCTAATTCAGCTGCGGCTTTTTGAGATTCTCGAACTATGGCCAGCATTTGATCTGATGAACTTTGCATGGTTTTGCTATTAATGCCGATAGACTATAAACAGCGATAGGATTAGCAGAATAATCAAAAATAAAAATATCACTATCCAGGAAATGATACTCTGGGCATTCAACCATCGCAATAGTAGAGGTAAGATGACTACGATTAAAACGCTTAGGCTAAGCAACAAGATTAATATCATGGATAAATAGCTTTGCGTCCAACGAGCATAAGCATTTTTCCAGCGATTTCCTGTCCATCGCCACGATTTTTTTTGATAGATCGAAGATAATTGTTCAATTACCTGACCATCTTTTTTGACCACAAAAATTTGTTGACAGCGATCGCACCCCAAAGCCTCGGTTAGCACAATCGGTTTTAGGCTGCCTTTCCTTCTACAAGGGCAAGGATATTCACTGCTTAGATCTATTTTCTGTGTTTTGTGTGAACGCACTCTACTGCTTAAACTTAATAAAATTAAATGTTAGATAAACTTTGATCGCAACTTACGAAGATAAATATTTTTATATTATCTTCTTTTGCTTTCTTAGCACTCCTCAACTTAATTTTAGTCAAGACATAAGGTTTCGTTCATCACTTTATGCTTCAATTTTACTTAAGAATTTATAAGCGGGTGACGCGATTCGAACGCGCGACATTCACCTTGGCAAGGTGACGCTCTACCACTGAGCTACACCCGCACTTCAACGAATTCCTGTTGGAATGTTGACCCACAACTTGGTTAAGCTGTGCTATTTACTTGCCGATAATTATTATGGCAGATTGTTGGCAGTTTTTCAAGCAATTTTCCAGCTCGATATTGGTAGAAGAGAAAGTCTGGTCGCCGTGAAAATTTAAGCAGTTCTACCAACATGAATATCCCTAACCCTAACAGGAACACAGGCATGAGTCATCTGGGCAATCTGCATCGGTTCGCCTTTGCCACACATATTTGTCCCGCACTGGACTAGTTCTGATTCGTCACCAAGAGCATCGATGCTGTTCCAGAAGTCGGTAGTCATGCTGTGATAGGTAACGTTTTTGAGCATTCCTATAATCTTGCCGTGTTTAATCTGCCAGAAAGCATCTCCACCAAACTGAAAGTTACGACGTTGTTGATCTATAGAATAGCTACCAATACCATCAATTAAAATTCCAGTTTCAGTATCGGCAATCATTTCGGCTAAAGTCGCAGTATGGCTGTCTCCTGGCTTACCTGGCTCTAAACCCAAGTTGGGAATACGTACCATTGGTGTACTAGACCAACTATCAGCGTAGGCACTACCGTTACTACTATCTCTTCCCAAACGATAAGCGGTTTCTCGATCTGTTAAGTAGTCATTGAGAATGCCGTCTTTAACGACATACCAGCGTTGTGCGGGTACGCCCTCATCATCATAAGCCATTGTACTCCGACCATGGGGTTGAGTGCGATCGGCGACTAGGTTTACCCAAGGAGCAGCATACTGTAGTTTGTGTAGATTATCGGTAGTAGCAAAACTAGTTCCAGCAAAGTTGGCTTCGTAACCGTATACTCGATCTAATTCGGTAGGATGTCCGACAGATTCGTGGATTGTCAGGAACAAATTACTTGGTTTTAAAATTAGCGTCGTTTTACCATCACCAGTGAATTCGGGAGCGTGAACTTTTTCAATGGCTTCATTTGCCACTCGCTCAAGATTGCTCAATAAATCGGCACGATCAATATGTTCATAACCAATATTAAGCGGCGGGCGTTCGTAATTACGGCTTTTGGCATCTCCGTTAGCGATCGCCGTACAGCCCATCCCAGGATAGCTACGATAGATGATCTGTTCAATCACTGAACCAACAGTAGAAGCAAATATTTTATCTTCTTTGATAAAGCTGAGAAATGAATAGGCTTTCTTAATTCCTTGATCACCATAAGCTAAAAACTGCTCGTTGATATTTAGCAGTAGTTCGGCTTTTTCTTGAATCGATATTTCAAAGGGATCGATTTGAATCGGCGTAATGTATTTTTCTTGATATGCTGCTACAGGAACAAGTTTGACAGGCTCTTGTTGACTTAGCCGACTTCCCTTGGCGGTATCTACAGCTAAATTAACAATCCTGGTAATTTCTTCTGGAGTAATACGATGAGAAGCGACGAAACCCCAGGCACCATCTAACAGTACTCGCACCCCAAAACCAGAACTAACGTTGTCTGAAAGACGGTTTAAAGAGCGATCTCGTGCCGATAGGCTTTGTTGGCGATAGTGGCAGATTCGGATGTCGCCATACTCACAACCAGCCTGACGAATTAAGTCTATGGCTAAGGAGGCTAATTCCTTAGTAGTTTTTTGGACAGGGGCTTGTACCATAGGAGCTTCGATCTCAGAAAAGTATTGATAATATAGGTATATTTTAGACAAAAGCTAAGATCTAAACACAGTTGATGAAGGTTTAGGGAGTGTCAATAAATTTGCTTGATAATGCAGTCAAATATTCTGAGCCAAAAACCACTGTGATTTTAAGGCTAATTGAACAAGATCATCAGGTAATAATTCAGGTAGGCGATCGCAGTGTGGGTATATTCCTGCAGCATTAACGTGTTTTTGAGCGTTTCGATCTGTCAATTACTAATTAGCCAATTTTGATTTGAACAATCTAAGCTAGACAATTGAGACTTCACTTTAATATTATTCTTAGCAAACTCTGGTTTGGGTCTAATTCTCAGCAAAAAATAACCTTTTATATCCTGTGGTGGCAATATATATTTGGGAGCGGTAATTATGCACCAAGTCAACGGTAAACTGGAGCGATCGTAGAGGGTAAAGTAGATCTCAAATTGCTCAATAATCTTTGACTCAACTTCTATTTGCAGCGTTTGCTGCGAGTCTAGATAATTATAGGCAAAGTGGGTTGCAGGTGCGCCAACTGGTAAGTATTCGTAGCGGACAAAAGATTCTGGTAAATAGTTACGTAGCTTGAGAATGGTATAAATGTAATAGTGTAAGCTAGAATAAAACCAATTTTTGGTCTCGATCAAATTCTGATAATAACTATTAATATCATTAGGAACATTAAAAGGTTCTACAAATAAGCGATTATCTATTTTTATTCCAGGATAATTAATCGTATCCGTACGATCATAATAGCGAACTCCTAATGAATATTTACCAGTAGGAAGTTTAACTATATGCCATGAGTTAGTTGAATCAATCTGCTCGGATTCAATACTGCAAATTGTCTTGTAGCCAGGAAAACTATATATAACCGCAATCCAAGAACGAGAAGATTTATTGGCGGTGTCAATGTCTATAGCGATGGTTTCTACTACTTTGAATGGCCCCAAAGTACCAATAACTGCATGAGTATTCCAGCGTGGTGCTTTAGTCATCAACACAGGTAAAATTAGCGGAGCTTTAATCATTTTTGCTGATAATACTCGCCATTGAGCAGCTTTCTGTTGATTAACCGCTAGATAAATGGTAAATAAGTTACCAATAATCAACTTCATTACTTTGTTGAACACAAAGGAGAGGAAAGCCAAAGGAATTTCCCATAATAACCAGATTTTGTTCATTAATTTTGCGATTAATTTTCTCGCGATCGCCTATCTAAAACCTTACATCTAAAGTCAACTATTTACTTAGCTGTAAAAATACTAATAAAAATTTTAATTGTTATTGATTTAGTTCCTGAGAAAAGTCTTGAAGTTTACTAAAGCGATATGCTCCCATTAATGCGCCCCAAGTTGCTTCGCCCGTTTCGGGATCGATGCCTTGATCATCGATTTGTAGTTCATCTGCTGTAGCTTTAAATCCCAGAGATACTTGAAAAGTTGTGCCGTGATAAGTAACTTGACAGGGTTTTTGGGTTACTGGCGTAGTTTCAAAACAATACTGTCCATGATTGAGCTGTTTTGACGCGACTTTCAATGTACAGTTAGGCAAAAACTTAATTGTTTCTGGGGTTATTTGCTCAATTAAAGCTTTATTTTGTCCTGCACCACGCGCCGTGTTTATGTCTTCAAACATATAAAATTCCACCTCTATAGTGTCTTTTTGCCTCAAGCGCAAGATTCTGGGACGATAGGGTTGGTCGATTTTAATTACATTAGCCTGTTCCGCAAATAAAGCAATGCTATTATCAGTAAAAATAGGCACTGGACGTATCCAAAGGCGTAAATTAACGTACCAAACTGGTTGTTGTAGTGCCTGTTCTCGATTGCTAAACTCTCCAGCCAAATAGCTAGCTAAAGCCGTTAATTGAGAAGAAATCATTTAATTTATTTTTGATTGAATATTACTGAACATCAAAATACTCAGCTAAATTTGGACTCAGAAAAATGATAGTCTTGACTAAGGCTGATTTTGATCTTTTATTTCAAAAGTCTGTTTTAAACCAACAATAGATTAGTTTATTTTATATATTATTAGTTTAAGTATAGTTACCAATCGATGTCGCAACTAGAACGTTTAATTTCCCTGGCTGAAGATGAGCTAGCCGTATATAGTACTGATGCTCGCAAAATCGAAAGATTGCGTCGCAAAATTGGCATTTCTGTAAGTGCTGCCCAGCAAAAAGAGGTCAAGCAAGAATTATTAGAATTGATGCCTCAAGGGTTTTGGGGTAAATTGATCGAAGAACAGCGTCAAACGGTAGCGTTACCTTTTTGGGGGATTGCTGGATTGGGTTTGCTGTTGGGAATTTCTTTACGTCAACCAGTGGATTTTCTCGCGCCTGCAATTGGGATTCCTTTAGCGATTAACATTCAAAAATGGGGTTGGAATCTACAAGCTAAACGTATTCTTTTGAAAACTTTAACAGAAATTGAAGCTATAACTAAGCAACCAGTTAAAGAATAAAGATTGGAAAACAACTGATTTAATAGCGAATATTAATTAACGTTCAGTCTCGTCAACTCACTTACTTTATTCCTGATTAATAAAAGTTTGCTTCATAATCGGTAAAGTCTGATTGTCATTGTCTGCTATATTTTTAACTTCTGTTGCTTCTAGCTGTTTGTCGATCTCTACTCCTTCAGCGATCGCTGAAGCACTTTTTGGCGGCACTTCAGTCTTTGAAAATGCTGCCTGCGCTTTACCTTCTTCTTTAAGGCGATCGCTCAATCGCCGCAATACTCCATTGATAAAGCGAAACCCGTCTTCATCAGAATAGCGTTTTGCTAATTCTACCGACTCGTTAATCGCAACCCGTTCTGGAACTTCTAAATAAATTATCTCTGCCACGGCGATCCGCAAAATATCGCGATCAATTTTGGCGAGACGACTAAGTTGCCAAGCTACCAAAACATTTTCGATGGCAGCTTCAATTTCTTGACGATATTCGTTAACCGTAGTGATTAACTCTGTGGCGTACTGTCTTACTTGATCTTTGTTAGTAAGCTGCAAAAACTCAGGAAATTCGACTGCCATCCCCAGACGATTCACTGCTGTTTGAGAAACTGACAAAGCTTCTTGAATCATCACTCTAGCACTGTTCAAATCGCTGGCGCGGGTTTCGCTGTTTAAAATACGCTCCTCACCCCGTTTGATTTCTGCTGAGGCTGCCTCTAAGTTATCTTGAACTTCGATAGTTAAAGTCCGAATAGCAGCTAAAACCAAACTATCAAGATCTTCTTGAGCTAGTTTACCTTTCTTAGTTTTGATTTGGCTAATACTCAGCAAAGCTAATTCACGAGCAATACTTCTAGGTTGTTTGCGCAGAGCCATATTCTGTCTATTTTAAGCCAATAGTAAATGCTCAATAATTGGTCGAGCCTAATCATTATACCGCCTAGTTTGGCTTAACTTTCTTCTTCCAGGGCGATCGAATTAGATTCTTCTGAAACAAAGCCATTTTTAACCGCTATTGTTTGCTTATTTTTGGCAACTGGAAGATGTTGTTTAACAGTAGGAGTTTCAGGGCTAACTATTCCGCCTGAGATCAGAATTTTGAAAGCATCTTCGATCGAAATATCGATATCGATCGCTTCTTGCTTAGGAATTATGGCATACCATCCCGAAGTGGGATTAGGAGTGGTGGGAATAAAAACACTAATCATCTCCTCAGTCAAATGGGTTTGAAGTGGTGGACTGACTTTTCCCGTCACGAACCCCATACTCCATACTCCCTTACGGGGATATTCAACTATTACTACCCTTCTAAATTTGCTTTTAGAATCACCTACAAGAGTTTCTAAGATTTGCTTGAGAGTTTTATAAACAGAACCTGCCAGAGGAATAGCTTGAAGAAACTGCTCACCAAAGTCTAGTAGCCATCTGCCAACAATATTTCGCGCCATCAAGCCAATGATTAGGATACTTAGCAGAGGTACGGCTAACCCGACTGAAAAATTCAGAATATTGGTTAAAACTGGATCTAATCCATCGAAGGGATTGATCTGCTTGGGTATGCGGGTAAATAAATCGATCGCCCATTTGGCAATGGAAATAGATAGCCAAATAGTCGTAGCTAAAGGAATGACTACCAGCAAACCCGCAATTAAATCACTTTTTAAATTTTGTTTTAAACGTTGCAGCACAGAGCGATTACTCTCCTCACAACTAAATTTTGGATAATTGAACTCTAATATAAGTTTTAAAGCTTATAAAAAATTGTTGCAAGTGTTGACTTCCCACACACATTTATTATATTGGCATGATTGGTTCGTAGAATCTGTAAACATAACTTTAAGTTTTGGTCACGAAAATCGCCTACCGTTCTAAGATCGACAGTGTTGAAAATAGTTTGAAGTAAACTACTACTCAGTCTTTTTAACTATAAAGACATTTTTAAATAATTTAGAGAACAATATGGCTATTGAGAACAAAACCGTAGAAGTTTTGGCTGATCAAGCGGCTCTAGTTCAGAGATCGCAAGAGATTATTTTATCTCGTCTACACACAGCTATTGCATCGAGAGATCGATTTACTATTGCCTTATCTGGAGGTAGCACTCCTAAACCACTATATGAATCATTATCGAGTCAATCTCTGCCTTGGTCGAAAATACACATCTTTTGGGGAGATGAACGTTATGTTCCCGGTACACATCAAGACAGTAATCAGTTGATGGCGCGTCAGGCATGGCTGGATCAAATCGAGATACCTGAGATGAATATTCACCCAATAAATACTACTTCAGGCGATCCGCAACAAGATGCCAAACAACACGAAGCAGAATTACGACAGTTTTTTCAGACTGAGTCAGGATTTCCCACTTTTGATTTAATTCTTTTGGGTATGGGAGATGATGGTCATACTGCTTCCTTATTTCCTTATACAGAAGCTTTATCAGTGAGCGATCGCTTGATTACAGTCGGCAATAAAGATGATCAGCCTCGACTTACTTTTACGATTCCTCTAATCAATCAAGCTCGCTGCGTTTTATTTGTAGTAGCAGGAGATAATAAAAGCTCAGCCTTAAAACAGGTGTTTGCTGCCCAAGCTGATGAAATGCAATATCCCTCTCGTTTAATTCAACCACAGGGAGAATTATTATGGCTATTAGACCAAGCAGCCGCTGCGGAACTATAAAGCATTACAATCAAGTTGAGTGCGTTTTAGTTAATAATTGATGCGGAATATTGGGCAAGAGAGGTATGATCTACGCCAGCCAAAGAATTACCCCAAATATTTGCTCATTAATGTTGAGCTAATGTATGAGCAATTAATCTAATTGGCAAAGCTCAAAAATTGCTTCCCCAATGATCAACTTCATCAAATCAATATGATTTTACTGGCGAATTTTAAAAAACTTAAACTTTAACAGTAGTATAGTGGGGTTAAAAAGTACTCGCTTTGGTAGCAGTGTAATAGTTATATTTGAAAACACTTATGATTACTTGCCCTAGTTGCAATCATCAAAACCCCGAAGGATCTTTGCAATGCGAAAATTGTTATACTCCCTTGCCAGCTTCAACTAGCTGCCCCAACTGTGGGGCATCAGTTCAGACAGATGCTACTTTTTGTGGCCAATGTGGCTTCAATTTACAGGCAGAGAATCCACTCTCTGCCTCTGTTGAAGAAGCTGCGGTTGATTCGCTACCAAACATTTCTTTAGAAGAGGTATCTTTACCAAATGAGCAAATACCTCTTGCAGAAGCAAACCCTGATATATTACCCCAAACCCCAACGTCACCTACAATTCAAAGCCCTTGGGATGACAATGAATGGGATGATCATGAAATTGAAGCAACTGAAGATGATCGCACTTTTGCTCAGACTCAAGAGTTAACCTACGGCTTTCCTGAAACCGAATCAAGCCAGACCATCAGCTTTGTGTCAGAAACCCCTGAAGCTGAATTTGCCGAAACAGAATCAAATTCTGCTAATGAAGCTACTATGATGTGGGAATCTGAAGCTCCAAATTTGGATTTAGGGCATGACTCAACTCCAGTAAGTTCTGAAGAATTAGCCATAAAATCAGAACAGTTTTCAACAAGTTCTGAATCTGATCTTGCAGCTCAAACTCAAGCCAAATCTACAAGAGAAAACAATTCAGCAGCTTTGGGCAACTTGACTGGTGCAACGCAGTTACAAATACAAACTGCTAGTCTGCTTCATTTGCAGAGCAACACTACTATAGAAATTTCTGACCACCTAGACGTGGTTCATATTGGAAAACCTAATGGTCAAATTCCTCCAGATATCGACGTAGCTGGTTTTCCAGATTCTGAAGTAGTGTCGCGGGTTCATGCCGATATTAGAATTGAGGGAGATGCTTACTATATTGAAGATGTGGGCAGTTCTAATGGAACTTATATCAATCACGCTCCTTTACTCAAAGGGAATCGTCATCGATTAAGAGCTGGCGATCGCGTTGCTTTAGGGAAAGGTGATTTGGTAACGTTTATTTTTCAACTGGGCTAGAATTTTAAGTATTCAACAATATAGATTCATTTAATGACCGCGAATTTAATCATTAAAAAGTGCAAATTGTTGAAAAATGTTACCAACAATAAACATTTATTAACTGATTTAACGTCTAGCTAAGTCAGTTAATAAAGTCAAATCTAAATCGTTGTTGGGATCGATGGAAACTAATTCCACTTCGTTTCCTCCCAGCAATAGCCCAGCGAGCGCACCCGCACCCGCACCGCCTAAGACTTCTATCGCGCCAATATTGCCGAAAATTTCTGATAAGACTGCAGCAGCAGCACCACCAATTGCTGCGCCTTTAAGAATATCTCCTGTATTTGCGCCTTTTTTGACAACTTCTCGGCGAGTTACCACCTCAGATACCGCATCAATCGACTGAGTTGTGCCGTCAGGAAATACTATTTCTTGAGCGACAAACAAAGAGCCAGATTCATCATCACTTGGTTGAATTTGTCCAAAAATTTCGCTGCCATAAGGAATTAAAGTATTGCGTCTATTGTCTCTAACATTGGCAGCAACCAAGAGGGTAACGGAAACTGTTTCCTCTGGGGTTACTAAGATTTTGGACTCTTCATACTCGACGGGAATGACAAAGCCGCTGGGTACAGTATTGGGAATGACACTCGGATTGCGGTTGGTTCTAGGAGGTGAATATTCTCTGTTGCCGCTTGGTCTTTGTTCAGGGAAAAGCTGTGCTTGAGCAGGAGTTATATTGGCTAGATTAGCAATTGTTGCTGAAGCAGATAGAATCATCAAAATAGAAGTAGCTATTTTGGAGTGTTTTGCGTTAAACATGACTAGATAAAAATATTTCTCTTATAGATTAGTTATGAGCATTTGACGCAGAGCTACAGATCATAGTTCCAAATTTATTTGGCTTCTCGTGAGGATCGGACTCGATCCGTACTTTAAGTGTCTTACTTAACGAAAATGATATAGGAAAGATTTTCATTTCTTACCTTCAATCAATCCTTATCCTTTAGCAGACTCATGCTAAAATCCCACGTGCAATCCAAAAAACCTCAACCACAATCCAAAAGATATCAAGCTAGATTGTTCTCAAAACCTAAAAAGTTAGCGGCACTCTTCTTAATTTTTACTCTAGGCTGGTTAGCTTGGCATTACCAAAAGCATCAGTCTGCTAAATTAGGGCAGCTAGAATCGACTCAAACACCAGCTTCGGCAGTTCTACGCTCACTTTCTCCTGTTGCCAGAAGATCTCAGCTACAACTTCTTGCTTCGATTAAAGAGTCGCGTAATTTATCTCCAGCCAAGTTACGCGATCGCCATCGCGCCCGTTATCTATTGGCTGCGGATTTAATTGAGCAACAGCAAGGTAAACTGGCCTTGACTTATCTTCAGGGATTAGCATCAGACTATCCACTACTGTATCCTCAAATTTTATTTAAAACTGCTCAAGCGTATCAGCAAGACAAGCAGGAAGAAGCAGCCCAAAAAACTCTAAAATATTTAATTAAAACTTATCCTCAGCATCCACTAGCCGCCAACGCTATCGCCCTGCTTGAGAATAATCAGGCTGCAATCACGAGATTAATTAGGGAATTTCCTGAGCATCCAATCACGCAGAAAATTGCTCGCCAACGTCTGCGCCAAAATCCTAACCAGTTTGAATTATTAATGCTAATAGCAAGATATAGTCGAGATTCAAACCTAAATGCAGTTCGCGATCGCCTTGTATTAGACTATCCTGCCCAGTTAACTCCTGAAGATTGGGAAGCGATCGCCGATGGTTACTGGCAAGTCGAAGAACATCGTAAAGCTGCCGATGCCTATACTTTTGCCGCTCCCACACCCCGCAATCTCTATCGCGCTGCCAGAGGATTTCATCGTAACGGAAATTTGTCTACAGCTCGCAGCGCATATCAAAGACTCATTAAAGAATATCATGATGCTAGAGAAACAGGACAAGCCTTAATCGATCTTGCCAGTATCTCTAGCGGTGATGAAGCAGTGGTATATCTGGAAAAAGCGATCGCCGAATTTCCCCAAAATGCGCCACAAGCCTATCACAACAAAGCCAACGTCCATGAACGTTTTGGCAAGCATCAAGCTGCCCATGATTCTCGGCAGAAATTATTAAATCAATATAGTGACTCGGCTGCTGCTGCCCAATATCGTTGGCAGACTGCCCAACAACTTGCAGCCAAGGGCAACAAAAGTGATGCTTTAGAGTGGATGCAGCCTGTGGTCAAATCCAAGCAAGAGTTAGATTTTGCGCCTAAAGCTCTTTATTGGACGGGGAAGTGGGCGAACGAGGTTAACAAGTCTAAGGTAGCCAAGACAGCCTTTAATCAAGTCATTAAACTCTATCCTCAATCTTATTGGGCATGGCGTTCTGCGGTCATGCTAGGGTGGAATGTGGCAGATTTTGAGCAGATGCGTCCTCAATCACCTGTCTTAGATTTAACTAAAAACTATAGTCCTTTGCCAATGGGTTCAGAAGCTTTGCAGGAGCTATATTTCCTAGGTCAGTATGATGAGGCCTGGCTATTATTACAGTCAGAAATTGAACAACCGCAACAATTATCGGTTAACGAGCAATTTACCGAAGGGCTTTTGAAGCTAGAACTTGGTCACTATAGCGAGGGAATGCAGGAAATTTGGGAATTAACTAAGCGAGAAACTCCTCAAGAACTACGGCAGTGGAGAGCCTTACGTCAAACGGAAGCTTATTGGCATGGTTTATTTCCCTTTCCCTATCAGCAACAGATTCGGCAATATGCCACAAAGGAGCAAATTAATCCTCTGTTAGTTATCTCGGTGATGCGAAAAGAATCTACTTTCGATCCCGACATTAATTCTGCTGTTGGGGCTGTTGGTTTAATGCAGATTGTGCCACCAACTGCTCAATGGGTTGCCGAACAAATTCAACTAGCCAATTATTCACTGACCAATCCCGAAGACAATATCAAAATTGGTACTTGGTATCTCAAACACAATCACCATCGTTACCAAAATGATTCTTTGTTGGCAGTCGCTAGCTATAATGCTGGTACGAGTAATGTCAACGCTTGGTTAGAAATATCTGAGATCGGCGATCGCGATCTCTTTGTCGAACAAATACCTTTTGCCGAAACTAAGGACTATGTGGAGGGAGTATTCGGTAATTATTGGAACTATTTACGCTTATATAACCCTGAAATACGTCAAAAAATCGATGATTTACCGAAAAACACTGATTAATAGTCAGAGAAACTTATAGTTATTGTCGAACGATCATGATAGTTTCGACTCTAGGTCATAAAAAATGCAAAGCAAAATACCTTCTGCTTTGCACTATTGATCAAACTGAGACAATTAAACGATAATACTTCAGTCAGTCAAATTTATCGTCCCATACCGATGTAGCGTATACCAGCAGCCTCTACTGCATCGCGGTCTAAAAAATTACGTCCATCGATGACGAGCAGATTGTTCATTAATCCAGCTATTTTGTTAAAGTCCAGCTTGAGAAATTCCTTCCAGTCGGTAACTAGAACCAGAGCATCACAATTATCTGCCAACATTTCAGCGTTAGTTTCGATAATCACATTAGAAAGACCATGACTTAAGCCTGATTGGGAAACAATGGGATCATAGGCTTTGACCCTTGCTCCCAAACGATTTAGCTGCTCAATTAAATCTAATGCAGGGGCATCTCTCATATCATCGGTATCTGGTTTGAAAGTCAAACCTAATAAACCAATCGTTTTTCCCTTGAGTATTTTTAACTCATTTTGGAGTTTTTCCAAGGCGATTAAGCGTTGACGCTGATTAACGTTGATTGCCGCCTTTAATAGCTCAGACTCATAATTATAGTCATCGGCAGTATGAACTAAAGCCGAAACATCTTTGGGGAAACAAGAGCCACCCCAGCCAATTCCCGCACTCAAAAACTTGCCTCCAATACGAGAATCTAAGCCAATTCCTTTGGCAACTTGAGTAACATCGGCACCAACGCGATCGCAAATATTTGCCACTTCGTTGATAAAGCTAATTTTTGTTGCCAAAAATGAGTTAGCCGCATATTTGATCATTTCAGCCGAACTCAGATCAGTGACTACCACTGGAACTTCAGGCAGAGATTGATCTTCGGCAAATTTCCTGGTTACCAAAGGTTGGTATAGTTCTTGCATCATCGAAATAGCTTTACCGCTGTTGCCACCTAAAACAATACGGTCTGGATTAAAAGTATCATATACTGCTGAACCTTCTCTTAAAAACTCAGGATTACTGACTACATCAAAGCAGGGTTCAATGTTAGTACCAGATTCTTTGTTACCATCGAGAACTAGCATTCTTACCCAGTCGCCAGAACCAATTGGAACGGTAGACTTATTAACAATTACCTTGTATTCTGCTTGTAGATGAGTCCCAATTCCGCGAGCCACCGCTTCAACGTAACGAGTGTCGCTTTCTCCTGTCGGTAAAGGTGGGGTACCTACGGCAATATATAAAATCTCTCCATGAGCCACACCTTTTGACAAGTCAGAAGTAAAAATTAATCTACCAGATTCAGCAGAAGATTTCATCAGTTCAGACAAGCCAGGCTCATAGATTGGCGATTGTCCAGACTGCATTAACTTAACTTTTTCTTCATTGTTATCGACACAGATTACATCGTGTCCGATATGAGATAAGCAAACACCAGTAACCAAACCGACATATCCAGTACCAATAACGCAAACACGCATAGAATTAATTAACCTCTTGTATTGTTTATTATCTTGTGTTTAATGTGTTTCGAGCTAATCGCTGAACATACATATTAGAAGAGAATCCAGAGCTTGAATTTTGCTTAAGATTTGGCTTCATTAATCCGAGAACTAAAATCTTCTATAGTCATTTTTAAACCTTCTTCCAGATTAATTTTGGGTTCCCAATCCAACAGATTTTTGGCTTTGGTGATATCAGGTTGTCTTTGTTTAGGATCGTCTTGCGGAAGGGGTTTGAACGCTAATTCTGCTCCAGGATTAATCATTTTTTGAATTGTCTCAGCAAGCTGTAGAATAGTATACTCCCCAGGATTACCAATATTAATTGGGCCGATGTGTTCTCCGTTCATTAAACGCATCATTCCTTCAACTAAGTCGGCTACATAGCAAAAGCTACGGGTTTGCAAACCATCACCATAAATTGTTAAGGGAATGCCTTTTAGTGCTTGAACGATAAAATTGCTGACAACGCGACCATCGTTTTCAAACATTCTTGGTCCATAAGTGTTGAAAATTCGCATGATGCGGATGTCAACATTGTTTTGTCGATGGTAATCGAAAGCTAAGGTTTCAGCTACTCTTTTACCTTCGTCATAGCAGCTACGTATACCAATACAGTTGACGTTACCGCGATATTCTTCTGGTTGAGGATGGACATCAGGATCACCGTATACTTCGGAGGTAGATGCGAGGAGAAATCTTGCCTTGACTCGCTTGGCTAAGCCCAACATATTTAACGTACCCATCACGTTGGTTTTGATGGTTTTTACTGGGTTGTATTGATAGTGAACGGGAGAAGCTGGACAAGCAAGATGATAAATTTGATCTACTTCTAAACGAATTGGTTCGGTGATGTCGTGACGGATTAATTCAAAGTAAGGATTATCAATCCAATGACGAATATTACGCTTATGACCAGTGAAAAAATTATCCAGGCAGATTACGTCATGACCCTGTTTCATCAAGCGATCAATGAGGTGGGAACCGATAAACCCTGCACCACCTGTTACTAATATTCTCATTTGTAGATTTAATTTTAAGTATTTCAAGACAATCTTAAACTAACCTTGCAATATTTGCGATGTCTGCTAAGGTAACAAAATCTACATAGTGAATATTTTATTTATAAATATTTATATAAAGTATCTCTTTGTTGTTTGGGTCGATTTAAAGTGGCGATCGCCTGTTCTAAAGTTGCTACTGTCATGCAGGTTCCTCCTTGCGCTCCAGCCATAGTGGTGATGTGTTCTTCCATCAGTGTGCCACCAATATCGTTACAACCACTCTGCAGTGCTTGTTTAGCTCCTTCCAAGCCAATTTTAACCCAACTTGGTTGATGATTTGGTACCCAGTTACCCAAAAAGATTCGGGCAACAGCAGTTAAATGCAATACCTCTGACAATAAAGGTTGATCCCTGCCAACGCGGTGGCGAATGGGAGCAGGTGCTTCTTGTCCTACAAAGGGTAAGATAATAAATTCGGTAATTCTAGCAGGATAATGGTTACTAACGGCAGTTTGCTGGAGCGATCGCAATTTATCTAGATGTTCGATTTGCTGTTGAGGAGTCTCAATATGCCCAGATAACATGGTGCTAGTGGTTGGTATTCCCAAACGATGCGCCAAACTAATTATTTCTAACCAGGTAGCACTATTGATTTTTTCAGGACAAATAATCTTTCTGACGCGATCGTCTAAAACTTCGGCTGCTGTACCTGGCATCGAACCTAAACCAGCGTTTTTTAAGGCTAACAGTACCTGTTCATAGCTAAGATCATCTTCCCTAGCAATAAACTGAATCTCCTGAGGCGAAAAAGCGTGTAGATGTAGTTGAGGGAAATGTGATTTGATTTTTTTAATTAAGTTGAGATAGTAAGAAAGAGATGTCCCGTCAAGTTTCGCTTGGGGGTTTAAACCACCTTGCATACAGATTTCCGTTGCGCCAATTTTAACCGCCTCCGCAGCTTTGCTAATTATTTGTTCTATATCTAGCCAAAATGAGCCTGCTTCATTCGCATCACGCCGAAATGCACAAAAACTACAGTGCTGCTCACAGATATTAGTAAAATTAATATTGCGATTAATTACATAAGTAACCGTATCTCCTGCCTGTTTGTAGCGAAGACAATCTGCTGTTTGGGCAATCGTCGATCTGACTGCTAAATCTTTTTGCTGAATTAATTCAATTGCTTCGGTAACCGAAATATCTACACCCTGTTCGGCTCGATTTAAAATGTCTGCTATTACCAGTGTAACTTGAGCTTGATAAACCACTTTTTTGGCTAACTCTAGCGAATATTTGTGCTGAAATAATTATTTTTAATGGTCTACCATTCTAGCGTGATCGCTTTGAAGGCAGATAAATCCTACCCAACCCTATAGCAAATTTAAATAGATTTAAATAGCGATCGCGCTTCATTAACTAAAAATATTAACTATACCTAGTCAATCATTTATTTCCAGTTTAATTCCGCTTGCCTTAAAACATAAGCACTAACGTCTGCTATTTCTTGAGTAGTTAATTTATCTTGGTAGGCTGACATATTATTTTTGCCGTTGGTTACGATTGCAGCGATCGCAGCTTGAGTATCTACTTTATTTTTGTGCAGTGTCTTTAACTTTAAATTTCTGCCTCTACGGACAATATTGCCCCCATTAGCATGACAGCCAGCACAGTTGGCTTTGAATAGAGCTGCACCATGGTCTAAATCTGTTACAGGTTCAGCAATAGCAGGGGAATTGATCGCAGCCAATAAAACGAATATAGTAATCAAAACTATAGAAATAATTTTTCGCAAAATGATCATCTCCAGAACCATTACTCAAAACTAATAGGCGATCGCTACTTTAAAATTCGCGAATTTCGGGCTTACCGTCTTTGATTGCCCCTACTAACACAATATCGGCTATACCGACAAATAGCCCATTTTCCAAAACTCCAGGAAAATTATTGATCGTTTTTTCCATCTCACCAGGGTTATCAATATGGTCAAACTTAACGTCAATGACTAAGTTACCCTGATCGGTAACCACGGGGCCGGCTTTCTTAACACCCATTCGTAGTTCTGGTTTGCCGCCCAACTTTTCTAAACTACGCATTACAGGCGCAACTGCCATCGGAATAACTTCGACAGGCAATAAAAAAGTCGATCCCAGCCGCTCTACCAACTTGCCATCATCAACAACCACAATAAATTCATTGGCCAAAGAGTCTACGACTTTTTCGCGAGTATGTGCCGCACCACCCCCTTTAATCAGATTTTTCTGGGGATCTACCTCATCAGCACCATCGATCGCAATGTCAATATGGTCGATCGCATCTAGAGTAACTAAGGGAATTTTAAACTTCTTGGCTAATACTTCTGCCTGAAATGAAGTTGGAACACCGACAATATTTTTAATTTCGCCTTTAGATAAGCGATCGCCAATATATTCAATTGCATAGGCGGCAGTTGAACCTGAGCCTAATCCAACAATTGAGTCTGATTGAACCCGGGCAGCAGCGACTCTACCCACTTCTTGTTTCATGGTTTTGACAGGATCGTTCATTGAATTAGTCTCCGTATACCTGATAAATTGTTTAATCTGAGATTTATTTTCTCAGATATCTGTCCCGAAATTGGCATGACTGACAAATCAGATTAATAATTTTAGAACAGCCACAGGCGGAGCAAATTAAGCCACTATGGCAAAACAACTGGCTAAAAAAATTACGGTGTCCAATTACCCCAAGTTTCCTTTTGAGTTATTGTCACCGTTTCAAAGTTCAAATTCTTGAAGCATACTTATGCCTTTCTGACATTACTAATAAGCTCAATTATTCGCAGAAGCCAGCATTTCTTTTAGCTTCGCCAGCTCATCTGCCCAACGCGGATCAGGCTGAATACTAGTCTGTTGTTTTTGATTATTACTAGGCTTTTTGCCACTACTGGGCTTTTTGCCACTCTTTCGTTTAGGAGCATTATTGATGCTATCAGTTTCTGCTGCTGCATTTCCTTCGTCTCCTTTAGAACGAGGAAGTGCTTTTTCAATTTTTAACGGGCTATCCATAAAGGACTGACCATTGTATTTTTCCATAAACTGATCTGCTGCTTCGTCACTATCAACAGTAACGAAAGCAAACCCACGGCATTTACCAGTTTTGCGATCTTTGATCACTTTAGTAGAAACCTGGTCTCCTTCATCGGCAAACATTGCGGCCAAGGCATCACGATCAATTTCTTCTTTTGGTAGGTTGCCTACGTATAGACGAATAGACATAAAACTATAATCTCCCAAGCTAATTTAATTCCAACATTGTGTGCAGAGCGAACGCTTTTTTGATGGCAACTGAGCCAAAATGTAATGAATAAATTGTCCCCAAGCTTTTAATTGACTAGCATCTTGGTAAACCAACTCAACTTTTTTACATCACCAGACATCAAACTAAGGTGCACATTTTTTCCTAACTCAAGCGGTTGAAAATGGCTCATGCTTATCTTGAAATACACTGGCTGTTAAACTTGGCGTTAGTTTCAATTATCGCCTCAGTAGCTTAAAAAGCAGCTGTAAACGAAAAAAATGCTAATCAATAACAGCTCGTTTACTTTACAGGCTGGAGCAAATCCAGCGTAGCCTGCACTTAATTTTAAAGTTGAATCTTATTTTAAATTCTGTGCCTTATTTGATTATTGCAGAATGTTTACACAATTAGCCAATTTATTCAATTTATTTATGGCTTTTTAGCAATACTTCAGTCTTAAGTAAGAGTTAAAAGCAGTTTTTCTAGTTGACAATTAACTATGATAATAAGTATAACCAAAAGTAAGGTTTGTCAAAACATTGTTACATTGGGTTACATTATAGGTAGTCCCAGTTTAATCGACAAACAAGCTCAAAATAGGAGTGTTTTTTATGTCAGATTCAATGCAGCTGTCTCTAGAGCAAAAATTCAATATTCGCTCTTTTGAGACTCAGGTTCAATCAATGAGCCACGAACAAGCTCAAGAGTTTCTAGTCAAGCTATATGAGCAAATGATACTTAAGGATAATATGTACCAACACTTTATTCGTCATCAATGGGGAATAGACTCTCCGCCAACAATATAAAAGGTATCTTGATCGCACTTGATTACGCCTCCTTCTCTCGCTAGTTTCCAGGAAAAAAGCTGGGGATGTTGGGGTTAATACTCAAGAAAAAATAAGAAAATTAAGATTATGGCGACTGTCAATCCTTTTTTTGTTAGTCTAAAAAAAAGATTTCCCATTTAGATCGTATGTTTCAAAGTTGCTTAATCTGCACAGATTTTACCGACGGTTTATATCGTTTTATTGAGTGCGTGCCTAATTTGGCTGAAAGTGGGTTAAAAAAAATTGTCTTCTTTCATAGTGTTCCGCTTTGGGAAGAAGGAGAAGTCCCAAGGGTAGACGACGAGAAAATAGAGCAAGCTCAACAACGTTTTCAGAAAGCTTTAGATCATGTTCCTTCTGGTGTGGATGTTCAAATAGAAGTTCTTTCAGGAAAACCCCTCGATACAATTCCTAGAGTGCTAAAAAAGCATCCCGTAGATGTAATTATGACGGGAACTCCAATTAGAAGTTTGTTACAAGAGAAATTTTTTGGTAGTACCAGTGCTGGTTTAGCCAAAGTAACCAGCCAGCCACTAAATATTATTCGTCCCGAACTAATTACTACCTATACTCTCGAAGAATTAAACTTACGCTGTCGTCATTTTTGGCGTTATTTACTGATTCCTTACAACAATAGTCAGACTGCGCGTTATTTAATTGAAGAAATTAAGAAGTATGCGCAGAACCGTCCAGAGAATTCTTTAAAACAGTGTATGCTAATCTCGATAATTGACGACAGCGGGAGAAAGTCTGTTTTGGCCAAACAGAGAGTAGACGAGGCAAAAGCCAGCTTAAAATCAGTAAAAGAAGAATTAGAAGCTTTGGATCTGGAAGTAAACACTCTAGTAAAAGTAGGTGATCCTTTGCAAGAAATTACGGCTGCGGCTTTGGATTTCGACATCAGCGCGATCGCGATCGCCACAGATTATCGTAATAGCCTTTTACAGTGGACAGCGCGTAGCTTTGCCAATGATGTAATGCGTACTAGCTGGTTTCCCGTATTGTTATTCTCGCCTAAAAAATAATGTTTTGCTTGATTTTATAGCTATTAGTTTGGCAGCAATTTATTAGCAATCACCGATTAACTATTCTTCCTCCTCTGTATTCCACGGCTTTGATTTTTCTGCTGCCTTGAACTGTTGTTTCTTTTTAGGTTTTGACTGATCGCTAATAAGCTTTAACTGTCGAGGTTGAGATTGTTCGTAACTTGATTCACCGCGACGGCGTTCTGAGGTTCTTTCTTCGCTGGTGTTTGCGGTAACGACTTCATAGAGAATTGCTTGTTTATTACTAGTGTTGCCTTTTCTCAGCACTCTACCTAATCTTTGAATATATTCCCTAGTAGAACCCGTTCCCGACAAGATAATGGCAATTCGCGCATCAGGTACATCGACCCCTTCATTAAGTACGTGAGACGCGACTAAAGTTTTATATTCGCCTGCTTTGAATCTGGTTAAAATATCGTGCCTTTCTTTGACAGCAGTCTGATAAGTAATAGCAGGAATCAAAAACTGTTGCGAGATGCGGTAAACGGTAGCGTTATCATTGGTAAAGATGAGAATGCGTTCTGTTTGATGTTTTTCGATTAAGTCAATTAAAACCCGTAGTTTGGCATCTGTACCTAAGGCGATCTCTTTAGCTTTGCGGTGAGCTAACATCGCTTTTCTACCTTGAGGCGATCGCGCACTGGCTTGGACAAAAAGCTGCCACCCTTGGAGGCTACCTAAAGAGATATTTGACTGACGCAAAAATTTACTTCGTATGGCGATCGCTTCCTCGTACTTTAGTTGTTCTTGCTCAGATAGTTTGACTCGCATCTGGACTATTTTGTGATCGGCTAAGGCTGCACCCGAGAGTTCTTCAGGGGTTTTACGATAGATAATTTTACCAATGAGAGTATCTAGATGGCGATGAGTACCGTCGCTGCGTTCAGGAGTAGCGGTTAATCCTAAGCGGTAAGGAGCGATCGCATATTCGGCAATTACTTTGAAAAAGTCGGTGGGTAGATGATGACACTCATCAAAGATTTGGAGTGCATAACGATTACCCAAAGTTTCGGCGTGAATTGCGGCACTATTGTAGGTAGCAATTAAAATAGGAGTGCGATCGCGCGAACCACCACCTAGTAAACCAACTTCTGTATTGGGAAAGCTAGATTCAATTTGGGCATACCACTGGTGCATTAAATCTAGAGTCGGCACCACAATCAAAGTAGTGCGAGGGGTAGACTGCATCGCTAATTGAGCTAGATATGTCTTACCTGCTGCGGTGGGCAATACAACTACTCCCTGTCTTTGCGCTTGTTTCCATGCCTGTAGTGCTTCTGTCTGATGCGGATAGGGTTCGAGTTGAGTTTTAGATTTTAGTTCGAGATTATAGAATTCCTTGGCTTCATCAATAATTTTTTTGCCATCAGCTTGAAGTGCTTCGATCAGAGAACGATAGTAAATTGCGGGAATCCGAAACTTTTCTATGCGATCATCCCAAGTGGCATAGTCTAACCAAGCTTTGCCCCTTGGGGGTGGATGTAAGATTAAAGTTCCGCGATCAAATTTTAGCTTAGGCGATCGAGGCATACATAAATTACGATGAGTTGTAAAAGAAAATTGCTTATTGCTTTTTAAGCAAATTACCACTTTATTTAGCTAAAGTGCCAAACATTCCTGATATTGTTGAAGTTAAATTTTCCATAGATTTCTGGCGCACCAATTAATACAAACTAGCTAAATACTAGATAGCATAATTTCTCTTAAGATTACTGCTAATTATTAGTAAACCAGATTAGATCTAAATTCAAACCCAACATTTTTCACTGAAGTAGCATACACAATAAATGTCACATCATTTTCTATAATTAATGATGAACCTAGGGGAATTTAGGTACAAATAACTATGGCGAAGATTTTGGTGACTGGTGGTGCGGGCTATATTGGCTCTCATACGGTGCAAAAGCTAGGACAAGCGGGTTATGAAATTGTTGTTTATGACAACCTGTCTACAGGTTCAGCAGCGGCGGTACTGTATGGCGAATTAATTCAAGGAGAGCTGAATGACACCGAGCATTTGGCACAAGTATTTGCCCAACACCAATTTGATGCAGTACTGCATTTTGCAGCCAGTATTTCCGTTCCCGAATCTTTGGCAAAGCCTCTTGATTATTACTATAACAATACCTGCAATGTGGTTAATTTATTGCAGTGTTGCCAAAAGTTTCAGGTTAACCAGTTGGTCTTTTCCAGCACAGCTGCGGTATACGGCGAGATTCAGGAGTATCCTATTCAAGAATCTGCTTTTACCTTACCCATCAATCCTTACGGCAAATCTAAATTGATGAGCGAGAATATTATTAGTGACTATGCTCAAGCTTCAGATCTTAAGTATGTCATCTTGCGTTATTTTAACGTTGCAGGAGCAGACAGTTCGGGTAGAATCGGTCAGATGGGCAAAAAAGCCGCTCACTTAATTAAGGTAGGTTGTGATGCAGCTTTAGGGGTGCGTGACTCAGCTAAGATCTTTGGTACAGACTATCCTACTCACGATGGAACAGGGATTCGGGACTACATTCATGTTGAAGATTTAGCTGCAGCTCACGTTGATGCTTTAGCTTATTTAGCAAAGCAAGCTACTAGCCAAATTTTCAACTGTGGCTATGGTACTGGCTATAGTGTTAAAGAAGTATTGTCTAAAATTCAAGAAATTTCTGGGGTAGATTTTCCTGTGATTGAAACTTCTCGTAGACTGGGTGATCCCGCTTGCGTCATAGCCTCTGGAGCTAAGATTCGAGAAGTAATTGGCTGGAAACCTCAACATGACTCCCTAGATGAAATTGTTAGTTCTGCTCTTGCTTGGGAAAAGAAAAAAATTACACAGCCAGATTTAGTTTAAAGTAACAAGAGTATAACATCAGAAGTCAGAAGTCAGAAGTCAGAAGTCAG
>JAIMKV010000048.1 GCA_020692205.1 Myxosarcina sp. GA_180221_E-2-1-MAG-40_15
TGTTTGATCACAGTAAATCCTCGACTAATAAAAAATGCTTGGGCGGCAATACTTACTTCAACAAATAAGCAAGGTAAATTTAATTCTCTAGCCTTAGTTTCTATCTCCTGATATATTCGACTGCCAATTCCCTGACCTTGATGCTGATAATGGGTATAAAAACAATCAATGTGACCATCCGCTTCTAATTCTCCGAAGCCAACGATTTTGTCATCTTGTTGCGCCACATATGTAAACCTATGGGAACATACTTTTAACGAAGTCAGAGGAAGCCCCGTCGTTTCACGGCGGGGTCTCTCTGACCAATTTCTAAAATAAATATCTTCAGGCGCCCAAGCTATAATTTGCTCTGGAGAGTAGTTTTGAATATTTATTTTTCTAACTGTATCGTGGAATAGTTGGGCAATTTGTTCGGTATCTTCGGATTGAAACAATCTAATTTGCATGATCAACAGTTGATTTAGAAAAAAGGTATAAATAAACCCACACCAACACCAAGATCATTATTTTCCCTAACTCTCAATTGATGCCAGGTAGAAGCTCCTACCCGATTAGTTAAATACAGTTCCAAATAAGGATGACTGTTGTCTATTGCAGCCTGTTGCTCGAATAAAAACCTAGGTAGCCAACGCACACTTGCTGTCCAGGGAATTTTATTGGCTAATTGTCCATCAACTAAACTATTCCCTTCTCCTAAAAAATTAGCGCCAACTTCTCCGATCAAGCTAAATTCTTGATTAAGCGCGATCGCACCACCCAAATTAAAACCACCGATTTCTGTTCCGAGACGTTGCACATAGCCCAGTGAAGGCGTAAACCAGACGGCGACATTTTGATCAATTTCGTAATGAATCGGCAAAGCAAAAGTCAAGATTAACCGCTTACCTCTAAGTGCGTCGTCTCCCCCTGGAGTAAAAATAGGAATAGTTTTATCTAGATCGCGACGTTCAAAAGCATTAGCATCATTTTCAAAAAAATTAACAAAGGGTTCATTGGTCAAACTAGCACTAGCTACAGCACTAAGAGTAACAGGAGCATTCTCGCTTTGATTTAAAAACCGTACCTTGCCACTAATTCCCTGTTCAGATTCATCTACTTCTCCCGCAATATAATCTAGAAAAATTCCTCCTTCCAAATCTTTCAGTAAACCATAGCGGATCGCCGTTAAGATACCTTGACTACCAGCCTGTAATTGAAGTGCCAACTGACCACTGGGTAAGGTTCCACCATCAAAAAAGGCTAAACCGTCTCTAGTTATAGATTCCCTGTCAGCTTGAGTTGCTTCAAAGCGATCGCTATATTGACGATTTGCCGGTACTACATCGGGCATAAACACTAAATTTGCCCCCAAGCCCATAAAATCGCGATCGGCAGTCAAGGAAAGAGGCGCAAAACTAGCAAAGGTATTAGTGGCATATAAATCTAATGCCAGACGGGGGTTGGTTAAATATCTTAAGCCTGCATTGTAAGCGATCGCCTGATCGGGTTTACCTGAATCTCGATTGATACTGTTGTTCCCCGTCAAAGGCAAAAATACATCACTAAAAATTAATAATCGAGAACTTACCTGATAAGAAACTGCTCCTCCTATACCCAAAACCGTGCCAAAAGAACTATCCTCATCATTAGGAAGACGATGAAAAAAAACGGCACTCTCATCTTTAAAGAATGCCAAGGTGGGAGATAGATTAAATTGCCAGCGATCGCCAACCTCAGCAGTGACAGGAAAAGCCAAAGCCACAAAAACATCTCGATTATTGATTTCAGTCACTTCACCGCTGCTAGAAAACCAAAAACCTCGCGTTCCCCATGAAGCAGCAATGACACCACTCCAAGCTACGCTTTCAGCCTGATTACTCCAAATGCGTCCTTTAAATTCTAGTGCAGCTTCATTATCTTCGGTACGCTCTGAGGTAAATTCCCCTTGTTTAATTGGAGAGCTGCTATCTACGTGCTGAAACTGGAGCGTTAGCTGTACATCCTTACTAATGCCCCAGCTAAAACCAGTATTGAAGTTAACGGCACTATCCTCGTTATCAACTCCACTTTCAACTAAATCGGGAAAAAAGAAGGTACGAGTATTAAGGTTAATCACCACCTCGCCGTTACCCAACTGTTTTGCTGTCGGCTGGGAAAATAATAACTGTTCTGACAAAGGAGTAAACGTAAATTTTGCTCTTCTCTCTGGTTCAGACTGGCTTTTTAGAGGTAGAGCTTGGGCAGGATTAGCGCCTAAAAGCAACAAAATAATCGAACTAACTTGCCCAACCAACAGTTTTTTCATGCGATCGCTTTTCACTCCTTACCCCATAAAAAAACTATTTCTAGTCTCAATGAGAATTACATCGAAGCTCGATTTTATCAGCTTGATGTAACAGAAAAAAAAGCCAATTTTAGGAAACCAGACTGACAGGCTACAGCTTATATTTAAAATCTTGGTTACCTTGATAGTTAGACAATTTTGCTAACTCGGCTGGGGTTTTAGTTCCTGGATAGAGTTTACCGTCAATTTCCCAAGTCGGAAAAGATTCAATCCCCGCTGCGATGCAAGTTTCTCGCTGAGGATTTTTGCCTTGAGGATCGCACTCTATGTATTCGATCTCAGCAAAAGCTTCTTGACCAAATAGCTCTTTCTGTTCATAACAATGGGGACACCAAAAAGCACCATATTTTTTTGCCCCAGTGGCAGTCAAATGTTTTGCCAGAGCAATTTCTGCTTCTCCAGAAACTGTAGTTATTTCCCAACCTTGAGGTGGTGTAGGCTGTCCCACAGGTTGAGGAATCGCAATGAATCCATCAGCATCTACTACTTCTTGTGCTGTACCATTTGCTGTGGCAATAGAAGAATTAACTCCTGAATAGATGCCTAAAGTTACTACTATGGTCAGCAAACTGACAATAACTCCTGTAAACAGGATTTGTCCCAAATCTTCCCAATCTCTGCCAACAATGGTCAAAACTAACAGACTCAGAGCAAATAAGGCTGAGCCAATACAATATGGGCATACTGTTTTAAGCTCCGTGGCCAAAATATACATTAAATAGCCACTAAACACAGTCATGGCGATGCTTCCCGCTAGCAATAACCACCAAGTTAAGTTTTCCAACTGCCTTTTTAAATTTTTTTGTCGATCTTGACTAATTGCCAAAGGAACAAGGGCAAAAGCAGCCATGCTAATGTATGCCAAACAGCCAAATAAACTTAACGGTAAACCAAAGACGGTGGCATAGGCGCTGTTTAAGACGCCACCACAGCCAGCACCAGCGGCAGCATTAGCTGCACAAGCTGGATCTCCTCCAGTCAGTTTAGTAATGGTCAAATAGGCAGTCAGGATTGCTCCTGCAATGGCGATCGCACCAATGATAGGTCTTGACCAACGATATATCCAGGGTATAGAACGACGACGGCGCATAAATAAATATCTTATTTTTGATAGCTAACAACTAATAGCTAATTTCCGTTAAAAGGCAAAGAGCTAATCACTTTCTTATTGTCAAAATTATAGCTTGAGTTTAAATTTAGCCTCGATCAAACAAATCAACTACTTATATTGCTTAAGAGAAGCATCAGATTTTTCTTGATTCATTACTATAGGAGTTGATTTAGCTGCTTCTACAAATTGAGACACCCTAATCGGGTCGATAGTTTCACTGATTTTGCCATGACGCTTGAGCGAGCTAGAAACTATGACACCATCGGCTGCTTGCATTAACTGAGGTATATTTTCCCAGCTAGCCCCACTACCAATAAATACAGGGGTATCTCCTGCTGCTGCCGATGCCAATTCTAAGTCTTCTTGCGTTGGCGGACTACCTGTTGCCCATCCCGACAAAATTACCCCGTCTGCTAAACCTCTTTCAATGGTGTCCTTAACTGCGGTAGTCAAGTTTGGTGTCCCTAAAGGACGAGCATGTTTGACTAATACGTCAGCGAGGATCGCTACTTCTGAGCCTAATTCTCGACGGTATCTTAAAAGTTCATAGGCTTTGCCCTCGATCAAGCCCTGATCCGTTGCCATAACTCCAGTCAGAACATTAACCCGAATAAACTGAACTTCGGTACAGGTAGCGATCGCCATCGCACTTTTAGCATCATTACGCAAAACGTTGATCCCAATCGGCAACATCACCATACCTTTAAGACGCTCAACAATCAAAGTCATGGCACTGACAACCGCAGGATCGACACAATCTTTAGTAAAAGGAGCATCAAAAAAATTTTCAATAATAATACCATCTACGCCTCCTGCTGCTAAAGCAGTGGCTTCTTGCTCTGCCCTGGCAATCACCTCTTTCAGCTTGCCTTTCCAACGAGGGGAGGTGGGCAGAGGAGATAAATGAACTACACCGATCACTGGATTATTTGCTTGAAAAATATGTTTTAGTTCCACTTTAATTCCATCACGCCTGTTATTTTCTCCTCTCAAAAGTTATTATTATCTCAGACAAAGCCGAACACTGTACATACTAAGCTCAAGTCCAATCTCAAACCTTTTTTAAGGCTTCTTTCCTTAATTTTCGGTTTTTTATCTTCCCAGTGGGCAGTTTATCTGTTAATATATTTTAACGAAAAGGTTATTTACGTATCTCAACAGATATGTACAACCCAAATTCAAAACCCGTCAGCAGCGGTGTCTTGAACAAGAAATAGTTTTGCGGAATATTAACTGTCTGGTTAGCTCCTGCTCCGCCGCGAAACTAGGAGGCATAAGTCAACAGTTGGTCTAATTAAACGTTATCTATTTTTTATAGTTCCAGACCATAAGTTTAACGCTCCAAACAAGATATTAAGTCTGACTAACTGTCACGACAGTTTTTTCTCGAAAGGGACAAAAGTTGTTTTGTCCATGATACAAATTCAGATAATTTTAGTATTGGTTCAAAATTTAGGATAAAGAATGGCAAATAAGCCAACCATAGCCATATCCCATTTAGGATGTGAAAAAAACCGTATTGATTCAGAGCATATGCTGGGCTTACTAGCTCAAGCTGGTTATCAAATAGACTCTAATGAAGAATTAGCTGATTATGTAATTGTTAATACCTGTAGCTTTATTCAAGCTGCAAGAGAAGAATCCGTTCGTACTTTAGTCGAATTAGCCGAAGCCAATAAAAAAATTGTCATTACTGGCTGTATGGCGCAACATTTTCAAGGTGAGCTTTTAGACGAGTTGCCTGAAGCAGTGGCGGTTGTAGGCAGTAGCGACTATCATAAAATAGTAGAGGTGATTGAGCGCACTGAAACAGGAGAGAGAGTTGAAGAAATAACTCCAGAGCCTGTGTTTATTGCCGATGAAACAGTTCCCCGCTATCGTACTACTACAGAGGGCATAGCCTATTTGAGGGTAGCTGAAGGTTGCGATTATCGATGTGCTTTTTGCATCATTCCTCACCTTAGAGGTAATCAGCGATCGCGCTCCATTGAATCAATTGTAGCTGAAGCAAAATCTTTAGCTTCTCAAGGAGTGCAAGAAATAATTCTGATTTCTCAGATTACTACCAACTATGGCGTAGACCTGTATGGAAAACCCATACTGGCAAAGCTTTTAATCGAATTGGGCAAAGTTGATGTCCCCTGGATTAGGATTCACTACGCATATCCCACGGGACTCACTCCCGAAGTGCTTGCTGCCATTAAAAATACACCTAACGTGCTGCCGTATCTCGATTTACCCTTGCAACATTCTCATCCAGAAATTTTGCGGGCAATGAATCGTCCTTGGCAAGGAAGGGTCAACGATGCCATTATTGAGCGAATTAAACAGGAACTACCTGAAGCAGTGTTACGTACCACTTTTATCGTGGGTTTTCCAGGAGAAACTACGGCTCATTTTGAACATCTAGTAGATTTTGTGAAACGACATCAGTTTGACCATGTAGGTGTATTTACTTTCTCTCCCGAAGAGGAAACACCTGCTAGCAGGATGAACAATCAAGTCGAGCCAGAAGTCGCTAATAACCGCCGAGATATTTTAATGCAGGTACAGCAACCAATTGCTGCTAGCCAAAACCAAGCTTGTGTAGGCAAGCAAGTAAATGTCTTGATTGAGCAAGAGCATCCAGAGACAGGACAGCTTGTCGGTCGCTCGGCAAGATTTGCTCCAGAAGTAGATGGATTAGTTTATGTTCGTGGATCGGCTTCTCTTGGTTCAATAGTCTCGGTCAAGATCACTGCTGCCGATGTTTACGATCTTTATGGGGAAACAGCAGACGTAGCTGCTAGCCATTGATCAAAGTCTATCATCCCTCCCCAAATTGTTTCGAGGCAGATTATCTTCACAGCAGAGCAAGAATACACAGTTTTTTATCAAACACCAACCAAAGTAAAAACAACAGAACTTATGACGACTACTTTCAAAGACTTAGGATTATCCGACGCTTGTGTTTCACAACTAGAACATCTTGGGTTTACAGAGCCTACCCAAATTCAGCAAGATGCAGTGCCAACTTTATTAGAAGGCAAGGATATTGTCGGTCAATCTCAAACGGGTACAGGCAAAACAGCGGCTTTTTCGCTTCCTGCATTAGAAATTGCTGATGCCAATAATCTAGCGGTACAGGTATTAATCTTAACCCCGACTAGAGAATTGGCTCAACAGGTAGGACAAGCAATCGAAGATTTTACGCCTAAAGAAAAAAGAATTTATTCTTTAACTGTCTATGGTGGTCAATCGATCGAAAGACAAATCAGCAGATTGCGTCGAGGGGTGCAAATTGTCGTAGGTACTCCAGGGCGAGTCATTGACCTTCTAGAGCGCAGAGAAATGGTTTTGGATCAGCTAAAGCTAGCGATTCTGGATGAAGCAGATGAAATGCTAAGTATGGGCTTCATTGACGATATTAAGAAAATTTTGCGTCAGACGCCAAAAGAAAGACAGACCGCTTGTTTGTCTGCCACCATGCCCAGAGAAATTAAAGAATTAATCAAAAACTTTTTAAACTCTCCTATCTATATTACGGTTAAACAGCAAGAAGCTGCTCCCACTAGAATCGAGCAGCATGTTTATATGGTGCCTCGTGGTTGGCAGAAAATTAAGGCATTGCAGCCAATTTTAGAAATTGAAGAGCCAGAATCGGCACTTATCTTTGTTCGCACTAAGCGTACTGCTAGCGAACTAACTAGCAAGCTACAGGAGGCTGGTCATAGCGTTGACGAATATCATGGCAACTTGAGTCAAATGCAGCGTGAAAGACTAGTTAAACGCTTCCGTGATGGCAAAATAAAAATGGTCGTTGCTACAGATATTGCAGCCAGAGGACTTGATGTACAAGATCTAAGCCACGTAATTAACTACGATTTGCCAGATAACACTGAAACTTATATTCACCGCATTGGGCGTACTGGTCGCGCTGGCAAGACGGGGACGGCAATTGCTATTGCTCAGTCAGGCGATCGCCGTGCTTTGACGCAAATTGAGCGTCGCATTAGAGCTAAAATAGATATCTCTCCAATTCCTAATCGAGCGCAAGTAGAAGCCAAAAGAATCGGGAAACTAAATGCCAAAATTAAAGAAACCTTGGCAGGGGAAAGAATGGCATCTTTCTTACCATTGGTAAGAGAACTAGGTGGTGATTATGATGCTCAGGCAATCGCTGCTGCGGCTTTACAGATGGTATATGACCGCGATTGTCCTAACTGGATGAAAGGAGACTGGGAAGTTCCTGAAGATAGTTTTAATAAACCAGTTGTCAAAGGCAAAAAAGGTCGTTCAACTCGCAAAGGCAACTACAACAAATCTAAATCTGTTCCTCGAACTAAGCCTCAAGGTAAGTTAAGATCACAGGTAATTATTGAACAGTAGGTTGATTAAACGGCAGTTTTTAGTGTTCTAGAAGAAACTTTGAGAACATTTTAGGACTGCCAATCTACCTTATAGGCTTCATAATTGTTCGACAGGCAAAAAGCTTTTACTAAACATTAACTGAAATAGCCCGTGACACTGAGTATCTCCCCGTCCAACTTGTCTTATCCCAGCATTGCCAAGGCAGCGAATAACTGGCAAGGTTTAATTGAAACCTATCGCTCTTATTTGCCCGTTAGTGAAGCTACTCCTGTAGTTACCTTGCTTGAGGGAAACACGCCTTTAATAGCTGCTCCAGCGATCGCTTCTCGTATTGGTCGTGGGGTCAAGATTTATGTCAAGTATGACGGTTTAAATCCTACAGGAAGTTTCAAAGACCGTGGCATGACCATGGCAATTTCTAAAGCCAAAGAAGATGGGGCAAAAGCAGTTATTTGTGCTAGCACGGGGAATACCTCAGCAGCAGCAGCAGCATATGCTCGTCGTGCGGGAATGAAGGCATTTGTCATTATTCCTGATGGCTATGTTGCCTTAGGAAAACTGGCTCAGGCTTTGCTATACGGTGCAGAAGTAATTGCTATTGATGGCAATTTCGATGATGCTCTAAGCATTGTGCGTCAGCTTTCGGAGAATTATCCTGTTACTTTAGTTAATTCAGTTAATCCCTATCGTTTGCAGGGGCAAAAAACCGCAGCTTTTGAAGTGGTTGATGTGCTTGGCAATGCCCCTGACTGGTTATGTATTCCCGTAGGAAATGCGGGCAATATTACGGCTTATTGGATGGGATTTTGTGAATATCGTCAATCGGGGAAATGTTCTCGTTTGCCCAAAATGATGGGCTTTCAGGCAGCGGGAGCTGCTCCCTTGGTTTCAGGAGAAAAAGTTGCTAATCCTGATACCCTGGCAACGGCGATTAGAATTGGTAATCCTGCCAACTGGCAAAAAGCGATCGCCGTTCAAGAGTCTAGTAGAGGGGAGTTCAACTCTGTAACCGATGAAGAAATTTTGGCTGCCTATCGTATTTTAGCCTCAGAAGAAGGAGTGTTTTGCGAACCTGCCAGTGCTGCTTCGGTTGCTGGCTTACTTAAACTCAAGGATCAAGTACCTGACAATGCCACAGTAGTTTGCGTTTTAACTGGTAATGGTCTTAAAGATCCTAGCAGTGCAGTCGATCATAGCTTCAACGAATTAAAGCAAGGCGTACCAAAGGATCTAGAAAAAATAGCCAAAGCAATGGGTCTCTAAATTGATTACTTTGGCGAATTAAATCTTTTAACCAAAAAAACCGTGTATTAGTGGCTGCTAATACACGGTTTAATTTACGACTTCACCAATATTGCTAAAATTGCAGTCCTATAATAGTAGTTTTAGGGCGTTACATTTTAGCAACAAACTTAATGCGTCTCTACCATAAATCTACTGACTGTTTTCGTCTTCAGTAAATTTACGGAGATAATTATATTTAGATATTTTTAAGGAGTAATCAAGTAGCTACAAGTTATTAAGTAGTAACCTTTTAAAAGATTCTTGATATATTCAATAATATTTTGATTTATCTGTATGATCGTGTAAACCATTAGACAGTTTATCGTAATGATCCAAGACAGAGTAATTGTAATCGGCGGTGGTTTAGCAGGAACAGAAGCAGCATGGCAGATTGCTCAAGCAGGAGTTGCTGTAACTCTTTACGAAATGCGTCCGCTTAAGACTTCTCCTGCACACCACACAGAAGAATTGGCTGAACTAGTGTGTAGTAACTCTTTTGGAGCGAAAAATAGCGATCGCGCTGCTGGCTTACTCCATGAAGAATTACGCCGTCTTGGTTCTCAGATAATTGCCACTGCGGACCAACATTCTGTTCCCGCAGGAGGGGCTTTGGCTGTAGACCGAGCCGTTTTTAGTCGTGAATTAACTCGCGCCTTGGCTAGCCATCCTCTAGTTGAGTTCAAGCGGGAAGAGATTAGCAAAATTCCCCGGGATCAAATTGTGGTTTTGACCACAGGCCCTTTGACTAGTCCCCAGCTAGCTGAAGACTTACAGCAGTTTACGGGCATGGAATATCTGAGTTTTTTTGATGCTGCTAGCCCAATAGTTGTCGGTGAATCAATTGATCGAGATGTGGCTTTTCTGGCATCACGTTACGATAAAGGAGAGGCTGCATATCTCAACTGTCCGATGAATAAAGAGCAGTATCTTCAGTTTCAGCAAGAGTTGTGTCAGGCAGAGCAAGCAGAATTAAAAGATTTTGAACGGGAAAGTGCGAAATTCTTTGAGGGCTGTTTACCAATTGAAGAATTAGCGCAGCGAGGAGAAGATACCATGCGCTATGGACCACTCAAGCCGGTAGGTCTGTTTGATTCTCGTTGGGGAGATTTTCGTGAACCAGAAAACAAGGACAAACGTCCTTATGCAGTAGTGCAACTCCGTCAGGAGGACAAAGCAGGACAGCTTTGGAATATGGTCGGGTTTCAAACTAATCTACGCTGGGGAGAACAAAAACGAGTTTTTCGTCTAATTCCAGGGCTGGAAAATGCGGAATTTGTGCGGATGGGTGTGATGCACCGCAATACCTTTATTAATGCCCCACAGCTATTAAATCCTACACTCCAGTTCAAACACAACAATAATATTTTGGCTGGGGGTCAATTAGTCGGGACAGAAGGATATACTGCCGCTGCTGCGGGAGGCTGGTTAGCGGGTACTAATGCCGCTCGTTTGGCATTGGGACAAGAACCTCAAGCCATGCCCAAAACTACGATGATGGGAGCGCTGTTTGAGTTTATTAGTTCGGCATCCCCAAAACATTTTCAGCCCATGCCACCTAACTTTGGTATTATTCCCCCTTTACCCACCAGAGTTAAGCATAAACAGGAAAGATACGCTCAGTATCGCGATCGCTCTTTAGCTGATTTAACTACCTGGAAGCAGTCTTTAACCCCAGAAACGTTAGTGGTTGGCCAGCAATAAGTAATCAATGAACTCACAACATATGACTGATAACTAAAACTATGAAAGAACAAATTGCTATTTGGCTTAATCGCATTCTGGTGGCGGATGTATTCTTAGTTTTGTTTGGCTTTATCTGGTTTGCGATCGCTGTTATTGGTCGCTATCTAAATATTTCTTTGGGTTTTGACCTTTGGTATCGCCTGTGGATTCCAGTTTTTAATCCAGCGATCGGAATTCTTTTCTTAGGCGCATTTGCCACCTGGTTAATTAATAAAATTTCCAGCAAATTTGGTTCAGAGTGAGGGTAAATCTTATATTCTCGGTGTCAAAAATTTAATTTCAACATATTAAAAAACTTGGTTCTATAGCACATTTTTCACCTGGATTAGTGTTGAACCAGTTTGACCCTGGATTAAAAAAAATTAAAAAAATTTTAATTTGGGGCGGGGGATTGCCAAAAAAAGACTATGAGCTAAGATTGCGAATATAATCGCATTATCTTGATGATGTCAGCTTGTTCTGTTTGTTAAATTAACTTTTACGTTTAATTTTAATTAATTTGGCTTGGCTGTCCAATTTAAACAATTATTTGTGGTGTTCGATTTTGAGCCGAGGTAATTAATATATCGGTATCTAAATTAAACATACTAACTATAAAAAATTAGCTCGATGTAGGCAGACCAACTATATTTAAAGGAAAATACAGTATGCTTATATGTCCCCAATGTGAGTTTGAAAACCCAGCCGAAAATAATTTTTGTCAAAATTGTGGCGTTTCCTTGACTCATAAAATTTGTTGCGAATGCCAGACAGAGATTCCTCTTGAGGCAAAAATTTGTAGTTCATGCGGTGCTGCCAACCATACTATACTATGGGCAATAATTTCTCAGCCAAAAACTGTCGCAGAACTTCAACCTAAACCAGATTTAGCTCAAATTGAAGATGTTGTCACTAACAATCAACCCCAACTAGAAATTGAAACTTTGTCCGATTTGTTTGCTAACAGTCAAGGAAAAACTAATCTAGCGCTACAAATTAAACCAGAACAGAGTCATATCTATAATCGTTATGTACTCAACCAAGATTCAGGTTCTAAATCGCTTTTTGAAATCAAAGAATGTGGTTTAAATCTTCAATTTCTTCAGGGCAAGGTAATTGATCAATATCCGCTTCAAAAATCCCATTTGGCAACTCTACAAAAGCAACAAATGGATTTATTTGCTGAACTAAGCCAAGATTTGAATAACTCATATTTATCAGTAACTCAATACTGGAATTTAGTTGGATTACCAACCCATGCTCTACCATACTTAATTTTGGAAAGGTATACTCCAACAGTTCCTAAAATTTATGATGCCTGGCAACAACAAGACCAAGGAGTTGTGTTATTGCCAGATCGTTCTCAATGGAAATTAGTTACCGAACTATGGTCGCAACAAGAACTGCCACTATTACAAATTATTTGGTTTTTAGACGAAATGGCAAAGCTTTGGCAGCCTCTACAGCAAATTAGCTGCGCTCAGAGTCTGTTAATCAACGAAAACCTACGCCTAGATGAAGATCAAGCTTTTTGCTTACAGCAACTATATATGGACTTAGATAGTTCTCCGACTTTGAAAGATTTGGCGCAAACTTGGCAATGTTGCTTTGCCGAATCAGGTTTGGCTCATTTAGAGAATCTTGAGGAGTTGTTAGATAGAACTATTGCGGGAGAAATTATCGAGATTGAGCAGTTGAGATCCGAACTGCATAATCTTGGTTTGGATGAATCAGAAATTGAATCTTTCAATATTGATACTGGCTATACAATGAATCTTGCTGCTTCTGAATCTGAAACAACCGAATCTGAGTCTAATTTAGAAACAGCTCAACAGCACGGTTTTTTCAATGAAACAGACGAATCAATGATGTATACGAGCGAATTTGAGGAACAGGCAACAGCAATGATACCAATGCAGCTAAAAAGTATTAGTGAGGCAAGCTGTACCGATATTGGGACTCAACGAGATCATAATGAAGATTTTTTTGGCGTTAAAACCTTAATGGAGAAGGCAGAGAACAACACTGAAAATAATCTTAGCGTTCGTGGTTTATATATAGTGTGTGATGGCATGGGGGGACACGCTGCGGGTGAGGTGGCTAGTGCAATGGCAGTAGAAAATCTGCAAAAATATTTTCAAACCCATTGGCAGTCCGAGTTGCCAGATCGCAATACGATTGAACGGGGTGTTCTCTTAGCCAATGAAGCTTTATATCAAACTAACATTAATAATTCTCGCTCTGGTAGCGGTAGAATGGGTACAACTTTGGTGATGGCTTTACTACAAGATACTCATCTGGCGATCGCTCATGTGGGAGACAGTCGCATCTATCGCCTAAGTCGTAAACAGGGATTGGAACAGTTAACGACAGATCATGAAGTCGGTCAAAGGGAAATTAATCGCGGGGTAGAGCCAGAAATAGCCTATGGTAGACCAGATTCCTATCAATTAACCCAGGCATTAGGACCTCGAGAAAGTAATTATGTTCGACCTGAGGTTCAATTTATGGAAATTACCGAAGATTGTCTACTCTTACTTTGTTCGGATGGTCTTTCTGATAATGAGTTTATTGAACAAAATTGGTCAGAGTACCTAGAACCAATGATCAGCTCTCGTGCCGATCTGCAAACTGGTTTATTTAGATTAGTTGACCAGGCCAATGAACATAATGGTCACGACAATATTACTGCCGTGCTGCTGAGAATCAAGTTAAAACCCAATTTCTAAAGATCATGGTTGTCTTCTGCTCTTTAGGCTTATTCAATCGATAAATTGTCCAATATGGTCATTTTTACGCTACTAGAACCGCAGACGAATCAACCGCTTCAGAAGTGGGAATTTTCTGAGCAATCGGTAATTCGTATTGGTCGCGCTCAAAACAACGATATTGTACTTCATGGCTATTTTCAAGTTTCTCGTCAGCATTTAGAGCTAATCTTGGTTGATCCCCAGCAAGAAAAATGGCAGCTAATTAGCAGAGGAACCAACGGCACTCTCCTCAATAATAATTTTGTGACCGAAGCTACTCTCAACCATGACGATTTAATTCGCTTGGCAGAAAATGGTCCTGTATTTAAGTTTGAACTAGAATCTTGTGTAGCTGAAAATCAATCAGAGCTGGAACAGACTCATATTTTAAATACCATTGCTCATTGTGACCATAAAGACAACCCCGATGGAAGTATTTTTTGCCGACACTGTGGACAACCAATAGTTGAGGAAGAGCATTTTGTTGGTTTTTATCAAATTCTGCGCATATTGGGTAGAGGAGGCATGGGAACTACCTATCTTGCCTGGGATCGTAACCGTACGGTAAAAAATGCACCTATGCTTTTAGTTCTCAAAGAGATGAATGCAGATATGGCGCGTATTGCTAAAGCTCGAGAACTATTTGAAAGAGAAGCGCGCATTTTAAAATCTCTAGATCATCCAGGTATTCCTAAATACTATGATTTTTTTGTCGAAAATAATCACAAGTATATTGTGATGGAGTTAATCCACGGTCATAATTTAGAGCAGTTTGTTAATCAACGTGGTGCAAACGATCCCCAGAGAACGATTAACTGGATGATCCAAATTTGCGATATCTTGACTTATCTCCATAATTTAGAGCCACCTTTAGTACATAGAGACATTAAACCTGCTAACTTGATGCTACGCAACCTTGACAGCCGTCTTATGCTGCTAGATTTTGGGGCAGTAAAAGAACTGGGAACTGCCTTGGAAACTCGAATTGGAGTTGAAGGATACAGCGCTCCAGAACAGTATCGAGGCAAGCCTTGTCCTCAATCGGATATTTATGGAGTTGGCACAACTATTATTTTTCTGTTAACGGCTAAAGCACCCATGCAATATTATCGCTACCAAAGTAATAAATTTGAGTTTGATATTGGCAGTATTCCCAATTTACCAACTAATTTAGCCCAAGTTCTGGAAGTTGCTTGTCAACCTGAGCCAAGAGATCGCTATCAAACTGCTCAGGAACTTTCAGCAGCTTTGTCTAACTGTCTTTCTCCTAACTACTAGTGCAATTGAGCGAACTAATCTATTTAGCTATCGAGTAGCGTTTTTTCTGCTGATAGATAGAGAAAACGCATACTTATCATAATTCGGCGGATAGCTAAGTTAGATATCACAAACTAAAGTTGTGAGCAATAAACCTGAGGATATGTTCTCATTAAATAGTTGATTCAACTAATTCAACTGTCTACGAGCTAAAATTTAGGAGTTAATTTTCATCCCAGTCTTCTACTGATAATAGTTCTTGAATTTGATCTTGGGTAGAAAAATCAAAATCTAGTAGTTCGTTTTTCCAATATGACCAGTCATTGCCGAGTAAAAGGGCAATTTTGCCAATGCGATCGTCTGGTTTGACGATTTTAGATTCTACTAAGGAAGATACCTTCCGTTGCAATTTCATCATGGGATGCGCAACTTGTTTTGTCATACGCTCAATTATGCCTATTATGGTATGTTGGTTAAATGATTTAGGGATTGGCTTTAGATTTGGCTTAACTCTTAATATCTCAAGATTCTCAAGCCTGAAGTTTGCAGCTCAACCTGACCTACTTTTAGCCTACATTACACTATTTCGGCAAGCTTTTATGATGATTAGTACGGTAATTACGATATAAAGTAGGGAAATCCAGTCACAATTAAAAGCAAATATGAGTAAAAAAATAGTATTTTTGATTTCTGGATGGATAATTGCTGTACTGGTTGCTCCTGCTTTGGCTCTGCAAGATTCTATTGGTAGCAATGGTGTCAACGCATTGCGCTTGCACCAAGCTCCCTATAATTTATTAGGTCGAAAAATTGCTATAGGTCAAGTAGAGGTAGGTCGTCCAATCAAGCTAGGAAAAGATAAAGTAGCTAGCACCTTAAAAATTATCTCTCCTAGAGCAGTATTTTATCGCAATCAGCTGCCTGTGGCGGATCAGAATGTAGACGAGCATGCCAGTATGGTTGCAGAGGTAATGATCGCCCAGGATAAACACCTGCGTGGAATTGCTCCTCAAGCGAGACTGTACGCTTCGGCAGTAGGCTCATTAAGTGAGGGAGGTCAACCTCAAGAATGTTTAGCTAGTCAACATATTGCTCAACAAAATAGCGGAGATGTCAGAGCGATTAATTTTAGCTTTGGAGAGTCTCTAGAGCGAGATGAACGAGGAAATGATGCTCAACTAGATGGCAAAGCTTTACTGACTTCTTGTATTGATTGGTCGGCAAGACAACATAATGTTCTATATGTTATTGCGGGAAACCAGGGTAAAGGAGGAATTCCGATCCCAACAGATAACTTCAATGGAATTACTACTGCCTATACTACAAAAAGAAAGGGTAAATTTAAGAAAGTAGATTTTGCTAACCTTAGTGCTTTACCTGTAGGAATTGGGCGTAGCTTTATTAAAAAAGAAATTAACTTTGGCCAGAGACGAGCTATTAGCCTGCTTGCTCCTGGAGGACAAATTGCTTTACATAATCAAAAAGGAGAAATCGAACAGGTAAGTGGGACTAGCTTTGCTGCGCCTCATATTACGGGTGCAGTAGCACTGTTACAAGAGTATGGCGATCGCCAATTACAGCAAAAAGTCACCCTACCTAATTCTAATTGGAGCTTAGATTCTCGTCGTCATGAAGTGATGAAGGCAGTGTTGCTCAACTCGGCTGATAAGATTGCCGATCAAGGGAATGGTTTGTTACTAGATATGGAACGAACTATTTTAGGGAAAAAAAATCATAGCTGGTTTGATTCTGATGCTTACGATAATCCTCGTATTCCTTTAGATATGCAGATGGGGACAGGCCAAATTAATGCTTGGCGAGCCTATAGGCAGTTCAGCGCTGGACAAGCTGTTGAGAATCAGCCTATTGATGCTATCGGTTGGGATTATGGCAAGGTCGTAGCTAATAATTATCGGGAGTATAATTTAGAGCAGCCTCTCGTAGCAGGAAGCTATACAGCAATTACTTTAGTTTGGGATCGTTTGGTAACCTTGAATGATTTTAATCGCAATCAACAATATGATGTGGGGGAAACTTTTCGCGATCGCGGTTTAAACAATTTAGATGTTTATCTTTTGCCAGCTGATGAAAATAGCAATATGAGAAATACATGTGCTTCTTCTAGCTTTGAAGATAGTATAGAACATATTTTTTGTCCGATTCCTGCTACAGGACGTTATAAAATTCGCGTTTACTATCGTCACCAGTTTAATGAACCATCACAACCCTATGGTCTAGCCTGGTGGACCAAAGCACAGGATGAGTCAGGGAGATAAAGATGGAAAGAACTTATCCGTATCTAGAATCAAGAACAAAATATAGCTAAATACGGAACTGCTTTCTCTAAAGTGGAATTACTTGGAAATCAACGGTGGCGCTAACCTCTGGATGTAATTTAACTTCGGCTTGATAGTTGCCAGTAGTACCAACATCAGGAACTTCAATTCCACGACGATCTACTTCAATTCCTGCTTGCTCCTTAATAATATCTGCTATTTCTTGAGTAGTTACAGTACCAAAGATGGCGTTTTCTTCTCCTACTTGCTTGCGGATAGTTAACTTACCAATCGTTTTGAATGCTACTTTTTTATTTTCCGCTGCTTGTTTTTCGGCTAATTTTTGTTGTCTTTCTTTTTCTCTTCTTGCTTCAACCTGCTGAATAATTCCTTTGGTAGCAATGTTAGCCAAACCTTGGGGAATTAAATAGTTACGAGCATAACCAGGAGCAACATCTACCAAATCTCCATTACTACCTAATTTACTGACGCTTTGATTTAAAACTACGGATACACGCTTTGCCATTATTTTACTTAAATTCTCCTAGATTAATTACATTATGATGTGGCGATTTTCATCTGCACCTGTTGAACTTTTTATTATATCAGCCAAATAAACACATTAAATTGTCATCACCTGAGCAAATTGTAGTCAGTCAACTATTAAAGCGATCGCACCTGCTTTTAGATTCTTACTCAATAACTATCTTCATCTGCTTGGAGCTTCTTGCAATGCTCTGGCCACTGCTTCCCAGGCAGGCTTTTTCTGATATTGTTCATCTAACAGCAGCGGACGCACAGCTGCGCCATCTTCTCTGGGAGCAAAATAGCTCAACCACGTATAGCGATCGCTCAAACCCCAATTGATGATAGTAGTCACCGCAGGCTCATCTAGCACTACCGAAAGATAGTCATAGTATGCTTCAGCTACAATGCGATCGCGAACTTGGATATTTTCTGGCAGTTCATTATCTGCTACGTCTAGCTCAGAAATAACTATTTTTAATCCCATGCTAGCCACATCACTTAAAAACTTGCTGAACTTTTGTCCATCAAATTCTCGATTACGATGACCAAGCAAATGACTTTGAATCCCTAAAGCATGAATTGGTGTTCCCTTGGCTTTTAATCTTTCTAATAATTTTAAGACGGCAGTTCGCCGTTGTTCCCAATAACTATTTCCAAAAGGATTGCTATAGGTCAAGTTGTTGTCATTGTAAATTAAGATAGCATTTGGGTCGGCATCTGCCGCAATCCAAAAAGCTTGTTCAATATAGTCTGGTCCCAAAAAATTGAGCCAGGTGGGATATTTTTCACCCTTAACACCGCTAATAGTAGTGTCTTTTAAATTATCGGCTCTACCATCTTCAATCAAGATTAACTCATTAACAACATCCCATGAGTGTACTTGCCCCGCGTATTTTTTGCCAAGGGTGGAAATATGATTAACAAAAATTCGCTCTATTTCTGCCTTAGTCGTAGCAGGAGATTTGAATTTTTCTACTAGCCAAGGGGAATTAAATTCGTTCCAAATCATCGGATGCGCTCGAAAAAATAAGTCATTTTGTTGCGCGAACTCGAAAAACGGCTCGATTTGGCTAAAGTCATAAGTATTTTCGCCAAAAGGCCCAACAGTTACACCAAAAAAGCCCCCAACTAAAAGCTCGTATTCATTAGTAAAGATACCTTGAAACTTAGCGTCTTGCGCAAAATCACTGTGAGATCTCTCAGAAAATCCACCGTATACTATACCTTTTGATGCTGCTAGATGGCGCAGTCCTACTTCTCTATCGAGCCTAATTGCTTTGTTTGAACTATGACTATGGTTCGATTTATGTGCTTGTAATGACGAAAAGCCGCACTGATAAAGTAAACTTGCTGCACTAAATCCTCCCAAACCGAGCAAAAAAGAACGTCTTTTATTTCTAAAGATTTTTTGATTCATCAAGATTATTATTGCGATCGCCTTTATCCTTAAATTTATATCAGGTAATATGTGACTCGCAAAATAGTTTTATCTTTTTGCTGGTTCGGTTAAAGCAATTTCTATCCTTTATTTGCTTACCTTATTTTCGGCTTGCCTATTGCTGGATGTGAGGGCAAACTAGACCAATATCAAGAGTTCCATATTTTTGTTGGCTCAAAAGCTCAATGGTGGAAAATTGCCGATCACCATCCTCAATATGAAACTATGCCAGACAACAAAACGATTGTTCATTGTCTTAACAACTGAGAAACAATCAGTTGATCGTGCTGATTTGAGTTCTAATGTTAAGCTACCAAATTGAAGATAATTAATCGGATAAATGCCACAAATTAAAATATATGGATTACGGGAAAATATCGAGCCAAAACGTTTGGCTTTGTCTAATGCTGTTCATTCGGCGTTAATAGAAGCAATCGGTACGCCAGAAGCAAAAAGGTTTCAGCGATTTATTATCTTAGAACCAGAAAATTTTATTTTCCAGCGCGATCGCACTAACAATTATACAATTATCGAAATTAGTCTGTTTGAAGGTCGTTCGGTAAAAGCTAAGAAAAACCTGATTCGTCTTTTATATCGAAATATCGAGCAGACTGCTGAGATTACTCCTCAAGATTTGGAAATCACCATTTTGGAAACTCCCAGATGCAATTGGGGTATACGCGGTATCCCAGGAGACGAACTAAAGCTTAATTATCAAGTAGAGGTTTGAACTTTGTAATTGAGGATTCTCTGTGTTGCAATTGAATTTAACTTAAAATCGATCTTTCATACCCCGAAGACGACCAAACACTCTGGCTGGCTCATTTAGTTTTGCTGTAGCTTGAAGAGCAGGAGTATCCCAACGCAAAAAAGGATTAGTTTGCTTTTCTATCCCCAATAAGGAAGGAACACTAGCTAGTCCCCGACTACGAATCTGCTGTACTTCTCGATACCTAGCTTGTAGATCGACATTTTCCCGATCTACGATAAGAGCAAACTTGAGGTTATTTAGAGTATATTCGTGAGCGCACCAGACGTGAGTGTTGTCAGGAAGCTGACGCAGTTTATCAAGAGAATTGACCATTTGAGCTGGAGTACCTTCAAATAATCTGCCACATCCTCCAGCAAAGAGCGTATCACCACAAAATAATTCTCCTGGTTCGGGTGTTGCTGACGGAAAATAGTAGGCAATATGAGCGCGGGTGTGTCCTGGAACAAAAAATACTTGACCTATTCTCTCGGCAAAATGTACCGTATCTCCTTCTTTTAAGAAAACCTGTTGGTGAGGAATTCTGCCTCGATCTTCTGCGCCACCGTAAACACACAAATCGGGAAAATATTTAACCAACTGTTTGTTGCCGCCAACATGGTCAGAGTGGTGGTGAGTATTGAAAATAGCAATTAATTGAGCATCAATTTCAGCTAGATAGTCAATTACCGGTTTGGCCACTGCTGGATCGACTACTGCGGCGACCTTTTGTTGAGGATCGGATAAAACAAAAATATAGTTGTCGGATAGAACAGGAATAAGTTTAATTTCCATCTTAGGATTAATTTTTGAGGATTATACACTCGACGTTTTTAGGCACTGTATTCCATCATATTAAAAATGATCGGGTAAAGAGCTTCTTCTGAAGCTATTAGCTGTGAGCTTCTGACTTCTGACTTCTGACTTCTGACTCAATATCTACTCCCTAACTCCACACGCCATAAGTGCCAAAACTTGGAGGATGACATTATTTATCTAGTTATTAATGAAATAAAGCCGTATTACAGGTAATGCTGTTAGTTTAGCAAGGTACAATTATTGATTGGCGATCGCTAGTTAGCGTTGATAATATATTTTTGCTTGTTTGGAAAAGTCAAAGATTAACGCTCTGTAATACATCAAAAATTTACAACTGTTTTATAAATATTTATATTATTTGTATAAATCTTAATATGTTTAATAGTTTTGCTAATAAATTTTTGTTTGACCAAATTAAAGAAAAACCTGGCTATATATTTGTTTCTTTAATTTTGACCTTGAGCAGCACTATTTTTAATCTAACAGGAACTATCTTATTAATTCCAGTTTGGGCGATTTTATTCCAAGATTATCATCAGATATCTACATCAAATCAAACGGATCTTAAATATTTTTTTATTTTGTTTAATCACGGTAAAGCAGAGTATCAGCTATTGCTAATAATTTTTACTATCTGTTTGATATTTACTTTTAAAATTGTCGTCAACTATATTAATACAGTAATTGGCTTTAAGTATACCAAGTATTTGGTTTGCACCATGAAAACTAGAGGTCTAAGCTTATTATGCCAAGTAGATCTAGATTACTATCATAAAAACAATGTAACAGATATTTTATTAAAGCTAAATCGAGAAATAGAAAAAGCTGCTTTGGCAATTAAAAGCATTCAACAAATATTGATTGTATCGATGATAATTTTTATAATCACAATAGTTTTAGCTTTAATCTCATGGCAACTAACCTTAATTACTTGTGTATTCTTATCGCTGATTATATTTATTAACAATTTATTAGTTTCTAGCTTTAAAAAAGACCGAAGTTTAACGCCAGAAGGTTTATTATTGCCATCTCGTCAGATGGTTGAGTTATTAACAGGAATTCGCACCATCAAAACTGTTGCTAATGAAGCCGCCGAATATAATGCCATAGCCAAATCAATTAAAGATCAAGAGCGAACACAATTAATTACGCAATTATTCTCCGCAAGCATCAAACCAATCACTGAGATTGCTGGGATAATCATGCTCTTATGTTTAATTATTGTTAGCTATTATTTACATCCTCAGCATATCCAACAATTTACGCCTGTCTTTTTAGTTTATGTAATTATTTTATTGGCGTTACTACCTTTGATCAGCCAGTTTAATCATGCCAGACGGCAATTAACTAATGCTCACTCCAGTGTGGCAGCCGTAGCTAATTTTTTAACTAAAGCTAATAAACCTATTTTAAGTTCTGGGGATATTACTTTCTCCAAATTACAAACGGGGATTGAATTTCAACAAGTAACTTTTGCTTATCCGCAACACGCTCGGATAGTTCTAGATAAAATTAATCTGCGGATTTCACCAGGCAAAACTATTGCTGTGGTTGGTTCTCCTGGAGCGGGAAAAACTACTTTAGCTGACTTACTAATTAGATTTTACGACCCCATTGAAGGTAAAATTTTACTTGATGGTATAGAGCTAAAAAAATACGATCTGGTTAACTTGAGAAGTGCGATCGCCGTAGTTAGCCACGATACTTTTTTGTTTAGTAATTCTTTAGCGTATAACATAGCTTATGGCGTGAAGAATGCTACTCAAGCAGATATTATTGCTGCGGCTAAAAAAGCCCAACTTGATCAATTTATTAGTCAGCTTCCTCAAGGATTAGCTACAGCAGTTGGTGAAGAGGGAGTGGTGCTTTCACAAGAGCAAAAGCTACGAATTAGTATTGCTAGAGCTTTTTTACGTAATCCAGAAATTCTTATTTTAGATGAGCCAGTTAATCTTCTTGAGCGCAATTCTCTTTTGCCAGATTCAATTCAAGGAGTAATTGAATCATTATGTTGCGATCGCGGAGCGTGGGCTGCGTCCAATCGCACTACCTTAATTATGACTAAACAATTAAGACTTGCTCAAAAAGCGGATCATATTGTTGTTTTAAACCAAGGCAGGATTGTCGAAACAGGAACTCATGAAGAGCTACTCAAGCAGAGTAATGTTTATCAGCGACTATATTCGATGCAGCTTAAAACCAGTGAGCAATCTCGTCAACAACAACTGGCTCAAAAAATTTCCCAAAAATTGGCTCAACATACCAACAGCAATCTTTCTGGAGAAGTTCGTAGTAATCTAAATAGCCTATTAGATTGGCTACAGCTAATCAACGAAGGTTTATTTGAAGACAAGCAAGAACAAAATAAAATTCTCGATGAAACATATCAATCGGCTGAAACTATGCTGGCTAGTTTGAGAGAATATGAACGTAAAATTTCTCGCGAATTTGAACAGGGCAATTCATAGATAATCACCGTAGACAAACTTAACCATCAGCTATCTTTAATTGGATTTCAAATCATGGTTTCTTAACCAGAAAAACTTACCAAGACTTTACTTTGTCAACTAACAAAAAATGAAAGTAAAGTTGATTCTAATACCTTTTTTCGCTTAACCTGTGCAAAGCATCATCAGTGACGCGACAAATACGCCAGTCTGGTAGTACCTTTGCTCCCATACTTTGATAAAAAGCGATCGCGCTTTCGTTCCAATCTAAAACACTCCACTCCAATCTTCCTGCATCTCGCTCCACAGCTAACTTACCCAAAGATGACAACATTGCTTTACCAATACCCCGACGGCGATATTCTGGCAAGACAAACAAATCCTCTAAATAAATACCAGGCTTGGTCAGAAATGTTGAATAGTTAGCAAAAAACAGGGCAAAACCAACCATTTTGCGATCTATCTCGGTAACGATCGCCTCAGCATAGATTCGAGTACCAAATAAATCTTCGTGCAAATCTTCTACTGTACCTATAACTTGATGGCTCAATTTTTCGTATTTTGCCAACGCCTGGATTAAATTAAATATTTGCGGGACATCTTTGGCGATCGCCGAACGAATGTTGAATTTTGAGTACATAAGTTTTCTCAAAGGTAATTAAGCTAATGTTCTGGTATCTGAGTGCAAAATATTGATGAAATATTATATAGGAATCTGTTAATTATTTAGCAGAATTAATCAACTTTCAGCTTAATTAATTCCTAACTTAAAGCAGTCAAAACTGCCAGTTAAAAATCTGTCTGTCGAAAGAGTTTTAAAAAAACCAAATTAGGTACTATTAGTTACCTAGCTCTATAAGCTATACCATAAAGAACAATATATTACGTGGTGTGATTGGACATGAATATTAAAACTACTGTTCTAGCAATTATTTTGGCTACTGGTCTTCCTGTAGCAGTTCAGGCACAAGATGCAAATGAGTACGAAAACTATCAGGTTGCCTGTAATTCTGGTGCAGAATGTAACGATTTTGAGGTTAATTATGAGCAATCTGATGAAGATAAAGTTGCTCAAACTAGAAGAACTAGACCTCGCCGCACTCGTAGTAGTGGTCTAGACAGTCGATACTATGCAGGTGGAACTCTGGGAGTGTTTTTTCCCAGTGAGATTGATAATTTTAATGTAGGGGTATTAGGAGCAGGTAATGTAACTACTCTACAGACAGTCGATCCTGGCACTGGTTTTGGGGGCAGCATCTACGGTGGTTATCAGTTTAGCGATTTAATCGGCGCTGATATAGAAGGGTTCGTTTCTTTTGGTGATGCCGAACCTTTTGATTCATCTTATACCTCCTATGGCTTCTTCGTGAATCCCAGATTTACTTATACTCTTGACCCAGACAACACTGACAGCATCTATCTATTTGCCAGCCCAGGTATTGGACTAGCTGGCATTAACTTTAAAGATGACCTGTCTGATGCTTTAGGAGACGATAGCGACTCAGGAACTGGGTTTGCTCTGCAAATCAAGGCTGGTGCTGGTTATCCTGTTTCAGATAGCATCGACATTATTGCTCAAGCAAGATACTTTAATGCTTTTAATGCTATTGAAACAACCCAATTTGGTCAAGGTGGCACTGTCTCTCAGACTGAAGATAAAGACTTTAATGCTTTCTCTATAGAAGCTGGAGCAAACTTTAAATTTTAGTTAACTAAAAGCTAACTGCTGATTCACATAGTATGAATTGCAGCATTCAAGGAGGTACTACAAGTTTTGTCTTGTTTACCTCCTTTGTTTTGGCAAGATATATAGACGGTTGGTTGATTTATAAATATTTTTGCACCACTGACCAACCTGTCCAAGATACATAAGCTAACCCGACAAACAGCACTGCATTAACTGAAACATGGAGCGATCGCGCCCAGCTATTATCAGCATTAATCTGATTAGCACTCCAGGCCGACAAGCAAATTAACCCAACTACAAACAAACCAGCCCACAGATGGGGAGAATGTCCGAGGCTACCATAATATCCTACAGTGCCGACTATGCCGATCGCCAATAACAATAAAATTAGAAAGACAACGATTATGCCCCCGATGTAGTGTGCATTTCTTAGCCAAGGTGGACGACCTATTTTTGTGACACGACCATAAAACATGAAAGCCCCTGAAAGGAGAAGCATTAGATAAAAAGCGATCGCTGCGCCCATTGCCCAAGCAGCAATTTTCCAAAGCCAAAGAAAAGATGGTAAGTCCAAATTTATTTACTGAGCAATTATTATTTTTACATGATGATGATTTTAATTTTATCAATCAATACAAACAATGGGGTTGCTGATCTCAACAACCCCGACAACTATCTTCAATATTGCTAAAAAAAGCTGGTGACTTTTGATGCTTTCAAACCGCTAGATTGATTGGCGGTGAAACCTCATTCTTATTTAATGAACTCGTGACGGATAAATCTCTTGCCTGCTCAACGTTTGTCACCTTTTGCTCCTTTGGCTGAGATTCCTCCTGTGCGTCTTTTTGCAAGTTAAGTTTAGTGCAGGGTATCGTATCGGATAAAATAGCACTAGCCATCATTCCACAATGGATTTCCAGAATTGCGTTGGAATTTGCTTCAAATACTAATCGCTGACCTGGAAACACAACTCGCTCAAAATACCAGTTAGCAATGTTAGTAATCCGAGCTATTTGAATTTGGCTAGTGGCATTTACGTAACAACAAAGAATGCTTTCGGTTTCATCATTAGGTAAAGGATCTAAAATCTGAGACATAATTATTGAAGAATGCTAAATAAATAATTTTTCTATCACTAAACACAACCTAACATTCTCCGATCCCTGTTGGCTGTAAAACAAGCTACAGATGGATATTTATCTAATCTTTGATTTACCGCCTATAAAAGAAGCTACTGTTGAAGCAAGATTTTATTTTGCTTCAACATCAGGCTTAAATTATCATTTTTCCCATTCTTTAGAATCAATTCCTAATTAATTGAAATTTTAAAATTAAGAGCAGCGATCGCTGCTCTTAATTTATCTTTAAGTAATAGAGTGATTTTCTAAGTATTCTTTAAATATGGTTGATCGCAGTAGATAATCTCGCTAAAGTTAAGTTATATAAACATTTTCTGATTATAGAAGAGCAAAAAGTACCCCAATAACCTTCAGACAAACTCATAAAACTTGCAAAATTTAATAATAACAATCAGCCATGACTCAGCGAATTCTTTATGTTCGTCTTCCCTGCAACCCTATATTCCCGATTGGAGTAATATATCTTTCTGACCATGTTCACAAGCTTTTCCCTAAGATCGAACAAAGAATTTTTGACCTTGGTACAGTTCCACCATTAGATTTTAATCGCGCTCTAGATCGATGTATCGATGAATTCAAGCCGTCTTTACTGGTATTTTCTTGGCGAGATATTCAAATTTACGCCCCAGTTGGAGGTAGGGGAGGAAATCCGTTACAAAACGCTTTTGAATTTTATTATGCTAAAAATCCTTTAATTAGATTAAAGGGGGCATTAGGCGGATTAAAAGTAGCTACTGCTTATTACGGTGAACTATGGCGCAATAATGGCTTGATCAAGCGCGGCTTGAATCGAGCGAGAAAATATTGTCCTAAAGCTCGTGCTGTGGTGGGGGGTGGTGCTGTAAGCGTATTTTACGAGCAACTACAACAACAGCTACCAAAAGGTACAATTGTCTCGGTAGGCGAAGGAGAGCAATTATTAGAGAAGCTCTTAAGCAATCAAGAGTTTCGCGATGAACGTTGTTATGTGGTGGGAGAAAACCAAATCCGAGACAGGCTGATCCACGAATGGCCTACTCCGATTGAAAAAACCGCCTGCGACTACGATTATATTGCCCAAGTTTGGCCTGAGTTTGACTACTATCTTCAAGAAAATGATTTTTATCTTGGAGTACAAACCAAAAGAGGTTGTCCTCATAACTGCTGCTACTGTGTTTATACGGTAGTCGAGGGCAAACAAGTCAGAATAAATCCTGCTGACGAAGTAGTTAAAGAGATGCGCCAGCTTTATAACAGGGGAATTCGCAATTTCTGGTTTACTGATGCTCAGTTTATTCCGGCCAAAAAATATATTCCTGATGCGATCGAGCTGTTACAGAAAATTGTCGATTCGGATATGAAAGATATTCATTGGGCAGCCTACATTCGTGCTGATAATGTTACCCCTGAACTGGCTAAACTCATGGTCAAAACAGGGATGAATTACTTTGAAATTGGTATCACCAGCGGTTCTCAAGAACTAGTCCGTAAAATGCGCATGGGCTATAACCTACGTACTGTGTTGCAGAACTGTCGCGATTTAAAAACAGCAGGATTTAACGATTTGGTTTCAGTCAATTATTCTTTTAATGTAATTGACGAAACTTATGAAACAATTAGACAAACCATTGCGTACCATCGAGAGCTAGAAGCAGTTTTTGGTGCAGATAAGGTAGAACCAGCTATTTTCTTTATCGGTTTGCAACCTCATACCCATTTAGAGGAATATGCTTTTGAGAACCAAATTCTCAAGCCAGGATACAATCCGATGAGCTTAATGCCTTGGACAGCTAAAAAGTTACTTTGGAATCCAGAACCTCTAGGCTCTTTCTTTGGCGAAGTGTGTCTTCAGGCTTGGAAGCAGAATCCTAATGACTTTGGTAGAGAAGTGATGCAGATTTTGGAAAATAAGTTAGGTAAAGCCACCCTAGAGGAAGCATTGACTGCCCCTGTAAAATTAAATAAGCAGGAACTAACTGCTGTATAAGAGCAAAATTTAACCATTAACCACGGGGTGCTTTATTTATCGCACCCTGACTAAAATAATTAATTATCTACTATGCTGGAAGGTTCGATATTACAGAGATTAGATGAAGCTCATCGCCATGGCAAACAGCCATTAAATCTAGGTGTTTATTATAAAAATACTTTGGTTGCGCTCTGTCATGCTTTAGAAGACTTTATTTTAGATTCCAACAGTACACCCTTGATAATAACAGCCTTTCAGCGTGGCAAATGGTATTTAGAAGAAGCCACTCGCTATAATGACTTGGCTAAAAAATCTCAACACGTTACTATTTTGGCTACTCCAGATTCTGGATTTGATACTCACCCTACTAGCAAGAAAGAAAACGTAGCGTTAGTTCATCTAAAGCCAGAAGATCCCGTTGCCCAAGAGTGGCACTTGATGATTCTTTCTCCTACTTATACAGCGATGGTTCTATGTCAAGAATTATCCGACGCAGATTATGGGACAAACAAGCCAAAAGAAGATTTAGAGCGCAAATTCTACGGCTTTTGGACATTTGAACCCAAATTAGTACGTGAAACTGTAGAACTAACTATCGATCATCTCAAAAACTACGAGCCACAATTAGCTGAGTTGATGGCTGGTAAGGTAGCGAAAATGACTGCCGAGTCTGCGACTAGACAAAGAGATGATTTAGATGCGGTGGTTTCTCAGGTAGTCAAATACCTTCAAGATTCCCATAAAACTCTGCATCAACCAGAGCAGGCTGCTAGCTTTACAGGCTTCCAAGATTTGAGTGAAAACATCGTCTCTAATGAAATGCAGGCGTTTTTACGCATGGCTCAGCTGTTAGATGCAACTGATGTCAGTAATCCAATGGCAGCTTCGGAAGTCGCCGCCATGGCAGAAGCAATGTCTCAACTGCTCGATCTTCCTGCATGGCAAGCTAAGAGATTATATCTATCTGGTTTGCTGCATCGGGTGGGCTTACCAGAGGTAACCAAAGAGCGTAACAAACAATCTCAAGCTCAAAAAGATGTTTTAGAGCAAAATCAATCTGCTTCTAAGGCATCAGTGTTGCGGGTAATGCCACAATTAGAGGCAGTTTCAAAAATTTTGACCCATCAAAGAGAAGCCTGGGATGGCTCAGGCATTCCCGCAGGATTAGCTTACGATTCTATTCCTTTAGAATCGCGAGTTATCTGTTTACTGGCAGATTTTCAACAAAAAATGAAAGCCTATAAACAGTATTCTTTAGATAAAAACCCGATGACTCAAGCTTTAGCAGATTGTCAAGCTTTAGCAGGTAAGCGATACGATCCTAAATTGTTGGACGCTTTAACTCTTTTGGTAATGGGAATGCAGCAGGGAATGACTCTTGAAGCCTATCGACCAAAAATTGCTACGGGAATGTGGCTAGTCGATTCTAATCATGCCAGCAAAAATAAAACTATATTTTCTTAAATTATTTGCTGGCTTAGAGTGTAGAGCGATTTTCCTTCGGATATGTTTCGCGATCGCCTCATAATCCAATGCCAAACGTACGACTAAAAGCTTTACTTACTCAAGCGTAAAGCTAACACGATAAAATTCCAGTTTAAATTGAAAAAATAAATACAAATAATGACCGTAGATACCATTCGCGCTGGGCAAGAAAAGCACTTTCCAGGGATAGATTTAGAAGATGAGGATTTGGCTGGCTGCCAGTTAGAAAAAATCAACCTAGCTGGGGCAAATCTAGTCGGAGCAGATTTTTCGCGCTCCAACCTCAAAGGGGCAAGATTAGATGGAGCTAACTTGTTGGGCGCAAATTTAAAACTTGCCGATCTGCGGGCAAATCTTTTAGGCGCAAATCTAATGCAGGCAGATTTAAGTAATGCCGACTTACGCGGTAGCAACCTTAGAGGAGCAAACTTAATGGGAGCGAAATTAGCCCAGGCTTCTTTATCGGGAGCGTTTTTGAGCGGAGCTAATTTAACAGGGGTAAATCTCAAAGGGGTAGACATGCGAGGTACAGACTTACGGGGAGTTAATCTCAACAGTGCTAATCTTAAAGGCGCGAATTTATCTCAGGCAGATCTTCAGGGCGCTAACCTCAGCGAAACCAACCTAGAAGAAACTGATTTGCGGGGGGCAAACTTAGCTGGGGCAAATTTAACGGGGGCAAATTTACTCTGTGCCGAACTAGAAGGGAGTAATATTGACGGAGCAAATATGGAACGAGCCTGCATTTTAGGAACTGCGATCGCCAAATAAGAGATAGGCAAATTAATTTAACTAAACTCGCACAAATATTTTAAATATTTAATATTTGACGTTGCAACAACTACTGAATTGCAAATACTAAAATAGTTAAATAAACTTAAGCTTAACTATTGGTTAATCTTTTAATTCTAAGATTAATCTTACTGGCAAACTATTTTAATTAGCGATCGCAGGTATTTAATTAAGTGATTATGATTGCCAGACTGCCTAACATTGATCAATCAATCTTGCTCGAATTTTGCTTAAGATAACCAAACATTTGTTCTACTCTGAACCCAAAATAAACCTCTAATTTATTTTTAGCTAAGGTACTATCTTTTTATTAAGAAAAACTTAATTTTTCCATCATTTTGATCAACAGTTCGTTGTTTAAATTAAATAAATAAGGTTTTTTACCAGAGAAAGTATTATGGTTTCAACTCCCACTAATCCTCAACAAACATCGTCAGCCTTAACACCTCAAGAACTCAGCAAAATAGACGCTTACTGGCGTGCCTGTAACTATCTGGCGATCGGGATGATTTATTTGCGTGATAATCCTTTACTGAAAAAACCTCTTAAAGCCGAACATATTAAACAACGTCTGCTAGGACATTGGGGGGCTTCTCCTGCTCTTAGCTTTACCTATGTTCATCTCAATCGATTAATCAAAAAATACGATCTCAACTGCATTTTTATCGCGGGACCTGGACACGGCGCGCCCGGGGTATTAGGACCTGTGTATCTAGAAGGAAGGTACTCAGAAGTTTATCCCGAAAAGAGCGAAACTGAATCGGGAATGCAGAAGTTCTTTAAAGAATTTTCTTTTCCTGGTTATATTGGTAGTCATTGCACTCCTGAAACTCCTGGCTCGATTCATGAAGGAGGAGAACTAGGCTACAGTGTATCTCATGCCTACGGTGCAGTATACGATAATCCCGACCTGATTGCTGCTTGCGTTGTGGGTGATGGCGAGGCGGAAACAGGTCCTTTGGCTACAGCGTGGCACTCTAACAAGTTTCTGAATCCTATTCGCGACGGGGCAGTTTTACCGATTTTAAACCTCAATGGCTATAAAATCGCCAATCCAACTATATTAGCCCGCATTAGCTCCGAAGAACTAGAATATTTATTCCGAGGCTATGGTTATACACCTTATGTGGTAGAAGGGTCAGATCCCGAAGTAATGCACCAAAAAATGGCAGCGACGATGGAAGAGTGTATTACTAAAATCCGTGAAATACAAGAGGAAGCCCGTAGCCAAAATCAGGCTTTTCGTCCTCGTTGGCCGATGATTATTCTCCGTACACCCAAAGGCTGGACTGGACCAGAGCGAGTAGATGGTAAAAAAGTAGAGGGTTTCTGGCGCGCTCACCAAGTACCCTTAGAGGGCATGCACTCCAATCCCGAACATGTACAAATCCTTGAACAGTGGATGAAGAGCTATCGACCAGAAGAAATATTTGACTCCAGGGGAAGTTTAATTTCCGAACTAAAAGAGCTAGCACCAAAAGGCGATCGCCGTATGAGTGCCAATCCAGCAGCAAACGGCGGTTTGTTGCGGAAAGATTTGATTATGCCTGACTTCAAAGAGTTTGCCGTCACGGTAGAGCAACCAGGGGGAGTCAGGGCAGAAAATACTAGAGTGCTGGGTAAATTTCTGCGGGAAGTAATGCGGAACAATATGCACAATTTCCGCGTTTTTGGCCCTGATGAAACCGCGTCTAACCGTCTGGCAGATATTTATGAAGTGACTAAAAAAACTTGGTTAGCGGATTATCTTCCAGAAGATGAAGATGGAGGTCAATTATCTCCTGACGGTAGAGTCATGGAAATGTTGAGCGAACATACTCTAGAAGGCTGGCTAGAAGGATACTTGCTTACAGGCAGACATGGCTTGTTTCATAGCTATGAAGCTTTTATTCATGTAATTAGCTCAATGTTTAACCAACACGCTAAATGGTTAGATATTTGTAAAAATGAGGTTTCCTGGCGCGCTCCTGTTTCTTCCCTGAATATCTTGCTGTCTTCTGTCGTCTGGCGACAAGACCATAATGGTTTTTCTCATCAAGATCCAGGCTTCATTGATGTGGTAACTAATAAAAGTGCCGATGTTACCCGTATTTATTTTCCCCCCGATGCGAACTGTTTACTATCAGTTGCTGATCATTGTTTGACTAGTAAAAATTACGTCAATGTAATTGTCGCCGACAAGCAAAATCATCTGCAATATCTCACAATGGATCAAGCAGTTAAGCACTGTACCAAAGGTATTGGAATTTGGGACTGGGCAAGTAATGATGATTGTGGTATAGAAGCCGATGAACCTGATGTGATTATGGCTTGCTGTGGTGATATTCCTACGATGGAGTCATTGGCAGCAACGGCAATTTTGCGCCAAGAATTTCCTCAACTAAAAGTCAGGTTTATTAACGTCGTCGATTTGTATCGATTACAGTCAGAAAGAGAACATCCTCACGGTTTGACTAATAAAGAATTTGATACGCTCTTTACCAGTGACAAGCCGATCATCTTTAACTTTCATGGTTATCCCTGGCTGATTCACAAGCTGGCATACCGCCGTACTAATCAAGAACGCATCCATGTTAGAGGTTATAAAGAACAGGGCAACATTAACACCCCGCTACAGCTAGCAATTATTAATCAAATAGATCGCTTTGATTTGGTAATTGATGTCATTGATCGCGTTCCTCAGTTGGGTTCTCGTGCGGCTCATGTTAGAGAAAGAATGAAGGACGAAATTATCGATAATCTTGCTTATGCCAGAAAACATGGCATGGATAAGCCAGAAATTTCTAACTGGAAATGGACGCTTTAGAAGTTAGAAGTTAGCCCTAAAGGGCTTATACCCGTCCGTTATGGGTATACCGCTTCGCATAAAGTTAGAAGTTAGAAGTCAGTCTATTAAATATAAGTAAAAAGAAGTATTTGATTACCGCTGATTATTTAGCTTCTGACCTTGTTTTCCACCTGTTATTCTTTTCACGATTACTTTCTTCAGTAGATAAACAAAAACTTTTTAGGAGCAAGCAATGACATTATCTCAGGACGGACTTGACCAGCAACAGATCGTAATCGAAGACGAACGAACTGGCTTAGATACCGCTACGCTACAAAAAGCGATCGCCAATAATTTGTTTGATCCCCAAGGTAAGTCACCACAAACGGCAACTCTTAATGATGATTATTTAGCTTTGGCTTATACGATACGCGATCGCCTCATGCCAAGCTGGTTAGCGTCAACACAGACATATTTGAATTCAGACCACAAACTAGTTAGTTATTTTTCTGCCGAGTATTTAGTCAAACAACAAATAGATTTATGCTTGTCCTTGTTCTCAATGCTGGTTCTAGTAGTCTCAAAAGCTGTCTATATCATTTAGATAAGTCTAGGAGATTGGATTCGGCTGCCCAACCCTTGTGGAAAGGGGATATTGACTGGATATCAGAATCCGAAGGCATTCTTACTGTTGAAGGTAACAATATTGAACAAGAAATTAAGCTAGAAGATCGAGACACTGCTTTAAGAATTCTCTTAGATACTTTAGTCCAAGGAAAAACCAAAGTTTTAGAGAGTCTAGATGACATTGATGTAGTTGGTCATCGGGTAGTACATGGTGGTGCCGAATATAGCCAAGCTACCCTAATTACGCCTCAGGTTAAAAGCGCGATCGCCGAGCTAATTTCTTTGGCGCCCAACCATAACCGAGCAAATTTGGCGGGAATTAATACCATTGAGTCAATGTTACCCCAAGTGCCTCAGGTAGCAGCTTTTGATACCGCTTTTCACACCACAATTCCCGACTGTGCCAAAGTTTATCCTTTACCCTACGAATGGTTTGAAAAAGGTATTCGCCGTTATGGATTTCACGGTATTAGCCATGAATATTGTGCTAAGCGTACCGCCCAAATTTTGCAACAACCCTTAGAATCGTTCAAAATTGTTATTTGTCATTTAGGCAATGGTTGTTCTTTGTCTGCTGTCAAAAACGGGATCTGCATTGATACAACTATGGGATTTTCCCCCTTAGAAGGCTTGATGATGGGAACTCGTTGTGGTTCAATCGATCCGCAAATTTTAATTTACATGATGCAAGAATATGGCTTAGATGCAGATCAATTAAATCAAATACTCAATCAAGAGTCTGGTTTAAAAGGAGTGAGTGGTATATCTGCCGATCTCAGAAAGATTAATCAAGCGATCGCCAACGGTAATCGCCAAGCGCAGCTAGCTTTCGATATTTATCTTCATCGTTTAAAAAGTGGGATTGGCGCTATGGTTGCTAGTCTCAACGGTTTAGATGTTTTAGTCTTTACCGCAGGTGTGGGTGAAAATCACAGTATTGTTCGCCAAAAAACCTGTGAAGGTTTAGCCTACTTGGGTTTAAGCTTAAATCAAGCCAAAAATAATGCCGCTCCTGTAGATGAAAATATTGCTGCGACAAACTCCCTGTTACCAGTATTGGTGATTCATACTGAGGAGGCTTGGGCGATCGCTAAGGTAGCGGTTGACATTGCTGCTGCGTGATCGCGTATCCGTATTTTGTCAAGATTTAATATTTATCCTACTTAACCATATTTCTCAAAGCCTTTACCGAATTCATCTAAAATAAAAGATAATCAACAGTAAATAAGCACTACATCATCTTTCATGAATACTTGGCAAGCTGATTTTTACTATCTGCCCTCACTTCCAGAAAGCCAAGATAGACAATGGGAATTGGTAATTTGCTTTGACGAGTTTAACGGTGTCTTGCCTGAAAAACAGCTAAATTCAATAGTTTACGCCGCACAATGTTCTACCCCAGAGGCAACTGCTGCTTGGCTAGAACGGCAAATACTGTTAGCAGCAAGAGGAAAGTTACCCGACAAAATTCAAGTTTTTCGCCCTCAAGCGATCGGTTTACTGAGTGTTGCTGCCAGCAAGCTAGGTATTAAAGTTGCAGCTACCAGACATACAGATGCTCTAAAACAAATATTAATTCAGAGACATAAAAACCAGCCTAACTATAATCCTCTGAACCTAGAAAAACCACCACCACAAGCATTACCTGAAGATCTTTGGGGCGATCAATGGCAAATAGCCAATATAGCTACGGGACAAATTATCGAGCTGTTTAGCGATCGCCCTATACCAATCTGTAGTTTACCAGAAAATTTTTATCCCCTTAATTTAGGACTTGGTTCTGATATTTTTATTCCTGGTATTGTTGTCTACGGCGGTAAAAAATCAATGCAGCTAGCTCGTTGGATTGATCGGCAGATACCAGCCTGGATTAACTATATTCCTACGGAGGTAGGTAAGTCTGGAGGTTTTATTTTAGAGACTGGTTTAGTTGATCGTTGGATCTTTAATACTTTTGAATCCGAATCGGCTGCTGAGATTGCCAAAAGCTATGAAGAGAAGAAACGAGTTAGTCAAGGACTGCATTTTTTGTTAATTCAACCAGATGATTCTGGAATGACAACTACCGCTTTCTGGTTACTAAGAGAAAATAGTGATTTTTCACAAGTCAAAAGTTAGAAGTAGGGGCGATTCGCGAATCGCCCCTACAGAAGTCAGAAGTCACATTGTCCTGCTTGACAGGAAAAGTCAGAAGTCAAAAGTAAAAAGTCAGAAGTACCATAAAAGTATAGTGTTACAAGTCCCACCTTTTTAGTTACGCGCTTAGGATTCAAGTATTCGCTTACTCTACTAGCCTAATTAGTTTCATTTATGGCTCGATCACCAATTATCTCATCCTGAAATTGTCTGGTATAAAACCTAGCATATACGCCATTTTTGTTCAGTAATTGCTGATGACTTCCTGACTCAACTACTTGTCCTTTTTCTAAGACTAAAATACGATCTGCTCGTCGTACAGTGGCTAAACGGTGGGCAATTACAAATACGGTACGATCTTGCATAATTCTTTCTAAAGCTTCTTGTACCAATGCTTCGGATTCCGAGTCTAAGGCTGAGGTGGCTTCATCTAAAATGAGAATTCGTGGATCGAGTAAAATCGCTCGGGCGATCGCAATTCTCTGTCTTTGTCCTCCTGATAAATTAACTCCTCTTTCTCCTACATAGGTAAAATAACCCTGAGGCAGTTCGCTAATAAACTGATGTGCATTAGCAATTTTGGCAGCGGATTCCACAGCTTGAAAATCGAAATTGGTTTTGCCAAAGGCAATATTTTGAGCAATCGTGCCAGAAAACAGGGTATTTTCTTGCGGCACAATGCCTATTTGTTCTCGTAAACTTTTGAGCGTAACATCTTGAATATTGACTCCATCTATTAGAATTTTGCCACGATCTGCATTATAAAAGCGAGGTAACAAATTGACTAAAGTAGATTTACCTGCCCCAGAAGAACCGACTAAAGCGATAGTTTCTCCAGGGTGAGCTAGTAGACTTAAATTATTAATTACCCGAATGCCTTTTTGATAGCTAAAGCTAACCGCAACGTATTCAACTTTACCCGTTACTGACTGTAAAGCGATCGCCTGTTCTTTCTCGATCACCGCTGGCTTAATTGCCAATAATTCAAAAACCTTATCTACTGAAGCTTGTCCTTCTTTAAAACCATTGTAATTACTTGTGGTATGAGTAATTGGATCGATTAATAGTGCTACCCCCGTGATGTAGCTCACAAAATCTTTTCCCGTGAGATTACCCACAGAAATCTGCCAACTCCCTAAGAAAAAGATAAACAGCACAGTCATGACCAACAAAAAACCTACGACCACAAATTGAAATGCTTTGGCTTTCTCTGCCCGATATTTAGCCTGTCGGTTAGCTTCCGCTTCATGAATAAAACGTTCTAGCTCATAACTTTCGGCAGCAAAAGCCTGGACTAAGCGAATACCTGCTAACACTTCGGTTAACAAAGCAGATAGATTAGAAATACGGTTTTGACTACGCCGGGAATACTCTAATAACTTTTCGCCAAATGCCCCAATAATGAATCCCATTACAGGCGCTAAAATCAAAGTTGCGATCGTCAACTGCCAATTCAGCCATAGCATATAGCCCAACACTACAACTAACTGCAAAATACAGGGAACAAAATCATGAAAAAATTGATTAATTACTTCCCCAATGCGATCGATGTCTTCGGTTAAACGATAAGTCAGATCTCCTGTCTTAGCTTGTTCAAAGTAGTTTAAACTTAGCTTTTGCAAATGGCTATAAGCAGACTTACGCAGCTCCAAGGTGATGTTGAGCGCTGCTTTGGCCATCAATGAATCTTGTCCGTATTGAGCCACACCTTGTAAGAGAAAAACAATTGCGGTTAGGCCTGCTAGTCGAGCAATACTACTGGGATCGCCTCTGCCAATATATTGACTTACTTCTCCAGCCAACCATGCCTTAATCGGCCAGAATACTGTAAAGATGAGCGTGTAGACCAAAGCCCAGACGATGATTAGACTCTGCGGACGAATAAAAGGTATGAGTTGCCAGTAGCTAGAGCGATTCTTCAAAGCTGCCTTGTAGAATTTATGGTAGTCATCAGTCTACACTAGAGCTTGCTGCTGTCAATTAATTTTGAGTGATGTCTAAGCAACTAATGTTCAAAAATTGACAAAAAAAAGTGCGTTGTCTAAAGACGCACCCTGAAAATTGGTAAATAATAATGAATATCTAGTCTTATAAGTATTATTCCATAGCTTTTCTTGATCATCAGTATGTTTATCTAATCTTGCTTTAAATAGCTATCATCTTTATCTTGGCTTTATAAGAAGCTATGTCTTATGAGTTTTCTTGCCTGAGAAAATACCTAATCAAGTCATGAATAACTCCAAGATCGTAGTTCTCGCTTTTAGCTTTTATTTAAATCGTTATTGATGCTGATCGCTTTAAGATTAACCATCAACAGCTAGACTAAAATTCATTTTCTTCTATATAGCGTAAAGCAAGATACATTAGTCCCACAAAGACAATTAGACCGATCAACAGTACGCCAACGAGGCTATTTCCTGTTCTAAAGGCGATCGCGATCGCTGCCAAGAAAGGAATCACTAAGACTGCCAACACAATACTTAGCTTCACAGGAGTCCAGTGAATATCCTTCCAGTTAGTTTCAATCTTACCCGCCCCTCCGATAATTGGTACTTCTACCTTTTGAGACTTAGCAACTTTGCCTTGGACTAATTTTTTAGGTAGTTTGTGCTTTTCTGGTGTCATAACTGGGGAACAAAAATTAATTAAAGTTGGCACGATCAATATTCTCTAGTGATTGACCAAACAAAATAGCAGATTTCAGCAACTCAGGTTAACTACTTGACCGCAATAATGACAGCGTCCCTATCATGATAATTATTAATACTTAAACCATTGTGATAAATATTGGTTTAAGTTCATAATTCAATAGCTTTTAGCTTTTAGATAATCGACATTTACTGGTTTGCTGTAGACAGCTTAATTTTGCTCGTTTAACCTTTCAGTAGAACAAAACTGTAGTTAAATTAGAATCAGGCTGTATGAATGAAGATGCGATCGCCTTAGCTAAAAAGATCAAAATTAGGTTGGAATACTACCAAAAGCAAAGGCAATATTCTCAGATTGCCAAACTGATAACCTATTCCTTGCAGTTACTTCCTAGTAATTATAATCAGCAGATTTTTGGCTATATTCCTAATCTATTTTCACAAGTTGAACTAGATCTTTCTATCCCAATACAGCCAGAAAAATTATCCATTGGCGTACCCGTAGTTTATAAAATTTATTATCCTGCTCAACAAAAACTATACGGCATTCCCTATTTTTATCTTTTTTGCTATCTCAAGGAAAACTCTGAGCAGCTCAATGTTTATTTTCAAAGCGCACATCCACAGTTTAAAAATTTATCTCCTGACAAATACTATTTAAACCAATCAACTATAAATTTTGAAGGTGCTATGTCTGCTTTTAATCCCCATAACCTATCGGTAATTAGCATTAGCGATCCTGGTCATTTTATTCCTGGATTGACTTCTAGTTACTATGCAGGCTCAGCAGAATTAAACTTTACCGAATTAATTGCCCGACTATTAGAACAAATCTGTAATTTAGCCAATATTAGTCTTAGTAATACAATGCTGTTTGGTTCTTCAGCAGGTTCATTTGGCGCATTACTTAGCAGCACTTATTTGAAGCAAAAGACTAATGTGTTAGCAGTAAATAGTCAAATTTATTTACAAAATAGAAATAATTTAATGAAGTCCTTGTTCGGAATTAATCAGCCTCAGCAGCTCTTAAAAAAATTTGGCAATCAAATTTCTTGTAATTATAGATTCAAACAAGATTTGAAAGTTGTTCCCAACATTTATATCTTGGCTAATATCAACGACCACTTACATCAAAGAAACTTTAATTTTTATCAGTTATATTTATCTAGATTTACTCAAAAAGGTCTAGATAATCAATCGGTTTTTGATAGTTACTATGGCATAGAAGGTCATGGTCGCCCCGAAACAGCTTCCTTAAAGGCTAAGATCGAAATTGCTAGGAAAATTTTAATGATGAAGTCATACTAAATCCTGTTGAGATATAGCACTTAAAAATTGTAATTAGGCAGAAGGCAAAAGG
>JAIMKV010000049.1 GCA_020692205.1 Myxosarcina sp. GA_180221_E-2-1-MAG-40_15
TTTTACTAATGAGTTTTTATTCTAATTTATATTGTGCCTTATTGCCTCAATTTTGCCATGTCTGGTTCAAATCTGCGAGAATATCGCCAACAACTGCTGGAGAATGTATCGAGAGAGATTTTAGAGATTGGCTTTGGTACTGGGTTAAATTTGTCCCATTATCCCAAAACGGTAACTAAAATTACTACTGTTGATCCTAATCCTGGGATGCAGAAACTAGCGTGATCGCGTATTCTTAAGTCTCAGATTACCGTAGACTACAAAATATTAAATATGGTTGTCATCTTAATCGCAAAATCAATGACATAGTTAAAGAAACCTTTGCGAATGTAATTACTAAACAGTTTTACGCTCCTAAATTACCTAAGGTTATCGGCTATATGTATCAAGGAATAGCGGTTAAATAACTTGATAGCAAATCTAGACTTTAGCCGCGATCGCTTTATTGATCCCTCGGTTTTTAACTATTAATAATTATTATTCATTATCAAAACAAGAACAAAAGTCAGCTTCTGGTTCTTTAGCAGAGACAGGCAAAATATCTTAAGACATTGCTAACATTCTTTGAATTGGCTGTAATGCCTTGACACGAATAGCTTCAGGCAAGGTAATTTCTGGAGCTTTGTTTTTCATTGCCAAATATAATTTTTCCAAAGTATTTAAGCGCATATAAGGACATTCATTACAGGCACAGTTATTCATAGCTGGTGCGGGAATAAACTGTTTGTTAGGTGCAGCTTTTTCCATTTGATGAATGATACCCGGTTCGGTAGCGACAATAAATTGATCACTCTGGCTTTGCTGGCAATATTTCAATAAAGCGGTAGTTGAACCAATATAATCTGCATGACGCAACACAGGAGGTTCACATTCTGGATGAGCAATAATTTCGGCAGATGGATGCTCGACTTTTAGTTCGATCATCCTTTTTTCTGAGAAAGTTTCGTGAACAATACAGCTGCCATCCCACAAAACTAAATCTCTGCCTGTTTGCTCACTAACATAACGACCTAAATTGCGATCTGGAGCAAAAATAATCGGTTGCTCCGCAGGAATCTGATTAACTATCTTAACTGCATTAGAACTGGTACAGATAATATCGCTGAGAGCTTTAATTTCGGCACTACAATTGATGTAGGAAATAACGATGTGGTCTGGATGAGCAGCCTTAAACGCCTGAAAAGCCTCAGGAGGGCAGCTATCAGCCAGAGAACACCCAGCTGCTAAATCTGGTAATAAGACTAGCTTGTCAGGGTTAAGAATTTTCGCCGTCTCCGCCATAAAATGCACCCCCGCAAAGACGATAACTTCCGCATCAGTGTTGGCAGCCTGCTGAGATAAACCCAAAGAATCGCCCAAGTAATCAGCAATGTCTTGAATATCTGCTTCTTGGTAGTAATGAGCCAACACAACGGCATTAAGCTCTTTTTTTAGCTCATTGATTGCCCCAAATAGATCGCTGGGAATTTCGTCAAGATGAGTTTTGGGTTTAACTGCGGTGAACATAATGATAAATAGCCTTTACCTTAATTTAAAAATTTAGTTGGAGCAACAATTATAGTAGTTTTTACTATAAATTCATTATAGTTTATTTAACCAAAATTTGCCGACTAAAGAGTAAGAAGCACAAAGTCAGCAGTTTCAAGCCTCGATCAAGAATATAGCCAGCTATCAACTACTTTTAACATAGTCTTATCACCCAATCCTTTCACATTTTCCAACACTTCATTGAGTGATTTAAAAGGTCTTGCCTCGATAATCTTGGGAGCTATATCGTTAGCTTTTTTATCTGATCTAAGAATTGGTTTTAGCTTAATGACTAATTCATTCTTACTAGCTTGATTAAAAGTTGTCAGTGGCTCTATTCGTTCGGGAAGCTTCTGCTTAAGATGATCAATTTCTTGCTCTAATTCCTGATTTTTTTGAGAAAATTCGCTTGTTAATTCATTAAACCGATTTTCTATTCTTGATTCAAGGTTGGTTAACCTAAATTCTAAATTACTAACATTTCCTTCGATGGGCTTTGGTTCTTGAGACTCTCGAAAGATGCTAACCTGTTCTTCTATTGTTGCTTTATTTTCTTCTTCAATGATATATGCTGCGATCGCTTCACCTATTTCTAGATTTAATTCTCTGGCTCTAGCTGCTGCATGATATTCCAAGTGTCCATGTAATACCTGAAAAGAATTAATTCCTGTCCGACTTACTATTATGGGATTAATTATGCCTTCTGCTTCAATAATTAACTGTGCAGCTTTTTCTATTTTCTGTTCATCAAAGTTAGAACGAGGTTGATCGGAAGCTATCGTTCTCACTTCTACTAAAGATGGTGATAGAGTCATATTGCTCCTATTTTTTTCAATACTTCAGTTGCTAAATTTTCAAACTCTTGTGCAGATTGAGAACTGGGACTAAAGTCTAATACAGATCTGGGATCGGGAATTTCTATTTCACCTACAAGTTGAACAGCATCAGCACATTTAGCTAAATCCTCTCTTTGAAATATAGTTGTTTTTAACAAAGGTAATTCATATTTATCAGTGATTTTCGATAACTGTTTAGGTAAAGTGCTAGTTACAAATTTGTGGTTGGTTGGTATTTTACTAGGAAGTACACCAATAATTTTCAAAGGTTCTTGATTAATTATTTTTTTTGTGGAATTAATATCTTGAATAAAGTTTTTAACATTTACCAATCCTTGGTTAGCAAAAGGCTTTAAATCTGAAGGGATAATTAGAAATTCCGCTGCGATTAAAGAAATTCTGGCATATAAATTTAAAGACGGAGGGGTATCTATTAAAACAATATCGTATCGCTCCTTAACTTCTTTTAATTTTTGGATGAGGGTGAAATTTATTGAAGCTAATTGATTTAATTTACTTTCTTTTTCCATCAAGGTTATATGAGAAGGAATAACATCAATTGTTGGAATACAAAAGTTAGATGTTCTCTTAATAGCTTCAATAGGATAAGATTCGCCAAATTCTATAACATGAGAAGCATTGGCTTTTTTGATATCATCATCAACCTCATCTTCAAACTTTACTAAGCCAGTAGCAAAGGTTGTATTTGCCTGACTATCTAAGTCTATAACTAATACTTTTTTACCTTTTTTGCTTAAGGCTGCTGCTAAATTGATGACAGTAGTTGTTTTGCCTACACCACCTTTATTGTGATATACCGCTATAGTTTTCATATTTTGTTTGTTTGGTACTTTGGTTGCTGTAGAAGCATTTGTGATAGTTATTTCATGGCTTTGCCTATTGTTTTTTCTAAGACTATTTTTGCCAATTATAGCTTGAATTGTAGTAATATTATGGGAAATTTTATTGCCGCTACACCGAAATAAAAGTTTTAAGGGAATAGGAAATAAACCTCTAGCTAGTCCTGGCGAGTCTACTTTTTGATAAATTCTAAAATCTCTGCCACTTGTCAAAACTCCATACGGTACTGATATGGTATGTAGATATTTATTTAATTTTCCTACATGATTATCTAAATTCTCTTTTGGGTGTTTAGTTTCTATGATTAAACTACGAGCCAAGTTTATTTTTTGCTCATTAGAAATAATTGGGCTGTTCAAAATAAAAAAGTCAAGACGAATCTGTCGAACAGTTACTTCTTCGTACCAGCTATCAGGAGAATATCCTAATCTTGGTAATAAATAGTGAACTATTAGTTTACTTCTTACTTCTGTTTCATTACGGCAATGCTGGGGAATAAAGTTCAATTTAATCTTTGGATCTGTTTATTTTTAGAACAATAATATAATTTTTTTAAAACACTCCCTTATTTTATAGCATTGAGCAATTTAATGGCAATAAATTTGGCAAAAACTGTGCAAAAATAGATTATTTGCTAATTGTTTATCTATTTATAAACTAAAAAATATAGGCATATTACTTAAAATAAAAACATTACTATATTGTCTTATAGTTAGAGACAATAATAATTTTTATCAGCTTCATATTTATAAAAGTTGATGGCATTAAAACTAACAAAATTGCCAAAATATTCATAACTACTGAAATAAAATAGTGTAAGTCGGCCCGATCTCTCATCTGCTATTCCTCATCCTTAGAAAATTATGTCTTTCCATTTTTCCTCCTGGTCGATTAAAAATCTCATTCCCACCTAGATAGTGATCGCTGTTATTGGCGGATTTACTACCTCGACTCTTTTGAATTTAGTGATTGTACCCGTTTTGTTTACCTATGTTGATAGCTTGATTAAAAGCATGAGCAAGTTTTTCGGCTTAACTCGCGCTAAAGAAACTAGTAGCGAATTAACCGTTAGTGGTAAGCAATTTGTCTGTTGAATTTAAATTTTTGTTGATGAACGATAACATTACTTGTAAATATGGTAATAATTGTTACATTCTTCTGGATAGTAAGCAGATAAGTTTAAGATACGGAAAATTTGAGAAGGCTTCTAGGGTTCCGATTTATAGCCATGGGCTAATGAATGACTGGACCGAGAGAAGCAAGCTACCTGGAACAGTAACTAATTCCAAGTAGCCCCACGGCGGGATAAAAGCCCGGGAGGATTCGATATTTGCAACATAAGTATCGCTCTTCCTGGGTTTTTTGTATTTGAGATCAATAGTCGAGGAATAATTTTATGAGCGAACAATCTCCATTTCAACCATCAAATAATAGTGAAAATGGATCTAGTAGCGAAGCCCAAGCAGCTTTAGCCAAAGAACGTCAACTACCCCTCACAGGCTGGCAACAGGAAGTAGACCAAGGCTTAGAGTATGGTTTAGCAGCAGCAGAGAGTATTAAAGATCGAACTATTTCTACTTTTTCGCGCGGGGAATTGCCCCACTATGCGGGAATTAACACGTTTATGAAAGCTCCTTATTTAGAGAATGTAAACCAAGTAGGCAATTACGATGTAGCAATTATTGGTGTTCCTCACGACTCTGGTACAACCTACCGCCCTGGCACTCGTTTTGGCCCCCAAGGGATTCGCAAAATTTCGGCTTTATATACCCCTTATAACTTTGAACTGGGGGTAGATTTGCGAGAACAGATTACCCTCTGTGATGTGGGTGATATCTTTACCATTCCCGCCAACAACGAAAAATCTTTTGATCAGATTTCTAAAGGTGTGGCTCATGTCTTTAGTTCAGGTGCATTTCCGATTATTTTAGGTGGCGATCATTCCATTGGCTTTCCCACAGTTAGAGCTGTTTGTCGTCATTTAGGCGATAAGAAAGTTGGGATCATCCACTTTGACCGCCATGTGGATACGCAAGAAACGGATTTAGATGAAAGAATGCACACTTGTCCTTGGTTTCATGCAACCAATATGGCAAATGCTCCAGCCAAAAACTTAGTCCAATTGGGCATTGGCGGTTGGCAAGTACCTCGCCCTGGAGTAAAAGTATGTCGAGAAAGAGCGACTAACATCTTAACCGTAACCGACATTACCGAAATGGGTTTGGATGCTGCGGCAGACTTTGCCATTGAGAAAGCTACCGACGGTACAGACTGTGTTTGGATTAGCTTTGATATCGACTGCATCGATGCGGGATTTGTCCCTGGTACTGGTTGGCCTGAACCTGGTGGCTTATTACCCCGCGAGGCTTTGTATTTACTCAAAAAAATTGTCCAAAACACCACCGTATGCGGTATCGAAGTTGTGGAAGTTTCACCTCCCTATGACGTTAGCGATATGACCGCACTGATGGCAACCCGTGTTATTTGCGACACTATGGCGCATTTAATTGTCTCAGGACAGCTACCTCGGCAAGAAAAGCCTTCATACATTCATGAAGAAGCTCAACAAGTAGATGAACCTTGGCAATGAGCAGGGGAAGATTGCTTTTTCATTGATTTAACATTTATTTTCTATCATGCTTTTGACCGCGACTTAAATAGTAAAGGATGAAATCAATGACTAATCAGCTTCATCAAATGAATCCTCCAGAAAGATTTAATAACCGCGCTGAAGACTATGCGAAATATCGACCGAGTTATCCATCCGCAGCAATCGACTGTATTGTGGAGGGATTGGAGAAACCAGATGGCTTAACTGCTGCTGATATCGGTGCGGGAACAGGCATTGCTTCTCACTTATTAGCTGAAAGAGAAGTCAAGGTAATTGCGATCGAGCCTAGTGCAGGTATGAGACAAGCAGCAACACCTCATCCTTTAATTCAGTTTGAGGATGGTAATGCTGAGAATATTCAATTAGAAGATAATTCAGTCGATTTAGTTACTTGTTTTCAAGCCTTTCACTGGTTTAATCCCGAACCCACCCTAGCCGAATTTGCCCGTATTCTCAAGCCAGGAGGAAAACTAGCAACAGTCTGGAATAATCGCGATCGCTCTGATAAATTTACCAAAGAGTATGGTAATTTAATGAAAATAGCTGCTAATGTTAAGCCTAAATTGCGGAAAGATCGAATAAAATCTCTTCACAATACTTCACTTTTTTCCTCAGTTCGTCATCTGGTTTTTCCCTACCAGTACGCCTTGAATCGAGATGGTTTAATCGGTCGTGCTATGAGTGCTTCATACATGCCTAAAACAGGAAAAATTAATGAAAAATTGACTAGAAAACTGAATAAATTATATGACCGATATTGCGACGATGCAGGTTTAGTTTACTTCAAATACAAAACCAATGTTTATCTGACTTCACCTAACTAAATTCAGCATTCTCAACCGAGATAGATAACAGTTGACGGTCACTAAATAAAGTCAACGGGCGAATGGTAATTCGCCCTCAATCATACACTAGTATTGGTTTAACCTCTTTGTTAGTAAAGACAAATCATGTATAAGCTATACGACTTTCTTCCTTCTGGCAATGGTTATAAAGTCCGTCTGTTATTAACTCAATTACTGATTCCTTTTGAAAGAATCGAGCTAAATATTTTAAATGGAGAAACCAGAACTGCTGAATTTTTGCAGAAAAACCCTAACGGTAAAATTCCTTTACTAGAAATTGCCCCAGATAAATTTGTCTCAGAATCCAATGCAATTTTATATTATCTCAGCCAAGAAACAGCATATTTTCCTTCAGATAAATATCAACAAGCGCAAGTAATGCAATGGCTATTCTTTGAACAATACAGCCACGAACCTAACATTGCTACTCCGCGATTTTGGATTACCGAACTAAAACAAGCTGATAAATATCAAGAACAGATCGAACAAAAGCGAAAATTGGGTTATGCAGCTTTAAATGTTATGGAACAGCATCTTAAAAACTACGATTTTTTTGTAGCCAATCAATATACGATCGCCGATATCGGTCTTTATGCCTATACTCACGTCGCTGAAGAAGGAGGATTTGATTTAACTAAATTTCCTGCTATTAATGCTTGGTTTAAAAGAATTGAATCTCAACCGAGACATATTTTAATCACCGATAACTAATAACTGAAAAGATGCATGAAACTGATATGACCAAGGCTTTAATCTTGACGGTTAAAGATTGGTATCACTCTCAACCAGAAAAAGCCAAAATAGAAAAAATTCATTTAATTGTCGGACAGTTTACCTGTGTCGAACCCGTTAGTCTACAGTTCGCTTTTGAAGTTCAAACCCGCAACACTTTCCTAGAAGGAGTAGAACTGGCTATTCAAGATATTCCTTTGATCGCTTTTTGTCATAGCTGCCAACAAGAATATAAACCTGAAATTGGACTGCAATATAGTTGTCCTGATTGTAAGTCACCAATGGAAGATATTCGCTCTGGACGTGAATTAAAAATTGATCGCCTGGAATATTCATTAACAAATAATTGTAGTACCGAAGGGCAATTTGCCACTAACGATAATTAATTACTATTAACTGAAAAAAATGCACCAAACATTCGACGCTGCAATTGAACTAAATTTACTCCACGCCAACCAAGAAGGCGCAGATTACAACCGTGAACACTTTAATGAGTGGGGAATTACGTGTCTTAACATTATGAGTAGTCCAGGGGCTGGTAAAACTGTTCTTTTGGAACAAACCTTAGCTGCATTAAAAGATAAATTAAACATTGCCGTAATTGAAGGAGACATGACCACCGAACTAGATGCCGATCGCCTGCGTAAATACAATGTTCCTGTAATTCCGATTAATACGGGACGTTCCTGTCATTTAGATTCCAAAATGGTGGCTGGCGGCATTCATACTCTAGCACATCAATATAATCCCTCTGATTTTGACCTAGTTTTAGTAGAAAACGTCGGTAATTTAGTTTGTCCTGCCGAATTTGAAGTAGGAGAACACGCTAAAGTCGCCTTACTCAGCGTCACTGAAGGGGAAGACAAACCCCTGAAATATCCCGTGATGTTTCAAGAAGCAGATTGCTTGTTAATTACTAAAATCGATCTCGCACCTTATTTAGATATCGACCTAGATCGCATTACTGCCAATGTGCGACAAATAAATCCTAAAGTAAAGATTATTTCTGTATCAGCGAAGACAAGTGAAGGACTAAAACAATGGTTTGCTTGGATAAGCGATCGCGTTATCGAAAATTCAACTAAACAAATCGCAACACAAGTCTAAATAAGTAGAAATGAACTTCTTTCTGGAAATAACCTCCAGAGATATATCTTGGTCAAAGCAGTTCGTTGCTACAAGTATCTAATGTTATTGTTATGTGGTCATTGTTGACCAGGAGTAATATGACAGAAAAACTTCTGTTTTGGGGAATTATCATATTTTTGTTTGCCACTCTAGCAATTGGTATGTGGGCAGCAAAACAAGTAAAAGGAGATAGCGAAAACTATTTAGTGGCTGGGAGAGGATTAGTCTTACCTTTAGCCGCAGCAACTTTGATGGCGCAGTCAGTAGACTCAAACGCTACTTTAGGCAATACAGATTTAACCGCAGAATTTGGCTTTTGGGCTGGGGCATCTTTACCGATTGGATTAGCACTATGTTTGTTTCTAACAGCCCTGTTTTTTGCCAAACCGATGAACCGCATGGGTTTAATTACTCTGCCAGATTTTTATCGAGTTAAATACAATCGCCTCACTGAAGTAGTTGCTTCTTTGTTAATGGTGTTGAGTTTTTCCTTCTTGTTGGCCGGTAACTTAGTTGCTGGAGGGTATTTATTTCAAGCGTTTTTAGGCACGAGTTACATAGCAGGTGTAATGTTGCTGGCAATTGTTGTCTTTATTTATACCGCTAGCGGCGGATTATTTGCCGTAGCCTATACCGATGCCATTCAAGTTGCGATCGCTTTTATTGGTTCGATGGGTTTGCTGGTCTTTATGGCTGTTAACTTTGGTTTAGATATACCTGCTGATACTGGTCCTTTAGCCCTAGCACAACTAAGTGATCCTGCCGCTGGTGCTGCAATTAACTGGGCAACTCTATTAGCTTTGGGATTGGGAGATATTGTAGCGATTGACTTCATGGCGAGAGTCTTTGCCTCAGAAAGTCCCGAAACGGCTCAGAGAGCTTGTTTAATTGGCTGTGCTGGCACTTTGATTATTGGCATTCCTTTCTCCTTAATTGCCCTATCTGCACCTCAAATTCTCGCCGATGCAGGAATTACTCCTGATGGACCAATTCTTTACGCACTTTTGAATGGAATCGTTCCTCCCTTACTATCATTATTGGTAATAGTGGCAATTCTTTCTGCTTCTCTTTCTACGGCGGACGGCGCAATCTTAGGAACTTCTTCCGTCATCGCCCACAACATAATAGGCATTCGTTCTGACGACCATAACGCAGCAGGAGACAGACTGTTGTTAGTTACCCGCGTTATGGCTTTTGTGGTTACGGCATTAGGAGTATTCTTCGCCTTAAAAGTGCCTCAAACTGGAGTTTTACTACTATTAGCTTTCGATTTGGGTTTTGCAGGTCTGCTAGTTCCCTTAGCTGGAGGACTTTACTGGAGTAAGGCAACTTGGCAAGGTGCGCTATCTTGTATTATTCTTGGTTCGCTGACGCGACTGGTATTTTTTGTGCTAATGCCTACTGCCTTCGGCATCGACAATACTTTACTATATATCCCTAACAATATTTTTACGGCGGATTTTGATGGTTTCCCTACTTTAATTAGTCCTTTAGTCGGATTAGCCGCATTTATAATTATTTCCAATTTGACACGGGGAAGTAAAGTTACACCAGGGCGTGTGCAGTCTGAGGCGAGAGAAGCATCAGTGTATCGTAGTTAATGAGCGATCGCAATTACGATTAACGGTAGTAAGTAACGCCACGATATTTTAATTTGGTTTTCTGCTTTGGTTTTAAAGCCTTAGTTCTTTCCGTTTGTAAAGTTAAATCCCAAGCGCGATCGAGTTTTTCTACTTCAGCTAAAAACCAGCAATTTTCCAGAAATTTCCGTTTATGATCGTACCAAAATCTAATTGGATCGAAAACGGGTTTTGATTCAGACTTGCCAAATAGCTGTTTGATATAGTTTAGCCAAGGAAATTTAGGATTAATTCGGGCTTTAAGACAATTTCCGCGATAAATAAGCTCTTGGTTTGGTATTCCTACTGCTGATGCGGAAAAACTTGGATTTTCTTCTTGATATTGAACTCCCCGATAAGTTAGCTTCATTTTCTCCACCTCCGTTACTCTGTCATGATTGAGGTGCGTTCCTTCAGGATTTTGGGATTACTCCTTACTTCCGTCTTTTCTCCCACGAACATAGAAAAGATGAACGATTTAGTAACTCTATCTTTATGATAATCAATAATTACCGATCCAAAGGTGGTGTAATTACTATTTGTTCAATATTGTTTTAGCTACTGTACAAGAGTTAAAGTGAACACTCATCAGTAGTCCAAGGTCGGGATTAAAACCAGCTTTTGCCGCCTAGTTGGATCATTTCACCTAAACTAAAATTCCCACGACACAACTAAAATTTTGTTGTTGATCTCAAAGTATTAGAATTAAATCATGATTAAATTTGGCAAGTAGCCATGCTATTCAAATACCACAATCGCTCTGCGATTCAAGCAGTTATATTAACCAGTTTATTATTAGCTGGCTGCGGTAATAGTGCAGCCATAGAAAGCTTGGTCAGTGCCGATCCTCGGTTAAAAGAGATTAAACAACAATCTCAAGCAACCAGGTTAGAAGCATCTCAAGATTCAGCACCCGTTAAAGATAATGATTCATTGTCTGCAACACCTCCATCTGGAGAAGCGGCAGCTCAAAGTTCCGTACCATCAAACTTTCCTGCTTCTTTTCCCGTTTATCCTCAAGCTAAGCTACAAGAGACTAAGTCCGAAGGCGATAATTCAGGAATGCTAGTGTGGAACACTACCGACAACCGCAAAGCAGTTGCGGATTATTATCAGACAGAATTATTAGCCAACGATTGGGAGATAATTAAACCATTTACGCTTAATCCCGAGCAAAAAATAGCTAGAGCGATCGCTGTCAAAGACGATCTAAAGGTAGAGATGACTCTCTTACCCTTGGCTGAGGCTGCTGAATCAGATAACAACAATACTCAGCTTTCAGTGAGCTATCGTCCTCGATCACAAGATATACCTGAGTCGGAGATTCAGGCGACCAATCCCGCCGAAAATAGCCAGCCAGCTCAAAATAACCAGGGTCAAACTCAACAACCAACTCAGCGCGCAAGCAGCTCCAAACCAAACAATCAGGCTGATTTTGCCGATTTGGATGAAGTTTCAGAGCAATTGCAGCAACCCTTAGAATCGGTTGCTGCCTTAGGTGTTTTGACTCCTTATACTGGTGAGGCTAACGTTGAGCTGTCTAAATTTGCTCCCAATAAAATAATTACGCGCGGAGAATATGCTCGTTGGCTAATTACGGCCAACAATCGTTACTATAGCGATAATCCAGGTAAGAAAATTTACGTTGCGACTGAAACCAACCAGCCAGCCTTTCAGGATGTCAAGCCAAACGATCCAGATTTCGCCGCAATCCAAAGTTTAGCCGAGGCAGGCTTAATTCCTTCTCGATTAACCGAAGACAATACTAACCTGCTTTTTAGACCAGATGCACCTTTGACCAGAGAAGACTTGATTACTTGGAAAGTACCATTAGATACGCGCCAGTCTTTACCCAAAGCATCGATTGAAGCGATAGAAGAAAGTTGGGGATTTCAAGATGCAGAAAGTATTGATTCTGCTGCCATCAGAGCTTTGTATGCAGACTTTCAAAATGGCGATCGCTCAAACATTAGGCGTATTTTTGGCTATACAACTCTCTTTCAACCCAAAAAACCGATAACTAGGGCAGAAGCTGGTGCTTCGCTATGGTATTTTGGCTTTCAAGGGGACGGGATTACAGCGCGGGAAGTTTTGGACTCGACTACAGATGTAGACAGTTAACGATCAGCTTCATTGTATTAGGGATTTAGGGCTTAAGAGGTATTTAACAGCTTATCGCTTAAAATCCTTAAATATAAACGAAGCAAATTCACATTGAACATTAAGTGATTAGTAAATTACTGTCTACCGCAGTCAAGCTTTATTTGCGATCGCAAGTTGAGCAAGCAGAAGATTTGCAGCTTAAAATCCTGGGCAAAAATCAGCAAATTCTTCAGGGCTATATTCCTCAAATACTGCTTAGCTGTAGTTGTACTGTTTATCAAGGGCTTTACCTACGTCAAATTGAACTCAATGGTTCAAATATTAGCTTTAATTTAGCCGAGGTGATGCGCAAGAAACCCTTAAAACTGCTCGAACCAGTTATGGTGGAAATTCAGTTAAGATTGGATGCTGCGGATTTACAGGCTTCTCTTAATTCGCCATTGTTACAAAGCGGTTTGTCTGACTTGTGGCAGATGGTTTTGTCAATCCAGCAAATAGATGCTTCTAGCGTTTTAGCTAATTTAGCCATTGAATGGCAGAGTATTGCGATCGCCAATGAAGGTTTGAACCTCACAGGTAGATATCAAGATGCTTTAGGAGAACAAGAATTTGCTTTATCTACGGGAATAAATTTACCTGATAGCCATACTCTTTGTTTGTCTCCATTAAAAATTATTGATCAATCTTTTGCTTTTGCTGAGATCCACAATGAACTCAAGATCGATCTGGGAACAAATGTGGCTCTCGAACAATTAGTTATTGAATCTGAGCAAATTATCTGTTCAGGAAAAATTAAGATTCACAATTAAATGCGTGATGAATGTGTTGCTAGAGCGCGTGAGGATCGCTGTAGGCAGGATTGGTAATAAACTCTTCATCAGTCAGACTTTGCAAAAAGGCAATTAAATCGCTAATTTCTGGTTCAGTAATTTCAAATCCCTTGATAAAGCCACTTTTATAAGGATTAGCGCTGCCTACTCCTGCCCATTCTCCTTGAGTAATCGTTCTGCCTCCAGCCTGATAATGAGCGATCGCATCTCGTAAAGTAGCCACGCTACCATCGTGCATATAAGGTGCAGTCAAGGCAATATTACGCAAGCTAGGAGCTTTAAAACGCCCCATATCTTGAACTTCTTGGGTAATTTCGTTTATTCCCGTATTTTGTGGCGGATAACTACCCTGACCATCAAGATTATATAAACCAGTATTGTGAAATGCTGTTTCAGTAAATGCCAAATTTTCATGCTTTACCGAATCGCTAAAGTTAATTCCCCCATGACAGTGAAAACATTCTGTCCGTTCGCTATTGAATAGCTTTTCGCCTCGTTTAGCAGCAGCCGAAATAGCGTTAGTTTCTCCTTGATAACGATAGCGATCATAAGGAGAATTAAAAGAAACTAAGCTTCTTTGAAAACTGGCGATCGCCTTGGTCAAATTACTAAGATTAACTGGCTGTTCGGCGCTAAAAGCTTTGGCAAACATTTGACGATATTGAGGATCGTTTTGCATCCATTGAATTATCTGTTGTTCTTTACCTACCATGCCCATCTCTAGGGGATGTTCCCCAAACAATGGAATTAATGCCTGATTTTCTAAGCTAGTCATGAGCGGGTTTGCCCATGTCAGCACAGAAGTATAAGCGACATTAGCCAAACTCATTGAATTACGAGTATGCTGTTCATTAGTTGAACCCAATGCCACTTGCTTACCATCGGTAAAGGCTAAAGACTGCTGATGACAAGAGGCACAGGAATACTGCCCCGTAATCGATAGACGTGGTTCATAAAAAAGATGTCTACCCAATTCAACTTTCGCGGCAGTCATTGGATTATCTTCAGGAACTACGGGTTTTGGTGTCCACTCTGGTAAATTCCAGTTATATTCAGTTGTGCTTAAATGCCCGTCTGTCGCCATAGCTTGACTTAAGCCGATGGAGAGACAAATAGACAGAACAAAAGCAACCAGCAAGTTGAGAAGGCGATCGCCCATGCGATTAATAGGTGTAAATTTATATGTGGATTTGTCAAGTGGTTAAAGTAGAACAGTGCTAAATTTTTAACCTACAGCGATTAAGAACTACTCAACCCAGAAGAAATTTTGTTCAGAGTCAGCTACATCACCAGAAGATAAGTTAAGACTTTGCATAATTGGCAGGCAATCACCATCTTCTGGGGAAGACATACACCCATTAGGGGTATTAGCTTCATTGGTAGTCAAGTCGCTTTCGGCTAATAGTTCAGCTAAATCAGCAACGACTACATTATCTTCAAAAGAGAAATCTTCTAACACCACATCGACGCGATTAGGATTGGCACAGCCAAACAAATCGCTTTGGGCTGACTCGGAACATCCTGTACTACCCAAATGAATTAAGTAAGCATTGCTGCCAGCATCTTGATGAGTATCCTGTCCATGCTGGAAAATGCCAGTTTGATTGCTGTGTCCCCCGCTAGTTTCCGCAACATTAGTGATTGCCTGTTCGGTTTCTAGATCTACCCGCAAAAATTTATAACCCCCCTGCCAATTCCACCACATCGAAGTTAGGTTAAGCGGCGACGGTGCGATCGCCGCATCACTATGATTAAGATTTTGGGGGACTCCCATCGTAAACTGTAAACTTTGATAATCACCTTCAGGCACTGTCCCAACTATCATGGTATTCATCTCGGCTGTACCGTTATCACAGGCACTAGTTCCATCTTCAAAGTCTAGTAGAGCGACATTTTGATGTTGCCATTTGCCGTCTTGTGCTAATTCGAGGGGAACAGCATTACCTGCTTCGTCAATTAAAGCCACATCGGATACATAAAAGCGAAAGTCGGTAGGAGTGATGGTAGATTGATTAACTCCAACTCCCTCATAGCTTTCACCACAGGAAAATTCGCGATCGCCTACCCATGCCTCAAAATTAATCGCAATTTTCTGCGTGTCAGTTTGAGCCTGAACCTGACCATAAGCACCCAGGGCAGTGACTACAGCTAGTAATATAGATTTTCGCTTTAATGATAAGAACATCAATTTAGTTTTTTGAACTAATAAAATACAGACAAAGTGTCATCGTATCGAAGCATCAGTGCTATTGTCCAAAGACAGTCTGTAGAACTTTGTGAATTTGATGCTGATTTAAACATCAACTAATTCACGGAAATAATTAATTTTCCTCAGCAAAAAACATTACTTTACCACCGTATGCCCGTTGCAGATTTTCCTCTTTTAATACCTGTTGTCGTTGTCCTGCGGCAATTAGTTCTTTATTGAGTAAAATCAATTCATCAAAGTTAGTGATCGATTCACCCAAGTCATGATTGACTACTACAACAATTTTGCCGACCTCTGCTAAGCGATGAAAAATATTAAAGATAATATTTTCCGTCTTTTGATCTACTCCCACAAAAGGCTCATCAAAAAAAAACACTTCGGCTTGTTGTGCCAAAGATCTAGCCAGAAATACCCGTTGTTGCTGTCCCCCTGAAAGCTGACCGATCGGACGATTTTTGTAGTCGCTCATTTCTACTTGTTCTAGTGCCAACATTCCTTGTCGACGGCTAACACTAGAGAAACGACGAAACCAGCCAGTTTTACGGACTCTACCCATCATGACTACATCCCAGACAGTTACGGGATATGTCCAGTCAATTTGCGATCGCTGAGGTACATAGGCAATCTTGTCTAAATGGTGTTGTAGGGGTTGACCATCATAAGACACTGAACCAGTATTAGCAGGAATCAAACCCAGCATGGCTTTAACCAAGGTACTTTTGCCCGCACCATTGGGGCCAAAAACTCCTGTAACTTTCCCTGGCACTAGATTGAGAGAAATATCGCGCAATGCTTCTACTGTACGGTAACAAACTCCTAAATTGTCAATGGCGATCGCGCTATCATAGCTCATTACGATACTCCTAAGTGGATTTAATAGATTTAATCAAGCCTTTTCGGTTCTGTCTAATGATCATTAAATTCAAGTTGTTAAACCTTGCCCTCCGTCCACGGCTATAAGCTTTAAATCGAAACCGAGGGTCAATTTTCTCTTGAGGATAGAGGCTTATATCTTTAGTACTACTATTGGTTAATTAGAATATGAAAAGAATATGATAAACATTATGAAAGAAATATGATAATTATGTCAATAGGAATAACCGAATGTTGAATCAACAATTAAAACTTACTCGCCGCTGGTTTTTAGCAGCAGGAGTTGGTTTAAGCTTATTAATCGGCGGATGTGAAGCGGTTTCTGGTGGTGGAGATAGCGATCAACTACAGGTAGTTTCTACCAGCACAATTATTGCTGATTTAACCGCAAGAATTGGGGGAGAAGAGATCGAACATCAAGGGATTTTGCAACCAGGTGCCGATCCTCATGTATATGAACCGACTCCTCGAGACAGCGTGGCGTTAGAACAGGCAGATTTAATTTTATATAACGGATTTAACCTAGAACCTGGATTAATTAAACTAATCGAATCCACGGGAGTTCAGGCGGATAAATATGCTGTAGGCGAAGTAGTTGAGCCTTTAAAGTTTGAATATCAGGGACAACAAGAACCCGATCCTCATGTCTGGGGATCGGCTACAAATGCGATCGCCATGACCGAAGCAATTCGCGATCGCCTGATTGAATTATCTCCCGAAAATGAAGCTGAATTTAGAGCTAATGCAGAGAGGTTAATTAGAGAACTACAACAGGTCGATCAGTGGATTACGGAACAAATCGCCACGATTCCTGAAAATCAGCGCCAGTTAGTTACGACTCACGATGCGTTTCAATACTATACCAATGCCTACGGTTTGGAGATGGCTGGCACCTTAATTGGCATTAGTACCGAAGAGCAACCTAGCGCGCAAACGGTCAAGAAACTGGTCAATGAGCTTAAACAAAGGCAAATATCGGCAATTTTTGCTGAAACAACGATCAATCCTCAGTTGATTAAAACTGTTGCCGAAGAAGCAGGGGTACAGCTAGCACCGCAGGAACTATATTCAGATTCCATTGGCGCACCAGGAAGCAAGGGAGATAGCTATATTAAAATGCTGGTGGCAAATACTGAATCAATTGTTAAATCTTTGGGGGGTGATTATCAAACGTTTTCTTTTGACGAGTAAGTATGAAGTATGAAGTATGAAGTATGAAGTCAGAGATTATCTCGTAGCTAAGAGCTTTTAGCTTTTAGCTCTTAGCTCTTAGCTACGAATTAATTAGTTGAGAACGTAGTCTATTTTAAGATCTTCTTGACTGTCTTAGAGCGGGTGCTGGTTCTTGCTGCGGAACTAGCTGCATTTTAGAAAATCCCGCGATCGCATAGTAAATCTGTTCGGCAGCCTCTTCGTTAGCAGCTTCATTTAAATGAATGGCATCAATAAAGCTAGGAGAAGGATATTTATCAGTCATTTTGTATAAATCAATTACCTCCAGGTTTTTTGGGTAGGCTTTGGCTAATTTTGATGCAGCTGATGAAAAAGCGGGATAGCTTTCTTTAACTCGCTCTATATAGGTTCTGCCTAGTTCAGTCGCAATTTCTCCTTCAATATCTGTCAGCTGACTAGGATTACGCCCCGTGATTTCTGGCTGTATTGCTACCACTAGAGGGACTTGCGCCGCTGTACTCAAATTGAGCATTTGCTTTTGATGTTCGATGTAGCGCTGGACTCTGTTTTGCAATTCTGCTTCGCTTGTAGGCAAATGCTTGACTAGGTTAGAGGTTGCTTCGTCGAGAATAAAATCGGTTTGAGAATTAGTTTCTAACGAGCTTAACCATCTGTTTTCAGCCGCTTTTACCAAATAACTGTTGTTTCTTAAAGGCTCAATCAGTCGATCCAAATAAGTTCCGACACTACTAGGCTGATCTGCCAAATCTGTTTGGGATCGAGGAACTTGGGTAGCTGTTTGATCACCATCAAGCATTAAGTCCACATAACCATCAAGAACGACGATCAAATCGGGTTTGTATTTGAGGATTTGCAGGGCTAGCTGCGCCATCTCATTGCCTGAAGCATAGCCAGGAACAGCCGCATTAATTACCCGATAATTGCCAGGCTTAATTTTGGCAGGTTTGGCAAGAGATTTTTGTCTGGCTGCTTGATCGACAGGAAGTAGATCTGGTTTGTATAGCTGTGGAGAAATTTGCTGTTGTTGTACACGCTGTTGTAAACGCTGTTGTAACTGTGCGCTGATGGTTGTATCATTACTAGAATTGCCATAGCCAAAAGCGGTTGAACCACCTAACAAAAAGATTCTAATTTCGTCTTTCGGTTTAGCTAAGGGTACAGGATCGCGATCGCGAAATCCCTGTTCGTTAATTTGCCAATATTCACTCTGTTGATTGGCGATTAGCTCATATCCCACCGAAATAGCACTCTGAGCCGTCAATTCGCCCCGTTTTATCTCTGCGCCAGATTCTGGGGTGATGAAATTTAGTCCATAAGCTTGCTCCAAAATCGATTCTTCTGTCTGAGCAAATTCACTTCTGCTGCCAGAAAGATCGATAAAAATGCGTGTTAATAGCTCTAATACCAATAAAAATAGTACCACTGAGGCGATCGCGCCTAACCAGGAAAAACGACGACGTTCTCGTCTGCCCTTAGTAAAAATTCTTCGTTCTCTAACTTTAGCTCTAAACATATAATAGTTGTCCTGCTGGATAAATAAATCAGCTAAATAGCAAAAGACATCTAAGCTGTCTCCAATCAAATTTAACGACCAATACGGTCAATATGGTTACTTGTCATTAGTTACAGAGTCAGTTGCCATCATCTGCTTTAGATCCTTACTGCAAAGTACCGTTGACTTTATCAACTGGTCGGGTTAACTCTGTGGTACATTGACGAAATGATTATTTGTGGGCAAACTAAACTGCTTAACTTAAGTTTTTAAAGCTTTAGTTTGTGCCTTTTGCTGAATTATCCCAGTTATTGTTCAGCACAATGGTCCAAGCAGTTAAACCAGAAGCAGCAATGTGGTATTACAGTAAATTATTTTCTATCTTTCTTTCTTCATGACCTATAAATTATTGTTTGTCTGTTTGGGTAATATTTGTCGTTCTCCATCAGCAGAAAATATTATGAACCATCTGATCAAAGAAGCTGGGTTGTCAGCTAAGATTACCTGCGATTCCGCTGGGACTTCAAGTTATCATATTGGCGCATCTCCAGATCAACGCATGAATATTGCTGCTAGCAAACGAGGAATCAAGTTACAAGGAAAATCTCGTAAATTGAAGCCTGCTGATTTGCAACACTTTGACCTGATTTTAGCTATGGATCGCGAAAATTACCAGGACATCTTATATTTTGATCGCGAAGGCAAGTACGAAACTAAAGTGCGGTTGATCTGCGAATTTGCAACCCAAAAAACTGCTCAAGAAATCCCCGATCCATATTATGGTGGTCAAGACGGTTTTGACGAGGTAATCGATCTCTTGTTTGACGCTTGTACGGGCTTATTAGATTATGTAGTTAATTCCGAGGGGTATCAAAAAGCCCAAACATAATTTTGTCGCGCCATTAATTATCGAAAATCATCCCTGTTATCAATAGAAACGCAATGAATCGATTTAACTTTACGGTACTTAAGCGGTTTTGGTCACTGGCAAAGCTTTACTGGTTGGGAAATGAAAAAAAAGGAGCTTTGAGCCTTTTGGCTTTGCTGTTTATCTTACTCGTAGCCTACACTCAACTTAGCGTTTTGTTGAATCAGCAGCAGGGTTTGATTATTTCTTCTCTTTCAGCTAAGCAAGTCGATCGCTTTTGGAATACGATCCGAACTTTTTTTATTATCCTAGTTATCTACGTACCGCTGTTTGCTGGTTTTCGCTATGTTCAGGGTATATTAGGCAACTATTGGCGTAAATGGTTGACTAATCAATTTCTGAATCGCTATTTTAGTAAACGCGCTTTTTATGAACTAGGAAATCTTAATCGCGATCTTGACAATCCAGATCAACGAATATCCGAAGATATTAAAAGTTTTACCATCGATTCTCTAAGTTTTATACTCGCGATAGTTAGCTCGGTTTTTCAGGTAGCTGCATTCAGTATCGCACTCTGGCAAATTTCTCAGATTTTAGTCTATGTTTTGATCTTGTATTCCCTAGTTGGCAACTTAATTGTTATTGGCGTATACGGCAAAAAACTGGTCAAAATTAATTTTAATCAAATTGAAAAAGAGGCAAATTTTCGCTTTGGTCTAGTCAGAATCAGGGAAAATTCCGAATCGATCGCTTTTTATCAGGGAGAAAATCAAGAAAACCAGAATCTTAAGCGTAGATTTGGCGAAGCTTTTCGCAACTATAATTTATTGGTTCTCTGGCAAGAAATATATCTGGGGTTGTTTACTCATGCCTATGATTTCTTTCCTTATATCCTACCGGCGATCGTCATTGCGCCGCAGGTTCTCTCTGGTGATTTGGAAGTAGGAAAAGTTACTGAAGCAGCAGGTGCTTTTGCGATCATCTTTCGTTCGCTAAATTTCATTGTCGAGCGATTCCAATCCCTGACCGCATTTGCTGCCAGCGTTGATCGTCTATATACCCTCAAAGTGTATCTAGACAATCCTAAAGTAATTCTCGAAAAAGATGTCTTAGAAAAAGATATTTTAGACTGCCCTACCATCAGCACGATTAAACAAGATCGACTAGCTCTCAAAAACCTGACTCTGCAAACTCCCAACTATCAAAGAACCTTGGTTAGCGATCTATCAATTGACTTGCCCAAAGGAGAAGGCTTGCTGATTATGGGTGCTAGTGGCTGTGGTAAGAGTTCTTTATTAAGAGCGATCTCTGGATTATGGGACTCTGGAACGGGGGCAATTTATCGCCCAGATCTTGCGCAAATGATCTTTCTACCGCAAAAGCCATATATGATTTTGGGGACTCTCCGCAGTCAGCTAATTTATCCTCACGATCATTTAGAAATTTCCGACCATCAGCTCAACCAAGCTTTAGAAGCAGTCAACTTAGGCGATCTAGCCGAACGTTCTGGTGGTTTTGAGGTCGAAAAAGACTGGGATGAGATCTTATCTTTGGGAGAACAGCAAAGGCTAGCCTTCGCGAGAATTTTAATCAATAAACCTAATTATGTAGTTCTAGATGAAGCCACCAGTGCCTTAGATATTAATAACGAAGCAGGACTATATCAGCATCTGTTAAATAACAAGACTACCTTTATCAGCGTTGGTCATCGCTCCAGCTTAATTAAATATCATCGTTGGTTATTAGAAATGCAGTCAGGGGAACATTGGGAATTACAGGAAGTAAAATAATTTAAACTTACTGAGTTGCGGCTGTTTTGGCAGATAAATCATCAAGGAACTGTTGACGGTTAAATTGATAACCATCACCCAAAAAATCGATTAATTTCTCGGTATCTTCCAAAGCATTTTGTAAACAGGTAGACGCACCAGGAGAAGGAGTAATATTAAATATAATCCCCTCGCCAATAATTTTTGCCTCCCCCATTTCTAATGCCTGGGTATTAAGATTAACTATCTGGGGTCGAACTCCACCATATCCTTTAGCATAGGTAAGATCCTTTAATTTAATTGAGGGAACTATCTGCTTAACTTCCTTGATAAATAGTCTTTTGCCAATAAACGGCAAGTCGTAAACAAAATTGAGCGCGATATATTTAAACATAATCGGGTCAGATAAGATTTTGGCAAAGCTTAAAATCGCCTTGAGGCTTAAACCCGCAGTTTGGAAATATTCAATTATGCTGCCGTACTTGTGACGTTCTAACATTGGCAGTACTTTAGCAGTTGGCCCAAAACGAGCGATCGCGCGATCATGAACTTCAGGATCGCCATGAACAGCGGCAAAAGGTAGCTTGGGGCGCTGTACGGTGTAAACCTTGCCGTTGAGCAATCCAGGAGCAAAATAGAAGCTTCCCGCCACGCTGAGTAAAGCATAATCTAGACCATAACCTAATGATTTAGCAAACAACAGACTGTGCGCTCCTGCTGCAACTAAAATAACCTTAGCTCGAATGGTTTTCGCTTGGGTTTTAATTTGATACTGATCATCTTGCTTGATTATTTGCTTAACTTTAGTATTAAACAGCAGGTCAACATTTTTATCAGAACTAGCTTGAGCATTAGCGACAAATGATTGAGCTAAACGATTATAGTCTACGGCATAGCCTTGATTAGTAAATAGGGCAATAACTGCTTCGCTGGGATCTCTACCGACCAAAACCTTTGGTTCTTGGGCTGCTATTTCTGTCTTGTCTAGCAGTTTTAAATCAGGAAAAAGCTGTTTGAATTGTTGATATCGATCTTGTAATTTACTAACCTGTTCTGCACCAACTCCTAAGACCATTTTGTGGTACTTAGTATAAATTTTTCGCTGTTTGTCTTTAGTCAGCAAATAATTTTTGACTAAACTTGCTCCCGCATTAACTTTCTCTGCCTTAGCTAAAGTGTAGTTAGTTTCAATATCGCCAAAATGAAGCGTTTGGCTATTACTATTGGTAAAAGAATTAACTAAAGCTACATCAGCTTCTTTCTCGATCAGAGCAATACGCTTAATGTTGGTATAATTAATCAGAGTATAAAGCAGTGCCGTACCACAAACACCACCGCCGATGATCGCAACTTCATAAGTATTGCTATCCATAATATGTTTTTAGGTCAAGAGTCAAAAGATAATTGAACGATCGCTTGTTGGTGATTGATTATTACTAGCTGTTGTGGGTCTATTGTACTAGATCCAAGTCATAGTATCTGATGTTGATAACTATAAATCAAGCCACAAGAACCTCTTATCTCTTACTTTAACAAAGTTGCTGCGATCACAGCCGATACTGGCTTAGAAAACAAATATCCTTGGGCATACTGACACCCAAGCTCCATTAGCGTAGCGCACTGCGCTTCACTTTCAATCCCTTCGGCAATTAAATCTAAATTAAATACCTCTGCCAGCTTGATAATTGTCTTAACCAACTCTAATTGGTGGCATTGCGCCGTTATGCCAGAAGACCGATTGCTTTGCATACCCTGGATAAAAGAGCGATCAATTTTTAAGGTATCTACGGGTAAACAGTGTAAATAACTTAACGAGGAATAACCAGTTCCAAAATCATCCATCGATAGCTGAACTCCTAAGCTTTTTAACTTTTCCACCGTGGAGAGAACTAACTCGATATTTTCAATAATTTCGCTTTCGGTGATTTCTAGTTTGAGACAGCTAGGATTTAAACCTGTTTCTGAGAGAATTTGCGCAATAATATCTCCTGCATAAGGTTGAGAAAACTGTTTGCCCGTAATGTTGACGCTAATAAACATCGACTTGGCATCAAGATTTGTCTGCTGCCACAGCACCATCTGTGAACAAGCAGAACGCAACACCCACCAGCCAATTGGCGTTATTAATCCTGTCTCTTCTGCCAGAGAAATAAACTCGGCAGGAAGGATTAGACCCCTTTGGGGATGTTGCCAGCGAATCAAGGCTTCAAAACCAACCAGTTGCCGACTTTCTAGCTTGACAATAGGTTGATAATGCAATTCAAATTGCTCTTGCTCGATCGCCTGTCTCAGGTCATCTTGCGACTTAGTTTTGGCTAAATGTTGTAAATATGCTTCGGATTCAAAAACTCGGTTACACGACTTGCCTTGAGCCTTAGCCTGGTGCATGGCAATTTCTGCATTTTGCAGTGATTCAACCAGATTATTCGGTGCGTTTTCCCATAAACGATTATCCACAAGCTGCGGTACAGCGATGCCGATACTGATGCTGATCAAAATCGCATGTTCCGCTACCTTAATCGGTTTAGAAAACTCCTGCTGGATTAAAGCGGCAACTTCTAAGGGATAATCCACCCGATTGAAGCCAGCTAGTAAGATTGCAAATTCATCTCCACCGATACGAGCGATAATATCTTGGGTTTTCAAACAAGATTTTAGCTGATCCACGATTTTGCTCAACAGGCGATCGCCTGTTGAGTGACCATAATGATGATTGACGTTTTTAAATCGGTCTAAATCTAGGCATAAAATCCCAAATCGGTAATTTGGATGCTGCTTTAATTCAGATATCCCGCTTAGTTTGGCAATAAAAAGCTGGCGATTAGGCAATTTGGTTAGTTTGTCGTAATCTGCAACATAATTTAGCTGGGCTTTAATTTGTTTTTGTTCGGTAATGTCGGTTTGGCAACCAATCAAACTCTTCACCACTCCTTGAACATCCTTGACTGCCAGGCATTTACAGTACATGAAACGATACTGTCCGTCTCGATGCAGCAAAGAATATTCCATTTCAAAGCGATCAATCTCTCCCTGTCTACAGGCTGTCAGCTTTTGCCTGAGTTTTTCTCGCTCTGCGGGATGAACCCTAACCAACCATTCTACTGGATTATGCTTAATTTCTCTGGCAGTGCAGCCTACCATTGATTTCCAGCGATCAGAATAATCGATGCGATCCGCATTTAAATCCCATGACCAGATACCATCGTTAGTTACTTGTAAAGTCAAAGCGTGTCGCTGTTCACTGTCTTTTAATTCCTGGAGTAGCTTTCTTTCTCTGGCTGATTCTGGCTGAGCAATACTGACCGCGTCTTGATCTTTTGACTCACCATTTATTAATAAAGGAAAGACATTAGTTAACGAATTTCTGACTGTAGAATGTTTCACTAAACTAAATGCTAGTTGAATAAGTATAATCGTTCGCAAAATAACTTTAACATGAGAGCAAAATAAACGATTAATTTACTCTCATAAAATTTTAAAAGGCGAAGATGCCCAAACTTTTTTTTTGAATATTATTTTTAGATTTGAGGCTTACTATATTGTTTTGAAGCAATAAAAGCAGCATTCTAACTCAGATTACATAAGCTCGGATCAGGTAAAGTTAACTTTGGCTTAAGATATATTTTGGAGATTGCTTATGCTTATTGGTCAAAAACTGGCTGAGATACATTTAAGCAAAATGTATATCTAAATACATTTTGCTTAAATACTTAAAGGCGATCGCGAAAATAAAGTCGATAAAGTTCACACCTAGAAATAGTTTTATTTGCTTCTAACTTGACTAAACCCATACTTTCTAATTCATAAGCAACAAGAGAATTCAAAATTACTGGCTCATCAGATTCAATTACCTGTTTATAAGCTGCTGCTAATTCAGGATGATTGCCCAAAGCAATTAAATGACCCCGCAAATGGTCGCGATAAATACCTGTATCAGTTACTGCTTCACGAATAATTTGTTCAATATCGCTATTTTGAGTAACCAGATGACAAAATGCCAAGCTAATTAAATAAGGATGACCATTGACAATCTGCGCCAAGGACTTTATTTGTTCGATCTCGATGTTAAATTCATCTCGGTCTAGCCCATAACGTTTAGCTAATTCATGAACCTGTGACCAATTGAATTCATTTAATCTTAAAGACAAACCAACATTAAACGGAGACTGGTTCAGGTTGAGAGAAAGATAGATTTCTGTGGAATGAGTCACAATCAAACGTAGCTTTTGCCAAACAGGCACATTATTAGCTTCTTCATGCCAAAAGCGCAGCAGCGGTAAAAATTCTCGAGCAACTTGAGGATACTTAAAAAGACGATTTACTTCATCTAGGGTAATAACTAAGGGACTGTCTAACTGCCCCAGAATATATCCCTGTAAGTATGTAGTACAGCTAACTTTAAACCCCAAATCTTCATCCCAGTATTCATCGAGCAAAGATTCAATATCTAGCTGAAGAGTTATATTGGCGCAAAACCAGCGTAGTAAACGCTCTAAATCTCTCAGTATATTATCTTCTGCCTGAAGCAGGTTTAATCTAACTGTGCGATAACCTCTAGACTGGGCATGGGCGAGAATTCTCATCACCAGAGACGTTTTCCCCATGTGCCTTGAAGCTTTGATTCTGATTAATGCTCCAGGTTTGACAATCTCTTCATAAGCTTGAGATTCTGTAGGAGGACGCTGTACGTATAGTGCGGAATCTAGAGGAACAGGCGTATTAGGTAGCTCTAGAGCAGAAATACTTCCCCTGACTCTATCTGGTTCATTTACCTGACTGGGCTGTTGTCGTAAAACGGAGCGAAAGTTACTTTTTGTAATTTTTTCGCCAAAAGATTCTGAGAGAAGCTGCCAAAGACGAGAGCCAACTACTCTCACATAATCAGGATCGTAATCAGAGGCAGCGGCAATTTCTTGATAAGTTTTGCCAGACCAGCATTGAGTTAAAATTAGCTCCTGAACGGAATTTAATCTCTCTGGCTTAATAGCGCGATCAACGAGATCCAAGGCTTCTTCGATCGTTATCATTTTTGGTAACTGTTCTGGATCAACAAGGTGCTTTTTTTAGCATACTTAATTGTTACTTGGTTGAGCTAAATAATTAAATATCCTGCGATCGCCGAGTTTTGGGGAAAACAGTATTTTTGGCAGAACATCAATTGTTTGATGATCACAGAAGGCGGCGGAGCGTGTCTTACCCTTGGCAACCGAGTCTAAACGACTTGCGATCGCTATGCCTCAACGTCATCATTTCACAGCTTTTTGACCTATTGACATTGACGAATGACATCTAAAATTAATTCAGTTAAAGCTAAGGCTCGCAATCTTTCAATACGAATCCGAATTACCGAAAGAGCAGAAAAATCATTCAGAGCCAGAATCGAGTGAAAATCGGCATCTAAAGTAATAATAATGCGACTTTCCTCTTGAGCTTTTTGAATAATTTCAGGATCTTCTGCTGCCCACATTCCTATTTCACAAACGTGAATAGTGTCAAATCCCTGTTGACTCAATAAACTAGATGACGAACTGTTAGGCGAAGATTGCGAATACAAGGCTGTCCATTCATCTTATTGGGGTTACTGGTAATGCGGTCTAATTTCATGAGGAACAAATACAGCAACTAAACAAGAAAATGTATGACTTTATTATAGCTCCGCCTTACTTCTCAAATAATTGCAAGTCATCGCTACAATGACCTCAATGCGAGGATTGGCTCACTTCTACTAACTATACTGACGATGAGAATGATACAGGTGAAGCTGTTGTAGAACGGTTGGTTGATGACGGCGATCGCATTGCCCTAACTTTTGATGGAAATGGTAATCAATTGGCGCGCAGGAGGTTAAGTCTGTATTTTGCGCCCTGTCTTTGGCTGAGGGGGCGGAACGATACCAGGTTTATACAGTAAGGCATCAATAGTTTTTAAGGTTTTGAGATCGGCTTCTGGTAGATCTTGCTGCTTATTTGATTCCAAAAAACTGAATGCTTGACGAAACTCCTCGGGGGTAGCGTAGATCGGGGCGGAAAAATGACAGGGAATAATCCGATTAAAGTTCCAACTGGCAATTGTATCTGCCCACTGAAGAGTTTCTTGGGGAGCGCGGTTGAGGATTAGGGTTTGCAAGATGGGTGCAACTAGTAAACGACCATCTCGACGCAGTTTCTCAAAAGAATCTAACCAATTAGCTTTCCATTGAAAAGGAAATAAACCCCAGTAGGCTTGGGCTGACTTATATGGCGATCGCCAAGCAGCGGCGACAATTTTACTCAGGCTAGGTATATCTAAGACGCTAGAGCGAAAATACAGCGAAAATAAGCAAATTCTTTGCCAACCTTTGAGGCGATTTTCTGGGGTATCAGTGATCCTTTCGCTGCCACTTTCTCTGGCATGAAACAACAAAGGAAATAGATCCTGTTCGATAATTTCTGGAGGGCGATCGCTAATCGCAATAATTGAGTCGGTTACTAGTAAAGTTTGCGATCGCCTGTGTAACAATGCTACCTCTTCAAACTGACCTAATCTCAGATCGATCTCACCCAAAATAGCGTAATCAAACTCTTCGGCAAAAGGCGTTTGGCTACTGTCGGCAGGCAAAACTTTAGTTCGTTGAGCTGGAAACCCCAGCCAGCTTAAAGGCAAATCTAGAGGAAAACTCCACTGTTTGGGAGCGACATATACTGTGGCATCAGGAAACTGTCGTGCAAAAGGCCCAACAAAATATTTATGCTCCAATCCCGAAATAGTCGGCAGAATAATGTATTTAATAGCTCCGTATCGGTCAACTAATTCTTGAACTAAACGGATACATTCCCTAGTTGGAGCAACGGGAGCATATACCAAAAGCCCGCCTCGCTCCAGTCGTACCACAGTCATACGGATTGGCACAACGACATAAAAAATGCCCTGAAGCTGATCGAAAGTCCAGATCGTGTCTGGTAAAACTTCTCGTCGCAGGGTGCGTCGCTTGCTGTAGGGATAAATCGGTACATTTGCCCAAAATCGCCAATGATAATCTTGATCTTGAATTTGATTGTGCCTTAGCTCATTGGTTTTTATCTGGCTCACGCTCACTCGATCTCCCTTCAACCTGACACGCAAATTAACCGTATATAAATATTCTCTCTAAAAGTTGATGTTTAGTAAATTACTAATTTTGCTTCGACTATTTTTCAGCCATTCCCTGGGCAAAATCATTCAGTTATGAGCGTGCTAATCTGGGAAATTAACTCAAGATTAATTGCTGAATGAAAAAATGAATGAAAAAATTTTATCCAACTGCCAGTATTACCAGCCGACAGTTGCTATTTATTTTGCTTCTCTTAGAGAGTTTGGCAATTACGTTAGCAACCTGGGGGGCAGTTGCATCAGGGCATTCTCCTAAAGCTTACTTTGAAGAGGGAAGATATATGCTAATTTTTTTAGTTTATGCTGCTAAGACATGGCAAACAATTAAGCTTTTTCAACGCTCTTTTATCTATTTTCAAATTGGCTTAATCTTGACCGTAGTAATAATTGTCTTCAATGCTGCCAGCAACAACACTTTGTTTGTTTCAATGCTTACAAATGAGCCTGAACAACAAATACGCCTACAAATATGGTTTGGTACGTTTGAAGATAGCGTTAAAATTTTTGCTGAGGGATTATTTCTCGTTGGCATAGATCAATGCTGGAGAATAGCTAAATCATTTTAAATCTTGTTCTCTTATCTTTTATCTATCTACTTGTTTGAAAGATAATTTACTCTAAGATGATGCGCTAATACAGGCAAAACAGGACAAGGTTTTTTTGCTTGTAGACTATTGGGTTGATCTGAGCGAAATACGCTCCAGCGAAAAGGGCCTAATTGGGCGGCAGACATCCATAAAAGGCGTTTGGCTCTGGTCATTGCTACGTATAGTAAACGATATTCTTCAGCTTGCTTGAGCTTAACTGCTTCTTGCCAGGCTGCCAGCGGTTGAGGAATAGCTTGAGGTTGATTGGGAGTTAAATGTTGATAGTGTACCACAGCTCGAATCTGAGCGCGGGCAACTTCTGAAAGGGTAAAGTTGCCTAAGAATTTTCCTGCATTGGGAATCCAAGGTTGACCAGGTAAGATATCTTGGTGCAGAAAAGGAATAAATACATAGTCCCAATCTAGTCCCTTGGCTTTGTGCATCGTAATAATGGTCACTTGGTTAGGGCGAGTATAGCGATCGCCATCATCTTCTTCTACCCCCTCAAAGTTTTCTGAACTAACAATTTCTGATAATGCTTCTATGGCAGCCTTGAGGGAACTACGACCTTTAATTTGTTGACTGACTTTTTCTGAGAGCTTTTGCACCGTCGCTAATTCTGACCCTGTATATTTCAAGGTCATTCCCAAAAAGGGAATTAATTGATAGTTGGGTAACTCCATCCGAGCGCGCAGTAAATTAACCCCATAGCGACGGGCTTGTTCAACCTGGGGTTTATGTTTGGGATGGAGGGGAGTCGGATAGAGAAACTGTTCGGGAAAAGTGGCCAGGGCGTTGAGATCCTGGGTGGGAATCAGACTACGCTGTTGAAGTACTTCTAAAGCAGCCTTAAGATTATCTGGGGAGTGGGGACGATCAATAAACTGGAGTAGTTTGAGGATTTCGACTGGGATCTGGGAATATCTTTCGCTTTCGCCAACTTCGTAGATGTTGATGTCGTGTTCTTTTTTTAGGTAAGCTAATTCTGCTGCTAAAAACCTAGCCTGACGATTTTCCCGCACCAAGATAGCTAGATTTCTTTTTGGATGTTCTTGTAGTAAAGCGATCGCCTTACTGCCGATCAGTTCTACTGTTTGATAGACATCATCGGGATGACAAATTACTACCCCACTACCTTCTGGCTGAGGGTTGGCATCTGGTTGAGGATCGTTAGCATCGACAGTGACAATATTCTGTTGACGAAAGGGTAATAATATTTGCTTCTGGGATGATTGATGATTCGACCACTGCTGATTTACCCAACCCAAGACAAAATTGGCGCTCTCAATAATAATCTTGCTGCTGCGCCCTGCTTGGTTCATGGTTGCCAAGCTATTTTGCTGTTTGCAGGTTTCACAAAACCAATTGAAGTAAATTGGATCGGCTGGGGTAAAAGTAGAGTTAATTGCTTGGTTAGGATCGCCTACCCGTACTAAGTTAGGCTCTGAATTAGCCACACTACCACTACTAGCTAAAATGGCAATCAATCTTTCCTGTAACGGGCTAGAATCTTGGGCTTCGTCTTCAAATACGCCATATACCTGATTTTGCCAGAGGAGGCGCATTGGCGGATATTCCAGAACCTTTAACGCTGCCAAGATCATATCGTCATAATCTACTAGATCTTGCGCTCGCATTGCTCGTTGATATTCTTCATATAGTCCTGCGGCGATCGCTAAAATGCCATATTCATCCGTAGCATTTTGGCTTAGTTGCTGTAGCTGTTCGGGTAATAGTCCCGAACTTTTAGCTTCCCGCACCACGGTATAAGTTAATCCTGATAATACTTCGGTTCGCAATACCGATTGACGGCGCAATCTCTCGGTTTCTTCGCCATCAAACTGTACCCCTTCGAGCAATCTTTGATACTGTCTGGGATGTTCGGCAATCCATCTTTCTACCGCACCGCGAATAATGCGATGTCCCGTATTAGGAACAACCAGCGTCACGTTATCTAAATCCAGTCCCGACAATTCTTTACGAGAGTTGGCAATATTAAGCGCCAAACCATGCAGGGTATGCACCACAAAGCCTCCAGGAGGCAACATCAGCTCTTTGAGGCGATCGCGAATTTTACTCTTGATATTGGCTGCCGCCGAACGAGTATAGGTAACAATTACTAGCTGTCTGCGGCTGTGTAGCTGATTTCTAGCAATAGCGATCGCTGCTGCCACTGATAAACTATGAGACTTACCCGCTCCTGGTACAGCGGCAACCGCCATCTCGCCACCATTCCAGCTAGCTAAACTTTGTTGTCCCGTTCGCAAACTAGCCTGTAATTGCTTTAGCTGTGATTCGAGCCATTGCGATCGCTCTGCGCGATCAGCACTTGAAGATTTGCTAAGGTTTTGCTGTTCAAAAGATAGCATCTAATATCCCCGAAAAAAATAATAGCTGATTTTAACGACTTTAGTAAGTTCGTACTTCATACTAGACTTTTTAGCTACACGTTACCTGAATATAACTGGTAAAGTATTAACTAACCTATCCGTGCAAACACTTTCCCAGCTTGTTAGTTTTGCTGTCAGATCGAGAACCCAGCTAAAATTAAAGTTAGCCAGTAAGAAATGAGCGAAACTTGCTAAACTAATCATTACCTTGCAAAGTTTCTTCTCCGACGAATCAGCTAGATGAATGGAGAGCAGACCAATTCGTTTTTTTTAGTCTGAGGTCGGGAAACAGAATTAATCTCCCCATTCTTAGCTTACCAAGTCTCAATCAAGATAACTATGTCAATTATTCACGGCAGTTGGATCGTTAATTCGGGTCAGGACTATTTTTTTGTGTGGGGACAAGCTTGGCGTTCTTTAGTTAACGAAACCTTTTCTCTTAATAAATCAGGGGACTTTATTCATCCCTTTAATTTGTCGTGTCCAGAATTACTCGCTCTGTTCCAAAGCCATGAATTGGAGGTTGCTCAGTTATTAGACGAAAGCAAATGGCAAGTTCAATTGGTCGGGATGCCAACTATTGTGACTGGTACAGCCCAGAGTAAGAAAGTACAGCCAGTTTTTGCGGGAAATGCCCTGGAAGATGAGTCAAAATTAGACCTTTATCTTTGGGAAGTGAAGGGATTCCGCTTAACTCCTGAAGAGACGATTAATTTATTGCAAATATTATCCTTGAGTTCTTTACAGTCCAATACTGATTATTTAGCAGGAGATCTTCGTTTTTGGTCGCACATATATCGCTGGGCATTAGATCTAATCGTTAGACAAAAGTTTTTGCCAGGAATAGAGGTGCAAAAATCGCGCCAAACTACCTATAAAAGCGTTTGGCAACCTGTAATTGATAGTGAGGTTGATCGGGTGCGATTAGCCAAATTTACTCAGGCTTTACCCGAAGCTTGTTTAGCGTATCTTGATGCGGAGGAGTCAGAAGCAGAGACTACAGACGAAGATTTATTATTGCGATCGCTCTCGTTAATTTTGGATGCCAGATTACGCACCTGGATCGATTACAATCCCAATGGCTTTAAAGATCTTAGCGTCGAACCTTGGTTGCGATCGCTTAGCTCATCTCCATTCATAGAGGCAGATTCCCAAAATGCTAATCGCTTAACTAATGCTCTGTATAGCTGGACATTGCCGATCAGCGAGTATATAGTCAATCGCCAAAACGATCTTGGCTTGAATCGCTATCGAGTTTGTTTTGCTCTGACCCCTCCAGTCGCAGCGGCAGAAGATGATCGACAACCAGATTGGTCTTTGAATTATTATTTGCAAGCCTTAGATAATCCTGACTTTGTAGTTGATGCCGCAACAGTTTGGCGATGTCCCGCAGAATTTTCAACTATTGGCGATCGCACCATTGAAAACCCCCAGGAAACACTATTGAAAGGTTTGGGTTTGGCAACTCGGATCTACGATCCGATTAGAGCCAGTTTGAACCGCAGTCAGCCAATTAGTTGTGCGCTCAATCCGATTCAAGTATACGAATTTATTCGGGCGATCGCTTGGCAGCTAAAGGATAATGGTTTGGGGGTAATTATGCCTCCTGGCTTGACTGATAACAGCGAACAGAGATTGGGTATTAAGATGACGGCTAGCGTGCCGCAAAAGAAAGGAGAGCGTTTAAGTCTGCAAAGTATGTTGAAATACAAATTAGAGATTGCCGTAGGCGATCGTACTGTTTCTAAACGCGACTTTAAAAAGCTACTGGCGCAAAAATCGCCCATAGTCGAAATAGACGGACAGTGGATTGCGCTACAACCCGCGGATGTCAGGGCTGCCCAGGCGGTATTGGATCAATCTAACGCTCAGCTAGATCTATCGGTAGAAGATGCCCTGCGTTTATCTACAGGAGACACTACAACCTTAGCTAAGCTACCCGTGGTTAAGTTTGAACCCACAGGAGTATTAGCGGGTTTACTGGATAATTTGACTGATGATAAAGCCGTTGAACCTGTCAAGCACATCGCCGACTTTGAGGGAGAATTACGCCCTTATCAGGCAAAAGGTGTCGGTTGGCTATCTTTCTTAGAAACCTGGGGATTAGGTGCTTGCCTGGCAGATGATATGGGTTTGGGGAAAACAATCCAGCTGATTGCTTTTCTGCTAAACCTTAAACAACAAGACTTGTTAACTAAGCCTACCTTGTTAGTTTGTCCAACTTCGGTAATTAATAATTGGGAACGAGAAGTTAAAAAATTTGCGCCTAAATTAAATGTGCTAATTCATCACGGGGATAAACGGAAACAGGGCAAGACTTTTGCTCAACAGGTTAAAGATAAACAGTTGGTAATTACCAGCTATTCTTTAGTCCATCGCGATCTGAAAACCTTATCGGGGATGGAATGGCAGGGAATAGTTTTAGACGAAGCACAAAATATTAAAAACCCTGCGGCAAAACAATCTCAAGCAGTCAGAGAAATTCCCGCAGGATTCCGTATTGTCTTAACGGGTACTCCTGTAGAAAACCGCCTGACTGAACTGTGGTCGATTCTAGACTTTCTTAATCCAGGGTTTTTGGGTAATCGCAACTTTTTCCAAAAGAGATTTGCGGCACCCATCGAAAAGTATGGCGATCGCGAGTCATTAAATATTCTTCGTTCTTTAACCCAGCCGTTTATTCTGCGTCGTTTAAAAACCGATAAAAATATTATTCAAGACTTACCAGAAAAGCAGGAAATGAATGTTTTCTGTGGTCTTTCAGCCGAACAGGCGGAACTATATCAGCAGTTGGTTGATAACTCTTTGGCAGAAATTGAAGATTCAGAAGGGATTAAACGTCGTGGTTTAATTCTAACTTTATTGCTGCGTCTCAAACAGCTTTGCAACCATCCAGAGTTACTTAGCGATACTAAAACCAAGAATCTTCAGCTAAATGCCGATTTTGGCGATCGCTCAGGTAAATTACTCCGTTTGGAAGCAATGTTAGAAGAAATTGTCGATGAAGGCGATCGCGCTTTGATCTTCACCCAGTTTTCTGAATGGGGCAAAATGCTCAAGCCTTATTTAGAAGAGAAGCTCAAAGACGAAGTTTTATTTTTATATGGTTCAACTCGTCGTGAAGCCAGACAAGAAATGGTGGATCGTTTTCAAAATGAACCTAATGGCCCCAAAATATTTATCCTCTCCTTAAAAGCTGGAGGAACAGGGCTCAATCTAACTAGAGCAAATCACGTCTTTCATGTTGATCGCTGGTGGAATCCTGCGGTAGAAAATCAGGCAACAGATCGGGCATTTAGGATCGGACAAAAACGTAACGTTCAGGTACACAAGTTTGTTTGCACAGGCACACTTGAAGAACGAATTAACGATATTATTGAAAGCAAAAAAGAACTAGCCGAACAAACCGTAAATGCAGGAGAACAGTGGTTAACCGATTTGGATACTGGTAGCTTACGTAACTTGTTGTTATTAGATCGTGATGCGATTATTGATGACTAGATCAAGGGCGATCGCAACTTGCTTAGAGCGTAACTACGATAATTTGAATTTGGTCTTATTCCTCTTCTGTCATTCTCCGAGTTCAAATAGCAACAAATAAAAGAGATTATCCAGAAAGAAAAAAGGGCTGAAATTGATTCATATTCATCGGTATTAATTGAGTTGTCTGGTAGATCATTGAGGCTATTGTGAATCAAACTAACATCGGGAATATTGACAGCACCCGACGATATTGCACCTGTAGCGTTGAGATCGGCGCGATTATTGTTTTCTAAAGTTTCGGGTTTAGCGTCAAGAGAGTTGAAATTTGCTATTGAAAGCGGATGTATTTTTCTGCAACTCAATTGGCACAAATAGCTAGTGTTTTTAATTTTTTCTTCTTTTATTGTTGTAGTTATAGAGAGATTAGACAATCAAATATAAATCTTTATAAAAACATTAATTACTTAAAAAATAGGAGCAATCATGAAAATTAAAGATTTATATTTTCTTGCTGAAGTTACTAAAAAAGATACTGCTAATGTCGATGGTGGAGGGATACAAGATATTTCTTCTGGTCTTTTTAATATCATTCCAGGCGTTATTCCCTCATTCACCCCAGTAGTAGATGATTTGGGTTTTATTGGATTTGAACGCATAACTCCAGAAATACCAATACCATTTGATTTAGGAATACCTTAAAATTAATTTTAAATATTTTTAAACTTTTCTATACCTAAAATATTGAGTCATCTATAATTTGTAGGTGCTTTTTTTTACTTCAAAATTTTGGTAACAAAATTAAAATTAAGCTCAAAATATGGCATTTGTATGCAATCAAATTGACACAGATAGCTAGTGTTTGCAATGTTGTCTTATTTTATTCTTATAGAGCAATTTTTTAAACAAATTCTAATTTTATTAAGTATTGTCGGGTGTAACCTGGGAAAACGCGCGATCAAGGTTTTTATGCATCGTGCTTACAAGACTGTTCCTAGAATCTTCCAGTACGTACAGCATTAAAAAATGTATCTTTGCAAGGCGATCGCTAGCTCGATTTATTAGCCTAGTAAAGTTTTAAATTATATTAATCGTTTTTTTTAATAGCTTTTTAAGATGAATACTCCATTTATAAGCAAGTCAAAGTCGGGTGTTAGTTTTCAAGTTTCTGAAGTTGAGAGGGCAAAACGCAAATTACCTGTTACCAAATACGAAAAAGTATTGAGAAACATTTTAAAAACCCAACCTAAATCTTACTCGCGAGTCAAAAAAGATTTAGTGGCAAAAATATATACTCATCCATTTATAGGTGCAGCTCATTTAGCTTTTGCCCATCATTATCCTTTGATTATTTCTCCAGATGTTGTTTGGCTGTGTTTAGTACAAGGACTAGCCTTACATATTAATCACAATCGGGAACAATTTCGTCATCATTTTGTTGATTATCTGGGAAAAAAAATCTTGTGATTGAACGTAATGACTTTCTCAAAAATTTATCAGAAAATTGTTGGGATGAAGTGTCGCATCAATTTTCTGAACAAATTGCCGAACATATTGGAAATAAACGGGATTTAATCGTATGTGATTTTTCTACTACTGGTATTTTAGAAAAGACAGTTTCTCAGATTGCTTTGATGGATGTCGTCAAACACTATTTTGATTATGAGGTGCATACTTTTTGTGGCATTCCTGAAATTACTTTACTAGGAACGATAGAAGATTGGCAGTCAATACGCCGACGAGTAGAAAATTTTGATTGCTTTGGTTTGGAAAAATGGGTCGATTTATTAATTCCAGTATTGGATCGATTTATTGCTACCGCTAATGGTGAAATCAATCAGCAATTTTGGCGTTCTTTCTACAAATTTGAGGATACATCTGGAGGAACTATAATTACGGGTTGGGTCAACCTCTTTTTTCCTTATATTAAAGATTGGCAAAGAAATTACACTACCATAAATCCTTATCTAGTTGCAGCAAATCAAGATTGGCACTCTCCATATTTAGAGGGATCAACTATGGATTGTTTGCCGATTGGTTTATCGCAAGTACCTTTTGTTTGGAAATATATACAAGAAATATTTGAGATGAATTTTATTGGTGGTTTTGTTGGGGTTGTGTTAAGTCCCCTACTGAATTGAGTAAGCTTTGTATAATTGTTTTGACGCTATCCATTGTGCGGTAATCTTTCAACACTTTTACCTTAATCACATGGATAGCTTTTTTCCTGGTTTTTCAAAAATTGTCCGAACCATTGTATTAATAACAATTAAATATATTTACCTTGCTTGTTGAATAAAGCTTCAAAAGAACTAATGTTTTAATCAGACTTTTTCAGTAAGCCCTATTTAGGAGAATAATTATCATTGTAAAAGGCTTTAATAATTTCTCTAATTTCTTGAGGCTCAAAGCATTCAGGAGGTTTCTTTTGTGGTTGAGGTATCCTGATTTTCTTAAATGGATTCTTGCTAATCAACTCAGCCTCTACCGCTAGATTGATCGCAGGGTTAAAACATGATCTAAATAAAGTGGCAATAGTTGACACTGCAAATTTAGTTTGCAGGTAAGCTAGAAATTCTTGTGCTTTGGTGTGACCGCACCAATTCCGCACCAATTTTTGGAGAGATTAAGCCAAAAAGCTGGATGTAATTAAAAAAACTACATGACAGTCATAAAAAATCTCAGGTATTTTCTACCTGAGTAAAGCTTTTCTACGTAGTATTTAAGCCTATTTTTCTAAACCTGTTTGCCTAAACAACTCTAATGCTGTTATACTAACCAAGTGCCAAATTAAAAGCTTAAAACTAAAAACGTTTTAAAGCTAAACAAGGTTTTGGGCGATTAGCTCAGCGGTAGAGCGCCTGCCTTACAAGCAGGACGTCACTGGTTCAAATCCAGTATCGCCCACTTCGATGCCGCTCAATCCTTGACTGATTCTCACAGTGATGTCCTGCTTGTAAGGCGCGCCACTTTACTCAAAAGTGAATATAGCAGTAGGGCGAATACGAGTGCAACGAGTACTTCTGTACCCCAATTATCTAGGCGGTT
>JAIMKV010000003.1:0-34925 GCA_020692205.1 Myxosarcina sp. GA_180221_E-2-1-MAG-40_15
CATTCTGTCCTAACCTTTATACGTAATGCTATATAGACTCCGCAATTAAGTTGACAGTAGCTAAAATCAAAGTAAAAGACCATAGTTACTGGATAACTATGGTCTTTTTGAACTAGTGTTCAACTAAACGGTGTTTACTGCGCTTTTGGATAGAATACATGAGTTGAACTTTAGAAAAGCTATAAAACTAGTTAATAAACAGCGTTAGTTTATTCAAGTAAAAACTGCTGTTAATCGTCCTAATCTTAGAAAGTAAAAGTAGTTCTTAAAACACCAATTAAAGCATCTTCATCATCTTCACTACCGTTAGGAGCAATTAAATAAACTACACCAGGGGTAATCGAGATATTGTCGTTGAACTGATACTTGTATAAACCTTCAAGATGAATCGGCAAATCTTGATCACTTCCTACGTAAGGTTCAACTCCTGCAAAAAGAGCAGCTAAGTTACCTTCTTTACCCAAGTCTGGAAATGACAATCCAGCACCATAAGACCAAATTTCTGCTGCTCCTGCTTCAGAAGTAGGCTGTGCATCAGTATACATCCCAAAAGCATTGAGAGCAATCTGATCGCTAAATTGAAAAGCTGCTTGTACACCGTAAGAGTTAGTAACTGTCTTAATACCCTCGCCAAAAGGCTGTCTTGCCAGTGCAGTACCTACACCCAAGTCATAAATTGTATTGTCACTAACTCCAAATTGACCTAACGAGTAAGTACCAGCTAGCTGAAGCCGATCATCTAATAAGCTTAGGGTAACTTGACCCAATGCCGAGTATTCTTCATTGATGAATCCACCATCTTCATCGGCAACAGGATTAAAGGAATCACCACCGAAATAACCAGCACTAACAGTGATAAAGTCTGTGGCTTCAAAGTTGAAACCAACACCACCACCAGAAGCCAAACCGATTTTGTAAATTGGACTGGATTCAGCAAAGCTAGACAAAGAACCAGTCGCACCAGTGAAAGAATCTAAATATGGGCTAAGAGAAGGTACAAAGTCAACCCAGAGAGGGAAAGCAGCGGGGAGATAAACATCAATTTTCTCACCAATGGGGAAGTAGTAAGCTAACCAGCCAATTTCTATATTGTTATCATTATCGAAATTGTAGGTCAAAGCACCTGTATCTAGATCGATCGGATCTCCATTTATGTCTTCTGTTTGGAAACCATAAATAGCATTACCAGCATCAAGACGGGTATATAGAGCATCTTCCCCAAAGAAACTGGAAACGAAAGCCAGACGCGCTCTATTTTGGAAAACTGGTTCGTTAAGATCAGAGTTATTAAACTCATTGCTGATGCCAAAAACAGCTTCTCCTTCTAATTTAGTAGTAGTAGAGAAAGCACTATCTTCTAATACTGCCGTACGGCTTTCAATTTCATCAACTCTACCCCCTAAAGTAGCTAATTCTGCTTCAAACTCTTGGTTGAGACGGTTTATTGTATCTAAATCTTCAGCACTGACAGAACCTTGTGAAGCAATCAATCGCTCGATTTGATTTAAACAAGAGTTTAAGCCAGCCGCAAATTCATAACGAGTCAGAGGCTGACTACCACGGTAAGTCTGGTTAGGAAAACCAGCAATACATCCATAGCGGTCAACTAAGCTACGTAATGCTTCATAAGCCCAATCTGTGGGAGAAACATCCCGCAGTTGATTAACGTTAGTTACTTGATTACGGGGGGTGGTTTTACCTTCTTGGCTATAATTATTAATTTGATTCAGTAACTGAGTATTAGCGTCTGCGCCTGAAACTGACTGAGCCGAAGCTGATAATTGAGAACTCAACACCAAACCAATTATTGCTGGAGAAACCAACAACAAATTACGGATTAATTTAGACATTTTCCTCACACCTTAAAACAGAAATTCAATCGCACCAACAATTAAGTGCGATCGCGCCAATTTTAACCGTTGACTAACATTAAGCGCAATAACAAAATTAACAACGATATCGCATTTCTTGTGTATCTTAAGATACATTTTTAATTCCGTTAGCAGTTACTCAAGTTGCCAATATTTAACTCATAGCTGTATTACAAGACTTCCAACAGTACATAATTGATTGAATCTAATTACTGACCCAATTAACCAGGGTTCTAACGGGGAAGCCAGTCGCACCTTTGTTGTTGACCCCACTAGCAGACTCTGCCCAGACAGGACCTGCAACATCTAAGTGCATCCAAGGAGTTTCCTTAATAAACTGCTTGAGAAATAAGGCAGCGGTAATCGACCCACCAGGGCGAGGCCCAGTGTTTTTCATATCGGCAATTTGAGACTTCAAGCCTTCAAAATATTTTTCTTCGAGAGGCAACTGCCAAAACTTTTCTCCTGCTGATTTAGCAGCGGTTTTCAGCTCTTGGGCCAGAGCATCGTCAGTACTCCACAGCCCAGCGATATCATTACCTAAAGCAACAATACACGCTCCAGTTAACGTAGCAAGATCGACGATCGCATCTACCTCTAGTTTTTCGGCATAGACTAGGGCATCTGCCAGAGTTAGTCTGCCCTCAGCATCAGTGTTATTAACTTCAATCGTTTTACCATTAGATGCTTTAAGCACATCACCAGGATGCATCGCTTTACCGCTAATCATATTTTCCGTGGCTGCACAAATGAAGTGAACCTCAACGTCTGGCTTGAGCTGGGCGATCGCTTTGGCTGCGCCAAGAGTGGCAGCGCCGCCTCCCATATCCATTTTCATGGTTTCAATCCCGCTACCGCTAGGTTTAAGATTCAAACCACCAGAGTCAAAGGTAACGCTTTTACCCACAATAGCCACCTTACGTTTGGCTGTACCTTGAGGTTTATAGATTAGGTGAATAAACTTTGGGGGAATCTCCGAAGCCTGACCTACACCGAGATAAGCACCCATGCCTTGCTCGAACTTAGCACAGTCTTCTTGTTCTAAGATTTTAACTTCTAGATTATATTCTTGAGCTAGCTGCTGTGCTGTTTGAGCCATGGTTACGGGGGTAACTTCATTAGCAGGAGCATTAACTAATTCTCTAGCAAAGATCACTCCAGAAGCTATGGTTTGGGCTTTGGAGATGGCTTGTTCCTGTCCTGGCAAACCAATTAAATCAACAGTCTCTAGTTTTGGTTCTTGAGATTCTGGTTTAGACTTAAAGCGATTATCTTCGTGGAGAGCCAAAATGATTGCTTCAGTAATTGCTTGAGCTACTTCTGCGGCAGATTCTGATCCTGGTGGCAAGCTAATAGCCAAAGTTTTTTCTTTCTTTGCCAAACGAGCGATCTCGGCTGCGGCACTGCGCCAGCTATCTACAGTTAAATCGCTGGACTTGCCCAAGCCGACTAGAGCAACCTTGCGTACAGGGTTTTTGCCGCCAACACGGCTCACTGCACTAGTACCAGATTTACCTTCAAATTCCTCATCGGCAATTAATTCAGAAATTGTCCCAGTTAATTTCTCATCTAATTTGGCTAAGTCTCCTGACAACTCAGTTTCGCCTTCTAAAATACCAACGGCAAGTAAGTCGCCCGTCCAATCTAATAATGCTGTATCGGTTGCTTTGATCTGCATCCTCTTTTAATCGATCCTTTGTGTGAAGTAACTATATTTCTCTCTAATCTGTTTTTTTAGATCTAAGTTCTTTGACCAGTTCATAAAACAGCATCCGAGTTAACTTAAATAATATCCGAGTCAGCGCGTCTTTGCCCTTGACTGACTTTCTTCATTCTTGATAGCGATCGCCTAACTGACTCGTCAACTTATTATGTTTAAAGTAACTTTGACGATGTTATTGCAATTTATTATAACGTTGTCAGTTGACTTATAAAATGAAAAGATTTTTACGAAGTTTCAATAATTTGTGCCTGATGGAGATCAGATTATCAGTAAAACATACTATGACCAGAGTTGAGGGAGAAAACAGTCGTTTAAGGCATTATTTGGTCAGGTTACATCGTAAAACTTTTGCTTATTCCAAGTCAGAAGAAATGTTATTCTTGTCAATAAAACTGTTGGTTTACTATTTTTGATCAATTAAGCTAATTTTAATTTTACTCACAAGTTCCTCAAATTTTAGATATATGATCTTTTGATATGGAGGCATAATTATTTAACAAATTGTGATGGTTGATTAAAGGTTAAAACTCCATTTTTATTTAATAGCTAACTCAAGTAATTAATTTTGTTGTCTGAGCTAGCTAGCGAATTGTTAGTCAAAGGAACAACACGATTATGAAAGCTACACAACTACTTCGTCAATATCGATATGGAATATTAGATTTTAATGGTGCCAGCCTACATGCTGCTCATCTTCAAGCTGCCGATTTAACTCGGATTAATTTGACTCAAGCAGATCTAAGTGATGCTAACTTAAACGATGCTGATCTAAGCGGTGCTTGTCTAGAACAGGCTAATTTAACCAATGCTAATTTAGTCGGTACTAGTTTCGTCGGTGCCAATTTGTCAGAAGTTAATTTAATTGGCGCAGATCTAGAAAATGCCGATCTCAACGGCGCGGATTTAAGTGGTGCAGATTTACGTTGTGCCAATTTACACGGCGCTCATTTGTGTAGTGCCAATCTAACTGATGTCGATCTTGGTGGTGCAAACTTAACTAACGCCGATTTAACTGAGGCTCAATTGGCGGGTACTGATATTTCCGTAGCCGAAACCAAAGGAATAAATTTAGAGGGGGTAAATTGGGGCGAAAGTGAAAGAAAACAGGAAAATACGTCTCATCGCTGGGTTAGTTGGTCGGGAAAATAAAGATAGCTTGGTTGAAATAATAACTAAATTATCTGGTTGATTCTTTTCTGCCAATTTTGAGAGGTATCGACGACAATTAGATCGTTATCGTTATGTTCTGCTGGGGTGAAAGCTTCGGCATTTGCCTGTTGGCTGGCAATTAAATCTACCCCCGCATCGGAAATATCACCCTGCCGCTGATTTAAGCGATCGCGCAATACTGATACAGGTGCGGTACAGTAAATCATCTTTAAAGGTATGTTGTTAGCCTCTGCTTGAGAACTTACAGGTTGGCGCAGCTTAACGCGATCGTATTTAGCATCCAGAATTACCGTATATCCTTCCTTGGCTAGCATAATACCCAAATTTAAGAGACGATCATAAGTTTTTTGTGTCATCTCCTGGGAGTAAAGATCAGCTGTTCCCGACTCATCTAGAGGTATTCCCCCGAGGTGTTTACGAACCGCATCAGAACGAATTTGAATTGCACCTTTATTCTGGGCAATTGTTCTAGCGACGGTGCTTTTACCCGAACCTGATAAACCAGACATTAAAATTAAACTGCCTGAGGTGACTTGAGTATATTGAGCGGCTAGTCGATAGTAGTCGCTAGCAGTTTGGCTTGCTTGTTCACGATCTACTTGGCTAACTTGAGGATCGTCAAGCAAAAAAGAATTTACTTTAGCCCTAACATAAGCCTGTCTGCTTAGATATAAAGGTAATACTAGCAGCCCTGTCCAGTCTCCTGAGTATTCAAGATAACTATTGAGAAAAGCATTTTTCAAATCAGGTTGTTTTCTGGCTGCTAAATCCATGACGGTAAAAGCCACATCGTACATCGTATCCACGAAGCGAAAAGACTCATTAAATTCAATGCGATCAAACAACTGAATTTTGTCCTGCCATAAGCAAATATTTTGCAGGTGCAAATCACCGTGACATTCTTTAATTCGCTGCTGTTTTACTCTCTGTTGCAATAAATCTTCTCGTTCGGTAAAGAAAAAATCGGTATATGCTTTAGTAGCTTCAAACTGCTCTTTAGTCTGAACAACGCCAATATATTTTTGAGACTGGCGGTAGTTTTCCTCAAAAGCAGCACGAATGTGATCTACTGTGCCAAAGCTACTAATATAATTATTGGTTTGAGCCTGATGATGAAATTGAGCTACGATCTTGCCCAATTCTATAAAGCGATCGCTATTTAGTTTCCCTGCATCTAAAAGATTAGAGAATAAATTTTCCTGGGGAAACTGACGCATTTTCAGGGCATACTCAACGATATTTTCTGAGTTAGCCAGCAAAAAATCATCATTACATTTACTAATTGGCACAACTTCTAAATACAGTTCAGGGGCAATTTCGTGATTTAGTCGCAATTCTGTTTCTAAGCAATGCTTTCTTTTTGAGAGAGTAGAGTAATCAAGAAACCCATAATCGACATTTTTCTTGATTTTGTAAGCATATTCTCCTGTTAAAAAAACATAAGAAGCATGAGTTTGCATGATCTCTATTTTTTCGGCAACAGCATGGGGATAAAAATTAGGCTGCTGCATCTGGGAAATTAAGTTAGCAATATCACTCATGAAAAGTTTACGATGATGAATACAATTGACTTCTGACTACTGACTTTCTAGGTTACGATACATTTCTCCCAAATGAGCAATGACATCAATTAATGTGAGGCGAAAATCATCGAGATCTTCAGTATGTAAACCTTGAGATATTAGTTGTTGTTCCAGATTATCCATCAAGCTCATGTGAATTTCCACAACTTTATTAATAGGGAGATTAAAACAGAAAGCTTCTGCCACAAAGCGATCAATTAGGTTATTAATGTTGTCTTGCGAAGAGAAATAATCAAAAAGAATTTGCGAGTAGACCAATTTTAGCCTGCTAAGTAATCTTTCTTGTTCTAAAGTAGATAGTTGATGAAAAGATTGTTGAGAATGTCTAGCAAAATAAATATCTGTAGATTTAAATCGTGGCAATTGAGAATTCAATCTATTTTGTTGCGCTTGATGTCTATCGATGTGATATTTACTAATGGTTTTAGGCATTATTTAAGCTTCTCTAATAATTGTTAAAACAATCAGAATCTCAAGGCTAGCAACTTTTTTTTGCGTTGCTTATGGTTGTTTACCCGATCTTTTTAGCTCATTAATACTGAGGTGTCAAAACTTTTGAACCAACTGATAAATTTAAAACTCTCTTGGATTTTCGGTAACTATAACTATGCTCTTTAATATTTTCCCAATCTGGCATCTCTTGCCAGCAATGACGGCAAAACCAATATTCTCGATGATTACTAATATGATGCAGCATGGAAGCAGAACAACAAGGACAGATATTTAGAATGCTCATAATCATTTAAACCAAGTAGGAAAAAAGTAGTGAAAAATCGAAATATTAAATAAGCTTTGATGTTTAAACCAGAAAAAAACTAAATAAAAGCTAAGCTTAATTAGCAGGCAAATGTTGGTTCAAGCACCTGTTTTCCTTCTGGTTCAAGATAAACTTCTAAGCGTCCGTCAAGTATGGTTTCAAATAAGATTCTTTGTTGAGGAAAGACAACTTTTTCATAATTGCAGTTCTGACTGTCAAGTACACGAATCAGCTGGATGTTGCGTGTAGAATTGGTGTAACAGCACAGCATTTTCGCAGTCGATCGCTCAGTTGCTGGACAAGTAAGTAGCATAATTTTTCCTCGCTTCAATCTAATTCAAATCATAGTTTCTAAATCTGAAGAATCTGTGAGGAAGTTGACGAAAAACTAAAAAATATTAATTACTCTGGTTAAGTCAGATAATTGAAAAACTTCTGACTTCTGACTTCTGACTTCTGACTTCTGACTCCTGACTTCTGACTCCATAAGTTACCAGCCGAGGAATCCAGAAATTTGGCTAGCTAGGGTAAGCGAATCGAAGGGTTTGTTGATTACGCCTTTTGCCCCTGCATTATAAAAGCGACGGCGATCGCTTGCTTGAGCTTTAGCCGTAATAAAGATAGTCGGAATATGTTTAGTTTTGGGGTTAAGCAGTAGTTTTTCAATCGTTTGGATTCCATCTACTTCGGGCATCATCGCATCCAAAAGAATCGCGTCTGGCTGTTCGTCTTCAGCGATCGCTACTCCCTCCATCCCACCAGAAGCACCAATCATTTCCCAACCCGCCTCAGATTCTAAGCAAAAACGAGCTAAGGTTTTGATGTCATCCTCATCATCAATAAATAAAATGCGTCTTGCGTTCATGTTATTAAAAAGCGACAGACAATAAAATTTTATCGGCTAAATACGATTATGTTATGGTAGCTTGTTATTTTCCAACCTAATATTACAGCATTTCTAAGGCTACGAGTCACAAGTAAAGGGTACTGTTAACTTCTGACTTCTGACTTCTGTACGGGCGAATGGCCATTCGCCCCTACTCCTGACTTCATTACTTTTGAGGTATTGTGAAGCAAAAAGTGCTGCCCTCTCCATAAACACTTTCTACCCAAATTTTGCCACCGTGTTGTTCGACAATATGTTGACAAATAGCCAAACCAAGACCAGTACCGCCCTTTTGACGGGAATCAGAAGCGTCCACTTGTTGAAAGCGTTCAAAGATGGTTTCTAGCTTATCTTGAGGAATACCTCTACCCTTATCTTTAACTGCAAAGAGAACGTAGTTATTTTGTAATTGAGCTGAGATTGAAACTTGACTGTTAGCAGGAGAAAACTTAATCGCGTTGCTGATTAGATTGGTGAGAGTTTGGACAATGCGATCGCGATCGCCCCAAAATTCAACCGAAGGAGAATTAATTTCCCAGCTAATTTGCTGTTCTTCAGCCAGAGAACTAAGAGTATCTATTGCTTGCTGAATTACTTCAGTACTATCGCAGGGTTGCTGGTCAATTTCATCTCGTCCTGACTCCATGCGTTCTAAGTCCAGGATATCTTTAACCAAACGAGTTAGGCGATCGCTATTTCTCAACGCCATCTCTGCCATTTGTTTACCTGAAGTAGTTAGTTCTCCCAAACGGCCAGCACAGAGTAAGTGAATCACGCCATGAATCGAAGTTAGAGGAGTGCGCATTTCATGACTGGCAATCGAAACAAATTCGCTTTTCATTTGTTCGACAGCTTTGCGATCGCTAATATCCTCTACCATTGAGAAAAAGCCTTTCACCTTGCCATCTGAGTCAAAATCAGGAATATAGGTGGCATTCGTCCAGTAGATACTACCGTTTTCATGGGTACGTTGATTCTCAAAAGTAACTGCTTTTCCCGCCAACGCAGTCTTGATGTAGGGCAGGGTTTTTTGATAGGTGTCTGCTCCCATTGTTTCTATTATAGGTCGTCCGAGCAGACTGGATCTTGGTTTGCCATACCAAGTTTCGTAGGTACGATTGTTATAGCGATAACGTTGTTGGTTGTCTACGTAGGAAATCAACACTGGTAGAGCATCAGTAATTAGCTTTAACTGTTCTTCACTACGTTGAAAAGATTTCTCGACCTGGATGCGATCGCTAACATCCATAATTGTCTCGAATACCTTGAGGACTGTTCCTTGAGCATCTAATGTTGGTTCACCTCTACTTTCTACATACTTAATCGTGCCGTTGGGTAATAGCAAGCGATAGCTAAACTGCCAAGGTATACCTTCAATATGGCCTTGATACAGCGTATTTTTAACTAACAGACGATCTTCTGGATGAACGCGAGCCAAAATTTCTTCACATGACGGTATGGGTTGTTCTCTGGGAAAATCTAAAATGGCAAACAATTCTTCTGACCAACTTCTCTGTTGAGTTTGATGATCATATTCCCAACTGCCTATTTTGGCGATTTTTTCAGCTTTTGCCAATAAAGATTTAGAATCCTGCAATTTTGCTTGTGCTTGATGTCTTTCGGTAATATCTTTGAGCATCACCGTAAACAGCATTCCTTCGCGAGTTCGCAGTTTAGCCACAGAAGCCTCCGCCGGGAACTGCTGACCGTTTTTGCAACGACCAAATACCTTGGTGTTACGTTCTGTCATCTGACGAGATTGCTTTGTCGATTGAGCAAATTGCTGAATATGCTGACGATGAACCTGACGAAATACTTCAGGTAAGAGCAGATCCAGAGGTTTTCCCATTATTTCTTGAGCCTGATAGCCAAAAATCTTTTCCGCACCCTGATTAAATAGTTGAATCTGCTGTTGTTCGTTAATGGAGATAATTGCTTCATCGGCATTGTCTAAAATACCTGCTAGCTTTTGTTGATTTTCTCTTAAGATTGCTTCTGTTTGTTTGCGTTCGGCTATTTCTGCCTGAAGCAGATTGTTGGTAGTAGTAAGCTCAGTAGTTCGTTGAGCTACAGACGCTTCTAGATTGTCCAGTAACTGAGCCTGAGATAAAGCTACGCCAATTTGATCGGCTAACTGCTTTAATAGTTGAATTTCAGGTTCTTGCCACTGTCGGGGAGCATAACATTGGTGGGCAATCAACAGACCTTGGAGGTTATTCTGGGAAAGAATGGGAACAACTAGTTTAGCCTGAATCTGAAACTGTGTTAGTAGCAGCTTCACCTCTGGAGCAATAGAAGCAGTAGCCAAATTATTGATCGCCAATACTTCTCCCTGACGGTAGCTGGCTAAATATTCACCGCTCAACAGCGGATCGGCAAGTTGATAACCCAACATCGGTGGTAAATTGGGCAAGATCGCTTCGCTAATCGGTAAAGCAGTGTTGTTGGTTTTTAGTTCCACAATTAAAACGCGATCGCAAGCTAATAGATGCTGTACTTCAGTAACGGCGGCTTGCAGTAGCTCTTCTAGCTCAATCGACATCCGAATTTTGCTGGTGATCTCGGTCAGTAATTTTGTTTGTCGATACTGTTGTTCTAGCTGATTCCAAACCCGACGTTGCTCGGTAACATCAATACCTGTAGCAATAATAAATTCTATTTTTCCTGCTGCATCCAATAGAACAGTATTTGACCAGGAAATCAAACGACGGCTGCCATCTTTAGCTACCCAATAATTTTCATACTGGTTGGACAGTTGCCCCACCAGCAGTCGCTCAAATATGGCTTGAACTGTGGTTTGGTCTTCGGGGGCAATTAAAATTGACCAGACTGACTGACCTTTAACTTCGGCAAAGCTATAGCCAGTAACTTGCTCGCAGGTATGATTAAAGCTAATTATCCTGCCTTGTTTATCTAATACAGCTACTAATGCACCTACGGTATTAACAACCGCTTGAGAAAAATCCCGTTCTTGTTTTAGTTGAATTTCCGCCTGTTTGCGATCGCTGATGTCCCTAGTAACTGCTAACAGCGCGGTAATGCGATCGCCATCTTTTAAAGGAACAGCATGAGTCGATAGCCAGCAAGATGTTCCTTTTAATCCAGTTAGCTCAAATTCTAATTTCCCCGATTTCCCAGCAAATATGCTTTCTGTCAGGTCAATAAAAGCCTGACGATGTTTGATATTAATTAGAGGATAAACTGATTGATTAATTACCTGTGTCCAGGAATCTGCCTCAATCATTGCCAATCCAGCGGAATTCATTTCGAGCAGTTTGCCCTCACGATCAAGTATTTTGACACACTCTGGTTCGGACTCAATAATGGTGCGGAGTAAATTTTCACTTCTAGCTAATTTTGATTCTGCTTGTTTGCGGGAGGTAATATCAGTATGAGAACCAGCGATCCTGAGCACATTTCCTGCCTCATCCCATAACGCCTGTCCTCGGGCTAAAATCCATTTATAGCTGCCATCTTTACACCGTAACCGATGCTCCGAAATATAAAGCGGAGTTTTCTGGGCAAAGTGGTCTTGAATCACTTCCTTTACCCAACCTAGATCGTCTGGATGAACTCGGCTAGACCATTCTGCTATAGTATTGCCAATTTCAGCCTCGCTATATCCCAACATCTCTTTCCAATGTCGAGAAAAGAATACTTCATTGGTTTTAAGATTCCAGTCCCAAATCCCGTCATTTGCACCTTTGAGTGCTAATTGCCATCTAGACTCGCTCTCGATTAAAGCTAGTTCGTTTTCCTTGCGCTCTGTAATATTTTGTGCTACTGCATAAATAATTTCCGCTTGTAGATCAGGTTTTGCCGTCCATAACAGCCAGCGATAGCTACCATCTTTAGTGCGATAGCGATTCTCGAAAGAAATAGTAGTTTGTCCTGTGGCTAATTTTTCCACCTCAGCTTGAGTTGCAGCGAGATCGCCTGGATGAACAAAGTCAAGGAACGGTTTGGCTAATAGTTCAGCTTCACTAAAGCCTAGAGTTTGGCTAAAACCAGGATTAATCCGTTTTAAATAACCATCCAAACCAAAGACACCGAGGATACTCGGCGTAAGCTCAAACAAATGCTCTAATTCTCGGACTTTGACTTGCCAATCGTCCTGTTGCTGATTCTGGCTACAGGTTACTACCCACTCTGGTTCTAATTTAGACGGTAAGAACTGAATTAGGGCTTTAGTACCAATAAGCCCAACCAATTCACGCTTTTGACCCAAAATAGGTAAATAGCTGAGGGAATACCGTTGTAAGAAAGACCAAACCACCTGAATATTCGGGCATTGCGATCGCTCCAGAGTCAGCACTGACTGAGTCATCACCGCATCTACCATGGCGGTTTTGAGATTAATGCCCTGAGATATTGCTCTTAGCACATCACCTTGAGTTAAAATCCCGACTAATTCCGCTTCAACCACCAAAATACAGTCAAGCTGTTTTTGAGTAAATAAAGCGATCGCCTCCGAAAGCAAAGTATCAGGCGCAATGGTGACAGGATTAAATTCAATGTACTGATCAATACACACTTATAGACAATTAGTAGCTAAATAATTAATCTTCTTAGCAGAGTTATGTAGAGGAATACCTTTCGTATTTGTATCTACCATAGTCTAATATTTCAATCTCTCAATGAATCATTTTTAACTACATAACTTAATCAAGCGAGCGGACTACTAAGCAAAAAATATCTTGTCCCTCACAAGTTCCTCAAATTGCTGGTCTAAATTTAATTAACAAATGTAGCTTGCTAAGCTTAATCAAATTGGTCATCTTTTATGCCCCGTCCGTCCATACGCGGTTAGAAGTATCTTAATTGAGAAAGATGAAAACAAATCAAGAATATATCTACTCGTTTGCTAATGCCAGTTCTACTCTTAGAGTCATCAAGCATTTACGTCACCAATATCAGTCACACTTAGATTCAGTAGCAGTCATCAATCTCATTGATTGCTGGTTGGTTAAAGTCAAGTTGAAAAACTCCATACCTTATCGCTTGGCTAAGAATCTTCAGGCTTTTTTCAGCGAGATGGGAGTTTTTGCTCAACCATCTACCAAAATAATGAATGTCTTAGCCAGACTAGAAGCTGGAGAATCGGTAGTTAAGATCATGAATCGCTATCAGGTGGTTATCGTAGCTCATGGCAAACCAGAAACGGAAGAAATTGAAATTTTTCGCGATCAGATTGTTGATCGACTGGGCTATTGCCCACAAAACATGGCGTAAATTAGAAGTCAGAAGTCAGAAGTCAGAAGTCAGAAGTCAGGAGTTTGATTTAAGTGAGTTGATGGTAGTTACCAAGATTCTGATGATGGAGTCTATTTCTTGAAGCAATAAAGCGAATTTTTGTTTTGGAACAAGATTGGTTTCAATCATTATTTCCATCCAGTATTCTGTAGGCGGCTTTTGAGTGGGAAGCTTCTCACTCAAAACGCGTCGTTTTCTCTCGCTTCTTTTAATGCTATTTCATATTTGCTAATAAAGTCTTTCTTTGACTGCGCTGACTTAGCTTCTTTGCAGTTCGCGCCTACGCTTGTGCCAGAGCGTAAAAACTGCTTGGCTAATATTCTTACTGCATCATCATAATTATTACTCTTGCCGATAATTTCTGTGTAGGCAAAAATAACTCTAGTAGCAAATTTCTTAGTTCTACTTTGAATAGAAATATTGCTATCTACCATTATTTTGAACTTCTGACTCCTGACTTCTGACTTCTGACTTCAGAAGCTTGCTGCGACGTAAGCGATTTAAGATCCGATTAGCCAAGATTGAGCCAGTAACTGGCTTACAAATATAGTCGTCTGCGCCATTAGCAAAAGCCTGATCCTGAGTTTTTTCATCTTGATGTACGCTCAAAAATAAGATCGGTAGCAGTTGCCAACGGCGATCGCTTCTCAAGATCTGGCATAGTTCAATCCCGTTAATTTCAGGCATTTCTATATCTAGTACCAATAGATTTGGCTCAACATCTTCTAAAACCTCCCAAAAATGCTGTGGCTCATTTAGAGTAGTTAATTCAAAACCCCAAGGCTGAAGGGATATTTGCAAAGATAATAATACTTGCGGATCGTCATCGACAATCAAAATTTTGGCAGCAGCCCCCGCACTTTGGATTAGTTCAATCACGCAATTAATGGCGGTACTGGGTTCTACGGGATATTGTAAAGTCAGATTAACGCCTTTGCGGACTAGATCTAAGCGATCTTGTAATTGAGCCGATTCAGCGATCTCGACAATTGGTAACTGGGGCATTTGGTGGTGTAGCTGTTCGAGAAAAGCGACATCTTCTCCATCGGGAAAAGTTATTTTTTGCAGCACCGCATCAATAGATTCCTGGGCAATTATCTCTCTGGCTCGCTCGAAATTAGATGCAGTGTAAGTTTTGATGCCGTTTTTGTGTGCTTCGGTAACTAACCTTTGGCTAAAATCAGCGTCGCGATTAATGATCAACAGCGTAATATTCTGATTCAGAGCATTTTTAACAGTTGCCTCAAAGGGCTGATGCTGCAATTCATGCTGAAGTGAGGAAATTAATTGGTTAATCTGTTGAATATCAGCCTCAGTATCAGAGTCGCTGTTTAATAATTGTTCGAGCTGTTTGGCAATTTTTGAGCCATTGGGAAAACCAAAACAGCCTAATGAGCCTGCCAGTTTATGTGCCGAGTTTTTGGCTTGAGTATGTATTTCTGGAGTTACTTGTGCTTCTACCAGTGCTATAGCTAGATTGTCTAAATCAGTTAACCTTTGAAACGCCAAATCTTTAAATTTAGACCAAGTTTTAGTGATTACCGTCCCTCGATCTTGCTGATCGCTAATAGTTTGAGCCAGGCTAGACTGTTGATAATCTTCATCAGACTTGAGACGATAACCGACACCATAGACGGTTTTAATCGTATCCTTGTCCATACCTGCCGCCTTGAGCTTTTGACGTAAGCCTTTAATATGGGTTCTGACTGCTTCTTCTCCTGGGGGATCTTCTCCCGCCCACAGGTTATTGATAATCGCTCCTGGGCTAAATACCTGTTGGGGATGGCGCATAAACAGCTCGATCATGCCATATTCTTTGGGAGTGAGCGGTAATAACTGCTCTTGATAATGCACCTCATGAATTTTTGGATCGAGACTTAAATCCTGCCACTGCAAGATAGGAGAGGAAATACCAACTTCTCGCCGTAGCAAAGCCCGAATTCTCGCGGTAAGTTCGTCAAAATCGAAGGGTTTGACGACATAATCATCCGCACCAGCATCCAACCCGATGACTTTATCATTATGGCGATCGCGGGCAGTCAACAGCATAATGGGCATAGTATAGCCTTCAGCTCTAATTTGCTGACACAGAGCTACTCCATCCACATCAGGCAACATCCAGTCGAGAACTATCAAATCAAAGTCAAACAGTAAAATGAACTCCCAGCCCATTTCACCCGTGTTGGCAAGATCAACTGCATAACGCTGAGCGATTAGTTTGTCAGCTAAAACTTCCATTAGCTGTTCATCGTCATCTATAAGTAAAATTCTCACGATTTGGGCTGATTACTTCTCTTGAACATATTACAGGTAATTGAAGTATGAAGTATGACGGGCAAGTACAAACTTCATACTTCATATTTAAATCTACATTACTCACAAATTCTTCAATTCCTGTTAATAAGATAATCTACATAGTTCACCAATTGCTTGAATAGTTTTTTAAAATTCACTCTACATGAGGGTAAAAAATAATGGTTTTATCCATCCAGCATCCTCCTCGCTTGGGCAATGGAGAGATACCCGCTCGTGCTAATCAGCTCTTAGGCTTACTACCAGAGTCGGAACTTCAGCAGCTGCTGTTTAGTTCACAACGCCTGGTTCTCCCCGCGAAACAAACTCTCTACCAACCTAACAAGGCGATTGAGCAAGTTTATTTTCCGCTTCGCGGCATCATCTCCTTGGTTAATATTAGCGAAGCTGGTTTGATAGCTGAATCAGCTATGGTGAGTAATGAGGGCATGATCGCTACTGCGACATTTTTGGGAGCTAATTTTATGGTCAATTGGGCGATCGCTCAAACTGATTGTCTTGTCATTAGCTTGCCCGTCAAGGTTCTGCGACAAGAATTTGCTTACGGTGGGGAGCTACAACGCATCTTGTTGCGATACTCTCAAATCTTCTTGGCTCAAGTTTCACAAAACGTTTTCTGTAGCTGTCATCATACTTTAGAACAACGACTGGCTCGTTGGCTGCTATCCTATAGCGATCGCTTAAATGCCAGTGAATTGTCGCTAACTCAAGAAACCCTTGCCGAACTAATTGGCGTTAGACGTTCGAGCTTATCTGTTGTCGCGGCAGATCTTCGTCAAAGAAACCTGATTGATTATTGTCGGGGCAAAATTATGATTTTAAACCCTATAGCTTTAAGAAGAGTTTCCTGTGAATGCGATCGCCTCATCTGGAATATATATTCTCGTTTACTAAATCTTTGATGTCACAATTATTTAACAATTTCTCCTAATTTTTTTGGCACTATGTCAGAATTCGAACAGACATCTTTGGCAAAATATGTAAATATACAGGTCAAGTATCTAAATAAGCTAAATGATTATCAATCATTAGCAATTTAATTCCAGTTCCCAAGTGTTTAAAGGTTTGAAACCAAAATTTGAAGCAAATGACTGCGAGCGTATATAGTATTTGCTTTCAAATTTAATTGTGAGGAGAGTGTTGTTCGAGCAAAATTTATTACAACTCTGGAGTAATAGCAATTTGAATTACCATAAATTTTCTTCTAATATGCGATCGTCTTACAAATCAGTCGCTAGAATTAAGCCAAAATTGCCTTGGTGGGTCAAGATTATCACGGTTAAACCCAAATGTGTTTATTATTTTGGGCCTTTCGATAGCCAGTTAGAAGCAAGAGAATCTCAGTCTGGTTATATCGAAGATTTAACCGCAGAACAAGCTAAAGGAATTAGTATCGAGATCGCCCAAGATCGCCCCAAAGCATTAACTATTGTCGACGAATAATCCGCAAACAACTCTTAATTTTAAAGCTGGTTTTTAGCAGATGAGCAAGAGACATATTTTAATCATCGAAGATGATCCAGGAATTCAGCTCATTACCAAATTTACTTTAGAAATGGATAATTATTGGCAAGTTACCACTGCTAACTGCGGCAAAGAAGGATTATTTAAAGCCAACAATCTGCATCCAGACGTAATTCTCTTGGATTTGATCGTACCTGATCTTAAAGGGATCGAAATTCTGCAAAGATTACAAAGCGATCGCGTAACTCAAAAAATTCCTGTGGTTTTATTTACAGCCAAATTAATCGAGTCAGCAAGATCGGAATTAAAACATAGTAATGTAATCGGGTTTATTAACAAACCTTTTGATTGTCTTGCGTTATCAACAGAAATATCAAACTTGCTCAATTGCCGATTTACTGACGAACAGCCGTTCGCACCTGCCTACTGACCACATTGACAAATTGGCGGTAATTGTTTTCCATCTAACTAAACTAAGTATGAAGTCAGAGATTATCTCGTAGCGGTTGCGATCGCCTGGTGATCTTCAATAGCGAGATTAGAAGCCTTTTGGTTTATTGAAATGAAATAAAAACCCTGTAAGTTAGCTTAATCGGCGATCGCAATCTCGCCAATCATTCCCGCACCCCGATGAGGTTCGCAATAATAAGAATATGTACCAGGTGCAATATCTTCTGGGAAATTGGTTTGATAAGATGCGCCAGTTTTGAACAGCAATTGTTTGTGGGATAAATCTTTTGCCAATGCTTTGTTTCCATTGGGCATTTTGGCTTCGTCAAAGACGACATTGTGAGGCGCAACTTGATTAATTGTCCATTCAACTGTGTCCCCAGGCTTAATTTCTAAAACCTCGGGAACGAACTTTAATTCGCCTCGATCTGAACCCATTTTTACTGTATAAGTAGCAGCATCGGCAGCAGCTGTTAATAAGAGCAAACAAAGTGCTAATAATAAAGTAGTTAAGATTAATGAATTGAATCTTAAATGTGTCATTTTAATCACCTCACTAAATAAATTTTTGAGCCAAAAAGTGAACGCAGTAAAAATTTAAACTCCGATTTGTTCAAACCGCTCGATCGCTAGGAGAAAAGGTATAGTTGGGCGAGAGAAAATATGCTCTTGGTCGCTGCGTGATTTAGTTTGAGCGAACTCTTGCCATTGCGCTACTATTGCCGCAGGCAGCTTCAGATTAACTGGGCGATTAGGCAACCCGTAGCCTTCAGGCTCGTTAGTTAGATCAAGAGTTAGATTCAAATCATTAACTGGTAATTTAGACAAAATATCTCGGACGCTATACTCAGCAACATTAAATGCTAGAGAATTTGGCGAGGATGAATCTTGGATCGCCAAAAAATTGCCGTTGGGAGTAGCAATCTGTAGCGGTTGGCTGTGGTCGATTTCAGCTAGAGGAAACCCCACCAAACGCCAGAAAATATCTATGCTATCACCGTAATTTTTTTCAACTAGTACGATCTGCCAATTGTTGCCAGCCTCATCTTTGAGGTTACTTACCGAGCGATCGCCAGAGAGTGAGCCTGTTGGCTCAATCGAGGCTGAGGCTGGCAAAGTAAAATAATCAATTATCTGGGGACTAGAGAATAAGCAAAAACTTGTCAATAGTAAAACCAGGAATTTCTTGAACTGAAATCTCATTGTTACTTACCTCTAAGAAAGATGATGTTGGAAGTGACTTTCTATTTGAGTTTCCACCTGACTAATCAAAGCTTCTGCCATGGCGATCGCCATTTTAATTAGTTCTTGCTGTTGTTCTCGGCTCAATTTTCCACTTTCTGTGGGATAAACTTGCTCAATATGCGGATTTGCCAGCATCCCTGCTAGTAGCTGAGCCGCAATTTGCTTAACTTCGTCTGCTTGTGACTTCATAATTTTTACCTTAATTTAAGACTATACATATCGCCTCTCGACGAGCAGCCAGCGCGATCGCTTGATTTAAAAGCTATTAGCTGAAATCCAGTTAACCATAAGCGTAGTCCATTTAGTTATAGTTGGTTATCAGTCTTGCCGTTACTGTGGGTAATTACTGCCAATAATTGATTGTCAGTAAACTTTCCCGATTGCAACCATTGATCTACTGCTACAGTTTTTTGCGCTCGACTAAGTTGCGAGCGCAGTTTAGCTCCTTCTAAAACTTCTTGCTCCAATAAGGTTTGAGCAATTTCTACTAATAGTTGGCGATTGTTACGTAAAATTTCCCCAGCAACTTGATGTGCGCCATCGATTACTGCTTTGACTTCGTGATCAATTTCTTCAGCCAGTTGGGGACTTACCTGACGACGAGGATTAGTCATACCTTCAAGAAACTGCTGCTGGATCTTTTCAAATGCCATCGGGCCAAGGCGATCGCTCATACCATAGAGGGTTACGTATCTTTCAGCAAGATCGGTAGCTTTTTGGATATCATCACTCGCACCAGTAGACACCTTACCAAAGATCAATTCTTCGGCGGCACGTCCGCCAAGTAAAGTGGCAATCCGACCACGAATTTCATCCTCAATCATCAAGAAACGGTCTTCTTCTGGCAACTGCAGCGTATAGCCCAATGCCCCGATCCCACGAGGTACAATCGAGATCTTCTCGATCTGATCCGTACCAGGCATTAGCGAAGCAACGATGGCATGACCTACTTCGTGATGGGCAACGGTTTTCTTTTCAATTTCATTCAGCACCCGGGATTTTTTTTCTAATCCTGTGAGAATTCTTTCGCTAGCTTCATTAAAATCTTCCATGACTACGGCAGGACGATCACGACGAGCAGCGAGTAAAGCAGCTTCATTGATTAAGTTTGCCAGATCTGCTCCAGCAAAACCAGGAGTACGAGCAGCTATTTTATTTAGATCTACATCTCCTGCTAATCGGACATTACGGGCATGGACTTCTAAAATTGCCAGTCTCCCAGACTTGTCGGGGCGATCTACCACAATACGGCGATCAAAACGACCAGGACGTAACAAAGCAGGATCGAGGACTTCAGGGCGATTCGTAGCAGCTAGAAGAATTACTCCTGCATTGGGTTCAAAACCGTCCATTTCGGCTAGCAGCTGATTCAGAGTTTGTTCGCGTTCATCGTTACCACCCATTAATGAGCCAGCAGCAGCGCGAGATTTACCCAAGGCATCTAGTTCATCGATAAAGACAATGGCAGGAGCTTGTTTTTTAGCGCGGTCGAATAAATCCCGCACTCGCGATGCACCAACCCCAACAAACATCTCAATAAATTCTGAACCAGAAATACTAAAGAAAGGAACTTTTGCTTCCCCAGCGATCGCTTTGGCTAAGAGAGTTTTGCCCGTACCTGGAGGGCCAACTAACAATACGCCTTTGGGTATTTTTGCTCCTAAAAGTATATATTTGGTTCCATGTTGCAAAAAATCGACTATTTCCAACAATTCTGCTTTGGCTTCATCAATTCCTGCCACATCATCAAAAGTAACGTCCATTGTTCCCTCAGAATAAATGCGCGCGTTACTTCGACCAATGCTAAAGGGACTTGTGCTTCCTTGTTGTCCTCGACTGAATAATAAATTACCTAAGTTGATAATTAAGAAGAAGAAAAATAAGAATTTAATCAAACCCCAAATGCCATCGTTATTGGCAGCAGTTGCGGAAAACTCTACCTGATGCTGACGTAATAGTCTGGGTAGTTCTGTATCCTGTTCTACGATAGCGGTAACAAACGTTTGCTTTGATTCAGCTTCAACTGATGGTTTGAGTATATATTCAAGATGACTTGAGCCGATAGTTACACTCTTGACGCGATCGCTTTCGACTAAATCAATAAATTCACTATAGGGTTGGACTTTATTAGCTGGTGTTGTCGGTAAGAATAAGCTAAATAAAATCAAGCAAAGTGCTGTGACAATCATGCTCCACCCGATGAAATTCGATGGTGGAGTTTTGGTTGAATTTTGTTTTTGAGGCATTTTTACCACTCCCGTCAAGACAATTTGGCAATTTTGCGATCTGAGTAAATTAAATTTTTCCAACTCGACTAACAGCTAGCCGCTAACTCCTGAGCGCGGAGTAGGGTTCACTTCAACAAGATTCGGCAAAACTTTTGTGAGTCTGTTTAGATAGCAAATTGCATACTTCTTGGTCAGATACTTGACTAAAATCTTCGTACCAGAAACCGACGGCACCAAGAGACTTTGGTGTGACTAGACAAGTGATTTCGTCTACTAAAGTGGTTAATTGTCTAATGGTTTTTTGAGCTGCGACGGGAGTAGCAATAATAATTTTTTGGGGCTGATGTGACTGTAAAGCAGTTACCGCAGCGTGCATGGTTAACCCAGTAGCAATGCCATCGTCAACAAGAATAACTAGATTTCCCTTGATTTTGAGTAGGGGACGATAGTGTCGATAACAGCATTCTCGCCATCTTAATTCAGCTTTGGCTCCAGCAGCGATCGCTTTTATTTGTTCTTGGTCAACATCATTGCTTTGAGTTATGTTTTCATCAATAATCGTGATGTTACCACTGTAGTCATGAATTAAAGCCGATTCGGCGATCGCTCCCATTGCTGTTTCGGGATAGTCAGGTAGACCTAGTTTTTTGACCAAACAAACATCCAGAGGCAGGTTTAGACTCTTCGCGATTTCATAAGCCACAGGTACGCCACCGCGTGGCAGCCCCAAGACTATTGCCTGGGGATGATTGACATAAGCAGTCAATTGTTGGGCTAATTTTCTGCCTGCTTCTGACCTATCGATAAACACTGCATTCATTTTCTGTTCCTGCTTTAATCGATCTAAACTATAGATCTTAAATTTGAGGAAATTGTGAGTTCTTACAGTATTTTTCGGTTGAGTAGAACACACAGGTCAAACTCCAAAAGCTCAGAAGCTAAGAGCTACCTTAACCGATCAATTGTCTTAACCCGAACTCAGGTTTTGCTATGGTTAAATCAGAAGTTGCTTGGGGTAATTATGATGCGCGCCATGATTTTAGATCGAGTAGGTCAAAAGCTACGAGAAGTTGAACTACCTTTACCGCAACCGCAACCCGAACAAGTATTACTCAAGGTTCATGTCTGCGGAGTATGTCGTACAGATTTACACATAGTTGATGGCGAACTAAGCAAACCTAACCTGCCCTTGGTATTAGGTCATCAAATTGTGGGAACGGTAGTCGAAACTGGAGCTAAAGCCAATAAATATCCCTTGGGTACTCGCGTTGGCGTGCCTTGGTTGGGACATACTTGCAATTGTTGTCGTTATTGTCTAGCTGGCAAAGAAAATTTATGCGATCGCGCTTTATTTACAGGCTACAATCTCAATGGTGGTTATGCTGAATATACCGTTGCCGACGAAAGCTTTTGTTTCCCGATTCCTGAAGGTTTTCCCAATCTACAGGCAGCCCCTTTACTTTGTGCTGGATTAATTGGCTATCGCTCCTATCGGATGACTGAAGATGCAGCCAGAATTGGTTTTTATGGCTTTGGTGCAGCAGCACATATTTTGCTCCAGGTGGCAAATTATCAAGGTAAGCAAGTATATGCTTTTACCCGTTCGGGAGATACTCAAGGTCAAGAATTTGCTCGCCATCTTGGTGCAGTTTGGGCAGGAAGTTCGGAGCAATTACCGCCAAAAGAATTAGACGCAGCAATTATCTTTGCTCCTGTTGGTAAATTAGTTCCCGCAGCACTGAAAGCAGTCGCCAAAGCTGGCATTGTAGTTTGTGCAGGTATTCACATGAGCGATATCCCCAGCTTTCCCTATCAGATTTTATGGTCAGAGCGAGTATTGCGATCGGTTGCCAATCTGACGCGCCGAGACGGCGAAGAGTTTTTGGCTTTAGCTCCACGAATCGGAATCCAGACAGAAGTTACAGCCTTTCCTTTATCTGAAGCTAACGAGGCTCTCAATGCTTTACGAACTGGAAAAATTAACGGTGCTGCCGTGCTAAGTATGTGAGTTGGGTTATAGCCGTACCAAGTTAAGTTAGGATATATAGATTATCGGCTCGCAAGTAGCCCTAAAGGATGTTATACCCTTGTGGTACTAGCTCCGCGTCACACTAATTACGTGTCGTCCTTTAGGACTGACTTCTGACTTCTGACTTCTGACTTCTGACTTCAATTAAGTTTCTTCAACCGCATCCCAAGCCGCTTCACATTCTTGCTCTATTTCTGATTGTAAATCGGCAGCTACGCGATTGTGTAACATAGTTTGATGAATTTTTGCAGACAAGTTATTAGAAGCGGTTGGCTGTGTCACATTGGATTTCATGATTAAATCAGTTGTGGAAATCATGCCTAAAAGCTGTTTTTGAATTACGGGCGCTCTGGCGATTCCTGTTTCGGCAAATAGCCGGGCTACGTTTTTCAAATCCAAATCGGGATTAACTACAATACAGGGTTTGGTCATAATCTGGTAGACCATAATTGAATTAGGATCTCGATCTTGGCTAGCTACTTTATAAATAATGTCGGTTTCAGTCACAATTCCATAAGCACCGTCTTCACTCGGTTCAACAATCAAAGAACGTACTCTTTTGTCTTTCATCAGGGCGATCGCTTCAGCTACGGTAGCTAGTGTATTAATCGTACATACTTTGGTGGTCATGATGTCTGCTGCTTTCATTTCACTTCTCCTCTGAGTTAATCTTAAATACCAAGAAAAATAACTACTTTTAATCACTTCTAAATACTAAATCCGATTGATGAGAAACTTGTGAGGAACAAAGCCGAACACTACTACTTATCGAATAGTTGCAAACTACCTTTAGCGAAGATAAAAACTGATACAACAAGAGTATCGATCAATAAACCGAGGAGGCAAATAATTATGGATCAAGTCTCTGACACATTCATGACTGATGAAGACTGGATCAACCAAGGTAAAGCCGATGCTTGGGCAGGTAAACCCAAACACTCCCCAGAACACGATCCTCAAGCAGCTAGTATGTATGACTTAGGTTACTGTGAAGGAGAAATCGAGCGATCGCCTGTAAAGCCAAAAAATCTTGAGCAACAAAATTAATTAAATCAGCAAGTAGGGGCGATTTGCAAATCGCCCCTACTTGCGCGCAGTGCCATAGCATCGGTCTTTTGAATCGTCTCAATTTACTAAATGTTAGACTAGCTTAAAGTAAAACTATGATTAATTAATGTTTGAGCGACAAGAACCAAGCCCGCTATCATATCTTAAGCAATTCAGCCCGACTCATCGATTTGGTAAAGTTGCAGAAGCAACTATCGATCGCGCTCATCCCAGTTCAACAGTTTTAGACCGAGATACAATTAAGGTTTTAAGCTGGAATATCGCCAAAAATAATCATGACTACACCTGGAGTAATGATTTTTTAGCTATAGTCGAACAGCATCAGCCCGATCACATATTTCTCCAAGAAGTTCGTCTTTGCGCCATCAAACAACAAATTCCTGAACTGGCATCAATGGGCTGGAGCTTTGCCCCCAATTTAATTGATACTTTGGATAATACTTACTGTGGGGTGTTAACCGCGACTAAAAGCGATCGCCTCAATAGCCAGGCTAAAATTACGCAACATCAAGAACCAGTTACCAGAACCCCAAAAGTTTCTCTGTTTGTGGAATATTCCTGGGTTAATCGTGATCCGCTGTTAACGGTTAATACTCATCTAATTAACTTTGTTGAAACCAGCAAATTTCAGGCACAGCTACAGGAAATAGAAACGATCATCTCTCAGCATCAGGGTGCAGTGATTTTTTCTGGAGATTTCAATACCTGGAATCGCTCGCGTTGGCTATTTCTCTTCCAAATGACGGCTAAACTAGGCTTAACTCCTGTCTCTTTTCCCATCCTTGAAGCTCTAAAAATTAAACGCTTTTTGCTATCTCCCCCCCTAGACTATATTTTTTATCGAGGATTTAAGCAAAAAGCCTCTAGCGCTCAGGTAATTGACCAGATCTCATCTTCAGATCATAATCCACTACTAGTAGAACTTTACGTTTAGAGTGATCGCCAATGTATGCAGTCAGGGATTAATCTGGTTTCAATCTTTAGCATCGCTACCATCATCGTACATGGTGTAGGCATCTTGTCTGCTGCCCATGCGGTAATGGTGGTGCGTTCATCTCGTGGCGCGATCGCCTGGGGCATATCCTTAATTACTTTTCCCTGGGTAGCTATTCCTTTGTATTGGATTTTAGGCAAGAATGAATTTCAGGAATATGCTCACGCATTGCAGAATGCTTATTCAGAAAAACATAAGCTAGTTAGTCAGGCTTATGAAGCCATTCTAAAATACAAAGCCGTACTTCCAGCTCAATTATCTGTAAGCGAAAAACTGGCAGAGGCTTTTACTCCGCTTCCTTTTACTACTGGCAACGAGATCGAATTATTAATTGATGGTGAGCAAACTTACCAAGCGATGTTAGCGGCGATCGCGCAAGCTCAAGACTATATTTTGCTGCAATCATATATCATCAACCATGATTGCGCGGGTAACGAGTTTAAACAGGCTCTCATCGAGCGAGCTAACCAGGGAGTTAGAGTCAATCTACTCTACGACAAAATTGGCTCACGCAAACTCTCGCGTAACTATCTTAAATCCCTCCGACAGCATGGCATTAAAGTCGGTGGTTTTGGTAGTACTAGAAGAAAAGGCAACCGCTTTAGAATCAACTTTCGCAACCATCGTAAAATCTTGATTGTCGATGGACAAGTAGCCTTTATGGGTGGCTTAAATATTGGTGATGAGTATTTAGGCAAAAATCCTCGTTTTGGTTCGTGGCGCGATACTCATCTTAAGCTTCGCGGTGCTGCGGTTCAATGTTTACAAAGTGTTTTTCTCGGAGATTGGTATTGGGTTACCAGAGACATTCCTCAAGTTTGCTGGCAGGTACAAGAAGCACAAAACAATCAGACAGCACTAATTTTACCAACAGGCCCTGCCGATCAACTGCATAACTGCAACTTATTTTTTCTCAGTTTGATTGAGCGATCGCAAAGCCGAATCTGGATTGCTAGTCCTTACTTTGTTCCCAATACTTCTATTCTTAATGCCCTCAAGTTGGCTACCCTACGTGGTGTAGATGTACGGATTATTTTACCCAATCGTCCCGATCATCTGACTGCATATTTCTGTTCTTTTTCTTACTATACAGAGCTTCAAGCAGTAGGAATCAAGCTATATCGCTATCGCCCAGGATTTATGCACCAGAAAGTTATTCTAGTCGATCACGACATCGCAGGAGTCGGTACAGTTAATCTTGATAATCGCTCATTCTTTTTAAATTTTGAAGTCATGACCTTTGCTATTGATAGCTACTTTATTGACAGCGTTGCTACAATGCTGGAACAAGACTTTAATGTTTCTCGCGTGGTCAACCTCGATAATTATCAGCAAAAACCATTTTGGTTTAAGCTGACTGCAAGAGTCTCTCGCTTACTAGCACCAATATTGTAAAGAGAGCTAAAAGCTATTAGCTGTTAGCTTTTATTGAAAAGCGCAGTAAGATAAAAACATTTAGCTAAAATCAAGGAGCAAGAATAATGACAGAATTATTAGAGCAAAAATGTGTCCCCTGCACAGGAAATTTACCGACTGCAACCGAAGCAGAAATCAAGATCTACAAAACTCAAATACCCGACTGGAATATTATTAGCGAAAATGGTGAATTACATTTGCAGAGGGTGTACCAATTTAAAGATTTCCAAAGCGCCTTAGCGTTTACTAATCTTGTAGGAGATATCGCTGAAGCAGAAGGACATCACCCCGCTTTACTAACTGAATGGGGTAAGGTAACTGTGAGCTGGTGGACTCATGCGATTAAAGGACTTCATCACAATGATTTTATTATGGCAGCCAAGAGCGATCTTCTCTTCAAAAACAAGTTTTAAGACTACGCTGTTGGTTAACTGATTTTAAGCTATTAGCTTTTAGCTTTTAGCTTTTAGCTTTTGGGCGGCAAGGCTTCGCTACGAGATAATCTCATACTTCATACTTCAAAAATTATTTGGCAATGGTGCAACATTGCTATCTATGCTAGTTTCTGTTTCGCCAGCATTTTGACCATTAACCTTAGGCTGTTCCAAGCTAAAGAGCAAAATGATCATAATTCCCACGGACACACTCACGATAAAAAATTGGCTTGATTCTAAATACCGATACATTATGCTTACTGTTATTTACTCACTCACATTAATTACAGTAATGATTAGTAGATCATCGATTTATCTATCTTCAGACAGATTTACTTAATGTGATCTAGGTAGATTACTTAAAGTAAAAAATGAACAGCATGGAATTAAAAGCTCTGATGAGACAGAAACGACCTTGTTGCCGATGAAATATACCTAAATCAAGATAGATTATTAACAACGACTTCAAGTTTCAATAGCAGTTACTCAATCGATTATGCTCATGAAGACTAAAAGCAATAAACATCAAGTGGTTCATTTTTTGTGTCAGCCTCAAGGAGGAAAGGCTTATCTGCATAACGCTTTAAATTCAAAATCAGAACAAGTTTTCATTGAAGCTTTACATCACATTATTGATGCCATGAATCAAGATTTAAGTTCTAGCTCTCTCTAACTCTTTTAAGAGATTGTAGATTTTTCTTTAACTCCTCTAGACTAAACATATATACTTAGAGCTTTATATTTCTTAACATGGCTAGAGATCTGCGGGGATTTATGAAAATTTTGGCATCAAGAGGACAGCTAAAGCGCATTACAGCACTAGTTGATCCTGAGTTAGAAATTGCCGAAATTGCTAATCGCATGCTACAGGCAGGAGGTCCTGGATTACTGTTTGAAAACGTCAAAGGATCGCCTTTTCCCGTAGCGGTAAACCTGATGGGAACTGTAGAGCGTATTTGCTGGTCAATGAATATGGAAACTCCAGAGGAACTAGAAACTTTGGGGTCGAAACTGGCTCTGTTACAGCAACCGAAACCACCTAAAAAAATCAAGCAGGCAGTGGATTTTGGTAAGGTACTATTTGATGTGCTTAAAGCCAAACCAGGAAGAGACTTTTTTCCTCCCTGTCAGCAGATAGTCATTGAAGGAGAGGATGTAGATCTAAACAAAGTACCGATGATCCGTCCTTATTCAGGAGATGCGGGTAAAATCATTACTTTGGGATTGGTAATTACTAAAGACGTTGAGACAGGTACGCCTAATGTTGGAGTATATCGCCTCCAGCTACAGTCTAAAAATACGATGACTGTTCACTGGCTGTCGGTTCGGGGTGGTGCTAGACATCTGCGTAAAGCAGCAGAAGCAGGGAAAAAATTAGAAATTGCGATCGCTCTAGGAGTCGATCCGATGATTATTATGGCAGCAGCCACCCCGATTCCTGTAGATCTTTCCGAATGGCTGTTTGCTGGGCTGTATGGCGGTAGCGGCGTAAAACTGGCTAAGTGCAAAACCGTCGATTTAGAAGTACCCGCCGATTCAGAATTTGTTTTAGAAGGCACAATTACCCCTGGCGAAATGCTACCTGACGGCCCTTTTGGCGATCATATGGGCTACTATGGCGGGGTTGAAGATTCTCCTTTAGTTCGTTTTCACTGTATTACTCATCGTCAAAACCCCATTTATTTAACTACTTTTAGTGGTCGTCCTCCCAAAGAAGAGGCAATGATGGCGATCGCTCTCAATCGAATTTATACTCCGATCCTGCGCCAGCAAGTGTCGGAAATTGTTGATTTCTTTTTACCGATGGAGGCTTTAAGCTATAAAGCAGCAATTATTTCGATTGATAAAGCCTATCCTGGACAAGCTAGAAGGGCTGCCTTAGCTTTTTGGAGTGCCTTACCCCAATTTACTTATACTAAGTTTGTCATTGTCGTCGATCGAGACATTAATGTCCGCGATCCCCGCCAAGTAGTTTGGGCGATTAGTTCTAAGGTAGATCCCTCCCGCGATGTTTTTATTTTGCCTAATACGCCTTTTGATACTCTAGATTTCGCCAGTGAAAAAATTGGACTTGGTGGCCGTATGGGTATCGATGCAACGACCAAAATTTCTCCTGAAACTGACCACGAATGGGGCGAGCCTTTAGAATCTGATGCTGATGTAGCAGCAATGGTCACCAGACGCTGGCAGGAATATGGTTTGGAAGACATTGATTTAGCCGAGGTAAATGCTAATTTATTTGGTTACGAGATGAAATAAATAGTTATTTGGATCAGGGTAAGGTATTGCCTTGCCCTTTAATGGCGACGTTGCTGAATCAAGGTATACCACAAGGGTATATCCGAAGGTGTATACCACAAGTGTACAATGTCCTTTAGGACAATGTGATGTAAAAATTTTATTCACAACTAGCAACTTCATACTTAAAATCAGCAACGCCTAAATTGCTTGTCTTTATTAAAAATTTACACTTGTGACAATATATTTAGTGAAATAATCAGAATTAACGATTTAAATTTAGTTAAATATACTGAAACCATATAAACACAGCTTTAAAATCTTAATAGTTGGTAGCACTAATGAATCAAAAAAAATATTTATATACTGCTATTGTTAGTTGCGCGATCGCACTTAATGCAGTTCCCGTTCACGCCATACAATACATAGCACAAGAATCGTCTCAATCAGTATTTGTTTGTGCTACTCAAGATGGTACGCCAACCATGTTCTCCTATACTCCAGGAGAAGTAAACTTAACACCTTTGATGAGTTGGCATCCAGAATACTTGCTCCCAGAACAATCGGGGGCCCAAGTTTGCCAACAAACCGCTGCCAAACTACAGTCTTCTTATCAGCAAGAAGAAGCAAAATATCTCAAGGCAGAAATCACCAAAGATGAAAATTTAGTCTGCCTAGTTGATCAAGAAGATCAAAACTGCCTTTCACAAACCAGCCAAAAGCTTTTTAGCGTCAACCCAAATTATGATGCTGGATGTGTTTTAGAAAATAAGAGACCAATAGAATGTAAAGCTTTGCAGGGTAGAGGCATCTATAGTTTTGAGGACAAACCCTATCAAACCCTGTGGTGGCCTTGGTAAAGTTAAATTTAATTTTTCAATCATTTGGCTAATTAATCTAAATTGCTAAATAGTTGGTCACAAATTAAATATTGTGAAATATTCAAACAAACACAGTGCTTAAATGCCGTTGAAAAGAAAGCCCCCCTTACATTGCCTTAAATTTGTTCTGGTCAGTAGTGCAATTATCTTAAACGCTAATGAAGCCGAAGCTGATAGTCTCAAACTATCTTCTTCATGGGGTACCAGACAAGCTCAAACAATTACGGTTAACAAATCGAAATTTCGGTTTCAGTCTTTATCATTGAACAATTCTGAAAGTGCCTCTAGCGTTGCCGCTGAAGCCTCAGAAAATGGTAGTCCTGCTTTACGCCGCCAACCCTCAGGAGGAGAAAGATTTGAGCCGACACGGATACCATTGCAAATTCCTTTTCCTCAACAACCTTACCGAGCATCACCAAGCATTACGATCATTAATCCATCAGCCTATGGAGCATTTTGGGGCAATGCTGGGATTGGATTTGGGTTTCAAGAACGCGTGCGCTTTAAAGACGATGCTGATGGTGTAGCTGGTTTAGGTTTTGGTTTAGGAAATCCACAAACAAACGTTGGCGCCCAAATCGGGATTAGTTTAGTTGACTTGAGCGCACCATTAGATGATGGGGCAATCAATCTGAAGTTACATCGTCGGTTGCCAGAAAACTTTGCGATCGCACTTGGAGTTCAAGGATTGACTACTTGGGGAAACACTGATGGTGGATCTTCAGTATATGGTGTTGTCACCAAAAGATTTATGCTGCGTCAAGATAGAACTAGACCATTTAGCGAAATCTATACAACTTTGGGCGCAGGGGGTGGGCAATTTCGTTCTGAGTCCGATATTGATGATGGCAACGAAAACCTAGGAATTTTTGGTAGCTTAGCAATTAAAGTTATTCAACCAGTTGGTTTGGTAGCAGAATGGAGCGGTCAAGATTTGACCATTGGTGTTCCTATTGTTCTATTTAGACAGCTACCACTGGTACTTGTTCCTGCTATCACCGATATAACTGGTTCTGCTGGAGATGGAACTAGATTTGTGTTTGGCTTTGGATATACTTTTTCATTTTAGATTGATCTTTTTAGCAAAATAAAAAACATGAAATTATCTCAATTATCAATCAAAATTTTTTTAGTCTTAACTTGGATGCTACTGGCCACCGAATCAGCTCAATCTCAGTCAGGGAACATGTCTGATATTACTCTTCCTAGTCCTGATGCCATGGTAACTGACCCTCCCACTGAAGAAGTACCTGTAGAAGATAATGCTCCCACTGAAGAAGTACCCGTAGAAAGTAATACTCCCACTGAAGAAACAATTACAGAAACTGCTCCTGACAACAACTTAGGCGAAAATCTGGCAGGTGATTCCGTAACCCCTCCAGAAGAAGCTATCAACGTAAATGAACCCGTGGATGCTACAGATAGCTCGAATTCTGAACCAGCTAATCTAGAATCAGAAGCTCCTCAAGGAGAATCAGCAACTTTAGATCAAGAAAATGTAGCTGAGCCAAATGAGATAGTCAAAGAACTAGTTGAACGAGAAGCAAAAATAATTGAAGAAGAATCCTCTGCTGAAGAAGCAGAAGCAGAGCTATCTGAAACTGAAGAGATCGAAGAAAGCTCCAATCCAGAGTTAGGACAGCTTGATCGTGTCGCTTATGAAGCTCAATTTCAGCAAGCACCAAACGAGCTGGCTATACTGATGCAAGAAGAATTTCAATTAAATCAATTCATTAATTCTTCTGGGTTACAGCTCTATGGAACCGTACCCTCAGTCAGAGATATTTCGCGTCGGCTAGCTCAATTAGCCGAACAGACAGGTAAAAAACCCGCATTTATCAATATATCTCTTCAATCCAACCAATTAGAGTCATTTGTAGTTTTACCCGAGCAAATTGAGGCCGCTGCTCATAACTCTAGGGTAGCATCGTCAAACTTAAACGCCATCAATTCACCTCAAGCACAAGCTGTAACAATCCGTAAGACTGTTCGAGATACATCTCGCCAAGACTTGATGGCAACCGCAACTCAATTTCGGGAAGAGATTAGTGATATTAGAAAGTTAAATCAAACTAATTACAAGTCATCCGCTCAAGAACTGTACAAAGTTTTGATTGAACCAATAGAGGCAGAATTAGAAGCTAATAACATTGACATTTTAGTGTTTTCCCTGGATTCGGGTCTGCGTTTATTACCAATAGCAGCACTTCACGATGGAAACCAATTTCTGGTTGAAAAGTACGCCATGGGAATAGTTCCCAGTTTTGGCTTGACCGATACTCGTTATGTAAGCCCAGAGAAAAGTTCTATTCTTGCCATGGGAGCTTCAGAATTTGCCGAACAACCAGCTTTGCCAACAATGCCGATTGAATTGGCAACTATTATCAGTAATCCACGCCAGGGGGAAGTATTTCTCAACGAGCAATTTACCATTCCTAACTTTGTGACTCAAAATAGTCGCCAAACACCATTTTCGATCATTCACTTAGGCACTCATGCAAAGTTTGAGACTGGTGACTCGAACGATTCATACATTCAGTTTTATGATGCCCAGCTAAAAATACCTCAACTACAAGAATTGTCTGATGAACTTGGTTGGAATACTAATGCTAGCCCCATAGAATTATTGGTACTAAGTGCCTGTGAAACTGCTTTGGGAGATGAAGAAGCCGAATTAGGTTTTGCAGGATTAGCGGTACAAGCAGGCGTGAAATCAGCTCTGGCAAGTCTTTGGTATGTTAGTGATTTGGGAACTTTAGCTTTAATGGGGGAGTTTTACGATCAGCTGGGAAATACTTTAATTAAAGCAGAAGCATTGCGTCAAACTCAATTAGAGATGCTGCGAGGTAATGTGAAAGTAAATAATCGGCAAGTTCAATTATCTAACGGAAAAGGTTTAGCTCTTCCACAAGATTTTCCTGATGGAACTTTAACCCTCGATCATCCTTACTTTTGGTCATCATTTACTTTAATTGGCAACTGGAATTAGGCGGGTATGCTAACTAATTAACCTAAGTTCGGGTTAAGACAATTGATCGGTTAAAGTAAGCTAATAGCCTTTAGCCTTTTAAACAAAATTTATACTGGGAAGCAGCTAGTCAGGGTAATGGTTCTATAGTTTCTTTTCGTTCTAACGATCTGCTTGATAATTGGGGATACAAAAGAACCAAAGATGATTGTCAACTTAACTTTTAGCAACACAATTTTTCCAAAAAATTTTCTTTCTAGCTTTAAGTAGCTATACCGAGTATTAAAATAGCGATCGCTTATTGTTTCTGCTACAACGGGGTTGGTAGTAATCAATAACTCTAATAAGCTTCCTTGAAACAAGCAAAAACTATATTTGACTAAATTCAAGTCTTTGCTCTTCGTAATAATTGTCTTTGATTAACTATATAAATTTGCAATAAACCATACTGTGTTTTGAGAATATTTTCTAAAAATCTTGATTTTGTCAAGCATTACAAGCTAAATTCGAGATGCTCGTTTATCCGATTAAACTCATTAAATACAGATTTAAAAGCTTTTTTGAGCAATATTTAACGACTAAAATATAAGCAATTATAGAATTTATCGCTCTCTTGATTAAACTTTATCAGTCAATAATGTAAACTTATGTAATTAAGTTATTGATATTTACTAGCAATAAGTGGTAGCTTAACTTCAGCGGTAAATTACTATAGAGTTACCAGTTTTAAGTTTTTAGAAGATGGAGAAAAAGAAACAGAGACACTAACTTATGCAGAGTTAGATCGAACAGCCAAAGCGATCGCCACTCAACTACAAGCATTAAACTTAAGTGGCGAAAGGGCTTTATTACTCTATCCTCCAGGATTAGAATATTTAGCCGCTTTTTTTGGCTGTCTTTACGCGGGTGTTATTGCTGTTCCTGCTTATCCGCCCCAGAATCAACGGAAAACGCCTAGAATAAAGGCTATTACTAAGGATGCTCAAGCGGCGATCGCTCTAACTACTGAGATACTTTTGCCCAAAATGCAGTCTTTATTGGGCAAAATCCGCAATTTACAATGGCTGGCTACGGATAGTTTAGAGGTGAGAATTGAAGCTAATTGGCAAAAACCAGCTAGAAAACGAGATGCAATCGCGTTTTTGCAGTATACATCGGGTTCTACGGGTACGCCGAAGGGAGTGATGGTAAGTCATGGTAATTTACTGCACAATGCAGCCATGACTTATCGTTGCATGGGACATTCCTCGGAGAGTAAGTTTGTTTCTTGGCTGCCGATGTATCACGATATGGGTTTAATTGGAGGCATATTGCAGCCCCTTTATGGCGGTTTTTCTTGTGTTTTGATGTCGCCTACCTCGTTTTTACAACGTCCCTATCGTTGGTTACAAGCTATTTCTCAATACAAAGGAACTACTATCGGTGCGCCTAATTTTGCTTACGAACTATGTGTGCAAAAGATTACTGCTCAACAGAGGGCTACTCTGGATTTGAGTAGTTGGCAGGTGGCTTTCAATGGGGCTGAACCGATTTTTCATGAGACTTTAGAGCGATTTACAGCTACATTTGCTGACTGTGGTTTTCGCCCGTCGGCTGTTTATCCTTGCTATGGGATGGCGGAAGCGACTTTGTTGGTTTCTGGAAAAAATAAAGAGGTAAGGAAACTAGGAAATGAAGCGGTTTCTTCTGACGGGGGGACAACCAGGCTAAACAAGACTCTGTATAAGTTTCCATCGCTTTAAGACCTTGGAGGTAAAATGGTAGTTTATTGATAGCTGTTCTCATCAATTTTTCGACCCATGACCAACATATATCCATACTCAAAATCCAAGTAGAGCCAGATAATCCCGTCCAAAAGCAACTATGTCTAGGTCTATTTTTACCTTCAATTTTAAGGCGATTAATCTATTCTTGATACCTAGTATTTCTAATATTTAGACCTACTAAACAACTA
>JAIMKV010000003.1:34941-143384 GCA_020692205.1 Myxosarcina sp. GA_180221_E-2-1-MAG-40_15
CTACCAATAAAATTAAATTAGTAAGACGTTGAGTATTTGCTTGACTTCCTTCTTTGATTGTTAATTAATAGATAGACAAAATATGGCGCACCAATGGCTGCGGTGATGATGCCACAGGGCAGTTTATTTGGCGCAAACAATACTCTGCCTAATAGATCGGCAACTACTACCAACATTCCTCCAAGCATTGCTGCTACTGGCAACAGCCCTTCATGAGAAGCCCCGACTAACTTTCTTCCTAAGTGAGGCGACATTAAATCTACAAAACTTACTGCACCTGCTGTGGCTATCGAAGCTCCTGCTAAAGCTACACTGGTTAACAGTAGTAAACCTCGCTGCCATTCAACTCGGCTACCCAAACCGCGAGCTACTTCGTCATAGCCGACGCTAATTATCATTGCCACTAAAGTTATCAGGGTAAGGATGAGCAAAACACCAGGCACTCGGCGATTAAGATGAAACGAAATCGGCAATACTTTAGGACGGATAATTAGCCATTGTTTGGTCATTTTTAGTTAGTAGTTAGTGGTTAATGTGATTTGTTACCCTCTATTTCTTTAACCTCCATCTAATTAGATAGATAAACAAGGGTGCGCCAATTAAAGGCATTACCAAACCAACAGGTAACTCGCTGGGCTGAATTACTAATCGACCGCAAAGATCGGCAAATAACATGATGATTGCGCCCAAAATTGCTCAATAAGGCAAAATCCACCGATAATCAACCCCTACTATCAAGCGAACTATATGAGGAACAATCAAACCGACAAAGCCAATCGGTCCTGCGATCGCCACACTTGCTCCAGCTAGTAAAATAATACTGATGGCAGCGAGTATTTTAATCAATCCTGTAGACTGTCCTAAACTTCTAGCAGTATCCTCTCCTAAACTGAGGATGGTAATTTGTTTGCTAAGAGCGATCGCTAAGATCAAACCAACGCAGATATAAGGTAATACTTGCAGCAGTAAATTCATGTCTCTACCTGCTACCGAACCAGCTAGCCAAAACCTAATTTCTTCTAAAGTGCGCTGGCTGAGAATTAAAATCCCGCTAGTAATCGACGAAATAAATGCCGTTAGTGCTGCACCAGCTATAGTTAGGTTAAAAGGAGTTAGTCCCCCGCGACCGAGAGAACCCAGAAAGTATACGCCAACAGCACTGATAGCTGCTCCAGCAAAAGCATACCAAGCATAGATAGTTAAAGAACTACTACCAAAAATAAACGTCCCCGATACTACCGCCAAAGCTGCCCCCGCATTAACTCCTAAAATGTCAGGAGATGCCAGAGGATTCCGTGTTAGTCCCTGCATAATCGCTCCTGCTACAGCCAAGGCTGCTCCGACTAATATGGAAATTAGCGATCGCGGTAGACGTACTGTACGAATAATTAGCTGATTAGTAGAATTATCAAAGTCAATTAATGCTTGATAAATATCCTTAAAAGCAATATCGGCAGCACCCCAGCTAAGACTAGCGACGAAACTAAGCCAGAGAATCAAAATTCCTAATAGCAAACTTCCTAGGAGTAAATAATTTTTTCCTGAATAATATTTTTTAGCAATCGTCATTTCAAATATAGAAGTAGAGAAAAATTACTGAAGACTGAAAAGTAATTAAGCAACCGATGACTTTAACTACTCTTCAAGTACCAAACTTGCGTAAAATTGTTATTTCTGCCTGAATAGCACTGTCTCAAGCCAAAAGAAACTCATCCGCAATAAGTTGTCCTAACTCTAATGTCTCCAGAAAAATTCGCGCGATCGCTACGATAAATAGATAAAATTTCTTTAACTATGCGCCGTTGTCTGCGCTTAATCCTCAACCAAAAAATAATTCTTTCCACAATCAATGCGACTGCAATCAACAAAAATGCGATCACTCGATAGCTTACTACCCCTCCCGTAGTTAAAATATTTTCAATTAGCATAAACCCTACTTTAATATAGCTAATTGCAAATTATTATCATCTTACTCAAAGAAAACTCTACCATAACTTAGTGATAATATAGTGCAACTCCTGGCAAAACTAATCAACTATATTTCAGTAGCTCATCGACGAGGTAGAAGCTTCTTCCTCTAATGCTTTACGAACGCTCTAAGAATTCACGAAAATAATCATCGGAGTTGAAAATCGATACAGCCAAGCTAAAATCCTGAATTATGAGGTGAATTTCTCGAATGCTGAAGTAAATTTTGTGCAGAATGTTCTCTAGCCATAACCACTTCCCAAACTTCCGACCAGCGTTCTTCAATCAGAGTTCTCATTTTTTCTGATTGCCATTGAGGGAGTTTATTTCGGTGATGCTTGTCAAGTTTATTCATTATATATTTGAGTTAATTTCTTTTGAGTATTTCTAAGTATTAATTAACTCCAAGGAGACTTCGCTTGAGAGTTGTTCTACTCGATGCCAGAATTTAATTACCTGTCTTCCTGTTTGTTCGGGAAAAAAATAGTGAAAGAAATGATGTCCCAAAGGACTTGTCCATAGTACGTCATCAGGTTTTAAGTGATCCGACCATTTTTGCAAGGCAGGAGGATCAACAATGCCATCATTGGCGCTACCGCATACCATCATTGGCATTGATACCCCTCCAGAATCGACCCGCTCTAGCCGATAAAGAGAGTGAGAAGTAGGTGCAGTAAACAAATCTTGTTTAAGGATTTTAACCAAATCTAGGGCATTGGTTCGGCTTTGATGACCAAACATCATCTGTATAATACGTGCCAAAAGAATTTCTTGACTACACGGTAAGAGTTTTCTTAGCTGATAATAGTGCGTTTGCCAGTCGCTCGCGGGACTGAAACCTACTCCTAATAAAGTCAAAGACTTGACGCGATGAGGATATTTACGAGCGTAAAGTAATCCTAATAACCCTCCTGTACCATGACCGATAAGATCGACAGGCTGAGACTTAGATTTGAGATAGTCATGGAGCAATGTTAAAGCGATGTCCATTGAACTGGCTTCGTCTAGATTCTGGTAATATTTCCAATACGCTATGGGTATTTGCCGAGATAAATAGCGAACAATTCGACCATCAAAACATTTAAAGCTAGGATTAGCATTAATCCAAACTGGCGCGGTTGAAGGAGATATCTTCATCTGAGGTAAAGGATTTGGGTTTAGTTACTGGGTGTTTTAATTTTGTGGCGATATTGCTACACTTGTTGATGACAAGACAATCGCTACAGGAAATTTGGTGATTGTGATGCTTTTCATCTGTCTGTATCCTAAAATCTCGACAGCCAATTGCTGTTTCAGACATTGCAACCATCGGATTGACCGTACACTTAAGTCGATAGTCTCCTGTGAAGTAGACGCATTGAGAACAGGGTATTTGGTGTAGGCTCTTGAGATGGGCGATCGCCAAAAGCGCGATCGCCCTTAACCGCCAAAATAAGCAGGCAGAAATTAAGCCCCAAACACTCAAACGTAAGACTAAATACATCATGAGTAGTTGATTCTGGTGATTGATAGGAAGAAGAAAAGGAAAAAAGCAAAATAAATGTTGGCTCATTATATTATTCAGAACTTTGTTAGAGATCTGACTGCTTTTTCCCTGTCATTGGAGAGGAGAAACTCCAAACTTTTATAACTGCGCCGTAGTAGCTACGGCCTCTCAGGTATAAATATCAATAGCTTCTAATTATATTGAACCGTGTAAGGACGGTGTACCTGCCACTTTTTGTATCTTGAAAGTTATTAACTTTAGCCTTCATAGTCATCAAGCACCTTGTTTATTTATTGAGATTTAAATTCAATAAGCTTCTAAATTAGCTTATAACAAAAACCCAGTTATTGACAAGTATTTTCTTTTATATTGCAAAAAAATAAAATTTAATTGGGCATCAATTATTACCAAAAGCAATAACCAGAGCAATTTAAGCAAAATTAAAACCGGTCACGTATTCAATCAATAATTTCATTATATTAAGTTTTGACAAGCAAAACTTTGCTAATTATTATCAATAATTTAGGATTAAAATCTTAGGTTAATCGCGATCGCCAGCCCAAGGTAACAACCATTCACCGCGGAAGGCGGTGCCTGCTGTCACTTAATTTTAGTCATTTGTCAGGTTTAAAATAGGCTTCCATAATCTGCTTAACCAAAGGTGCAGCGACTGATCCACCTCCACCGCCAGAATGTTCGGCAAACGCCACCACGACTATTTCTGGCTTATCGAAGGGAGCATAAGCACCAAACCAAGTATGAGATTCTCCTGGAGGAGCTTCTGCCGTACCACTTTTGCCTGCCCCTGGGGGAGCGTTGGGAGAATTTAGCGTGCTGCCTGTACCGCCATTGACTACTGCTCTCAATCCTTGCTGAAGTATAGATACTGTTGTGGGTTTGAGATTTAAACTAGTCTTAGTAAATTTTGACTCATTGTCTGTTTGTAGTAAATGGGGCTGTACTCGATAGCCATCATTAGCGATCGCACTAAACATGACCGCAATTTGTAAGGGCGTTGCGCTAGTGAATCCCTGACCAATAGACATATTGACCGTATCTCCTACTGTCCACCCCCAGTTTTCAAAGTTGAGCCGTTTCCAAGCATCATCGGCAATTAACCCCGCTGTTTCGTCTGCTAATTCAATTCCCGTCGGTTTACCAAAGCCATACAGTTTCGCCCATTTAATCAACTCTTCTCCACCGACTCCCTGACCAACTTGACCAAAAAAGGTATTACTACTCCAGGCCATGGCAGATACATAGCCCATAGGACCAAAACCGCTTTTATTCCATTCTCCAAATCTGGTGCCACCGACAGATAAATAAGGATACGTACCCAAAACTGTGCTAGGCGGATACTTGCCTGATTCTAATCCTGCTGTGGCGGTAACAATTTTAAAGGTAGAGGCAGGAGGAAAGGCTCGCAAAGCCATGTTTAAAAAAGGATTTCCTTGAGACTGTAATTCTTGCCAAACTTGAGGAGTAATGTTACCCGAAAAAATATTGGGATCGAAACTAGGATAGCTAGCCATAGCTAACACTTCGCCATTGTGAGGATTTAAGGCGACAATTGCTCCTCTTTTTGTTCCTAATGCAGTTTCGGCAGCCCGTTGCAGATCTGCATCAATAGTTAAAGTCAAATTTTTGCCTGTTTTAGCGGGTTCTTCGCCTAAAAAGCTAACTATACGCCCAGAACCATCTACACCGAGCTTTAAGCCACCCCATTCTCCCCGTAGTTGCGTTTCATAGGCAGACTCTATCCCCATTTTGCCCATGATATCTCCCAAGCGATAACCCTGGGGCTTTCTCTGTTCTAGTTCCTCTTGATTTAGTTCACCTGTGTAACCTACAATATGGGCTGCTAATTTGCCTTGAGGATAATGTCGTACTTGACCAATATCTGTTTCGACCCATTTTAGCTGCGATTTATATTCTTCTAAAACCGTAATTTGTTCTGGGGTTAGGTTGCGAGCAATCGGAATTAAACTAGAATAGTTATATCCTGCTTCTTCCACCTTCTGTTGGAGATCTTTAGGCTTGATTTCCAGTATTTGGGCGATGCGATCGCGGTTGGTTGACCAATTTTGCTCTTTTTGTGCCTTTGGCCATAAATAAGCCGAATAAGACTGGCGATTAGTTGCCAGCACTTTGCCGTTGCGGTCTAAGATGATACCTCTAACGGGTGGTTTAGGAACAATACGAATCCGATTGTCTTCAGCTTTTTGCTGATTAATTACTCCCTGTTGTAACTGTAAATAATTTAACCGCCAACCAATTGCCCCAAACAAAATCAGACTAATTACTGTGGCGATGGGAATTGCCTGGAATTGCTTGCCAACGGTGCGAGTAGTCAAATCTCGAGATTGATTTTTTAAGCTATAACTCATATAGGACAATCAGTGAGTGGGGGACTGGGAAGCAAAAGCAGAAAAAGCCTGCCCATATTGTTCAGTATTCCCCATTACAACGAGAACTACATCACCATTGAAGCAGATTTGCCCAAATGCAGGTGTTGTTTTAATAACTAAATATACAAACTAAAGAAACGACCAACGTTGCGATTGTCTGATCTACTTAAGGGTGTTGGAGAAATTTTCAAACCAACCCCGTCGCCAAAAGAAATATACCAAGCCAGCAGCCGTGGTTAGCATTAATGCCCAACAGAAGATATAGCCCCAATACCAGTCTAACTCAGGCATATTCCAGGGAGAAATATTGGTATTAAAATTCATGCCATAAATGCCGGCAATAAAAGTTAGGGGAATAAAAATACTCGAAATTACCGTCAGCAGTTTCATTACTTCATTCATTTTGTTACTGATAGCAGAAAGATAGATATCAGTCAGACTAGAGGCTAATTCACGATAGGTTTCAATAATGTCAATGATTTGCACTGTATGATCGTAACAATCTCTTAAAAAAACTAAAATCTCTGGATCGATTACGCTACTACCATCTCTGATCAAAGTATTAAGAGCGTTTCTTTGGGGCCAAATTGCCCGTCGTAAAGCCAGTAATTCTCTTTTGATTTGATATACATTAGCTAAACTCTGATTGCTAGGGTTAAAGATCACCTCGTCTTCTAGATCTTCAATTTTTTCGCCATAAATTTCTAGAACTGGAAAGAAGCCATCAATAATTGCGTCCCAAAGAGCATAAGCTAGATAATCGGCACCCATTTCTCTAATAGCTCCCTTGTTAAATTTGATCCGTCGGCGTACTGGTCGCAAACAATCTTTTTCGGGATATTCTTGTACGGTTAGCACGTAGTTTTTGCCTACTATTAAACTTACCTGTTCTAGCCAAAAGCCTTCTCCTGATGGTTTAAGCACCACCATTTGAGTAATAATTACTAACTGTTGGGGATAATCTTCTATTTTGGGTCTTTGGGGAACATTAACTATATCTTCTAATACCAAAGGGTGTAATCCGAATACCTTGCCTAGTCTCTGTAAAATATTTTCGCTACCCAACCCTTTAACATCAACCCAGGATACCGAATTGGTTTGCATGTATTCGGCGCAGGCTTCTGGAGTTAAATTACTAACATGATTGGCGCGATCGCCGTTATAGTCAATGAGTACAATCTGAGGTAATTTGGCATCGTCTTCAATATTAAGTGTTCCAGGAATACTTCCTGGCTGTTCGTAAGAATAGTCAAATAGATCTTCTTCTGCGGTTGATCTTGTTTCATTAAAATCTAATTGCTGTTCATAACTCATGGGACAATGCCAGTTTTAAAGTACTCAGTTAATTATGACCGCGGAATGCGGTCACAGGCAAGCACCGCCTTTTAAAGGCGGTGAACCTGTGACCCAAAAAAAATACCAGCGAGGCGATCGCTGGCTAAGTTAAATGTTGTTGTTTAAGTCTGGAAAAATCTTTGGTTGCGCGTTCCCTAATAAGACAACTCTAAATTCTCTGGACTCAATAAGAATTGTAACAGAAGATACGATAATTTTGTAAAAAAATAATAAATGTATCATCTATTACACCGATTCTACGCTAGAAAAGCGTAACTTCATGTGATCTAAGTCTCTAAAGTTGAGATTTTCACCCCAAGCTTAATGACGAAAATCTAATTTATAGCTTGCTTCAAGCTTTAAATCGACTTATTTAAAGATCTTAGAGTTAAGGTATCTGAAGTATTTAACATCGACTCTATTATACGTGCTGTATCGAATGTTCCATGAATGATCTTGACCGCAATTGAGCAGAATTATATTTAGTAGACTATTCAACCGAACCTGACATAACAGGTAGTCAGACCGCCTATATACAGCGTCAATATATTAACCAACTCAGCAACAAAAAAACCTCGACTCTCGCCGAGGTTTTTTTGTTGCTGAGTTGGTTAAATTCTCGTTAGAGTAGAGCGACAATTTTTGACGATGATTTGTTGTGCAAGTTCCTGAGAATATCTAACGGTATTATCTAGTATATTCTTTTTAGCTGTTGGGTATTTTTTGATGCTCTTTTCGATTACTTCTTGAAACATTTCCCAAATCTTAGGATGATATTTCAAGGTGCAATTATAGCTAGTTTTCATGATGTAATGATCTTCGATGACCAAGGAATAAGTTAATATTCGACTTTGATTTGCAAGCTGTTTAACTGCGGAGCATTGAATAAGCTCGTTATATTGATCGACTAACTGATTATATTTTTGGCAATTTGAGCCGTCAGTATCTTGGGGATAATTTAGTAAATATGGGCGCGGTAAACTTTTGTAAGCAGTTTTGTAGTTTCTCTTCAGCATATCCCGTACTGATATAGTCCACATTTTGATTTGCATCCTCTGGTATAAATATTTTCGGTTTTAGTGTAACTTTTGTTTTATATTTCTTGGTTGTTACACTGATGCAAGGCAAGTTTAAATATTGAGTTGAGATCAATACAAATTCATGGCACATAATACATTTACTGCGCTTTTAGGTTGAGTAGAATACATGAGTTAAACTTTGAAAAAGGTAAAAGCTAAGAGCCAATAGCTCTTAGCTCTTAGCTAATATTAATCAAGAATATTTTTTAGGATCGTCACAGGGATCGCCTTTGTAAGGTTGGACTCCAGTTTTGGGATAATCATCATCAGTAGGCTTGAACAGTCTTGAGACTCCGTTCCAAATATATTGAACTGTATCTTGGATCCAGGTAGAAATTTTCATATCTTTTACCTCTTAAATTAATATTGCCAGCGAAAATCTTGGTTAAATTGTTGTCTTGTCAGAGGATATTCGAGAAGTAGTCCTTCACCGCCTAAAGGATAGTCTTCATTCAGAGGTTTCCCTTCAATCGACAAGAACACTGATGCTTGAGAATCGATACTGGTAGCAGTGTAAAGCACTTGAGCTACTCGATAAATCATTGAACTACTACCACCGCCTTGAGTAAACTCCTGAGATAAATCCACATATATGCCATTTTGGCTGGTGCGTAAATTAAGTAACTTAGTTCCTCGGGGAATTGTAGTAGTTGGATCGAAGGCTAGAGATGGAGTAAATAGCTCGTCTAAAGCCTGTTTTAGTGCCAGTTGGGGAGAAGTAGCAGCAGTTTCAATGGTTTGGGGAATTAAGCGAATGCGACTATCGACTATTTCCAACCGATATAGCTGAGGACTAAACTTGGCTGGCTGTATTTGTACCAGAGAAGCTGATTCTGTAATCATCGGCAGTATTGCTCTGGTTAATGCTTGAAGAGCGGCAATTTGGGCTATTCCAATCAATAGCAGAGAAACACCAACTAGTAAAGATGTTGAGTTAGGTGATTTATTACGTACCTTCATGCTTGTTTCTCCCCAATTTAGAGCTTAAAAATGCTGCCGTTATTGATTAAGCCGAATTGTCAAAGGTTAAGCGTAGTTGCTACATTAATTTTGGGCATAGTTATGGTTAACACTCCATCAATGAGTTCGGCTTCAATATGATTCACTTGAATTTCTACTGGTAGCGAAACATTACAGTCAAGCTGTCCATAGTGAAGCTGAGAAGGAATTAGTTCTTTTTCAGTTGATAACTTGTGGTGGTCATGAACTCCAGAAATTGAGATGGACATTGGTTCGGCACTAATGTTTAAATGTTTGATTTCAACTCCAGGAATTTCTGCCTTAAGAATTAAGTCCCCGTCGGTTTCATTAAATTCAATAGCTGGACACCAAGTTTTACCTTCTTCCATGGCGATCATCTCCTGATATTTGAGTTCGTAATTTATGAAAACTATTTCTTGAATGATTTTAGAATAAAGCTAAACTTTGAAGAATTTGTGAGGATGATTAGATATTTATGCTCCTAGTTGCTTAATTACTACCAGATTTTTCTGGAGTATTGAGATTATCAGAGTTTCGAGGGTGTTCGAGACTATTTATTTTGCTTAAGCTGGGATCGATTTGAGCGTGATGAATATTCATACCTAAAATCTCCTGAGTATAATACGTAACGCCACGATATTTAAGCTTCATGCTAGGTTGAAAAATAAAAATCGTCTTTGGCTCTACCTGCCTCAAAGGAAAGCAACTAAAAGCAGATGTTTCGGTTAAGTTTTTGGTTTTTTCGGGAGCGAATAATTTTGCCCGTCGCCATTCTATCTGGTGACAGCGTTCTAAATATTCGACTGTATCTAATTCACAACATCTTTCTAAATGGTTAATTTTGTACCTATGCCAAAAACTAAAGGGATTAACTAGTCTGACGTAGGTATCAGTAGAAAATAGTTGTTGAAAATATAGACCAAAAGGAAAGCTGAGGTTTACTGGTCGTTTTTCTTTGATAGTCATGTATATATCTCCCATACTCATCCGTATCTTGAGATTAAGCTAATAACTTGAAGAAGTTGTGAAGCAGATTAGAAGATAATCTATAACTACTAACTACTTAACCAGTCTAAAGCTTTGTCTGTTTCCTCAAAGGTAAAGTGTTTTACTTCGATCCCTGAAAATAAGGTATTCCCAACTGCGGCTAAGCCAGCTAACCAGAAGCGATCGCTTACAATTGCTTCTTTATCAAAATCTTTGAAGTGTTGTAAACTGAATTTGAGGTCTTGAATCAAAGCTGTTAAAGACATTCCCGACCAGTTATGTACTTCAGCATAGATGCTCAGCTTTTCTCCCTGCTTGAGCTTTTGTTCAATCAATTTAGTGATGCGTTCAATATCTTCGCCGTCAATCCAGCCATCGATATTTAAGCCAATTATCTGATCTGGTTTATGAGGAATAAGTTGAACAGACATGATTACCTCCTATTGTTTGCAGTAAGTTAGAAGTCAGAAGTTATTCGCTGGTGACATCTACTTTTGCTTGAGCAGATTCGGAATCAAAATTAGCTACAGAAGTACGAACGATTAAGACTGAACAGGGTGCATGATGGGTTACATAATTACTAACGCTACCTAAAAACATTTCCTTCAAACCTTTGAGTCCACGACTTCCGACGATGATTAGATCGGCTGACCAATTGTTGGCAAGTTCGCAGATCATTCGTCCTGGGGTTCCAGTCAATTGAGTATATTCTGCGTCTACTCCTGCTATTGTGGCTTCCTGAGTGAGATTTTGGAGAAAATCTAGCCCCCACTGTTTATATTCGGCTAATTGTCTTTGATAGGCATCATATTCATGGTCGTCGACGATCGGATAATAAGTATATGTAGGTAATAAGGGGTAGCCCGCTTCATCGTGGGACATGATATGAAGCAGCATTAAGGTAGCCCCAGTAGCCTGGGCTAAAGATACTGCTGAATTAAAGACAGATTTACCACTTTCCGAACGATCTACCGCTACTAAAATTTTGTTAATCATGAGAAATACCTCTCTTGAGGAATGAATGATGAAAGATGAGCAGGAATTGTTAATTGTTGGTCAATTGAGCTTCTACCTCAGCTATTTTTAGTCTGGTTTTCAAGGCTGAATCGGGATTAAGACTAATCGAATTTATGCCTTGTTGGACTAAAAATCGAGCAAATTCAGGATAATCGCTGGGGGCTTGACCACAAATACCAATTTTGCGCTGTTTGAGTTTGGCGATTGAGATTGCCATAGTCAGCATGGCTTCTACCGCCGGATTGCGTTCGTCAAACAGATGGGAAACTAAAGCAGAATCGCGATCGAGTCCCAAAGTAAGTTGAGTTAGATCGTTTGAACCGATGGAAAACCCATCAAATACTTCGCTAAATTCAGCAGCTAGCAAGACGTTACTAGGCAGTTCGCACATAACGTATACTTGCAAACCGTTTTCGCCTTGAACTAATCCATGTTTAGCCATTTCTGCTAGCACTTTACGTCCTTCATCAGGGGTACGGCAAAAAGGAATCATCAAGATCACATTGGTTAAACCCATATCATCGCGGACACGTTTAAATGCCTGACATTCTAAGGCAAAGGCTGGACGATAATTTGGATCGTAATAGCGACTTGCACCACGCCAACCTAACATCGGATTTTCTTCTTGTGGTTCAAACTGTTTACCGCCCAGCAGATTAGCGTACTCATTGCTTTTAAAGTCTGACATCCGCACGATCACAGGCTTGGGATAAAATGCTGCGGCGATGGTGGCAATACCCCGCGCTAATTTATCGACAAAGAAATCAGGTTTATGGGGATAATGAACCGTGAGACGAGCGATCGCCATTTTTTCGACATCATCTTTTAACTGATCAAATTTTAGTAAAGCTAAAGGATGAACTTTGATCTGATTAGCGATGATAAATTCTAGTCTGGCTAAACCTACACCGTCGCAGGGTAAAGCTGATAAACCAAATGCTGATTCGGGATTACCTATGTTCAGTAGGATTTGCGTTTTGGTTTGGGGTAAATCATCTAGCTGGGTTGATTCTACAGTAAAGGGAATTGAACCAGCATATACTTTACCTTGTTCGCCTTCTGCGCAAGATACGGTAATATTTTGTCCAGTGTGAATCTGATCAGTCGCATCGCCACAGCCAACAATTGCGGGAATACCCATTTCACGAGCAATAATTGCTGCATGGCAGGTTCTACCACCTTGGTTAGTCACGATCGCACTGGCTTGTTTCATAATTGGTTCCCAATCAGGATCGGTTTTGTTCGTAACTAGAACCTCTCCCGATTGGAATTTGTCGATATCACTCACATCTAAAATTACTCGGGCAATACCCACACCAATTTTCTCGCCCACTGCTCTACCTGTGGTTAAGATATCCCCCGTGGCACTTAATTTGTATGTCTGCAACACATTGTTGGTTTTCTGTGATTGAACGGTTTCGGGGCGGGCTTGAACGATAAATAATTCACCTGTCAGCCCGTCTTTTGCCCATTCGATATCCATCGGAGTATAAACACCACGAACTTTTGAATAATGATCTTCAATCTGACAAGCCCATTTAGCTAGCTGAAGAATTTCAGCGTCTTCAATTGCAAACTGACTTCTTTTTAAGTGTGATGTCGGCACATTTTTAGTTAATTTACTACCGCCTACGTCATAAATCATCTTGATTTCTTTGCTACCAAGACGTTTATCTAAAATAGGACGATAGCCTTGCTGGAGTGTAGGTTTAAACACAATGTATTCATCAGGATTAACCGCACCCTGAACTACGTTTTCGCCTAAACCATAGGCAGCAGTGATTAAAGCGGCATTTTTAAAACCTGTTTCGGTATCTATAGAAAACATTACCCCAGAAGTCGCCAAATCTGAGCGCACCATCTTCTGTACGCCTACAGAAAGAGCTACATCAAAATGATCGAAGTTTCTCAGCGTACGATAGGAAATAGCTCGATCGGTAAACAAGGAAGCAAAGCATTTGTGACAGGCTTCGAGAACACATTGAACGTCATGGACATTAAGATAGGTTTCCTGTTGTCCAGCAAAACTAGCGTCAGGCAAATCTTCGGCAGTAGCCGAAGAACGAACTGCTACGTCGACGTTGTAGGTATACTGTTTACAGACTTCTTTTTCTTCGCCTTCAAATTGGTCGCAGTAAGAAAAATCAATCCTATAGCGTTGACACAGCTGATGATATGCTTCGGTAATTGCCGTGGTCAATTCTTGAGGAAAAGGAGTATTGAGAATTAACGCTCTAGCTTGTTGTCCGCGCGATCGCAAATTGTTGAGATCTTCGACATCTAAATCGGCAAACATTTGGCGTAGCTTGGGTTCTATTTTTGCCTGTTGAATAAAATAACGATAGGCATAGGCAGTAGTAGCAAAACCAGCTGGTACGTTAATTCCCTGAGGAGTGAGTTGCTGAATCATTTCTCCTAGTGAGGCATTTTTACCACCGACAAGAGAAACGTCTGACATTCCCACATCTTCAAACCAGAGAACCAAAGCTGCCGCTTTATCTGGCAGAATTTCTCGGCGACTATCTGCTGTGATCACCATAAATCTTAGTTCCTCATCTAACTTCTACCTCAACTGCATACATAGTGATAGTAATGCTTTAGAGGTGATAGTTCAGTTGTAAACAACTAATTTGAGGAACTTGTGAGGATATTAGTACTTTTCAATAACTGGCGACCAATGAGTAGAGGGTGATGCTATTTTGGAGACGAATCTATTGTTGTTGCAAATGATCGAGCTTTGTTTAGTTCATCAAAGGTATTTACTTCTAAGAGGGCTTGTTTAATCGGACAAACCTGAATGGCAAATCCATGTTCGATCGCTCGTAGTTGCTCTAACCCTTCGGCTAATTCGATTGGGGTTGGTTCTAAACTGGCATATACACTCAAAAAATCCTGGCGGAAAGCATAAAGTCCTAGATGATGGAAGACGGGAACGTAAGAGGCTATCCCCCGATTGCGAAAGTAAGGAATGGCAGCACGAGAAAAATAGATAGCGCGATTATGGCGATCGCATAATACTTTAACTGTATTGGGATCTTGATAACCAGCATCCAGATTCAAAGGACAGGCAACAGTAGTCATCTCGGGAGATTCTCCTCTGAGATAGGGACTGATAAGCTGAGAAAGTATTTCTGGCGTAACAAAGGGTTGATCTCCCTGAACGTTGGCAACTGCGGTCATTTCTGGATAGCGTTGGGCTACCTCGGCGACGCGATCTGTACCTGTAGTGTGGTTCGCTCTAGTCATTTCCACTTCTCCGCCGAATTGTCGCACACACTCAGCGACGATTTGATTGTCAGTTGCCACAACCACGTGAGCAAAATCCGCACAACTTTTGGCGGCTTCGTAAACCCACTGAATCATGGGGCGATCGCCAATTTGGGACATGACTTTGCCAGGCAGACGTTGTGAGCCATATCTGGCGGGAATAACAGCTAAGATTTTCATTGCAAACCACTCCCAACGATATCATGAAGTCGAATTAAGCCCAGGCAGCAACCCTCAGTATCCACCACGGGTAATACATCAATTTGAGAAGTTCGCTCTTCCATCAGCTTGAGGGCATCATAAGCTAAAACATCTGGAGTGACAACTACGGGAGTATAGGTCATGAGCTGTTTTGCTGCCATAGTTTCTAACTCAGTTGGTTTAATTTTGCCAATCCAGCGGCGCAAATCGCCGTCGGTAATCAAGCCCAGGAGAGTTTTGGCTCGATCTATAATATTTACCGCTCCTAACCCACCAGAACTAATCGCACTTGCCACTTCAATCCAAGTAGCTTCGGCAAAGAGAGTCGGATTGCGATCGCCATAATGCATTAAATCTCCTACCTTAATAGTTAAACGTTTGCCGATGCGTCCTGCGGGATGGTTAATCGCAAAAGATTCTGCTGTAATACCGCGCATCTGCATTAGAGTCATGGCTAAAGCATCTCCAATGGCTAAAGCAACCGTAGTGCTGGTGGTAGGTGCTAGATTTAAAGGACAGGCTTCTCGGTCTACGGTTGCGTTGAGCAAAACGTCTGCTCTTTGGGCTAAAGTAGAATTCATATTACCCACAATGGCAATAATTGGTACGCGTCGATGTTTGAGGGCGGGAATCAAAGCAGCTAATTCTTCGGTTTCGCCACTATTGCTGAGAATTACTGCCACGTCATTACTAGTGACAATGCCGATATCTCCATGTAAAGCATCGCAAGGATGCAGAGAGACGGCTAAAGTACCAATACTGTTTAAGGTAGCAGCTATTTTCTGGGCAACAATTCCTGATTTACCAACCCCTGCCAAAATTACTTTGCCCTGACAATCTGACAGTAAAGTCAGTGCTTGTTCTACTCCATCTAGCTCTATTTGTTGCGCTGCTCGGTCGATAGCGCGAGCTTCTAGTTTAAGGATACTGGCAAATTGGTTGACTCGAACAAAGCCTTTGGATAGATACATCACACTCCTCATTAAATTATCTAAAAATTATCTGGACTACGCTTATATTTAGCCGAATTATCAGGTTTAATCTGGATGGTCTAGTTGAAGGATCATGCTGGTTCTGGCTGGTAAAGTTTTCGCACTGATTTTTGGGCAATGCCAAGATACTTTTTGAGATAGTCCAGTCTCAATAGCGAAGGCGAGTTACCTTTCATGATGTCCCGTCTGACGTAGGATCGAGCTAAACTTAAATCAATGTCTTGTTGGGTGACATAGCCTGCGGCGATCGCTTCATGAAAGTAGGTAAACCACAGTTTTCCATAGGGATGATTGGGATGCTTCCAAGGTTGAGTATGGAGGTTGGTATAGTGAATTAATTTAGTACTGCGATCGGCGTAATCTAAAACATTCCAGCGCGGATCGAGTTCCCTGATTTGGTAAGGATGATGAGTCAGAAATGTGGGACTCATACAGGCGAAGTCTTTCTGGCTATATAATCCTTGAGCAATTTCTTTATAGTAAGTTTCTAGTTTAAACTGACATTTTTCACAATCAATCAGCATGACACTCAAAGCCCAAAGTTCCTTACCCATGTGGCTATAGGCATCTTTTTTGGCTAGAAACTGGCAGCCTTTTAAAGGCGTATCAAATAGTTCGCCAATATCGGTTAGGCAGATGATATCAGAGTCGATATAAATTGCTTTGCCTTGATAATTACATATCTGAGGAATTAAATAACGATAGAGGCTAAATTCAGTGATATTTTGATACTTGAGCTTGAGAGACAAGGGAGCTGCAAAAGGTTCTCCATCGTTAAGTTCAATGGCATTGTGAGTACCATTGAAAACATAAATGTCTAAATCCCTTTTAGTATGCTTGCGCAGAGAGTAGATTGCTACTTTTCTCTCCAGAAGACTAGCTTCTCCCGAACCGATAAATACGCGCACGCGCTCTTGATTATTCATTTTTATTAATCCAGATTTTAACGCTGATAAATCAAATACTGTTTTTACACCGTTTTTATCCCCTAGCTTTAAGGGATTTTACTAGACTGATGCTCTCTCCACTTTTCTAATAACGTGCTTGACAGTTTTCTTGACAGTTTCCTTGACAGTTTTCTTGACAGTTTCCTTGACAGTTTTTTTGAACTGACCAATAAAGAGCCTGATTACTTCTTGAGGTAGATACATATCTGAGATATAGATTACCCTTTCATTTTGCTGATGTAAGGCTTGAATTTTTCTTTGGGTTGCTGGTACAGGACGTAAACTAGATAGTTCTACTTCTATTTCTTGCTGTTTAGCTTTCTCGACATCATCTAGTGACCAGTTTAAAGAAGGGGCAAGGCAATCGTATATTTGTTGTAAAGTTACTTCATCTGTAGCTGATGTTTGTCTCGCATTCTTTTCTGCCTCGATTCTCAAGTTTCTCCAATCCTGAGCTGCAATTGAAATTAAATTTTCCTGTTGTAATTGATGACCTACTTTCCAGAATAGATCTTTTGGTTTAGCCCAGATCCGAGTCAGGACTGTATCGAATACATCGAATGAATAGATTTTATTGCTCATAAATTCCTAGGATCATTACTACAATAAATTGCTCGACTAGGTCATCAGTAAAGGTGCATAATTGTCGTTCTTTTAAATTTATTTTATATCTCAGACTTGATAAATTCGTTGTAGCAATTTTTTGGGCAAGGATAAAAAGTTACCCGTACGTGGAAACTCAAAAATAACGTTAAATAATCGGCGGTACTTGCCTTCAGGACAGTTTAAAGGTTTTACGCCGTGCCAAGCATTAGGAGTATTTTTAAACAAAAAGCTATGGTTATTAGTAAACTTAGTTGGTATCGCCGTAGTGAAATCATTAAAATCTGGATTCATGATATCTTTAAGCTTGTTTCCCAGCACCAACGTCGAACCGTCCCAGGATGTATCCCAGTCATCGCTAGTATTAAAATAAAAAATATGAGTGCCAGCTTTCTGTTCGGCATCTTTGTGCGGAGAAACTTCAGAATTAGTAACTCCCACGTGCCAAGCATAGCGAATTTGGAAATCTGCCACCTCAAACAGAGATTTAACAAAATTATGATAAATTTGACTGGTTTCTAATTCATGGACAAACACTTGCCAGCTTGCAGGCAAGTCTTTCTTGTTGATAATGCCCCGATCTTGATGCTCTACTTGACGATAAACAGATGTCTGGTAAGCAAGATAATAGCGATCGTGAGGTCTTTGACCATAAACTCTTTCTATCCCTTGGTGATTTTCAAATAGTTCTAATGAAGGAAAGTCTTTTAATAGCTGTTGAAAACCTTCTAATGTTAGCAAGTTATGGAAATTATACCAGGGAAAAGGCTGATTGTGAATAAAAGATTTTGCCTCAAAAGATTGTAATAATTCGTAATTAATAAAACTGTTATCGAGCATGATCTTGATCTCTCAAAAACTATTGATAATGTTTAATTATTTAATTTAGATCATTAACAATATAATATTAGTTAGCCTAGCTTGCAGGTTGGCGTTGAAAAATATAATTGAACAATCCAGGTGTTATGCGCGGATGCTTAGAGTGTAATTTAAAACCTTTATCTAATAAATAATTAGTGACTTCTTGTTCTCTTTCGCCCTCAGATAGCTCGACTATAATGCTGCGCACCAAGGGATTAGCTAAAGTTTGAGCTGCTCCTTTTAAAACTAAAAATTCAATTCCATCTACATCAATTTTAAGGTGATTGGGTACTAGTAGCCCAAAGTTTGCGATTAAGTCATCAATTTGATAACTTAAAATATATTGTTTCAAGACAGGCTTAAAAGTTTTGCCTTGTTCATCAATAGCCTCTCCTAAAGTATTTTGCGCTCTGCCCACAATAAGACTGCTGTAATTAAAGCTATCAAGAGTAGTTTTATCAGATAAAGCAATTTGTAAAGGAATTATATTATCTTGGCATTTATTCAGATGAATATTCTTACACAGTTGACTAAAGTTCATAAATGCTGGTTCAAACGCATATACCTGAACTTGATCCTTTAAAAATTTGGCAGCGACAAAAGAGTAAACGCCAACATTAGCACCTATGTCGTAAAAAACATCCCCAGGTTGTAAAAAGTTTTCAATCCACTGTACTGTATCAGGCTCTTTTTTACATGAATTAATTCTTACCTTATATTCGGTTTTTGAATCAATATTGAGCCAAATATCGCACCGCTCATAATCCATTTTTTCAATGACATTCATTTCTGAATTTAAGTCTAATTTTAATGCGGGCGATAATATTTTAACTGGCGACAAAAGAAAACTTTTGGTTAACCTAAATCCCTCTTTTTTGCTCTGAGCCAAATCTTGGCATTGTTTTTTGGTAAGCATTTTACTTAGTAAATTTTTCATTTTTTAATCTAGATTACTTATGTATTTAATTAAGCAAGTAAGGTTTGAAATAAAGTAGACCATTGAGAAACAACTCTATTTTGATTGTATTTAGCTAAAATATATTTTTTGCCTTGCTCGATATGCTGCTGACGCAGTTTTGAATTGAGTGCATATTGATATAGATTTGTTTCCCAATCAGAGAATAAAACAAATTTGCTAAACTCTTCGTAACTAGGAATTTGATCTGCTACAACTGGAACACCTAGCAGCAGAGATAAAACTAAACGATTGTTAGTTTTACATCGGGTTAGATGATTTAGACTGACTGGGATAATACAGACATCGTTCTGGCTAAAGATATAAGGAAAAGTTGAGAGCTGCCAACGATAATATTTCACGGGAATTTTGGCAGCAGAAACATACTGTTTAAAACTATTTTTTGAATTACTAATTACTGTTAACTTGAGCGGTAGCTTTTGATGTATTTTTTCTAGAGCAGGTAGTACTTTGACCAAATCTATCATTCCATAGGGGGGGGTTGTGGTGCCAGCATTACCATACCAAACTATCTTAAAATAATTGTGTTTGATTTTGGCAAATTTATGCCTAAGTCTTAGATATTCTTGACCCAAAATGTTAATTTTTGGTGGTTCAAGTGCATCATCAATTACTACTGGTATCTTGTCAGTTTTTTCACTAATTAGTTTTTTTAATTCTGGTGTAGATACAGAAACTACATCGACAAGATTAAGCATTGTTTGTAATTTTGCTTGTCTTTCGGCAAGAGCTAATGGATCTTCAAGTCGATAATAAAAATGATTATCGCATAAATCAAAGATAGTTATTACACCCTGGTTTTTAAGTGTTTTTACTAGTTCTAAACTTTCTTGATCGTATAGTTTTTGAAAAACTACTATTTGATACTTGTCTAAATTTTTACGGTTAAATATCTCGCACGACCACCCTTTTTGTCTAAGATACTTGCAGGGTAAAAAAGCGCGATATCTAAAACTAGCTGACTTAATGTCTCCAGGTGATTTCCAGGCAATCATGTACTTATTCATTAGCTAAATACTTTATTTGATCAAGACTCAGGTAACCTTTTCTCGCCGATCATTTGGACTCTTGCCCGTGGTGTAAAAAGAGCAAATATTCAACTAAAGACGAGTTAATTTTTTTGCCCGCTCCTTAACAGTTTTTTGAAACTGACTGAGATAATATTTAGAGTAACTTCGCCAACTTATCTTTTCAGAAAGATCAAGATTATTGTCAATCAGCTGAGGCTGATTAAGTTCTTGACACAGATATTTAAAGTCTTCTTCAGGATTAGACAGACCCATAAAAGGGGTTAGACTAATAAGATTAACGCCACGTTCTCTCAACGCAGTTCGTACTTCGGTTAAACCTTCGTAGTATTGTTTGTATCGCTGATTGGGGTCAACTCCTTTCCATCTAACGTGCTGATTGTGGGCATGATGATTGGCAAGTAACGAGCAGTTATCACAGCCGACTAAGATAATATTTTTAGCCCCCATATTTGCGGCTAAGCATACTCCTGCATTAGATACAGAACCCCAGAAGTATAAATAATTTTCGGTGGGTTGCTTGAGCCAATCAATTACTCTACCGCGATCGCATGGTAAATTAGGAGGTTGAGTATTAAGACGACCAGGTTGATGATAATCAAAAAAGTAAAAGTTATTTTTAGCATACTCGATCAGTTCAGGAGATGTTACTCCTTTGAGCCTAATTCCCGCTTCAGTTTTAAAATATCCTGAAATCCAGGTAATTTCTGGGTGTGCTTGCTCCTGCGGCATAAATTCAGGAATATTTAGGTCAGGATGAGTAGTAATACCATAATGTACGGGGACTACTTTCCATGCCATATTCAAGCCAATAACGATCTTTCCTGCCAGAAAAGATAAAGGAAAAACCCGTAAACTAGCTCCAGTGCCAACAATATAAATATCGCTACCTGGGTACTTGCCGTAAAGTTCAGAGACAAATTTCATAATTCATCGTCAATTTAAAGTAAATATTAGTTAATTCACGCCGTATCCTGTCTTATTCATAGGAGTATTGCAGCATTTGGAGAGTATCTTTACGTATATGGTTGTTTGCCATCTCTGAAACCAGTAACTCTTCGGTGAAAATGCCTTCGGCTAAACATTCTCGTAATAAGGAGAAAAAAAGCTTTTCTTGGTTGGAGTCTGGATGCTTATAGTATAGATGAGAAGGATAATATTTTTTACCCTGAACCCAAGCTTTCGTCCTTTTAATCCATGGTACTGGGATCAAGCCCCATTTTTTAGGAATGGTCGATTTTCGATTGGGGCGATTAAAGTCAATTGGTAATCCAGTTTTCCAGGGCTGAGTCTCACGTCTTGTATTGTGTAGTAGTTTAGTTTGCTCATTGAGAGTGTCTAGGTGATTCCATTCTTCTTCTAAAAGCCCGATGCTATCTTCTGGTTCCATTAACAAACGTGTCCAAGGTTGATAGTCACGCTCGAAGTTAAACATTTCGGCAATGTGCTTTTCCCATTGCCAATGAGTCAATTTACTACAGTCAAGCAACATTACGCTCGTGCCATAAAAGGGAGCTGTATTATTATCTTCTGGGCAAATTTTGCGACAAAAGATGGCTTTACCTTCCATATCGCGAGTCAACAACTCATAGACATCAGTCAAGGCAAAGATATCTGGATCAATCACAATTGCTCTTCCTTGATAATTCATTAGTTGAGGCGGCAGAAAGCGTAGAGGAGTGAAAGACTGAAGATCCCAGTTATGCCAAATGGGTTTTTTTCCACCGCGTAGGTGAGGTTGACCTTCGCGCTCGTACAGGCAAGGATAGTCTTCTAGGTGCAGGATTTTGACCTCGAATTTGTCGCGATTAGGCGACATCTTTTTGATGGCGTATTCGGCTACTTTAGCCCCTACATACTGTTGGGCATTGGTGTGAATAAAAACAGTTGGTTTCATCGTTCAATACCTACTTAAATTTAAATAAATTGCATTCAAATTTTGGGAATACCCACTAATATATAAAAATTGTCTTCGTGGACTTTGCCATCTTTTCTGGGTATGGGCAGTAATATTTCTTGTTGTACAGATAGATAAAATGAGACTAAATCTCGAATCTCCTCAATAGTAAATTCCTTGACATGATATTTCGATACCAGTTCAGGACTAATAAATAAAGGAGTCCCCGTCAAAACTAAACCGTTAGGTTTGACTATATTTACCGCAGCTTGCAGTAATTCCTCTGGTTGCGGTAAATGTTCGATGACATCCATCGAGTAAACTAAATCGAATTTTTCGGTAACACCGAGGGTTTTGGCGTTTATTTTGCTAATGGGAGCTTGCATAAACTCGCAGTTTGTTGTTTTTGCTTGGGCGGCTTTTGATTTGGCTAAACGAATTGCCTCGTAGTCGGCATCTACCCCCACAATATATCTGCATTTATCTGCTAAAAAAGCAGCGTATGCACCATCTCCACAGCCAATATCAAGACAATTATCTTCGCCTGATAAATATGAGCTAACTACTTCGACTTTGGATCGGTAATATTCATCGTTGGCTAACTCTTCCCAGTGATAAGCTCCCTTTTTGGCATATTTATCAAACCCAATAAAGTTTTGATCTTTGGTTTGCTTTAGTTTCCTGATTATTTTATTGATTTTTGGCTGAATTATATTAAGCATAGTCATCTTTTTGCTAACAGTACTAAATTGTTCTGATTCACCAACAGTTACCACAGACTCCGAATCTCATCATGAAGTTATTTTTGATTTAGAATATTGAATTCGGTCTGAAACACTAGAGTGCTGTCAAACAAGATCAAGACAATCTATAGCTTCTAGCGTTAAACATTCATAGTTTCAACAACTACCTCTTGGTAACTACCCGACTTGGCTATACGACCTTGGTTTAACAGGTAAATGCGATCGCAATGTTCTACCGTAGAAAGACGATGAGCAATAATTATTAAAGTTTTGGTGCCAGCTAAAGATTTAATTGCCTCGCTAACTAAACGTTCTGTTTCATTGTCTAGGGCAGAAGTAGCTTCGTCGAGAACTAAAATTTCTCGTTCATGGTATAGCGCCCGGGCAATCCCAATACGTTGCCTTTGTCCGCCAGACAAACGGATTCCTCTTTCTCCTACCTCCGTTTTAATGCCTTGGGGTAATTGAGTAATTAGTTCTTCAAGCTGTGCCGCTTTGAGGGCTTTGTTGATTCTTTGAGGATCAATTAAGCGATCAGGAACACCAAAAGCAATATTTCTCTCGACCGTTTCGTCAGTTAAAAAAATTGATTGAGGTATGTAGCCAATCATATTCTGCCAAGAGCGAAGATTATTGTATATGGATTTACCATCTACGAAAATATCCCCAGCTTTCGGCTCTAAAAGACCCAAAATGATATCTACTAGTGTTGTCTTACCAGATCCAGATTTACCAATAAAGGCGATCGATTGACCTTTTTTAATTCTTAAAGATACATCTTTAACTGCTAACTGAGAACTTTGATCATAACTATAGGTAATCTGCTCAAGATCGATATAATCGTTAAAAGTCATTGTACTAGCTGGATCTTTGGGCAAACTAACCAAACTACCTATATGAGAATTGGGTTTGAGTTGAGTCAGCTTGTTGACTCCTTGAGCATCTATCTCTTTAAGATCTAGATACAGCATATTCACAGCATAGTTAGAATTTCTTAATTGGTTGATCGAGCTAAATAGCTGACTAGTTGCTGGAATCAAACGCATGGAAGCGATCGCAAAAACCCCCATAATCCCAGTTAGTTCCTGCATATTTTGCTCAAAGAAAACTAGAGACAAAGATATAAACAGCATGACAAAGACAATCAAAGCTGTTTCAATCAAAATGCGAGGCAGCATCTGAGAGGTACTAAATAAACTATCTGCTCTGGCAAATTCTCGAGCTTCTCGAGCCATTTGTGTTTTAAAGTAGGATTCGCAGCCAATAACTCGTGTCTCTTTTAATCCTCCTAAACCATGATTGAGAATGCGAATCATCTCTTGTTTAGATTCAGATTTAATTTTACCCCATTGTTTAAACTTGTTTCCTAGTAGATTAAACAAAATAAATATTGGTAGTAAAATTGCCGCGATCATTGATAGGAGCAATAGATCGGTTTTGGCAAGTACTAACAACAAGAACAGCAAAATAATCAAATCAACAGTAGCCTTTAATAGCGGTAGGATACAGGCGCCGGTAAAAGTGCTGGTTTCAATCAGAATATTTTTAATTAAGGTAGCGGTATTTTTCTTTAAATGAAAAGTATATGGAACTGTTAAATAAGCATTTAATAATCTAGTAATTAACAACTGATTTAGCTCGGCAGCATATTGATAGATACTGGCCCAGGACAAAAAATACAGCAAGGATTTAAGACAAAATATTGTCGCAATGCCTATACCTAAAACAGCAATTACTTGGTTACTATCCTCCAATTCCAGCGATCGATTAACCCAATCGAGCAGAGAAATTTTATGAATGAATTCTGGGTTAGAAGCTATGTTAAGGAAAGGTCCTATCAGTCCAATGCCTAAAGCCTCTAATACAGATGTTAAAGCGAATACAAACAAAAGTGATAACAGCCCTTTTCTCTTGCCTTCTAGGACATACAATACTTTGGAGAAGTATGTAAGCATATTGCCGCAATTAATTTTAGTAAAGTTACTTGTTCCTAATTAATGCTCTAGGTAGCATTTGGTGTAGGGTTCATTTTTCAGATTTACCCCGTTGGCGACGATGCCAAACACCCGCTGTTGTGTATTTAGCAATAGCTTTTTCGCAGCATTGGCGCTTTCGTAATCTACTACTCCTGGGCGAACCACTAGTAAAAGTCCATCAACCATATTGCCAAGAATTACTGTATCTGCCATCCCAATCAAGGGGGGGGTATCCAAAATAATGCAATCGTATCGATCCAAGAGGGTTTGAGTCAAAAATTTCATCCTTTGAGAGTTAAGTAATAATACTGGATTATCTGGTGTTAGTCCAGCAGTTAACACATCGAGATTGGGTCTGATGTGCTGTAATGCATCGCTCCATTTTGTTTGATCAAGTAAAAGATTACTTAGACCAACTGAATTAGATAAATTGAAAATTTTGTGTTGACTCGGCCTTCTCATGTCTGCATCAATTAACAACACTTTTTTTCCTAGCTGAGCCATAGATTGAGCAAAGTTGCTAGCTACTTGAGATTTACCTTCTTGAGGTACACAGCTAGTAATAGCGATCGCTTGCTTGTCCCAATCTGTGCTGAGAAATTTGAGATTAGCCTGTAGCATTTGATATGCTTCTCTGGTTCGCCCTGTAGCAAGCTGTGGTTCTTTTAGGGGAACTAAAGAATTATTGTTTGCTCCAGATATATTTAAGCCGTCATCGTTAGGTTCTCCTAGCTGATTTAGGTCAGGAATTACTCCCTGCAGGGGATAGCCAAAGATTTCTTCTGCCTCTCGACTATTTTTGATCGAGCGGTCTTTATAATCTAATAAAAAGGCAAATGCGGCACCAAGTAATGCGCCCATCAAGCTACCAACAAAGACAACTAATCTTTTTTTGCTCGAACCAGTAGGCTGTTCTGGCGCAATAGCATTAGCAACGATCCGAACGTTGCCCACGTTTTGATTTTCAGCTACTTGAGTTTCTTGTAATTGGCTCAAAAGTGTCTCATAAGTTGATTGTGTTGCTTTTACCCGCCGCTCTAGTTCCCTCTGTTCTTCTTCCAATAAAGGCAAATTTTCTAAATTCTGTTGACGAACTTGTAAATTATTTTTAAGTCCTGCCAACTGTTTAACTAGCCCCGAACGTTCAACTCCCATATTAGCCAATTCGCTAATCATAGTTTGGTCGGAATTATTCGCGCTGATGCTTAAAATTTTGTTGGTTAATAAAGCTGCCTGCTGATCGCCCTGAATTTGTCTGATTTGCTGGTCTAAGAGGGTTTTAAGTTCCAACTCTCGCTCTTTTAGGCTCGTAATTTGCGGTGCCTGTTCGGCAAAGCGATCGCGCTGATTGACCAAATCTATGCTGATTTTTTGCAGTTCGGAAATTAACTCTGGCACAGCCGATTGACCCAAAGAGCTGATAGCGATGGCTTCCTGCCAATTAATATTGAGTTGACCACGTAATTGTTCAAATCGACTATCAATACTCTCAAGGTTAGTTGTTACTGTCTCAATCTCCCGCTCTAAAGATTTAATTGTATCGATACTGCTGGTGGCTTCTTGTGATAGATTAGCAATCTTATTTTTTGTCTTGAATTGACGTAAATCTCTTTCGGCTTGGGCAACAGTTGATTCGACTTGGGGTAATTGCGCTTTGATAAATTGTCGAGCTGAAGCAGCAGCAGAGCGGTTACTCAGAGTGTCTTCTTGTACATAGAGGTCAATTACTTGGTTAACTATTGATGCTGCTAATTCGGGATCGGAATCTTGGTAAATAACCTGCAAGACATCTGTGCCAACAATTGGCTTGACATCAAGATTGCTGGCTACTTCTCCGTAACTAAGAAACTCGCCCTGGTCGTTGGTTAAATTAAGTTGTTGAATTGCTTTTTCAACAATCGGTCTTGACTGCAAAATTTCGGCTTCGGTTACGACTGGATTGCTATCTTTACCAAGAACCTCAACCTGTCCTCGTTCATCTTCTAATCCGACCAACCTAGAGGATTTATCTGTCCTAATTAAGAGTTGAGCTTCGGCTTTATAAGTAGGTTCTTTTGATAGTGCTAACAGCAAAAAAACGCTAGTTACACCAACAAAAATTGCCGTTGCTGGTAGCCAACGACGCTTTAAAACTAGCCAATATTTTTGGAAATCAATTTGTTCTTCATAGGTATTAGAAACTACTGTGGGAATCATATTTTCACCTGGGTTTAATTTTCTTCAACAAATATTTCAGTATGCTCCTTTACTGCTGGTCACCGCATGAATTGTCTTGAGCAGTATTTGCCAGTCTAAAATTAAAGACCAATTTTGGATGTAAACAAAGTCTAAGTTAAACATCTCTTCAGAATCAGTATTAGAACGACCGCTGACCTGCCACAAACCAGTAATTCCTGGTAAAACTTCATGGCGAAAGAGCTGGTAGGGAGATAATTTGGCGACATCACGAAGTGGCAAAGGGCGAGGACCAACCAAACTCATTTCTCCTCGCAAAACATTAATTAATTGTGGTAGTTCGTCTAAACTATAGCGACGAAGCAATCTGCCAACTCTGGTAATGCGGGGATCTTCTTTGATTTTAAACAAAACCCCTCCTTGTACTTCGTTTTGGGCTTCTAACGCCGCTTGTAATTCATGGGCATTTGCTTTCATTGTGCGAAATTTCCACACTTTGAAATAGCGTCCTTTCAGACCGACACGATTTTGTTTGTAAATAATTGCTCCTGGAGAATCAAGCTTAACCATCGTGGCAATGACCGATAGTGGGAAAGCAAGTATAATTAATAACAAGGATGAAATTACCAGATCAAAAATACGTTTGCACCAAAAATCAACTCCGACAACAGCAGCAGAGCAAAACCGAATCGTAGGCATTCCGCCGAGCATTACCATCTCCGACCATTGTTCGGGCAACTTTAGGTCGACAGCTAAAATTCTCCAGTCAATCCCTGCTGTTTTTAACTCCCAGGATAATAAAATCGGATTTTCGACTTTCTCCCAAGAACAAAGGAAAATTTCATCAAATTTATAACTGCTAGATTGGTTCAAGATTTTTTTCCACTCTTGGCGATCGCGACAAATAGATAAATCGACAGTGCCTTGAATTTTAAATATTTTAGTGGAGTTAATTAGTTGTTTAACTTTGGTGGTGTCCTCAACAGTTCCTAAAAGCAAAACTTTATGTCTCAAACAAGCAAATTTGTTTTTAATACTCGCAATAGCTATCTTCAACAAGATTCTCTGGCTACTAATCGTTATTAAAGTCAGTCCCCAAGCCCAGATAAAGACAGAACGAGATATCCATAATCCAGGCTGGAGTAAAAAGACAACCAACAAAACAGTAGCTTGAGCCAAACAAATAGCTTTGAACAGATTTAAATAGCTGCGATTCCTACGTTCGGTGCCATAAATTCCCGACGCGGTCATTATACATAAATTTATCGGAACAATCAACCACAGAAACCCAAGCTCTTCTTGATTTGGCTGCCAAACAAAATAGCTATCAACGGGAGTACCAACTTTTTGAGCTACGATCCAGGCAAAAGCGATCGCCATGCCATCAGACAAAGCGATCAAAATTATTTGCAGTAAAAATAAGGCTTTGTGGCCGCTAATCTTAACAACTGTTGGATTGCGAATATCCATGAACATTTCTGAACCATTACCTAGCAAAGAACTAACAAATCGAGAGCTTTCTGCTTTGAGTATATTTATTTTACGCAGTACAGAAAGCGAGTAACCGTATAATGCAGACATAGACAAATACTGCTTTAAACAGACGATCAACTTGTGCTGGTATAATGTTTGCCAAAACATTTTCTGTTTTTTCGGCTTCAAGCTGTTTGGTGGCATTGGCTACACCGTAGTTTAATTGATAGTAGGTTTTCAATTGAAGGTTCTTTGATCTTAGAGTCAACCCTTCCCTGCATTCCGCGATCATATATTTTTTTGCCTAAATTAATATTAATTATGTATAAACTTTAATTCATCATCCAAAAACCTGTAAGACAGAGTAAACTTACGATACTTGGCTAAATGGTAAAAAAATAGATTGATATATTTAGTAGCAGATATTACTTTACCTATATTTAATGAGGTGAAAATAGAATAACGTTGGATTCAACTCAAACTATAGCACACCGTAATTAATTAATTAATTGTCTTCAATTATGCTAAATAAAATTCAATATAAATATCAGAAGCTAGTAGTTGCCAATTGTGTTGAAATCGAAATTGATCGCATTTTAATTTTTGTCGAGACTATCTCTGAAGTCGAAGCTTTTCGAGAATTAAATTTTTACCATTTTGAATTTACCTACCGCAGTTTAGAACAGGGAACGATATCCAACATCTTTTTTCTCGGGAATATGGCTCTAGAGCTAATCAGGATCGAGAATTTAGCTTTAGCTACTAAATATTCGACAAGAACCAATATGGATATTATCGCGCGTACTCGGTGGCGCAAAAATCAAGCTCTGCCGTTGGGACTAGTTCTACGTTATGTGGCTAGTCAGCAACCTAAATCGAGACGTCGCGATCGCAATACTGATGGACAAAAAATCAATTGGGTTCAAGCAGACTCAGAAATTAATTTCTCTAGTGAAAATTTACAAGAATTAAACGAGCCAGCTTGCTATATTGTTTCCCCGTCACTTACCTGCGAACGGTTACTCGATAAGACATCGGCGCTCAAACAAAGATTGCTGGCTCATCAATCAAAAACTAGTAAGCTGACAAGTATCCAAATTACGCTGAATACTTCTAAGCCCTTAACTAAAACTGCTGCTTTAATCTCTACTTTAAATTTGATCGAGATCAAGCAAGGAAATTATCCTAAACTAAAATTAGAGTTTGACCAAGGCTGTCAGCAGCAATTATTTTTAGCTACATCCTCAACTATACCAATGATTATCTCTTATTGATGGTATTTACGAAAAATTATCATAATTACCAATCAAGGCTAAAAGCTAAAAGCTCTTTGATAATATACTCCTCACGGTTAGGCATACAATCATTTGTTAAGCTGTATGGTTAAAAATATCAGTAATAATACTGAGATACGCCACACTTTTAAACTAAAAAAACTACGATTTAAGCAATTTTGCTCTGGTTTTTGAGCTACAGCAAAATTACACTTAATTTAAGTGTAATTGGTAATTTTTATTGATCTTTATTGGACAAAAGGCGCTTGGAATTTTGGCGACAAACTAATTTTTGCTTGAAGCCCAAAATATTCCTCCCCCTAGTGTAAACTAGATTACAAATATTCAATAGGTTGAATAGATCTTTAAAAGTTATATCAATTATTTCATATAGCTATAAGTAACATCATTAAAAAAATATGAAAGATCAGTTAGAAAATCATCAAATTGCCAACAGCTTTGATTACAATGCTTTAGAATCGGAGCAACGTTCGATTCTCAAACAACGAACCGAAGAAATTAAAGAGCGTTTAAAACGCTCGGCTCAAGACATTTGGGAAATAGGTCAAAAACTTTTTGAAGTGCGTTCTGAGATTGCCTATGGTCAGTTCGACAGTTGGTTAAAAGCCGAATTTGGCTGGAGTCGACGTACAGCGTATAATTTTGTTAAGGTTTATGAAGCTTTTCCTGAACGTGCAACTGTTGCACAAGTCAGTATAGCCGCATCGGCTCTTTATCAATTATCTTCACCATCTACTCCTAAAAAAGTGCGCGAGGAATTTATCCAAAGAGCCAAAGATGGAGAAAAGATCACTCGCCAGGAGATTCGTTTAGCTGTCCAGCAAGAAAAACCGTCTCTTGCCTTAAATGCTATTGCTACTAAGCCAGAAAAAGCTATTGCTCAACAGCAAATTATTTCGATTATCCCTCAAACTACTAATGCCATTAACGCCTTAGCCAAAAAAACTCAACAGTCAGACGATTTGAGCGACTCGGTTGAACCTGAACTACCTTCAAAAGGATGGTATAGTTTAGGCGAACAGCACTTTCTCTTTTACGGTGACACTGCATCGCCTCAATTCCACCAAAATATACCAGAAGCCGATCTGGCTATAGCAATCACCTCTAGTGATTGGGATCATGATTGGTTAGTTGACAAGGTAGAAAATTTGCTGGTGCTAAAAGAGTCTTATTTGCCCAAAGAAGCTCTTGACACATTAATTACACTGCTCTGCAAACCAGGAGACACGGTACTTTTTCCCTGGCTACCAGATGAGAACATAATTGATTTAGCTCATCAGCTAGGCAGAATTGTGGTAGCAGGAGATCCTATTTTAGAACGCTGTCAAAAGGCGATCGCCAAATCCAAGTTAACCTTAAAGCTAATTTCACCCCTGGAAAAACGGTGAAGTAGTCTACCGCGCTAGTAACGCTTGAAAATCAGTTAAGCAGAGTAAATCTTAGGGATTGTCCAAAATACTGCTACTGGAAATCAGCAATTGAGCAGGAGCAGGTGGATAACTAAGTTCTCTGGTTTCAGCTAGTATTTCCTGATAAAAGCCAAAAGCTTTTTGAGCCGAGATTCGCCAATCAAATTTAGTTTTGACAGTTTGATAAGCAATATGACCCATTTGCGCCAGTCGTTGCTTATTCTCAGTTAGCTGCTCGAATGCCTCTTTGATCGCTTGAGGATTTCCTGGATCAACCAAAATGCCACAGTTTTTGTTGATTTGATAGGGAATTCCGCCTACTTTGGTTGAAATGACTGGCAGACCAGATGCCATTGCTTCTAGAATCACCAGGGGCAAGGTATCTGATAATGTGGGGTACACAAACAGATCGGCATACTGAAATAGAGCAACAATATCTTGAGCTGGGATCCAGTCAGTAAAGATAATTTTTTGGCGATCGCTCAATTTTTGAGCAAAGGCATCATAGTCAATACCAGCTCTTTTTTGTCCGCAGACAATAAGCATAAAGGGTTTTTTAACTTGACTGAATGCCTCTAAAAGAACATCAACACCTTTGTTTTTAGTGTGATTTCCCAAAAAGATCCCCACTGGCACATCTTTTTCGGCTAACTTCGGTAAGTTTAATTTATGGGCAATTGACTGGACTTGTTGGGGGGAACTTTTAGTGTAAAATGCTTCATCTACACCATTAGTGACAATTCGTATTTTTTCCTTCTCGATTCCCAGAGATTGCAGCATGGGATATTCCAAAGGAGAAAGGGCAAATATCCTTTGTGCATGCTGAACGATATAATCTAGAGGCTTTTCAATACAGAATTTCCAAGCCAATTTCTCATGTAAATGTTTTAGTGCATAAGCTTTTCCGCCAGAAGTTATTTCACAAAAACCATGAGTTGAAATAACGTAAGGAATTTTTTGCTTGACGCAAGCTTGAGCTACGCGTTTAGTTTCCAAAGCTGGAATTACATTATGCAAATGAACCAGATCGTACTCTCCCTGTTGGATTAGAGCGGGAATATCGGCTCGATAAAACAAAGTGCGAAACTTATTGGGTAATAATCCTTTGGTAAAAGACAAAATATTAGACGATTTTCGCGCTAATAACTTTGCTTTGCCAAAACTGCTATTTATTTCCTCAAATGCAAGGATGGCAATATCTATTTCTAGATCGCAATGGTTAGCTAATGAAGCACTCAAATGCTTGGCTGCATTAGCAGCACCACTGGCACTTAAATGGGGCGGAATAATAACCGCAGCTAGAATTTTCATCGGGTTTAATAGGAGGCTAAGATTTGTGAGTATTTTTGACTAGAGCTGATACCAGACAGTAAGTAAAACTTGATAGTCGTCAATTGGCAGATAACTCAGGCTAGGAATATGTAGCAGTCGATAAAGAATATTTCTTAACCAGATGAGCTGGAAGATCTGGCTCATGAATCATTTCTAGAATGGTATCGTTAATCGTAAATTTTGGTTTCCAGCGAAATAAAGCTTCAATTTGGGAAGTATCAGCAACAAGATAAGGTCGGTCTACTTTACGCAGGCGTTTAGCATCTTGTTCAATCTCAAATTCCATGCCGCCAATAGCCCTGATCTTATCAAGTAATTCCACGACCGAATATTGTTTCATCGTTCCCAAATTAACCGTAACAATCGAGCTATTTGGCACTTCTCCACGAGAGGCAACAGCCCAAAAACCTCTGGCAGCATCGCGAACATCAATATAATCGCGTTTAGGAGACAAATTACCTAATTTAATGGTGCGTTGCGCTGATTTTAGTTGAGCAAAAATTTCTGGCAATAGATGGGGGTTAGTTTCACCTGAACCAACTACATTAAATAAACGAACAATGATGGCAGCAAAGCCTCTCCTTTTGGCAAAATATTTAACATAATGTTCACCCTGAAGTTTAGTAAACCCATAAATATCCATTGGTTCGGTGGGAGAGTGGGCTTCCCTGTGTGGTGTATCTTGAGGACTGTAGATTGCCCCACTACTGGCAAAGACAAAGCGGCAATTTGATGGACATAAAGATAATAAATTGACTGTTCCCTCAATGTTGGTCGATATCGTCAAACCAGGCTGCCTCTCACATTCTGGGATATAGTGAATTGCCGCTAGATGAATAATGACTTCTGGTTGAAAATCGTTGACAACTTGAGCCAGTTTTTCTAGATCGCGAATGTCGATATTTTCTAGCTGAAAATATGGCAACTCTTCTGCCTTAAACCGAGATAATCCATATCGATGATTATCAACTACACAGATTGAATGCTCTTTCATCAGAAGCCGAGTTAAAGCACGTCCTACGTACCCTCTGCCTCCTGTAATTAAAATCTTCATTATACTTACTGGTTTACAACGTAAATTTTCATCACCATGATTGAAACGGCGAGCGCTTGTGGTTTAACTAGATTTCTTCTGCCATTGCTCAAAATAATAGCCTTTAGAACCCTTGATCAAATAGCGTTTTCCCCGCGCCAATAATTCGAGTAACTTTCTTACAGCTGATTGAATATGTCGGGGCGTTTTTTGTAAAAGGCGATCGTGGCGTAATAAAGCCCGTTGTTTTTCTTCATTCTGTTCATGATAAGCAATGATCGATTTATTTTCCTCATGCCATCTAAAGTCCGCCAAATAAGCGTTAAGATGAATGAATCGATATTTTTTGCGAGCCAGACGTAAAAAGAATTCATAATCCATTGAATACTTGAGTGAATGATCCAAAAAATTTTCCTCTTCAAATATCCTGCGATTAAAAAATGTGGATGTACTGGGTATGTACAAAACATGAAGATATTTAAGGATAAAAAAATCAAAGTCGAGTTCTTTTCTCAGTTGAATAATCTTCCCGTGTTCATCGATCCAGCGATAGTCTCCATAAACAATATCGCTTTGAGGACTAGCGAAAGATACTGCAATCCGCTCAAAGCATTCAGGCAAATATAAATCGTCGGCATTAAGCCAACCGATTATGTCACCTGTCGCCAGGCGAAATCCTTGATTAAGCGCATCACTTTGACCTCGATCTGGTTTGGACTTCCAAATTAAATGAGGATATCGTTGCAGAATTTCAACTGTTTGATCTGTGGAACAATTGTCCAAAATGATATGCTCAAAGTTAGAATAATTTTGCTGGAGTACGCTTTGAATAGCTGACTCGATAAATTTACCCTGATTAAAAGAGGGCGTAACAATCGAAATCTTTGGGTACGTTCGATCCATCGTCATTTAATTTACAGGTGTTGATAAGTCTTGACTAAAATTTGCGGTGGCTATAGCAATTTTGGTTCTTAAAGCAAGAACTAAAACCTTAAGAAAACTAATAACTAAAGAACTGTGTCTTAAGAAAATGCTAACCAGTATTTTCTTTTAATCTTTAATTCATAAATAAATTGAGCAACTAAATTCTGATTCTGTAACTAGATAATCTAAGATTTTGTCAGTTGCGTCTCTAATTAATTATTAATGCCGCTATATATCCTTTGCCAATCAAGCTTATAGAGATAATAGAGATAACCTTCCCATAAAATTTGATTGCTATGAGCAAGTCACATGTATTCAAATTCAATGGTATACTCAAATTCAATATTTTTGCAACATCATGTACAAATATCTACAAACATGAAAATTATTGCTTCAAGTATCAGGCAATCGATAACCAGCCGACTCAAGTAATTAAGCTGGCGTTGTTGAATTGAAACATGAAGTATAAAATTTCTCATCAATAATGTATACCATGAATCATTCAGTCAATTGACAATTAATAGCTAAATATGCTTGTATAGATGAATTACGTCATGAGGATGTCTCATCAAGTCGCTAACTGACATTATTCTCGTTAATTATTTGCTCGGCACTCAGGTTTTCTCTAATTAGAACTTTATCTACTCTGTCGAGGTTTTCTATTTGGATTGATCTTAAATATCTCAAAACTGTTATGGAGTCTTAAGTATTTAAAGACTATGCCTAAAATTTTAATTATTATGTAATGAACGCAACTTCAGTATTAATTAACCTGGCTATTTACAGTGCATCATCATAACGCCTATTTTTGAATAGATAACTGGAATTATGCTCAAAAAATTCTTATCCAATAATCATAACCAATCCCCGATATTTGTATTGGGGACAGGCAGAAGTGGTACGACTCTTTTGCAGAGAATTATTAATAGTGCTGAAAATGTAGTAATTTGGGGTGAACATGGAGGTTTTTTAAGCCCAGTTGCCGAGGCTTACTTTTTAAATTTAGAAGATAAAACCATACTGCATAATATTCCCAAGCGAAATAGTCCTTTTGATACTCCTCAAGCCAAAGTTCAAAAGCTAAAGAACTCAAAACTATGGCCAGCATGGTGCAATTGGTATAGTCAGAAAGAAGCCCGAGATATTTTTCGTTCTTTGATCGAAAACTTCTTCAATCCCCCCAATCTTGACCAAAACCTATCCTGGGGATTTAAAGAAATCAAATATGGTCGAGGTTGTCGAACTTTGGAAATGCTCGCAGATTTATATACTGATGCCAAGTTTGTTTTGATAATTCGTGACCCAGTAGATGTAATTGCCGCATATTTTTTCAAATACCTTAAACAAAAATCAGGCTTAGGCGATCGCTTAACAATTTCCCAGGCAAAAGAACTTAAAGCAAACTGCGAATTTTCAATTATCAAAGAAGCAGAAGCATGGAGAAAACAAAATGCTTATTTTATGGACTTCAAAGCCAAAAAAAGTCACCAAAGCTGGCTGGTTATTTACGAAGATTTAATTGCCACTCCAAGTATTGCCGAGTCAACCTTAGAATGGCTGGGCGTTTCCTACTCAAATAAAAAAATCCAGTCAATTTTAGAAATGAAAGAAGGCAGAGGTGAATCGCTCAAGGTAGGAGAAGGTAAAGCTCGTTCAATTTTAACTAACGCCGAAATTGAGCAAATCAGAGAAATTACACAAGAAGTCACCAAAGAGTTTAAACTCGTAACTAAATAATTTTTATTGACGCAATCAACCAGTGAAATACAGATATTTCCGAAAATACAAGCAGACATTAATCAGTATTTTCATCATCATTGGGGTACTAATTTTCTTGGTGATCCAATCATCAGCCCAAGTATTACCAAGCGGTAGCAGATTGAAAGATTTGGCAACATCTAATACCAAAATTGGCAGTGTGGGGACATATAATACTTTTTTCCCTGAAGACGGTAAAAGTCAGCAAAAGTATCGAACCTTGTTTCAGCGAGAGATGAGTGCGGGAACAGTCTTATGTTATCCCATAAGCCTTTGGACGGGTTTTAAACAGTACTCTTTTTCCGAGTTTAATCGTACAGTTAACTGGTTTGAGAATAACGGACTCGCGCAAATGGCTCATTTACTAGTTGGTCCTAGTCAATATTATCCTCAATGGTTTCTTGATAACTCTTACACGAACGAGCAATTAGAAGACATTATGGAAGACTTTATTCGCGAGGTGATGCACAGTAATAATAATGGCAGCAAAATTGATGTCTGGAATGTAGTGAATGAAGCACTTTGGCTGGAAGGTGGCGCTCCTTATACAGGAACGATCTGGAATCAGTTAGGAAGGGAAGAGGATCAATCAGGTTTGACAGGAGCGGATAAAATACTTAATCAGCATCCAGTCTATATTCGTAGAGCTTTCGAGATTGCCCGAAAATATACCAGCAACAAGTTAGAGTTACGAGATAACGGGATCGAATTTCCTGATGATGACGAATATCAAATGTTTTATCAGTTGGTCAAGCATCTACTAAATCAAGGAGTACCATTGGATGCCGTCGGTTTTCAAACACATTTAAATACAAATGACACTTATGATTGGGAGGGGTTGAAAAACAATATTAGAAGATATAAAGATTTAGGCTTAGAGGTCTACATTACCGAATTAGATGTTGGCAATGATGGTAGCGAACAGGGAAGAGAAAAACAGAAACAATATTATTATAACGTAGTCAAAGCAGCTAGAGAAGGAGGTGCCGATCAGATTCACCTGTGGGGATTAAATGACGGACAAATGGGTGATTATCGCGAAGATGAATTTGCGCTCTTATTTGAGGGCTATATGGAGCCAAAGCCAGCCTACTATGGTTTCCAACAGGCCTTAACTAACTATCAATAAAACAGCGTTGGTGAATTAGAGGATGATTTTTACGATGGTGAGACGATGGTTATTTGTATTTAAAGGCTAATGACTGCCGACAGTCATACTAGGCGTTGCTGAATCGGGGAATGACAGTAAAATGATTACTTTTATAATCTAGGTAATAAGAGTCAATTAAAAGCTAAGAGCTAAGAGCTACGAACCGTATTACTTTCGGTTTCATACTTTAAATCAGCAACGCCTTATCGGGCATTTCTTTAGATCTTTCATTATTAAGTTTATTGATATGATTACTTATCTGGCCTCGTATCCACGTTCGGGAAATTCGTTAACTCAGAAAATAATTCAAACTTTCTTTGAGCGACCAATAACCACAGATGATCAAGGCAGCAGAGGTAAAGGAAGCCAAAAAGCTAAAACCTATGCTAGTGGAGCAGTACCTTTTGTCACAAATTGGCGTTGGCCAAATGATAATTCTCATCCGCCATCACGATGGGACAAATTACAGGCACGAACTTTGAACAACAATCTTAATCGCTGGATTGCCAGGTATGACTTAAATGTGCCGCCTTACACAAAAAACTGTCCTTACTTACTTCCTGACTGTTCGAGAGTGCTAACTCCGAAAAATCGCCAGCAGTTGGCAGGTGAAGATTGCCATTTTTTTATCAAAACCCATCGACTTCCTTTTAATCAGTATTTTGAAGGAGAATATGTTATTCAGCCCATTCGTCATCCTGGGGCAGTTCTTTGGTCATATTTTAATTTAAAAAAGGCTAATGGTAATACAACAATTTCTTTGTCAGAAGAGATTAGGGGAAGTTCCTGGAGTGATTATCATCAGCTTTGGAGTCAAGCCATTCCTCTTTTGAACGGCAGATTGATCCGTATTCGCTTTGAAGATTCAGTTTTAAATCCTCTTCAAGCCTGCGAACAAATATCAGCCACGATTGGACTTGGGTATAATCCAGCTAATAAAATGACCTCATTTGAAGAGTTGAATCGAAAAAACGCCAAACATTTTCGTGCTGGTCAAGCTAAGGGTTGGGAAGAATATTACACTGACAACCAGCTACAGCTTTTGCAAAATATACATGGTTCTACCATGCAGCAGCTTGGTTATGAAATGCCTAAACCAATAAAAATCGCATACTAATAAAAAAATTATGCATCAGACTAAAATCACAAATATACTCTCAATTGGCGATCGCCAACCGTTAACTTTAATTGGTGGCCCCTGCGTTATCGAATCAGAAGATTTTACGCTCAAAATGGCAGAGAAGATTTATGAGATCTGCGATCGCTTAAATATCTCGTTCATTTTCAAATCTTCTTTTGACAAAGCCAATCGGACTTCAATTAATTCCTTTCGCGGACACCCTTTGGACAGAGGGCTAAACATATTACAAAAGGTCAAAGATCGTTTAGGCGTACCTGTTCTTACCGATATTCACGAAAGCCATCAGGCTGCTACTGTCGCCCAAGTAGCAGATGTTCTGCAAATTCCTGCCTTCCTTTGTCGCCAGACTGATTTGCTCTTGGCCGCTGCTGCTACAGGAAAAGCGATCAATGTCAAAAAAGGTCAGTTTCTCGCCCCTTGGGACATGAAGAATGTAGTCAAAAAACTAGAACACGGTGGGGCTAAAAATATTCTTTTGACTGAGCGTGGCACTTCTTTTGGATACAATAATCTGGTGGTAGATTTTCGTTCCCTACCGCAGATGCGAGAACTGGGTTATCCAGTGGTTTTTGATGCAACCCACAGCGTTCAGATGCCAGGAGGAAAAGGAGATAAGACAGGCGGACAGCGAGAGTTTGTCCCCCACTTAGCCAAGGCAGCAGCAGCCGTAGGTATTGATGCCTTGTTTATGGAAGTCCACGAAAATCCCGATATTGCTCCTAGTGATGGTCCTAATATGATACCTTTAGCCAATTTAGAAAAGATTCTCAGACAAGTAGCGAGTATCCATAATTATAATAGTGTAGAATCAGCTATTCCTGTAGGCGTGTCATGAGTAAAAATATCAACGCCAACTTACAGACTCGTCTGTCTCGGGTTAAACTACTGGCACTCGATGTAGACGGTGTTTTGACGGATGGTGGTCTTTACTATAGTAATAGCGGCGAGGAGTTAAAAAAATTTAATGTCAAAGATGGACAGGGAATCAAGTTAGTCATGCAGGCGGGAATTGAAGTAGCGATCATTAGTGCTAATAATTCTACTGCCACCCTACATCGAGCCAAAAAGTTGGGCATCAAACGTGCCTTTGTTGGCATTGACAACAAGTTAGCTACTCTCGAACAAATTTGCGAAGAACTAAATTTGTCCCTGGCTCAAGTCGCTTATGTTGGAGACGATCTTAATGATTTACCAATTTTACAGTCTGTTGGTTGCCCTTTAACTGTAGCCGATGCTATACCAGAAAATCAAGCTTGTGCTGTTTATGTAACCAAGTTAAAAGGAGGACAAGGTGCAGTGCGAGAAATCTGCAATTTTTTATGGCAAGTTCATCAGCGTGTCTTGCAGCCTTCATTGTCTAACGGCATTTCCTCAATCATAGATTGACTATCAAAGCAAAATTCTTTTTGATTCAAAAATGAGTAGCAAGCTGATTAAAAGGATCGTCACTTGTCAAGGTAGCATTCAGCTAGTTACTGCTTTATCAGTTATCGACTATCGAGAGCAAGAGCAAAAACTAGATTGCCAATTAGACTATCAATATGAAAATTACCTGGTTATCTACGATCTTAATTCTCCTCCAGGACAAATCGATGCCTTTGCTGGCTTGATTAAAAAAATGGCAGAACTAATTTGTGACTGGAAAAAAATAGTTTATGTTGCTCCCGAACAGATACAGGCGATCGCTCATCAAAGTAGCTTAACTAACTCGTCAACCTATTTTCAGCGAGTACATGAGCTAGTGGGAACTAATTCTGCTGATGAAATATACTTATCCCGAAACTGGCAATTGGGTAATCAGCTTTTTACTAATGCTTATGAGGCAGCCGAAAAAATTTGCTATGGCGATAGTATCGGCATCTACTTTGCGCCAGACTCTAAAGCATTTTTCTTACCTCAAAGTTTACCCAAACAACTATTAAGCAAGCTGCTCGCTCGCGCTAAATTAATTTTGGGTTATCCAGTTTTGCGAGCGATCGACTTTGACCGAGGCTATTTCTGTCTTCCAAACATTTTAGGCGAAAAACCGCCGATGCCAGTGACTATACCTGACAAGACAAGTCTACTCAAAATATTTCAACAATTGAGATGTCTATTAGATCCAGATTACATCAACCAACTAAAGCAGCAGATCCAGGATGCGCCAGTATCAATTCTTTTGACCTCAAATTTTTCCGAGGCGGGAAGAATGACATTACCACAAGAAATAGAGGCTTATCGAGAGTTTTTTGTTAGTACTGATGTTTCTCAAGGCTCAGTTTTAATTATTAAACCACATCCAAGAGATAGCAGGAAAAAAATGCTAGCACTGAGTAATACTTTTGCAGCATATTTTGAACATGTTATTATTCTTTCAGAAACGAGCTTATTTTTTCTGCCTTTTGAAGTTTTTTTTACCGCAGTTTTTCTCGATGAAAATTTGAAGTTAACTAATCAGGTTAAAGTATTTGCCTTTAGCTCTGCTTGTTTATCATTAAAACTATTGTTTAATGTTGCTTCTTTTATTGGTTTTGGCCATGAGATTACCAGGAAATTTTTTGCTCAAGATTATGCCCCTGGTAGAATTAAACACGAACAGGACTTAACCGAGGCACTAACAAAAATCTAAATTGAGTTTTTCCTGAAAAAGTTATCTGAATGTCCTATGACCATAAAACGTTGGCAAAAACTATTTTGGATCATTAGAAAACCAGTAGTTCACTCGTTGAAAAATCTTTATGTTCAATACAAAAATCCTAATGCTGATATATCTGCGCCGATAGTCTGGAAATATGACGATATAGAAGCGATTAGCATCGGTAGCCAGACGCTGATCGAACCATTTTCCCAAATCGTGGTCGAAGTTAGCTCGCCATTAAGTACCATTCCAGGTCGTCTTAGGATCGCCGAAAGAGTGATCATTGGCTCAGGAGCCAATATTCGTGCTGCGGGAGGAGAAATATCGATCGCTCGCAACTCCATGCTCGGTCAACAAGTATCTTTAATTGCATCTAATCATCTCATTTCTAGTGAAAAGCCCTATAGAGATTTACCTTGGGATGAAACCAAAGTGGGCATTTCCATTGAGGAAAACGTTTGGATCGGTGCTGGGGTAACTGTTCTTCCTGGCTGTGCGATCGGTAAAAATTCGGTGGTTGGAGCAGGTAGCGTGGTCACCAAAAGCATTCCCGCTAATGAGGTCTGGGCAGGAATACCAGCTAAAAAGATCAGAGATATTATTCAGTCTAAATTTTTAGTAAATCTCAGTACCAAGTAGCAATTAAAATTGGTTCGGTTTCATACTTTCAATCAGCAATGCCCCAAAAATTATTGAGGACAATTAAATGACTGCATCAATAACAAAATTTGCCATGAACGATGTAACGGGGATTAAAGACTATTATGAATCTTATGGATATGTGGTGCTTCAAACCTTGTTAGATCGTGCCAAAATAGACTATTTCATCAAACAATATGAAAAAATCAAGCGCAATAAGTTTTTTATTTATTACAGTCAAAGTTTACACGCGCCTTTACGACCTAAAATTACCCCTGAAGGTTTTATTGAAGAATCGATGGAAAGAGTTCAGGATTTAAAATTTTCCCCTGGTTTTTCTCAAGCTGCCTTAAAGTGCTTAATCGATCGCCAAATTTCTGACGTACTGGGCATCTTATCTGGCTCATCTAGTCATACACTGTGGCAAAATATGTTTTTTGATAAGTCAACAGGAACCGTGGAGCATCAAGACCACTATTATTTAGATACTGATCCTCCAGGAAACCTAATTGGTGTCTGGTATGCCCTAGAAAATATTCATCCAGATTCTGGTTGCTTTTTCGTCATTCCTAGTAGCCATAAAGCACAGGTCATAAGTCGCGAAAATACATCATTAAAAAAGGGAGGTCTAAAAGCTCTCGTTCCCGATCATGACGAGATGAGAAAAAAAATAATTAACCTAATTCGAGAAAAGAACTGTGAATACAAAACATTTCCTTTAGATAAAGGAGATGTTTTATTTTGGCATCCTTATACTATTCATGGTGCTTATCAAAATAAAAATCCTCAATTCAGCCGTAAATCTTTTACAGCTCACTTTTATCCCTCACATTTGCCAAGGCTATTTGCCAAGACTCCTTTATTAAAACCTTCGGCTAATCCCAAGATTTTGATCAGAAGCAACGATTTGAGAGTATATGGATGGAATGCTAAACAATATGCAATTTATTTATTTAATAAATTAAGAGGTCAAGAAATTACTATGGATATGCGTCGAAAAAGCTATGAAGATTATGCTGAATAAACTTTCAACATTAATTATCATTAGCTTATAAATGCAAGAGAGAAAAACCTTGAACCAGGATTTATCGAGAAGAATAGAATTAGGAATTACCTTCGGCTTATCTGCATTTTATCTAGGAATTAGCCTTCCTAACCCAATTCCTAGTGCTTTAGCTCTACTAAGCTTTTTAATCATTCCTCTTTTAATTATTAGGCAATGGAGACAATTCATTTATGTTGCAACTAGAGATATACCGCTGATCCTCGCAGTAGGAGTTGCTGTTATCTCGGTGCTATGGTCTACTAACCCAGAGGCAACCTTGGCTCACAGTAGAGCCTTGTCATTTTCGACTGCGTTTGGTATCTATTTGGCAACGCGCTACACACCAAAAGAGCTGATGCGGCTGATGGTTTGGCTGTTCGGCATCTATATGTTGCTTAGTTTAATCGTCTCGTTAATCTTGCCATCTTACGGGACGGATATTAATACTCAGGGATTATCGTGGCAAGGAATCGCTGGACATAAAAATGCCTTGTCAGCTGCCATGGGTCTGGCTGCGATGCTTTTTTTGGATCTGGCTCTTTATGGGTATAAATATCGACGGATTTTGTCTTTGGGAGCAGGAATTTCCTTTATGCTCATGGTGCTTTCTAAAGGAAAAGGTGGACTGGCAGTATTTATTGCCTTGCTTCCCCTATTGCCACTTTACAAGCTTGCCAAACAAGAATATCGGTTGAGAACTTTTTTTAGTGTCTTTGCTTTCGCGATCGCTCTAGTTATGATTGTAGCTACTTTAATTAATCTAGAGTTTATTACGGTCGAACTTCTCGGAAAAGATATGGAGTTAACTGGAAGAATACCTTTATGGAATTATTTAATCCAAAGAGGAATAGAGAAATCTTGGCTCGGTTATGGATATGGTGCATTTTGGACTAATCCTCAAGAAACTTTGCTGGTGGCTCTCAATGTACCGTGGATGTCAGCTATAGCAGATGGTACTACCAAAGCTCATGCTCATAGCGCCTATATTGATTTATTTCTGCAATTAGGTTGGTTAGGTGTGTCTCTGGTGACACTTAGTTTCGTGACTATGCTGTTTAGAGTGGTTTTACTGCTAGGGCTAACCAGACAAATAGAATATTTTTGGATGCTTCAGCTATTACTTTTTATGGCCCTGGGAAATATTGCCAATAATGCAGGGGAATTTCTCGCTTATCGCTCTTTGTATTGGGTTTTGTATGTATCAACTGCCTGTTCAACTGCGATTCACTTGAAGAGAATTTTGAAGTCTGGTAACAAATTAGAGAATCTTCAATATGAAAGTATTACATATCAGCACCAAGGATCTTGAGGGAGGAGCTGCCCGGGCTGCCTATCGATTACATCAAGGGCTTGAGAGTATCAAAGTTAACTCTCAAATGCTAGTACAAATTAAAGTCAGCGACGATCCAACGGTAATTGCGCCTCAAACTATTATCGAGAAAAGCATTGCCATGTTAGGCGGAATTTTAGATACAATCCCGCCACGGTTTTATCTGCGACATACGCAAATTTCATTCTCTACTCAGTGGTTACCTGATGTAATCTATTCTCAGATGACTCGGCTCGCTCCAGATTTGATTAATCTGCATTGGATTAAAAATAGCCATCTGCGGATTGAAACAATTGCTAAGTTAGGGCGACCGATTGTTTGGACTCTTCACGATATGTGGGCTTTTACGGGAGGATGCCATTACGATGGAGAGTGCGGTCGATACGTTGAGTCCTGTGGCGCTTGCCCTCAACTTAAAAGTGACAATAACTGCGATTTATCCCGTTGGATTTGGCAGCGAAAATCTCAAGCCTGGAAAAATATTCCCATGACTATTGTTACCCCTAGTCAGTGGTTAGCTCAATGCGCTCGTTCTAGTTCTCTATTTAGAAATTTACCAATTGAGGTGATTCCCAACGGTGTCCATTTACAGAGATTTAAACCTGTTGACCGTCAACTAGTGCGATCGCTACTCAATCTGCCTCAAAATAAACAACTGATACTATTTGGAGCAGTTAACGCCACTAGCGATCGCCGTAAGGGATTTCATCTGCTCAAGATGGCTTTGCAAAATCTTTGTCAGTTAGGATGGCAAGACAAAATCGAGTTAGTTGTAGTCGGTGCATCACAACCAGATAATCAGACCGATTTAGGCTTCAAAACCCACTATTTAGGAAAATTGAGCGATGATATCTCTTTGGCACAAGTTTATGCTGCCGCCGATATTTTTGTCGCCCCTTCGCTTCAAGATAACCTTCCCAACACAGTAGTAGAAGCGATCGCTTGTGGAACTCCCTGTGCTGCTTTTAAGATTGGCGGAATGCCAGAGATCATCGAGCATCAGCAAAATGGTTATTTGGCTCAACCCTTCGAGATAGAAGATTTGGCTAGAGGAATTGTCTGGATCTTGGAAGACCAAGAGCGACATCGCCAGCTTAGCGATCGCGCTCGTGAAAAAGCTGAACAAGAATTTACTCAGGAATTACAAGCACACCGCTATGCTTCTGTCTATGCTGAACTTTGGTCGAAAACCAAAGTTTTTAATTGCTCACATTAACTTAGAAGTATATCTAATCCATCGTTAATCAAAAAAGTAGTGATGTGTGTAACAACAATTCGCTTTAGCAACAAATAATTATATTTTTGACCAAATTTATCAAGTAAACCCCCAGTACTATGAATAAAGATTTTTGCTTTTGTACGCTAGCAATTAGCCAAAGATACTGTCTTTTAGCCAGAGAATTGGCGGTAAGTTTGGAACAATATGCTCCTAGAAAAATGTTGATAGTATCTACAGACCTACCAAATAAATTTGAAAACTGTAGCAATGTTTTAGCTTTTAAACATTATCAGCAAGGTATACATAGCTGTATAAATGACAAAAGATTTGTCATAGAAAAGGCTTTGTCAATGTTTGATGCTGCTATATTTCTTGATGCCGACAGCAAAATCGTAGCTCCTATAGATCATAATATGATTATTCAACCAGGAATTACAATACATAGAATTAATAATATTCTTGAATGTAAAGTCAACCAAAGAAACAAATATAGAGCAGAGGTAACGCGAGAAATAGCAGATAAGCTGGATATTAATTTAAAAGTCACTAACTTGATTCCAGGAAATATATTTGCTATATCAAAAGAAACAGGAAAAGAAATTGAGTTTATTAAGATTTGGGACAAAATTGGAAGATACTTTGAATTTAAGAATCTCCATTATGCTGAGGAAAATGCAATGGGATTGGCTGCTGCTAAGGTAGGATTAACAGTTAGAAATAGTAAAAATTTGGAAGAATTAAAAAAAAATTGTCAGCATTTGTATGTCACAAGCCATAGCATAGAATCTAAAACCATCTTCGAGCGAATAAAACGATGGAGTGGTATTCCCTCTCGTCTGAGTCGGTCACTAATAATTAGCTTGAGAGACTTTGGATTTTACTTTCGCTAAAATTTTTTGCTGGATATCAACATATAAATCTAAACTTTGATCAAGATAAAATAATAAATTAACTGTCATTAAATAATCGTCTCTGACACTTTAAAAGCTGCTTTAATTATATGCTCTCATGCTAAATAAAAGTTGTAAATACGTTTTTATGAGTGACTTTATACCGATACTTTGACTCGATATGAGTACCAAGATATTTTTGCCAACATAGTCAATGAGTAAACCAAAAATATCTAACAACTTAATAACATCAGCAAATTTGTGAGTAATAATAATGAGAAATAGCAAACCAATACTTGTGACAGGTTCACATCGTTCTGGTTCAACTTGGGTAGGTAAGATGATTGCTCTATCTCCTGCGGTAGGATATATTAAAGAGCCATTCAATTTAGAGCATCGTCCTGGTATATGTAGTGCTAAATTTGACTATTGGTTTACATATATTACCCAGGAAAATGAGTCTGATTTCTACAAAAATATTGATAAAACACTTAATTTTTCATATAATTTCCCAGAGGAGATAAAAGCAGTAAATTCTTTGAAAGATACATTACGGCTTATAAGAGATTATAGTAATTTTTATAAATACCGTATTTCCCATGCTCGACCTCTGCTCAAAGATCCCATAGCAGTATTTTCCGCCGAATGGCTAGCAGAAAAATTTGATATAGATGTGGTGGTATTAATTAGACATCCTGCTGCTTTTGTTAGTAGTTTCAAGAAAAAAAACTGGTCTTTTGACTTTTCTCATCTGTTGAAACAACCTTTACTTATGGAAAAGCATTTATATTCTTTTGAAACGGAAATCAAAGAATCTATCACCAAAAAATATGATGCTATAGATCAGGCATCTTTGTTATGGAAGTTAATTTATCATGTTGTAGCTAAATATCGCGATCGTCATAAAGATTGGATATTTAGCAAGCATGAAGATATTTCCTTGAATCCTCTAGCTGGATTTCAAATGATTTTTAACCACTTAAACTTGAATTTATCAAATAAAATCAAAAAAGCAATTGAAGAATATAGTAGTTCTCAAAATCCTAGCGAAATAATGAAAAACGAAAGTACATTTTGGCTGCTCTCGAATCGTGATTTAAAATGCGATAGCAAAGCCAACATTTTGAATTGGCACAACAGGTTGACTCAAGAAGAAATATGTAGAATTAGGATGAAAACAGAAGAAGTTGCTGACAAATTTTATCTAGATCGAGATTGGAATATATAGTAGCTGGTTGACCGAAAAACTTACGTCGGCGGTTTATTCTTATGCCGCTCAACTTACTCAGGTATTACCAAAAATCCATTGTGCCTTTCTTTACACCGATATTTAGTCTCGATCGGGGCAAAAAAATTATGAATATTCCCCAAAAAATTCACTATATATGGCTTGGCAAAGGACAGAAGACACCCCTAATCACAAAATGTATTGATAGCTGGAAGCGATACTTGCCTAACTATGAAATTAAAGAATGGAATGAAAATAACTTCGATTTAAATATTCATCCTTGGATTGTCAAAATGTATACTCGAAAAAAGTATGCTTTTGCCAGTGATTTAGTGCGTTTATATGTCTTAAAAAATGAGGGAGGAATTTATTTAGATACAGATATCGAAATCAATAAGAATTTAGATAGCTTTCTTGATAGTAAAATGTTGATGGGCTTTATGTATGATTGTGCTTTAGGCACATCAATTTTAGGAGCTGTTGCTAACTATTATGTCCTTGATGATTTGATCGATATTTATTATGGTCTGCTTGATAAAAATCCGTTAGTAAATAATACTATATTTACCAAATATTTTATTAGTGCTTTTCCTGAATTTAAATTAGGTAATAAAAAGCAAATAATTGGCGACAGTATTCATATATTACCCAAAGAATATTTTGAAGTTCCAACCTTTAGCAATAAAATGGGGTACGCTCGTCATCATGCAACGCGCCTTTGGGATGGTGGAAATGCACGGCGTTCTCCAATTAAAAGAATTTTCAACGCTGTAATTGGTGATGTACTGTATTACAAATTAGTTCACTACAAATGTCTAAAAAATAACGAGTTTTATGCTTTATATAAGCAACACACGATCGCAGACAGAATCAAACAATGATATTATATGATCTAATTTAGCAACGTCAATAGTTGTATAAGAAGGGATCTTGGAGCGATCGCGATTCATCACCTGATCATGAGCATAAAAACTTATTAATAAAACAATAAAAGTCATTTTGTAGTCACTTTGGCGGTTTGGTTTGTAGAATTGAATTTATGTTGCTAAAGTAAACCAATGGAATCAATACTAGCTGAAGCTTTTAGCTCTTTTAACAAATATAGCGGTTGGATCGTCTGGAACTTATTCTTGGCCTTTATTCCTTTAATTCTCAGCTTTTGGTTATTTACCAGACATCCTAAAAAGCGATATCAGCCGCTAGACAAGTCAGCAAAAGTTGTGGCAAAATCGCGATCGCCACTTTGGTGGCTTGGTTGGCTCGTTTTTATCGCCTTTTTACCCAATGCCCCTTATTTATTAACCGACATCATACATTTAATTGGGGCAATACGGGCAGGTTACTCAATTTGGATTACTACTTTAATTTTTATTCCGCTACATCTGTTTGCGATTTTAGTGGGTTGGGAAGCTTATGTAATTTCTCTGATCAATCAAAGTCGTTATCTGAAGCAACAAGGGGCTAAAAAATTCATTTTACCTAGCGAACTGATGACTCATGCCCTATCTGCGATCGGGATTTATCTAGGCAGATTTCGCCGCTTTAATAGTTGGGATTTAGTTACTCAACCTAATATTGTATTTACCTCAACCATAGATGATTTGACTACTCAAAAACCCTTTTTAGTAATAGTTATTACTTTTATTGTTCTAACCATATTTTATTGGGTGATGAAACAAATTACCTTGGGCATTTTACTCCGAGTACGTTATTTTCTTGCCAATTACAACTAATTAAAATTTTCCAAGTAAGTAAGAGAGTGTAATTAAATATAAAATGGCTGTCGTGAGGAAACAGGGAATTGGGAATAAGGAATAGAAAAACAGCCTAACAGTCTGGTTTGATCAATTATTATTCCTACTTACTTATCAATTAGTTCATTTGGCAATTAAATTTTCATTTAACTTAAATTAAATGAGATTTAAATCCGAAAGACATCAACCAATATTTGCTTATTGTTTTTAATTCGATTCTGATTGGGAGAATCATAAAGAACCATCAATCCATCTCCTGGTTCCCAACAAGAATATAAAGCTAAACCTTCAGCATGATCGCTGCCGATAGTAAGGGGTAAATCGAATAAAGGAAATAGTTCATCCTTATCTTGTTCTTGAATCATATTCCCTTTACTCGAAGCTGCATCACACCACCGAAAAATCTGCATTTCCCCTTCAACAGTCATGGTTGGACCAGCTAGAATCAGCAGATCGTCACCTTGCCAACATAGCTCACGCACTCCCAAACCATTTAAATTCAGAAAATACTTTTTATATTTTGCTCCACCATCACCAATCTCTTTTAGGTCTAATATTCCCGCTTCCTTCTCTATTAGTTCTAGTTCTAAGATAATTGCCCAACCGCGCAATACAGGCCCTCGTAAACCGAGAAGTAAACGTCCATCTTTAACCGCCAATCCTTCAATATCTAAACCATTATCTTTAGAGGGAATAGCCGCTGCAATAAATGGTTTAAGATGAGGATCTTCAGCTAGAGCCTCAAACAAAATATTTCGTTCGGCTGTAGTTTGCAAACAGGCTGCGCTTAGGGCATTACCCTCTTCGGGAACAAAAGACTTAATTAACTTACCGTTAATCACGGGAATTCTCGCTAGAATAAAGCGATTAAGATCCGTTGTAATCGTTGCCAACCGCTCTAGGTTCTTTGTCAAATCATCTTTTTTGGGCTTTTTACGTTTAGTACTGTGTGAACCTGTCAGCCAAAGATAGCCATCAGCAAAATCCATGCCCTCAATGTCCATTTCGTCATCAGTATTAAACAAATTGATGTAATCTTGTAATAAAAAACGCTGATGTTCACCATAGCTATGACGGCCAAGAGGGGAAAGCCTTTCAACACCAATCATTTCATCTGAACCGACCCACAAACTACCATCAGGACTAAAAGCTGCGGCGGAAATATCGCTAATGATCGCTTCTGTTTCGTCCTCAAAATCGAGTAAGACGCGGGTAAGTAAAAAACATGGGGATTGAGATAAAAGCATAAAAATCTATGGTGTAGCTAATTTTACTGCGATTATGCTATGCATATCTTTAAGATTGTAGTTAAAAATTGCTCAAGATTAATCTATCTAGAAAGGTATTGTTAAACTGGTGATCATCTAAACCCTACTTCCCAATTTTCAATAAAATGGTCTTAAATCGTCAAGCTCTAAAATCGAAACTCCTGCAACAGTTATTAGCTCATCCCGAATTAGGTTTTAAAATCTGGAGCGACGAAGAACTACTACAATCTATTCATCAGACTTTACAGCAAAGACCTACAGAAGAACTATGGATTTTTGCCTATGGGTCACTAGTTTGGAATCCACTGTTTGATTATATAGATCGCTGTTCGGTTGTAGTTGAAGGCTGGCAAAGACAATTTTGTCTCTCAGCACCTGTTGGGAGAGGTACAATTGATAACCCAGGTTTGGTTTTGGGTTTGGAACCAGGCGATTGTTGTCAGGGAATTGCCTATCGTTTACCAATAGATAAGAATTTGGAGTCCGAATTATTACTACTGTGGCGACGAGAAATGGTGGTTGGCTCTTATTTTCCCACCTGGATTACTGGGCAAAATAGTAGTTGCGACATCGAGGTTTTGGCGTTTACAGTTAATCGTCAACATCCCGTATACGTTAATAATTTATCGCCTGAAAAGATGATTGAATCCTTGGCTACGGCTAAAGGCAGTTTAGGTTCATCTGCCGAATATTTGAGCCATACTGTGCAGGGTTTGCTAGCAGCAGGAATTGAAGATCAAATATTAATTGAACTAGACCGCTTGGTAAAAAAAAGACAGCAAGAACTTATTTTGTCTGTTAAATAAGATTACTTACGATTTTGGCAATTAGGACAAAAGTAATATCTACGGCCTCCCAAAATCTCTTTGATGATAGAAGCATCACAGATATAACAAGGTCGTTCTGCTCGATTAAACACCCAATGACGATAATCTTTGCGTCTGTATCCCTGTTGCTTGAGTCGTTGGACTAAATTTAGATCATTAGTAATTCCGTTGGTTTCATAAGACTGCTGGGGAACTTTAATCGCAGCTTTCGCCAACGCAGATATCTGTTCCTGGCTACAGTCAATCGGTCGTAGTGTGGGATGTACCCGCGCTACAAACAATATTTCGCTCCGCAGATAGTTGCCTAACCCCGCTAAAAAACGTTGATCGAGGAATAAACTGGTAAAGCGTCGGCGAGCAAAAGATTTATTTTGTAACCTGGCTGTAATTTTCCTAACGGTAGTTTGCCGATCTAAAACATCCAAACCGAGACGACTCAAAAAAGGATGAATGGCGATCGCATTTTCGTCCAACACCTCTATATCCGAAGCACTGTAGAGTAACGCTGAATGTTTCTCATTATGAATCGCTAATCTCAACTGGCGTTTAGTTTCAGGAAAATTATCCGCCTGCCTAATCATCCACTTGCCGTAAAGCTGATTATGGCTATAAATGCTCAAGCCGTTATCAAAACGAATCAACATCCCTTTCCCTTTAGTATCCACCGCCGTAACTAGCTGCTGTGCTAATAGCTCCTCGTATAGTTTAAGATGCTCAAAAGCAAAGAAAATTTGTTTAATTGGTTTAAAAGCGATCGCTTTGGCTATTTGATCAGCAGCAATTCTGATTTCAGGACCTTCGGGCATGGTGTTTTAATTGACCGTGAGCAGTTTAAATTATCTCATTGCTAGAGACATCTTACGACTTGGTGGTTTAAAGGCACGATCTAATTCTTGTAAGTCTTCTCTTGTTAGTTTAATCTCCAAAGCAGCGCGGTTTTCCTGAACATGATCGCGATTAGTAGCTTTAGGAATAGAAATAATCCCCTGTTGATGCAATAGCCAACTCAGGGCAATTTGGGTTGATGTTGCCTTATGTTTAGCGGCAAGATCTCCCAACTGAGGATTATTCACAAAAGCCCGTTGTTCTATGGGTGAATAAGCCATAATCGGGATCTGACGCTGTCTGCACCAGGGCAATAAATCCCATTCAATACCGCGTCGCAACAAATTATACAGCACTTGATTGGTAACTATTTCCTGCCCTCCAGACAACGACTCCGCTTCTTCCATGTCCTCTGTGTCGAAGTTACTCACACCGTAATCTAAGATCTTTCCCGCCTGTTTGAGCTGCTGCAATCCTGCTAAAGTCTCTGATAATGGAACCGAACCGCGCCAGTGAAGTAAATATAAATCGAGATAATCTGTTTTCAGTCTGGACAAAGAGCGATCGCCAGCCTGAATTACTCCCTGATAACTCGCATTGTCGGGATAAAACTTACTGACCAAATATACTTCTTCCCGACGACCAGAAATAGCCTCGGCAACTATCTTTTCTGCACCACCTTCGCCATACATCTCGGCAGTATCAATCAAACTCATCCCCAAATCTAATCCTAGCTGTAGCGCATCTATCTCCGCCTGTTTCTGGCTGGCTTTTTCCCCCATGCGCCACGTTCCCTGTCCGAGTATCGGAATGTTTCTGCCTGATGGTAACTGTAGTGTCTTCATTTTGTAGTTGAGAAAGTCATCATATTGATCATTATGACGGGATTTTTGCCGAGAAGGGCGTTGCTGAATCGAGGTATACCACCAGTATTATTTTGTAGTCATACTTTCAATCCTCTACGCCAATGCTGCAATAGCTTGCGATAAGATTAAAACGCATACCGCACTCAGCAATTAATCAGCAAAGCTAATTGGTTTATCGTTTAGTAGTTAGATTAGAACAAATACAACAGCAGCAAATTAATTTGAATGCTCAACAACAGCATTATTTATTACGGGTATTGCGGTTAGGAAATGGCGATCGCTTTATTGCCCTTAATGGTATTGGTGATGCTTGGTTGGCAGAAATTAACGAGCAATCTGCCCAAATTATTGAAACAATAGATCTTAAAACGGAATTATCTGTATCTCTGACTTTAATTACCGCTTTACCCAAAGGAAGTGGTTATGAACAGATAATCCGCTGCTGCACCGAATTAGGAGTCAGTAATTTCCTGCCTGTAATTAGCGATCGCACTATCCTTAAACCGAGTCAAAATAAAGTTCAACGCTGGCGCAAAATTGCTACCGAAGCAGCCGAACAGTCCGAAAGACAAGTTGTACCCACGATTTTGGAACCAGTCAAGTTTAGTCTGGCGCTTAATCAGATCAAATCTAACCCAGATAAATACATTTGCGTAGCGCGCAGGAATATCCCAACTCTCTGGAATTCATTGCCAAATCGAACTCAGCCAGAAATAGTCATTGCCACAGGTTGTGAGGGAGGCTGGACAGAAGCAGAAGTAGAACAAGCGATCGCTCTGGGTTTTCAACCAGTTTCTTTAGGAAATCGAATTCTCCGCGCCATCACTGCCCCCATTGTTGTCAGCTCATTAGTTATGGCAATCGGGGAATAAATCAAGGAACATTTGTGCTTAATCTTCAGTCCCTTTCACAGCAAGAATCATCCAATCCTCAAACTTAAGGAAATTTAACAATTTTTTAATTAATTACCTCTAATTTCCACTTAAGAAGGACGAAATGACAAATTTGAGCTTTAATCATATCGATACAGCACACAAGAGATACTATGAAATTATCTAAAAAGTTGAAGTTAGCAGCAATTTTTACTGGTGCGATCGCTTTGACAACATTTTCGTTGTTTCCTGCTTTAGCTCAGTATACTGAAGAACCCGTTCCTGAAGAACAGGTAATTGCCGTAGCTATCCCCGCGGGAAGACTTTATAATTTGACGGTAATCGAACAAATTCCAGGTAAACAGCAGTGTTGGAGTACAACTGGTTCTGAGCCTACTGTTGTCGAGCCTCTGTGGACGACCTTCGATTTTACAGGTAGCTGTCGCCGTTCTACTGATAGCAATGGTTATTCTGTGCGTCTTGATGGACAAGATACTAGCCAAAATTACCGACTTGATGTTGTTCCTCAAGGAGATCAACTTCAGCTAGTTGCCAGAGATTACCAAAATGGTCCTGACCTCGTTGTCGGTCAAACTAACGGAACCGCAGCAAATGGGCAATATCTCAAAATTAATCTCAATCCAGGTTGGGAATTTAGCAAAAGAGTTTATCAAGGTAAGGTGCTAGGTCACTACTTCTTTAGCGGCGACTCAACCGCGATCGCTGCTGCAGGAGATGCTCCCGTGCCTGATGCTTCTACTGCCAGCTCAAATTCTAACTTTACTGACATCTCTAGAGGTATTTATCAACAAGAGATCGAACAGGCTGTAGCACTTGGTTTTATTGCCGGCTTTAAAGACCAAACTTTTCGCCCCACCGAATCATTGACCAGAGAACAGTTAGTCTCAATGGTTTATGGTGCTTTAGAAACTATTGACAGCCTAAATTTAGAACCTGCTACTTCAGTGCCAACTCAACCCTATCCCGATGTAACCTCCTCTCGTTGGAGTGCTTCTAAGATTCAGTGGGCAAAAGAAAACGAAATTGTCAAAGGCTATCCCGATGGTTCGTTTCAACCCGATACTCCTGTTACTAGAGCCGAGTTAGTTGCTATACTACAAAATGCTGCTAAATTTTCCCAGATGAAACAGGGTAAATCAGCTCAACTAGTAACCAACCAACAACCTACCAACTTTTCTGATATCTCTAATCATTGGGGTGCTGAGACTATTCAAGCTATGTCCGCATACTGTGGTGTAGCGTCACCTAATCAAGAAGTAGGCGATGCTTTTAACCCTGATACTCCTGCCCAAAGAGACTATGCCGCTGCAGCAACTCTGAGAATGCATAATTGTCTTACAGAAGACAGCAAACAAGTTGATGAATAGAATAATTTAGCTATTAGCTTACTGTTAATGGCTAGCTAACAAAAGAAGAGGGGTATTTCACCCCTCTGTTTATTTTATGGCTAAATTTCAAGCTGCCTTAAGCTTTTCAAGTAACAGAGGAAAAGTAAACTTTAGATTTAACTGGATCTGGATTCATAGTTCGATCTCCCTCTTGCCATCCCGCAGGACAAACTTCGTCAGGATTAGCCTGTACGTGCTGGATTGCCTTAAGAGTACGCAAAGTTTCATCTACACTGCGACCAAACGAAAGATTATTGATCGTTGCGTGTTGAATTACCCCTTCTCGATCAATAATAAATAAGCCTCGTAAAGCCACTCCTGCTTCAGGATCGAGAACATTGTAGGCGTTGCTAATTTCTTTTTTAATATCAGAAATCAACGGATAAGCAATATCACCAATACCACCTTGTTGACGCTCAGTTTGCATCCAGGCTAGGTGAGAAAATTCACTGTCTACTGATACGCCTAAAATTTCGGTGTTGAGAGACTTAAAATCTCCGTAGCGATCGCTAAAGGCAATAATTTCAGTGGGACAAACAAAAGTAAAGTCCAAAGGGTAGAAAAATAAGACAACATATTGACCACGATAGTCAGATAACTTAACCGTTTTAAATTCTTGGTCAAAAACAGCAGTAGCCGTAAATTCGGGGGCTTCTTGCCCCACTCTCAAACATCCTTCTGTAATCATAATTTTTATCTCTTTAATTACCAAACAACTTCGGTTTACAAAGTGAACGCCAGCCAGATTGTCTTCGGGCAGGGTACTGTTCACAATTTTATATAGATTTTACGAATCTTAATCAATATATCATGGTCATAACGAGAACGAGTTATTAGTCAACGGTTTGCTACTTGCTATTTAATCCAACTCCCTTCTACCTTCTAAAGCTCTGGCAAGAGTTACTTCATCAGCGTATTCTAAATCACCTCCCATTGGTAAACCAAAGGCGATCCTGGTTACTTTGGTAAAAGGTTTAAGTAGTCCGTTAATATACAGAGTAGTCGTTTCTCCTTCAACGCTGGGACTAATCGCCAAAATAATTTCTTTAATTTGCTCTTTGGTGACACGGCGAACTAAAGCTTCAATATTTAGTTGTTCAGGGCCAATGCCGTCCATCGGAGAAATAACTCCACCCAGCACATGATATAAACCGCGATATTCTCTGGTTTTTTCTAAAGCAATTGTGTCGCGGGAGTCGGCTACCACACAAACAGTAGCGCGATCGCGATTTTGATTACTACAAATAGAACAGACAGGTTCGGCAGAAAGATGAAAACAGATTTTACACAGACCAACCTGCTGTTTTGCGGTCACTAAAGCTCGGGCTAATGCCTGAACTTCTTGCTCTGGGCGTTTGATCAGGTGCAGGGCTAATCTCTGGGCAGTTTTAGGACCTACTCCTGGTAAAAGCTGTAACTGCTCGATTAAACGAGCTAAAGGAGGCGTATAAATGGCTTGTTTCTCTCAACTTGGGTTTGGAAAAGGTAATTATATCAAATCTTTCCTAAATTCAAGAACAGACAATAGCGAAGATCGTATTTCTTAATCACTTCTTAGCGAGTAATTATTACCATAGTTAGATGAGAAAGTAAGATCAATACAATGTAAGATCCTCAAAATAATCATCAAATCGGCAACCATACCCCCTAAGCAACTGAGCAATGCAATGACTAGCACCAAATCTATTGATAGTAAAATCGATCTCAATGATCCAGAATATTATTTTAATCGAGAACTAAGCTGGCTGGAGTTTAATCGACGAGTGTTGGCAGAAGCACTAGATAAAAGAACACCACTGCTAGAGCGCCTCAAGTTTATGGCGATTTTTAGTTCTAATCTAGACGAATTTTTTATGGTTAGGGTCGCAGCATTAAAAAAGCAGGTTGCAGCAGAGGTTAGCAATCGTTCGGCAGATGGACGCACGCCGAATGAACAGCTAGAAGCGATCGCCGAAGTTTTGACACCGATGATTAAAGAACAACATCAACATTTTGAGAAGGTGCTGACCAAAGAGTTAACTAAATCAGGCATTCATTTGCTCAATTATGTAGATCTCAACCAAGAACAAACAAGCTACATCAATAATTATTTCGAGGATTATATTTTTCCAGTTCTAACTCCTTTGGCGGTAGATCCTTCTCATCCTTTTCCCTATATTTCTAATCTCAGCCTGAATTTGGCTGTGGTGTTAAAAGACCCCGCTATTGATAATGAATTATTTGCTCGGGTCAAGATTCCTAACGTATTACCCCGCTTTATTGCCTTACCAGAACAATTAAGACAAAAACAGCGAGGTAAATCTGGGGTGTGGACTGGCGTGCCGATGGAACAAATTGTTACCCATAATTTAGAGTATTTGTTTCCTGGGATGACGATTTTAGAGTCCTATGCTTTTCGGGTAACCCGCAATGCCGATTTGTCGGTGGAAGAAGATGAAGCGGACGATTTGTTATTAGCGATCGAAAAAGAGCTACAAAAACGACGCATTGGCGGCTCTTCGGTAAGACTCGAAGTTGAAGCTTCCATTCCCCCAGAACTTCGTTCGATCATTATTGGCGAACTAGCTTTGGAAGAAAGTGACGTTTATGATATTGATGGCTTGGTAGGTTTAGGCGATCTGATGTCTTTTTTGTCCTTACCCCTCCCCGAACTTAAGGATAAGCCCTGGAATGCGGTCTTACCTCCCCGCCTTAGCTGGCTACAGGAACAAGAAAGCAATGGCAGCAGCGAAGGAGAAAACTTTTTTAACGTAATTCGTCATGGAGATATTTTAGTTCATCATCCCTATCATTCTTTTAGCAGCACAGTTTTACGCTTCATCACTGAAGCAGCTCACGATCCTGATGTCCTAGCGATTAAAATGACTTTGTATCGCACCTCTGGAGACTCGCCGATTATTAAAGCTCTAATTGCCGCGGCAGAAAATGATAAACAAGTAGTAGCCTTAGTCGAACTTAAAGCTCGTTTTGATGAAGAGAACAATATTATTTGGGCAAGAAAGCTAGAGCAATCTGGGGTTCATGTTGTTTATGGTGTTACAGGTCTCAAAACCCACACCAAAATTACTTTGGTTGTACGTCAAGAAAAAGAAAAAATCCGTCGTTATGTTCATATCGGGACAGGTAACTATAATCCGAAGACAGCCAAAATATATACGGATTTAGGTTTACTAAGCTGTCGAGAAGAGTTGGGGGCAGATTTGACCGATTTGTTTAATTTTTTGACTGGTTATTCTCGACAAAAGTCATATCGCAAATTACTAGTTGCTCCCGTTAGCTTACGCGATCGCATGGTCGAGATGATTAAACGTGAGGCGGAAAATTGCCGTAAAGGAAAAACGGGGCGCATTGTGGCAAAAATGAACTCTTTGGTCGACCAGCAAGTGATTCAGCATCTTTATGAGGCTTCTCAAGCAGGAGTTGAAATAGACTTAATTATTAGAGGAATTTGCTGCCTTAGACCAGGATTGGCTGGAATTAGCGAGAAAATTCGCGTAATTAGTATTATTGGACGCTTTTTAGAACATTCTCGTATTTTCTACTTCAATAATGACGGGCAGGAAGAAATGTATATCGGTAGTGCTGACTGGATGACTCGTAATTTGAGCCGAAGAGTCGAAGCAGTTACGCCGATTGAGTCTCGCGAAATCTTTAGCGATCTACAGGAAATTTTGGGGGTCATGTTAGCCGATAACCGTAAAGCCTGGGAATTGCAGTCTGACGGGACATTTGTGCAAAGAAAACCCAAACAAGACGAAGAAGCCAACAGCACCCACGATATCTTTATGGAGATGGCTCTACAATCTACAGGATTCACATCAAATTAAGCTAATTTATGAAAGTTGCAGTATTTAGTACCAAGCCTTATGATCGGCAATTTCTAACTCAAGCTAATCAACAACATAATCACGAATTAAAGTTTTTGAGTCCTAGTTTAGACGTGCAGACTGTAACCCTGGCAACTGGCTTTGAAGCAGTCTGTGTCTTTGTTAACGATCGCCTTGACCGTAAGATCATGGAAACTTTAAGTCAACAGGGAATTGAGCTAATTGCCCTACGTTGTGCAGGATACAACAAAGTTGATCTAAATGCTGCTCAAGAGTTGGGAATTAAAGTAGTTAGAGTTCCAGCTTATTCTCCCTATGCCGTAGCCGAACACGCGATCGCTCTGATTCTGACTCTCAATCGTAAGATTCATCGGGCATACTATCGTGTCCGTGAAGGAAACTTTGCTTTAAACGGATTGCTAGGTTTCGATCTTCATGGTCGTACCGTAGGCATCATCGGTACAGGTAAAATTGGTCAGATTACGGGTCAAATACTTCATGGTTTTGGCTGTAAAATACTGGCGTATGATTTAAATCCCAACCAAGAGTTTGCAGCACAATATGGCGAGTACGTAGCGTTGCCAGAGCTGTTGGCACAATCTGATATTATTAGCCTGCATTGTCCTTTAACTAAAGATACTCATTACTTAATTAACGACGAGACAGTTAAGTTAATGAAACCTGGGGTAATGCTGGTTAATACTAGCCGTGGTGGTTTGATCGATACCAAAGCAGTAATCAAAGGCTTGAAATCTGAGCAAATTGGCTATTTAGCTTTAGATGTCTACGAACGAGAAAGCAAAATGTTTTTTGAAGATTTATCTGGTGAAATAATCCAAGATGATCTTTTTGAAAGATTACTTACCTTCCCTAACGTAATTATTACAGGACATCAAGCTTTCTTTACCGTTGATGCTCTCAACAACATTGCCGAAACTACTCTAGCTAATATTACCGCGATCGCACTTAATCAACCTTGTCCCAACCAACTAAGTCATGATGATTAACCAAACAACTCTTTGTTCCTCAGGTAGTAGTCTGACAATTTTGAATTGAGAAGTTGAGATTAGGTAGTAGGTTAAAACTTTTAACTTCTGACTTCTGACTTCTGACTTCTGCCTTTTGTACTCTATCCCTCACCGTTGAAGCTAATTAGAGCGATCGCTTTTTGGTTCAGATTCGCCAAAAATTAATACTCTTAATATTGAGCTAAAAAACCAACCTACTCCAGCAATTAAAACAACCAATAGCAGCGGTGCAAATCCGGCAAAGGGAGCTAAAATCAACATTAATAATAAACCAAAAAGTATTGTTTTATACCAAATATTATTCACTTGAACCTCGACGATTTTTAGTTAAACTAACCATGATCGAGATTAAAATCACCTATCTTTAGTTATAGATCTTAATCAAAAAGTGAAAAACCTGCGTCTTCTTCTAGCTAAATGAAGCTTTTGTGTGCCAATTTAGTACCTGTAATAATACGAAAATAAATATTACTAACTTGTCTCACTATAAAGGTATATCCATGGTGTTTAAGGAGTAGATTAAATTGTGACTAGTGATTTGCTGACGCTGATTAATCGTTTATTTACCGCTGTCTTATTAGTGGTGCTATTGTTTGCCTGTCAAAGAATGCCAGAAAGCAAAAGTTTGAAGGAGATCCAATATGAGTATCAAGCCAATTGATCTAAACTAGTTTTAACCCAAAGTTGCTTGGCTATTCCCCTCTAACAGTTAATGTCCTAATTTGTATTTGGCTTACTATAAATTAAGATGTTTTCAACAGGATTCGTTTCACGTTAGAGTAATGGGGATGAAGGTTTAAGAAGATGAAAGCAACAAGAGATATTCTCATTATTGGCGGTGGCGTTGTTGGGTTAGCGATCGCAATTGAATTAAAACGTCAGGGAGCAACAGTAACCGTAGTTAGTAAAGACTTTTCCCAGGCAGCATCCCACGCCGCAGCAGGAATGTTAGCACCAATGGCAGAAAAGCTTACCTCTCCAACTATGCTGGATCTATGCCTGAGATCCCGTTGGCTATATCCTGAATGGACGCGAAAACTAGAAGAATTAACCGGCATAGAAACTGGCTATTTGCCCTGTGGTATTCTTGCCCCAGTCTATGACCAGCCTGAATCGATCACTGATGATCAGACTAACAGTGTGTGGTTAGATCGACAGGCAATTCAAATGTATCAGCCAGGATTGAGCGATCGCGTAGTTGGTGGCTGGTGGTATCCTGAAGATGGACAGGTAGATAATCGCTGTTTAATGCGATCGCTGCTGCAAGCTGCCCAAACTCTAGGTATTGAGATCCAGGAAGGAGTCAGCGTCAGGGCAATTCAACAAAAGCAAGGCAGAATAGACGCAGTTTTAACCGATATTGGACAGCTAGATGCCGAGCAATATGTTTTGGCGGCTGGTTCATGGTCGAGTCAACTTTTTCCTTTACCTGTGCGCCCTGTAAAAGGACAAATGCTCTCGCTGAGGATGCCACCAAAGCTACATCAACCTTTTCCTCTACAGCGCATTCTATACGGCGATGGTGTTTATCTCGTTCCCCGACAAGATGGCAGACTAGTCATTGGGGCAACTGTCGAAGAAGTTGACTGGACTCCTTTTAATACCCCCAAAGGTATTCAACGCTTGTTAGCTAAAACCAGCGAACTCTATCCCGCAGCAGCAGATTGGCAAATTGAAGAGTTTTGGTGGGGGTTTCGTCCAGGTACGCCTGATCAGCTACCGATTTTAGGTCGCAGTTCCTGTGATAATCTGTTTTTAGCTACAGGACATTATCGCAATGGAATTCTGCTGGCACCGATCACTGCATCTTTGATCGCCGACTTAGTTCTAAATCAAAAGTCTGACCCTCTATTGGCTAAATTAAGCTACCAACGTTTTAATCGACCAGCAAATATGTCTCTAAGCAACTCTCACTTGCCACTGCAAATAGAATCAAATCCCCAGCCTCCTTTACCGCCTTCCACTACTTCTTTACCAGACGACCAGTTAACTATCGCTGGACGTACCTTTAATTCCCGTTTAATGACTGGTACAGGTAAATATCCTAGTATGCAGGCAATGCAGCAAAGTGTAGCAGCTAGTGGTTGCGAAATCATTACGGTGGCCGTCAGAAGGGTACAAACCAAAGCCCCAGGACACGAAGGATTAGCCGAGGCGATCGACTGGAGTAAAATTTGGATGTTACCTAATACCGCAGGGTGTAAAACTGCTGAAGAAGCGGTTCGGGTTGCTCGTTTAGGCAGAGAAATGGCTAAGCTTTTAGGTCAGGAAGACAACAACTTTATTAAACTAGAGGTTATTCCCGATGCTAAATATCTTTTGCCCGATCCCATCGGTACGCTACAGGCAGCCGAACAGTTAGTCAAAGAAGGTTTTGCGGTTTTACCTTATATCAATGCCGATCCTATTTTGGCTAAACGTCTCGAAGAAGTAGGCTGTTCTACAGTAATGCCTTTGGGTTCACCCATTGGTTCGGGACAAGGAATTAATAATGCAGCGAACATCGCGATTATCATCGAAGAGGCGAATGTACCTGTAGTTGTGGATGCGGGTATTGGTACGCCTAGCGAAGCCGCTTTAGCAATGGAAATGGGTGCTGATGCGTTGCTGGTTAATAGTGCGATCGCGTTGGCAAAAAATCCTGTAGCAATGGGACGAGCTATGGGTTTGGCAGCCGAAGCGGGAAGGCTGGCTTATATATCGGGCAGAATTCCTGTTAAACACTATGCTACTGCTAGTTCGCCTCTCACTGGCACAATTAGCTAATCATCTGGCGAAATTTAATTTGAGCCAACTCTTTAATAAAAGGTATTGATACTAGGAATTTGTCAGCTCTATAATTCATTGTGGAACAGCTCAGCTTTAAATTTATCGATCTATTTGCAGGAATTGGTGGTTTTCATCTAGCAATGCACGCTTTGGGGGGAGAATGTGTTTTCGCGTCAGAGATCGATCAATATGCTAGACAAACCTATATTCAAAATTTTCAAAGCATTTCGCCTCAATTATTTCAAGCAGGCTTGTTTAATAGTGATATTAGACAAATTGTTCCCGATGAAATTCCTGACTTCGATGTCTTATGTGCGGGCTTTCCTTGCCAACCTTTTAGTCAAGCTGGTTATAAAAGAGGATTTCATGATTCACATAATTCTGAACGAGGCAATTTATTTTTTAATATTGCCGATATATTAGAAGTTAAACGACCAAAAGCCTATTTTTTAGAAAATGTTCAGGGCTTAGTTAATCACGATCAGGGAAAAACTTTTAAGCTAATTCGTCAAGTTTTAGAAGTAGATTTGGGTTATTCATTCTATTATCAAATAGTCAAAGCATCAGACTATGGTTTACCTCAACTTAGACCAAGAACTTTTATAGTTGGTTTTCGTGATGAAGGTTTTTTTAAGGGATTTAATTTTCCTGAAAAACTACCCTTAAAATTTAACATGAGTGATGTCTGGGGAGGAGTTTGCAGCCGAGAAATAGGATTTACTTTAAGAGTTGGTGGTCGCGGTTCAAATATTAGCGATCGCCGTAATTGGGATTCATATTTAGTTGATGGCACAGTTAGACAACTAACTTATATTGAAGCCAAAAAAATGCAGGGCTTTCCTGATAACTTTGAATTTCCTGTTAGCTCTACTCAAGCTATTAAACAGTTAGGTAATAGTGTAGCGGTCAACGCAGTTAGAGTCGTTGGTAACAATATTATTACCTATATGAATAGTTTAAAAAGTAAGCAAACAGAAATGAAGAAAACGAAAAATAAAGGTGAGTGGTCAGAATTATTAACTTTTATCAGGATTTTATTAGAACAGCGTATTATTCTCTCTGATGAAAACTTAAATCCAACTGGTAGTTATTTTAAGGTAACAAAAGTTACTGGTAAAAATATTAATTTAGAGTTTTTACTAATTAATCAAAATCAAGTAAAAATAATTAACAAAGATACAGCCGTTGTTGAAACACTAAACATTGGTAAGCTAATTAATAGTAAGATCTTAAATAATCTAGTGACTCTAATTAAAGCTGGTAAAGCGACTTTTATAATACCTGAGTTTGAAGTTATTCAAAATACTCTAGGATTAACTTTAATCAAAGGCGGTACAAGCTCTCAAAAAGCCGATATTTTTTTGGATATCCACAATAATATTTTGACCAAAGAAAATGAAGGATTCGGAATTAAGTCCTATTTAGGTAGCAAGCCAACTTTACTAAATGCTTCAGGAAATACCAATTTTATCTTTGAAATTGAAAATCTGGCTAAAGATAAAGTAGACGAGATTAATGCTATCAATACCAAAACCAAATTAACAGATAGACTTAAAGCAATAGAGAAATATGGTGGAGTTTTTAAATATATTGCACCAGAAAAACAAGCAATGGAATACAACTTAAAAATGGTTGATTTTTTAATGCCTGAAGTTATTGGTAGTATATTACTTGTTTTTTATAAACATAGAATTTCAGCTATTGCTAAAATCATTGATTATATTCATGAAAATACTAATTTGATTACTGATCTTCAATATGAAGATAAAACTTTTTTGGTTAATAAAATTAAAAAATTTTTGGTAGATGTCTTATTAGGTTTTTTTGCTGGTAGTAAATGGGATGGTAGTTACGAAGCCAATGGCACGATAGTAGTCAAGGAATCAGGAGAACAAGTTGCTTTTCACGTTATAGATTTAACTAGTTTACAGTCCTATTTATATAACAATATTAAGCTCGATACTCCCTCCACCACTAGGCACAGGTATGGCAGAATAATTAGAGAAAATGATCAAAAACTGTACTTTAAACTTAATTTACAATTAAGATTCTAAACTTTTAGCAAGATCATAATTGGCATTAACATTTTTTGCATCTTGTCTAGCTTAACGAACTCCACAGTCTGATGCTTGCGTTGCTGCGACCACTTGCTGATCTGCTACCAGTTCAACCACACCTTGAGAGTTGACAATCCACTTATTGGCTTCAAAGATCGCTTCATCGTTTGAGACAGGAGATTGAGCGGGACTTTTTTGATTCCGCTTGATTGAGTTTGATATTTTAGGCTCATTTTTACCCAAATCACCTAAGGTTTCTAAATTAGTCGGTTCTTGAAGTGGATTACTAGGAATTCCGCCACGACCCAGATTGCGAAATTGATTTTGGGCGAGACTCATCCCGACACTGCAGCCTGTGCTAATTTGGCTTTTTGCTGCGAGGGACGACTGTTCATAATCATCTATTTCCAGTTTAGAACTAAGATCTAAGGTAACGATTTCTACACTACCTTTTTTTTGTTCAACTTCCGAACTAGCTGTAATCTTACTGGTAGGATCGATAAATAGTCCTTGGGTATCAATCGCAATGTTGCCCCCATTTCCCTGTCTCGCATTAGCACTAACCTGAGCAAATTCTAGCAAAACCAAATTTTTCGTTTCGATCTTAATATTACCCCCGTTGCCATTTTGCTCGGCAGTAGTAGATATAGAGCTATTATGGTCTAAAATAACTAATTCATCGGCAGTTATGCTGATTGAACCGCCTTCTCCAGATGCAGTATTAGCGACAATTGCCCCTGCCTGATCTAAGCTGAGAGTAGAGGTAATAATTTTAATATCTCCTGCATCAGCTAAACCATAATTGCTAACCGATATTTGCGCTTCCTCTTCTATAGTCAAATTAGGAGTATTAACTACCAGGTTGCCACTTTTACCTTGGGGTTGCTGTAGGCTTGGTAAGCCCTCAATCCCAGAAGAAGCAGCAAACCCGCTCTTGAGTTGAATTTCTGAATCATTGCCAGCTCTGTCTCGCGATCGCAGGCTTCCTGTGCCAGAGAGCTTAACACCTTGACTAGCATTCACTGTAATTGTACCTCCTGCACCTTCGGCCGCTAGAGCTTGAATCTGACTCCCACCGTTGATGATTAATTCTCCTGTGTTGATTCCTATTTGCCCTCCGTTACCCATTCCTTGAGTAGAGGTGGTAATTATTGAAGGGCTTCCTGTCTCGCCTGTATCGCCAGATAGCTGCACCAGACGAGCATTAATGGTTATATTGCCACCTGCACCATTGCTTAGAGTACCAGCCGAAACCACCGAGCCATTGCTTAAAAACACTTGAGGAGCTTGAAGTAAAATATCTCCACCAACATTAGCGATCGCTTGAGCTAGATCGTTACGCTGTTGTCCTACCTGAGTTAAGAGTAGGCCACCATTGAGATTAATTGATTCGGCAGCTTTGATATTGATGCTGCTTCTGGTTTGATTAAAGTTATTAAAATTGCGTATGCCTGACCCAGTTGATAGACTGACGGTATTACCTTGAAAATTGACCCTGCCACCACTATTATTGATTAAAGCTCTGTCGCTCAAACTAATCTTGCCCAAATCTTGAGCAGCTTGATAATTAAATTGCCAACCATTTTCTTCTGATTGTAAACTAATTACGCCAGACTTAACGCTGCTAATTTCTACATTGCTGCCAATAGCATTTATACTGTTTCTGCTCATAGATACATCGCCACCTAGTAAAGCCAGAGTGTTACCAGGTTTAATATCTAAACCATTATTATTAAAACCACGATTAGCATTAGGCAATACTTCAATGTTTCCTACATTGCCACCATACTGCAAGCCAATGGGTGAGCTGATGGTTAATAAAGGTATGTCTTCAGTCATAACTGCACTAAATTCTACGCCGTCTTCAAAGATCACGCGATCGCCTGTAGTAGCGATAAATGACCCTCCTATATCTAGCTGAGCATTCGCGCCAAAGACAATCCCCGCCGGGTTAAGCAAAAACAAATTAGCATTGCCCTGAGTTTGAATTAAACCATTAATCTGGGAAACTGTTCCTCCCGTGACTCGACTCAAAATATTTTCGATTTCTAAAGCATGAGCGAAATTAACTGTTGCACCAGTAGTTAAAGCAAATTGCTCAAAGCTATGAAACAGATTATTTCCAGCTTGAATACCGCCAGTAATTACGGATGTATTTTGATCGGCTTGAACTTTAGTGTTAGTAGTATTGTCGCTAGTTATCTGTGCCTGAGCATCTACTTCAAGCAGCATTAGAGCAAATACAGTCATTGCACCGACTTTGAAACTATGGCTACCAAAGTTAACAAACAGCATAAAGAAAATTTAGTCAAGACCTCATGCAATATTAACTTAGGTAAATCAAGACAGCCAATTATTTAGAAGTCAAAAGTCAGAAGTCAGAAGTCAGAAGTCAGAAGATTGTCTTTGATTAATAGAGTTGATCGAGCAGCCTAAATATAAGCGATCGCATTTCCAACTGCTTAACAAAAGTACAAATTTTTAGAGAATTGAGTAAACTCATATACATATAGTCTGTTATTGCGAATTCCATGCAACTTAGTTCTAATTCAACTTCATCAATTCCCAAAGCTTTACTACTGATTGCTCCTTTTTTCCTTTGGGGGACAGCGATGGTAGCCATGAAAGGAGTTATTCCTTACACTACACCTTTCTTTATGGCGGGAGTTAGATTAGTGCCTGCGGGAATTTTGGTGCTGTTCGTAGCAGCTATTGTAAAATTACCTCAGCCCAAAACTTGGCAAGCTTGGTTATGGATTCTCGCTTTTGCTGTAGTTGATGGGGCGATGTTTCAAGGTTTTTTAGCCCAGGGAATTGTGAAAACTGGGGCTGGTTTAGGTTCGGTGATGATTGATTCACAGCCTTTAGCAGTTGCGCTTTTGTCTAGCTGGTTATTTGGTGAAATTATTGGCTTGTGGGGTTGGTTGGGATTAGGCATTGGCGTTTTAGGCATCAGTCTAATTGGCATACCTGATCGCTGGATCTATGGCTTGTGGGCAGGAGATTTTGGGGCAATAAACTTGAACTGGCTGGGATTGTTTGATAATGGTGAGTGGTTAATGCTGCTAGCTTCTTTGTCTATGGCGGTGGGAACAGTTCTGGTTCCCTATGTAAGTCGCCATGCCGATCCAGTGGTAGCTACGGGCTGGCACATGATTATTGGCGGATTACCTTTGTTTGGCTTGTCTTGGCTACAGGAATCGCAACAATGGAATGATATTTCTCTCGAAGGCTGGTTAGCATTGGGATATGCGACGATTTGCGGTAGCGCGATCGCCTATGGAATTTTTTTCTACCTAGCATCTAAAGGTAATTTGACTAGTCTGAGTGCCTTGACGTTTCTGACTCCGATCTTTGCCCTGTTATTCAGTACGATTTTACTAGAAGAGGTGTTAAGTAGCCTCCAAACTTTAGGAGTATGCCTAACAGTAGTTAGCATTTACTTAATTAATCAACGAGACAATATAGCAGCCAAGTTAAAAGCGAAAAATTCTACTATAGAAAACGCTGACGAACAAATTGCCTCCAAAATAACGGTTAAAGAAAATTAAGCTTCAATTATGAATACCTTAAATGAAATAAATCCAATAGCAACTCTTTTTGATTTTTCTTCAATCCAAATTGTCAAATTACACTCTTCTTTGACAATTCAAGCTTCAAAGGTCGCTGTTTGGTGGGCAAAATATAACCAGGATAGATAATCGTTTCAAGAATAGCTTGCTGCCCACTAAAAAATCTACCCAATCACTTCAATTTCTATAGAATTATCAGTAGATTTACCCTTGGTTAAATGAACAACTTTATCCTTTAAAAATTGAGCTACTGAATAAATTTCGTCTAAGTTTGAAATTTTAGTTTTTGCTTCTTTTCCTCCTGCATCGAGAACAGCAATATATTTTTTATTAGAATTTAAGTAAAGTCTACAAATAGTTTTTGTCACCTTACCATCTAAATTAATCCCAAAGTAACTGATAGTATCTTTATATTTAATTCGTTGAATATCTACACTATCTCTCAGAATTGATTTAATAATATAAAAAGCTTCTATCTCCTCTTGAGTAGTTACGATCTGTTCTTTTGGAAGATTTCTTGTTTCATCTTCTGTTATTTTAGAATCATCCAATATTGATAATTCTATTGTTCTTTCAGGAAGATCAATTGCTGATTTTAACCTATCAGTAATTTTCTCATTGACAAAATCTTTAAGTGAGCGTTTAGTAATTTCTGTAAACTTATCAATCACTTTTGCCTTCATTGCTCCAGAATATACTTTACTGGCAAAAAATTTAACAAAATCAGGAGATGGTTCAGATAATTGTTCTGCCATGATCCGCTTAATTTCTTTGGTGTAAAGAAGATTTTGAGCAACGTCAGATAATTCATTAATATCAAAAGTTGATTTAGAAAACCGTTTAAGTTCATGAACGTCTGAATCGCTAAAATTCAACATATTCAACTCAAAAAATGGTTTATCGTCCATAATATTGCTTTTTTCAATATCGGTATAGAAACGATAAATAATTCCATTGGTTAAAATCGAAAACTTAGCATCTGTAACGTGAAAATATCTGTGTAATTGTGAACTATGTTTGGGATTTTCTAAATTTTCATTACATGATTTGCATTCTATTAAAATTATAGGTTTATTATCTTTGATAATTGCATAATCTACTTTTTCGCCTTTTACTCCTGGGACATCTGCTGTAAATTCGGGTGCAACTTCCATCGGATTAAAAACGTTATATCCTAAAGCTTGAATAAAAGGCATAATAAATGCAGTTTTGGTAGCTTGCTCATTTTGAATTTGAGCTTTAAGTTTTTCAATTTGCTGAGAAATTGCTTTAATTTGATCTATAAAATCCATAACTAGTGAGGAGAAAGTTTATTACAATTTTATAGTTCCCAAAAATTAAGTTAAATCAATTATCAGTTGATGTGATTTCGCGCAGAGAATTAGAGAAAAATTTCTCTTGATTGAATTTAGGCGATCGCCCTTAGCATGATCGCTCGATCTGTAGGTTGGGTAGAACGAAGTTAAACCCAATAAATATAAGCCACATAATAGTAGTTAAATAATCATCTATTTTTAAGACAGATCTATTCAACTATTCCCGATCGCAAAGCAACAACAGCAGCTGGTACTCGTACGAACAAAATTTAGTTTAATTTTTATCACCAATAAACTTGTAGAAAATAACTACTGAAAATCTGTGTCAAAAATCACCATGAACAGATTTTCAAAGACAAAAATAAGCGTTAATAAACGATAAGAATAGTATGAGGAACTAAATCAAAATTTGATTGTCAATCTTCGATACTTAATTACAGTTGTTATTGTTATTTACTGATTATTTTATTTTGGGGAGGTTACTCCCCTGCACATGAGAATATTAGAACTGGTTACGGTAGGGTATCTTACCTTTCTTTTTCTTACCTTTGTTTTTCTCATAATCGATTTCTTTGAGTTTTTTCATAATGCGGCTGAAATACTCCTGCATATATTCTTCAAGCGTGGTAGTTTCTTGAGGATCTAAACCAAAGGTTGCGTAAACATCTTCCATTGGTGCGTCTAATGGTTTACCACTCGCTAATACTTCGGCAAAAGTAAGGCGATCTGCGGTGTTTTGCCCCCATTCACAAAAGCGAGTTATGCGCCGCATCAAGCCAAGCACAGCTAAAGATACGCGAGAGATGCGAGAATTTTTTCCTGAAAGATTTTCGCACAGATTCATAATTTCATAAGCACCCCAGGCTTTTGTTCCCACTACTGGAAAGGTTTTCTTCTCCGTATCGGGTACTGATAAAGCACGAATCGCAAATTTAGCAATATCTTGAGTATTCATGTAGGCAATGGGTGTACTTTCTCCCGTTACCCACACCACCTGTTCTTCCAAGATTGGTATTGCATATTGACTAATCAACCCTTGCATAAACCCAGCCAACTGCAAAACAGTGTAATTCAAGCCAGATTCGGCCAAAAATAGTTCGGTGCATCGCTTGATATTCATTAAAGGAACTTCAGGATACTTGTCCGCATTAAGAATCGAGAAAAAGATGTATCGATCTACCCCGGCAGCTTTAGTCGCCTGAATCAAATTAACTTTGCCTAACCAATCTACTTCCTTGGCACTAAGATTATCAGTAACTCTGGCAGTAGCAGCATCAATAACTGCGTCAACACCGTTTAAAGCAGGAGCAAGAGTTGATGGATCGCACAGATCGCCCTTGACTATTTCTGCACCCCATTCTTTAAGAAAAATCGCCTTATTAGGGTTGCGTACCAAACAGCGTACATCGTGATCTTCATCTAATGCTTGACGAGCTACCTGTCTGCCCAAAGTGCCAGTCGCGCCAACTACCAATAATTTCATTTAAGGAATTTTGTAATATTTTTTAATGTTTCTCTAATGATTTTATCAAAGAGTCATTTATTTGTAGCTTGGATTCGAGAAAGATTAATTAATTGGAGTTTAGAGTAGACTTTCTAAGACTGCTCCCACCACGCGATGATCCTCGTCTGTTTTCAGCCGATTTAAGGCAGCGATCGCACTTTGATGATTATATTTGCCCAGAGATTTAGCCACCTGTAGCCTAATGCGCCAACACTCATCTGCTGCTAGAGGTAAAAGTAAGTTTAAAGCTTCTTCCTGCTGCTTGGTGTTTGCCAGAAGACCTAAAGCACTGATACAAGACTCGATCACTGGCTGATCCTCTCCAGCTAAACCAATAAGACAAATTTCTAATAGTTCTTGAGGACTATTGAGATCTGCCACAGCGGCAATTACGCTCCGACGAACTAACCAGTGATCGTCCTGTTCATACATTTGCCTTAGATGAGTAACCGCTACATCACCATAAAAAGATAGAGAATTGGCAGCTTCTGCTCTCACATTAGGATCGCGATCGTGTTTAATCATGGCTAATAGGGCTGCAAAAGCTGCATCACTTTGCTTTCTGCCCAATCCCATCGCCACAAAAGAACGTACCAAAAACTCGCGATCATTAACATGATCTAATAACAGTGGTGCAGCGATGTCCGCTGCGTAATTTCTTAGTTCTCTAATCCCTTTCATTCTTTGTTGAGGATCGCAATTGTCTAAAGCGATTTTAATTTGTTCGATATCCATAGACTCGAAAATTGAAATTATCAGTTTACTTTACTTTACATTGTGATTAATTAACAGCTGTCTGGCAAAGGATATATAGTAAGTAAGCTAAAATTTGGGAAACCTAAAATGCTCAGTGATCAAGTAAAAGAATTAATTGCCAAGTCTCGTATTGTTAGCTTTGATTGGCAGAATTATCCACCAGAAGTAATTGATATTTTCCAACAGGCAGATAACGCAGGACGATATTTGACCGATGAAGATATCACTAAGATTAAAGCGATCGCACCCAGCTTGTCTGAGGGATTAGCCCAAGGAAAATTATTGCGAGATCATGTGGTGGAAATAGTTTCTGAGGCTAGAGGAGTGGTTTTAGCTGCTAACCCAGGGATTACCGAGCCTGGAGGCGGTTTATATCCAACTACACGAGCCGAAGCCTGCTGGCGCGACTTTTGGCACTTTCTGCGCTGTATTAGCTATGGGATCAGTGGTCAAAGAGTAGACTATACGAGCGATCACGGTTTAGGCTATATGGAACAGCTTTATCAAGAATTGCAAGTTCCTCTAGAGGCGATGATTTTAGGCTTGGAACAATTAAAAGTTTTTAGTCTAAAGCGTTTTGAACCAGCACAGCAGAATCAGCTTGAACCCTATTTTGAGCGGCTAATTAAATCCATGCGCCAGTTTTCTACTTAATATACAGGTTGATGTCTGGTTCTTAGATAAACGCTGCTTTTGGTGGGCATCAGCAAATTCTTTGATTGCCGAAATAGTTTATTTATGCCCACCTGACGATTTTATTGTTGGTAGTTAATCGGTTATTTCAGTAAAGCTTCTCCGCGGCGGAATAGTTCTCTGGCATAATCTGTCCAAGTACCCTGCCCCCAATAACGGAAGCAGCTTGTTTCTACCAGCAATACGTATAATAATGCTTCCTGATACTCCTTAGATTTAGTGATCGCGGGATCTTGAGCTACTAGGGCATCATATTTTTGGTGAAACATGGCACTTAACTGATTCATTGGTTCGAGGACATTTTCATAGCCTTTAACCCAACTGAGATCATCTGTCCAAGATGCCCCGTCCATATGAAACTGAGGATCTGTTGCTTGTAAATGAGCGATCGCAGTTTGCACCTTGTCAGGTGTAGCAGTATCGGGATTTACTTGTTGCCAAATTTTATGCTGTCCGACGGCTTGGCAAGTAGGATAGTCTTCAGGCTTTACTCCCGCCGCCTCAATTAACTCCAAATATTCTGTCCCATTCAACCCGACGATATTTTGCCGATCTTTCAATTCATACCAGACAGGCTGAAAATCACGAGCGAACTCGTTCATCATTACCCCGCCATTTTCGCCGTCGGCAATTTGACTAACGCAGCTGGGGATCGAAACACTGCCAACCTGTTGTCTGCCTCTACCTTTTGCCTCATGGTAGGGCTGCATCTGAGCTACTAGTTTAGTATCTGAACCTTGAGTTTTAATTAGTGCCGTGATGCTGATCGTTTCTCCGTGAGAATTACGGGCAATTAAACGATTGGGAATATATTTATCATCGTGGTGTAAACCTGAACCATCTAATCTGGCTACGGAATGTTCCTGTACCAACAGCCAACGATAACCACACTCCTTTAAAGCTTTGATGTATTCGTAGAGCGTATCAGGATGATTAGGTAGGTGCATTTCTGGAGGAGAAAAGCCTTTAACTCTTGCCAAAGCTTCATAACCAAAGATTGCTGCAAAGTAGTGCTGCCAAGCCTGAATATGTAGCTTGAGATCGGGAATAGGAGTAGAGGGAATAACTGCGTGACTCCACATCGTACCTAACCATTCCACATAGGGCTGATAATTAGCGTCGCAGGTAATTTTCTTGAGATTATCAATAATATCATTACGTCCCATCTGCTGAAAACTCCACAGCAGATTGCCAGAATAATCCAGCATAATTTTGGGGTTACAGCCATTGGCCACCAGTTCGGGGATCCAGTCTCCCATGCGAGAATAGCACCAGGCAAATACTTCTGCGTTGTGATTATCGCCATCGTGAGGATGTTCAAACATATGTTGTAGATTACCAATTAATTCACCGTTTGCTCCTGCGGGGATGGTGGGCTGGTGCATATGAAGCGCGCAGGCAAAAGCGGCATTAACCTGTTCTAGATTGATCTTGCTGTAGGGTAAAAACACTAGCTGCTGCTGATTAACGACGTTGGCGATGTCTGACTCCCAACCACAGATATTAGGTAAGCCATTGGTGACTATTTCTAGATTATTTCGAGGTGTTGTTGCGATCGCCATATTTATCCTCTAAGATTACAAGAAACTAATTGTTTATTGTATGAGCTATTGACTAACTATTTAACGAACTAAAGTTTAAGCTATTGCTCAATCAAGATGTTCGTTCGTAGTCCAATCGCGCTAATTGCTGTATAGTTTGGTTAAATTGATCAAATCATGATAATATAATCATTCATGCCCTAGTGGCTCAGTGGTAGAGCGCGTCCTTGGTAAGGACGAGGTCGCGAGTTCAATTCTCGCCTGGGGCTTAGATAGTTTAATTAATCAGAGTGAGATTTGACATTTAGCTATCTTCTAAATCATCAATATCAGGTAGTTTGAGAGCGAAAATAATTAAGTCTGATTGATGCTCAAAAAGTTTACGTTAATTGTTTTAGGAATCTTAGTAACGCTCTACATTTCTACGACCATACTGTTGCGATGGAGACAAAATAGATTAATCTTTTTTCCCGACAGCAATCTAAGATCGACTCCCCAAGAATACAACTTAGACTATCAAGATGTCTGGATTGATCTAGAACAGGAGCAAATTCATGGCTGGTGGATTCCAGCGGCACAAACTACAGCACCAACCGTACTCTATTTTCATGGCAACGCTAGTAACAATGGCGATTTAACGGAAATCGCGGCAATTTTTCATTCCTTAGGTCTTGCCGTATTGCTAATAGATTATCGTGGTTATGGTAAAAGTAGTCCGACCTTTCCTAACGAAACTAGAGTATATCAAGATGCAGAAGCAGCCTGGCAGTATTTAACTACACAACTGCAAATTAGACCACAACGTATATTTGTCTATGGTCATTCTTTAGGAGGCGCGATCGCGCTCCATCTGGCGAGCAAACAGCCTCAAATGGCTGGATTAATTGTCGAAGGAACTTTTACCTCGATGCAAGATCTGGCAAACTCAATTCCATTGTGGCAAATTTTTCCGATGGACTGGCTGATAACTCAGCATTTTGATTCCATTACCAAAATAAAGGCTTTACAAACACCTATATTAATCTTGCATGGTAAGGCCGATCAAACTATCCCAGTCTCTATGGCAAAACAGCTATATGCGGCTGCACCAGAACCTAAGCAATTAGTAGTTATTGACCAAGCCAACCACAATAATTTACCTGAATTGGGAGGTCAACAATATTTATTCAACTTGCAACAATTTGTTCAATCAGCAATTAGCAATTAGTGATCAAATTTACCAAGTAGGATCTTCATAAATATTTACCGTCAATTCTGGTTGATCCCTAGGAATAGAGCTAATACAAGCACAAACAGTTTCTCCGTTTTCTAGCTCGACTTCGCAGGCATGACAAGAACCCATCAAACATCCTGTGGCGATAAATACTCCTGCTCGTTCTGCTACCTGTAACATTGGTTCTCCTGGTTCTGCTTCGACGGTAATATCGTCTGGCAGAAAACAAACCTTAATGCTCATATCATTTTCACGCTCGATATTTAATTAGTGGTCGGATTAGTTTTTAGCTCTTAGCTCCTATCAGCAATAATTGCCTACCTCAAATCATCAAGATCTCAATAATAACTAGACAAAAATCCTTTCAAATCTAAATTTGTCTCGACAATATCTGCCAAAGCATTCAAAGTAGACTCTCTCTGGTCACGATAATTGGAAATACCCGTAGCTAAGGATGACATTCCTCTTTGTTTGCGTAATTGGTTAATCCAGGAACGTCGCCAAGCACCATTATCAAACAGACCATGAATGTAGCAACCCCAAATAGACTGGCTTTGATCGACCAATCCTAACCCAGGATCATCAAATATAGATACATACTCATCTGCACCTTCTCTCAAGCGACGGCTAATGCGACTGCGACCTTGATGGATTTCATAACCATCTACGGGTAACCCAGGCTGAGGAAATTGCGAAACTACTTGTCTTTGACGTGCTATTTTGTTGGCTGAAAGGATGGTCGTAATTGGTAATAAATTGAGGGCAGTAAATTCTCCTGCTTCTCCTTCAAATCCTTCTGGGTCGATGATGCGTTGACCTAAGATTTGAAATCCGCCACAAATACCTAATACAGTTCCCCCCGCAGCAGCATAGTTTTTAATTTGTTCTGCCATGCCGCTTCTTTCGATCGCCAATAAATCGGGAATGGTAGTTTTGGTTCCAGGGATAATTACCGCATCGGGATGTCCTAGAGAGTCATGAATATCGATATAGTTAACCCCAACGCTTGATTCTGCTTCTAACGGATCGAAATCGGTAAAGTTGGCGATTCTCGGTAATCTAATGACGCTAATATTAATGTCTTGGCTACTACGGCGACGGTTTCTTTCTAACAAATCCAAAGAGTCTTCAGCGGGAAATTGCTGATGACTCCAGGGAATTACTCCTAGTACAGGTACTCCAGTTTTTGCTTCTAGCCATTTGATACCTGAATCGAGCAGTTCTTTCTGTCCTCTAAATTTGTTAATAACAACTCCCTTCACCAGCGATCGCTCTTGTGGTTCCAGCAGTTCCAGAGTCCCGACAACATGAGCAAATGCCCCACCCCGTTCTATGTCTACAATTAAAATAGTTGGAGCGTTAAGATGTTTTGCCACCCGCATATTAGTTAGGTCGCGATGCTTGAGATTTATTTCCGCTGGGCTGCCTGCACCCTCGCAAACAACCATGTCGAACTCTAAGGAAAGACGATACAAAGATTCTTGAACTACCTCCCAACCCAGCTCGAAATATTTTTCGTAATATTCTGTGGCTTTTACCGTACCAACAGACTTACCTTTAATAATTATCTGTGAAGTCATATCCCCTTGGGGCTTTAGTAAAATAGGATTCATTTCTACTCGTGGAGCTACCCCCGCTGCCCAAGCTTGAACTGCCTGAGCGTGACCTATTTCTCCACCTGTTGAGGTGACATAAGCGTTTAGTGCCATGTTTTGCCCCTTAAAAGGGGTTACCCGCCAACCATGCCTGGCTAGAATACGGCATAATGCAGCAGTCAGAAAGGATTTCCCTGCATGAGATGTTGTTCCGACCACCATAATCGCTTTCATCAATCACTCCTGTGCTGTGGAATATATACACTACACTGTTATAACAGTAGTTCTTTACTTTAAAGCGACAATTTTAACCAACGATTGAGCCAATGGGAAACTCGATCAAATAAAGAGGCAGCAGGAATCTCATTTTCTAACTGTTCCCACTGGCCGATAATTTGCCTACCCAGAGGAGTCAGACGAAAACTATCAGTTAAACCCTGTCCGTCCACTTCTCGACGCAATAAGCCTACATTGATTAACCACACTAATTTGTCTTCTGTTTTCGATTCACTCAAAGCCAACTTGGTATAGCCAGATTTAATGCCTGTTTCTTGGGCAATCTGTTGAATCGGGACACTTTGCTGGCGCATCTGTTGGAACAGCTTGAGACGAAACGGCGAACAAGATAAAGCTCTTTTGGCTCTTTGAATTGTTTGGGGTTCATATTGAAAAACGTTGGAGTCTAAATTAGTCGTCATGAGAATTTTTGAATAATTTACGCGGTAAATTTTAAATTTAGTTATTGATTCGGTTGGCTAAACTAAACCCAAAGAAATAAAACTCATTTCTACTCCAAACACTATATATTATTACTGGGCTTCATGATCTTTTCAACCGCAGACGCTCGCTGCGTCTTCGGTTTGTTTGGCTATTGTCCGAGTAAGAAATATGTTTAGTCGATTTAGGCGATCGCCTTGGCAAAATACCAGCAATTTGTTGGGCTTAAAAAACTGAAAATTAATAATACTTTACCAGCTAAAAAAAAACAGGTTCTATAATAAAAAATGGGTGGGGATCGCACCATACTTTCAAGTTATTAACTAAAGCTTAATCTTTGAGCCACGCCGTAATGTTGTATCTCTAATTTAAGCTGGTGTTTATTGGCAATAATGCCAGCTGGCTAATTATTTGCCATAGTTCTTTAGACAGATTTAACGACAATTTAATCATTAAGCTTGATCAAAGCTTCAGCTCAACGTACAGCTAATTTTCTCTGTTCAAATCACTACAATAAGGTTACTTCATCATGAAAAGCTATGCTGTTTGTCCTTGCTGCTCTAATAAATTAATTCATCACATCAGTAATCATCGGGACTACTGGTTTTGTCGTCGATGTTGGCAAGAAATGCCCAGAATAAATCTAAACATGATTCAATCCAAAGCAGATTTAGAAAGCAATCAAAATATTAATCTGGTTCAATCTGATTTAGCTTAACTTGAACAAATTAAATTTGAAATATTTTAAATAACGGTTGTGCTAGTTAAATCACCAATACAGACCAAGCTACAGATATCTTATAATAATGAGCAACAGCAGAAAAAGCTCATCAGATTAAACTATGGTGTATTTTAAGGTATTTCTTTACCGCCTCATGAACGCTATTTGCCTGGAGGCTCTTTCGCCCAGTTAATCGATCATCCTGCGGTAATCAACACTAGGTAGAAATAGTGTGGGTAAATATTTGCACCTAATTGTTGCCTAACTTTAGTTTTTACGATTGAGAATATCTACAATAAAATAGCTTTGCTGTTAGTAAAAGAATTTACGGTTAATTTATGCGCGATCGCTACACCATAAATAGTAGGTCAACCATCATTAGACAAATACTGAGCTTATTTAGCGTAATTACAGCTTTTGGGATGAATGTGTGGGCCAATATTAATCCTCCCAAGGGATTAACTATCGGTGAAATTTCTCAGCAAATTTTTAAAGATGTGTTAATTACTCCTGCTAGCTATGCTTTTAGCATTTGGGGTTTAATTTATCTAGGTTTGATTAGTTTTGCTGTTTATCAAGCTTTGCCTAGTCAAAGAAATGATGCTTTATTAAGACAAATTGGCTACAAAATAGCGATCGCATCCATAGCGCAAATTATCTGGGTGATTTGTTTTCTCTATCGGCAATATGCGGCTTCGTTTTTAGCAATGTTATGTATCCTGTTGCCTTTGATTGCTGCTTATTGGAAATTACCTTTTAAATCTCGTATTTCCAGATGGCAAAGATGGTTGATTCGCACTCCCATCAGTATTTATTTAGCTTGGATTAGTGTGGCGACTATCGTTAATGGGGCAACCGTTTTATCAGCTTGGCAGTGGGGTGGCTGGGGGATAAGTGCAGTCGGCTGGACGGTAATTATGCTTTTGGTGGCAGGCTTCATCACCCATTTTGTGACTATTCCGCGGTTCGATTTAGCCTATGCTGGCGTTTTTGTGTGGGCATCAATTGCGATCGCCATTAAAAATTCTGAGATTGTGTTTATTTCAGGAACGGCGATTGGGTTAAGTATTGCGTTAATCGTGCTACTGTTTTCGTTTAACTTTTATGATTCGGGCGAGCAAAATACAGAGCATAATTTGTTTGATTAATTCAAATCAATAAACTGATTCATAAATTTGCGATCGATATAGTCTTTAATCCACCAGAAAAGAGCAGATCGCCAGCCAAAAGAACTCCAAGAGGCAATCGCTTGACGATCTCCCGTACCGATTAAAGCCAGATATTTGTCTTGGGGAATATAGGGTTGTAGAGGTTGACCCAAAAGTATCGCTTGCCAGTTGTTAAATAATGGTTTTCCTTGGCGCACGGCAAAAACTCCAGCTTTAGGACGGTTATGGTTAGTCATAGTAGCAATATCTCCTGCTGCAAAAACTTGACTATGGGAGATCGACTGAAGAGTATTATTAACTAAGATAAAGCCGCGATCATCCGTAGCTAGGTTAGACTTTTTAATCCAGCTTGGTGCAGTAGCTTGAGTCACCCAAAAAGCGCGATCGCATCGAATCTTCAGTCCTGATTCGCTAATAACTTGATCTGGTAAAACTTGCGCCACGCTTTGTTGTAAATGTAGTTTAATGCCTCGTTGTCGCGTGATTTTTTCTAGCTGCTGACTCACCCAATTATTATGACCAGGCAGTAATTGCTTACCGCGATGGATTAAATGAATTTCTAGATTCTGTTTTGGATCTTGAACAATTGCTTGGAGACAAGTCTGCATATTTAAAGCCAACTCCACCCCACCTGCACCACCGCCAACAATAACAATTGATAAAGGCTGTTGAGGATTAGATGCTGCTGATCGCTTTAATTCGTACCAAGCATCAAGCAATACAGAAACAGGTTTAGCAGGAATGGCATATTCTTTGGCACCAGGAACTGTAATAGTTTGGGGGGTACTGCCAATATCAAGGGATAGATAATCAAACTCAAGCTGATGATGCTCACAGATAATCTGCTTATTGTCCATATCTAGACCAATTGCGCGATCAATGATCAATTCAGCACCAGCAAATTTCGCCAAACTACGCAAGTCAATATGAGTTTCATCGTAACTATAAAAACCCGCTACATGACCAGGTAACATCCCTGAGTAGGGCGTTTGTTCCACATCACTGATTAAAGTTAAATCGACGTTTGGCATGGGTTTGAGTCCCCACTGCTTGAGGGCGATCGCGTGGGAATGTCCACCACCTATGACAACTAGTTTTTGATTCATATAATCAAATATAGTTATTTCAATATTATTAATTCTAAATAATCGGCGATCGCCTTGGCAATTTCTGGTTTCCCTACTGCTTTTTGGGGTGATTGTTCTTTGGTTACCAAATAGGCTACCTGCGCCCCTGTTGCTTGATGTTCTTCGCCTCGGTTGGCTACTACCATTTGATAACCCTGCTGTAGTCTAGTTTGAGCAATATCGATTAATTCTTCATGAGAGATATTTTCTTGATACTTAAAAGTAATCATCTTTAAGCTAGGAAACTTGGCTCTAACTTCGCTAATTATCTTCTGGGTAGGTACCAAATCGATTTTAGACAATGCGCCACCGCTAGGTATCTTACCAGGAAATACTCGTGCAGGCTGATAATCTACAACCGCAGCCGAAAAAATGCCAAAGTGATACGGTTGCTGTAATTCGGTCATTACTTCGGTTAGATATTCATCGTAGGTAGTAACAATCTTGTGAGGCAGATAGCTAGGTGGAGAATAACTGCCTTGTCCATGAATTAATTTTACCTTTGCCCCCCGTAGATACAATTCTTCAGCAATACAAGTTCCCAATCTTCCTGTAAAGCGATTAGTTAGACGACGGATATTGTCCACTGGTACAGGCGTAGGGCCTCCTGTAACTAAAATCGGGATATTTTTAAGCGAGGAGCGGCTAACAGCGCGACATACATAATAGGCGATCGCTTTTTCTTCAGGTAAATTATTTTTACCGTGGGCAACCTGGGGTGGAATAATCTTGACACCCAGACGCTTTAGCTTATGTAGAGATTCAGTCAAGATCGAGTTATGTAAACTGCCGTGCATCGTCGGGGTAATTATAATCTGGGTTTTACCTTGCTCCATTCTGCCAATAGCTGAAGCTAAAGCAGAAGTAATTATCCCATCGGCTATGCCTAAAGCCATTTTATTAATCGTGTTATAGGTTGCAGGAGCAACAAGATAAGCAGCAAAGGGATTTTCGTCGCTCAGGTGTTCGGCATTCGCCGTTAATTTGGTAATAACAGGATTGACGCTACTCCATTCAAGAGAATCAATGGTGGTATACCTCAAAGCCTCTGAAGAAACAAAAGCTACCACCTCTGCACCTTGACGGCGTAAAGTACGGGCAATTAACGGAGCTTTAAGCGCGGCAATGCTTCCCGTAATTAGTAAGGCAATCCGCTTATTTTGCAGATGAGTTGACTCTAGCACGACTTGGCGATCGCCTAATTCAGATTCAGGAGGTGGCTGAAAATCCCAATCATTCATTGATGTTTCAGGTAAACTTGCTTTGGCTTCAAAGTTCTGCTAAATGATAATATTCTGTAAGGGTAAGGTGAGCCATATAATACTATTGCTCTTACAAGTGTAATTAAATCATAAATCTTTGTTGATAAATTAGCCAACGTGCATTAATAATTAATGAATTAATGTCTTTCAAAAGAGCTTGTTTTTACTTTTTCGCAATTGTTGTAGGTATTTCATCTTTGCTTTTATTAGTTTCATTAATTCCGAGAAGATGGGAAATTTCTGACCAGGAAAATGATGTAACGATTTGCGTCAATCGAGTTGGTATTCATACTAATATCATTGTGCCTGTTGAGAATAATATTTATAATTGGCAACAATTTCTCAATCTTCAAAATATTGGTAACAAACCTTCAGAAACTTATCGATATTTAGGTTTTGGTTGGGGCGATCGCGATTTTTATCCAGCAAATCCCAGCCAAATTCAAGAGATTATTCCACTTGGTATACAAGCCTTATTCTTTTCTCGCGGTGCAGTTATGCGAGTCAAAGGTTATCTAGAACTGCCACAAGAACACGATATTCAATGCGTAGAAATTAGTAATGCAAATTATCGAAACACTGTACAGTTTATTCAAAATTCTTTTGAACTGACTCCTCAAAAACAAATAATATTATTTGTACGCAGCGATGAATTAGAGGCGAGCTATTATGAAGCACAAGGACATTATTCACTGTTGAGAAATAGCAATAATTGGACTGCCGAAGGATTAAGAACAGCGAACCTTAATACACCACTTTGGGCGGGAATTCCGCAAGCAGTCATGTTTCATTTGACTGCTCACCGCCGTGGTGAACGGTCGGTGATTCAAATTAAAGATTTAATCTTCCTGTGGTAAATAGCTGATATCCTCCTGTAAAACTAGCCAGAGAACCAACAAACTGCCACAGGCTAGTCGGCTGCAAGATGGCTCGGCTGCTAACAAAAACTGCCACAATGCCAAAGTGCGATCGCTATACCAGCTAAACTCTTATTATTTCCTGGCAACACAAAAAACATTAATACTCCTGCGGTGAGCAATAAAACAGATACATCCGCAGCAACTCCTCGCCACCAATAAGGAGAAATATTGTTAGTAAAATAGATGTTCTTTCCTAAAAAATAAACTCCCAATAACAATAGTCCCAATCCCAGTAACCTAGCAAATAATCTCATCACAATTTTAATTAAAGTTCAGTCTTATCTTGCCCACTTCCTGGTGACAAATTTCTGCCCGTAAAAATAACTATTTGTTTAACCTTTATCTAGCCAGAAAACAACTTTTGTAATATAAATTTATTTTTTCTGGCTTTTTTTTGGCAAAAATTAGGTTAAATTTAGAGTTGTCTTTTTAGGGATCGCTCTGTGAATTCTAACCCGTCTACACGCGCTAACAATTCAGCTAAAACCAAAGAGCCTAATATGATATTTTTCGATCCAAGCTTGATTAAAGCAGCGAGAAATATCTATCGCAACTACTGCAATCTTAATCTTGTTACAGATAATCAACCGATGGGAATTGTAATTAATCGAGATAGTCATCGCGGGCAATTAGCCTTTAACCCTAAGCCGATACTTTTGCCGAGAGAGTGTTTTATTCCTCTGAAGCAGATAGAAGCTGAAGCATATTAAACTCAAGACTTTTCTCTATTTTTAACTGTTTATTTAAACTAAACTCTAAATTATGGAAACGCTGATTGCAGCGATTGGATTTACTACGGCTTTTACTTTTGGTGCTTGTATTGGTAGTTTCCTCAACGTAGTTGTATATCGTATTCCCGCAGGGATATCTTTAGTTCATCCCCCATCTCGTTGTCCCCACTGTAAGCACTCTTTAGGTATTACCGAAAATGTTCCTGTGTTTGGCTGGCTATGGCTTAGGGGATGTTGTCGCTGGTGTAAAGCCAAAATTTCGAGTCGTTACCCAATCATTGAAGCAATTACCGGGTTAGTCTTTATGCTAGTTTTCTGGCGTTTTGGCTATAGCATTGAAACTGTCGGCTACTGTGCTTTTTTGTCCTGGCTGTTATCTTTATCTTTAATTGATTTAGACACAATGACTTTACCTTCATCTCTAACTAAGTCGGGATTGGTATTAGGGTTAGTATTTCAGGGTGTTATCGGTTGGCAAGAAGCTCAGGGACAAGGAATAGCTAATCGGTTAATGTTTGGTATTGGCGGGGCAGTATCAGGAATTTGGTTGCTAGAAATTATTGCCTTGGTGGGTTTGATGATGCTGGGACAACAGGCGATGGGAGATGCGGATGGTAAGCTGATGGCAACTATCGGCGCCTGGATTGGCTGGAAATATGTTTTATTATCTAGCTTTATTGCCTGTGGGGTTGGCTCAATTATTGGCGGTGGCGCGATCGCGCTTAGGCTGATTGGTAAAAAACAACCGATGCCTTTTGGCCCATTTCTGGCTTTGGGTGGTGTATTGAGTCTATTTTTTGGCGAGGCAATGATCGATGCTTATCTGAATTACTTTTTTAACTTTTAGCTATCCTCAGACAAAACCAACTTCTCTACCTGTTTAAGATTGGTTTAATCAAAAGTACGCTCTATAATAATTAAAGTTAATCTGAGCTAAAAAGCTGACATACATAGGTTTTTGCCTCGATTATTGCTTAATCTGTGCCACCGTTACTTCAATTTTTGACGCTCTTGTTGGATTCAAATTATTCTCTCTGCTATCAAAAGCTACTGAACCGTATTTCTGACCCAGCTTGGTTGATGGATCGCTCAGGTCAAATACATCTGGTCAATACTGCTTGGGAAAACTATACAGGGCGATCGCTGTTAACCGCCGAACCAAGTTTTCTCTGGGATCTGATTCCATCAGAAGTCCAAACCAAGGCACTGTGGCATAATTGTTCGGCTCAAACATGGCAAAGCCAGTTACACCTAAAAGATGCTTGGGATAACTACAATTTATTTAACCTAGAGCTAGAACTATTAACTACACAAGAGCATGCTTCACTCTGGATTGGTACTGCATCGAGCGTTCCCAAAGCGATCGCCGAACCCACTCTAAGCGATTATCAACAAAAAGAAATCAAGCTACAGCGCAATGTAGAATTTGTGCGTCGCATTATCGAAAGTAGTCCAGACTGTATTAAAGTACTGGATCGTCAAGGTCGCTTGCTCTACATGAATCATGGAGGACAAGATATCATGGAGATTGATGACTTTACTCAGGTACACTACTCACTCTGGCTGAGTTTTTGGCAAGATAGCGATCGCCTGTTAGCCGAGAAAGCTTTTACCACAGCTAAAGCAGGTAAGATCACTAAGTTTGATGGCTATTGTGCCACGGCAAAGGGAACTCCCAGATGGTGGGAGGTGGTTGTAACACCAATGCTCGATGAAAATGATCAAATACAGGAAATTCTCTGTGTTTCACGGGATATTACAGGCAGGAAAATCGCCGAAAAAGCTTTACAAAAGCGTAATCAAGAATTAGACCGTTTTACCTACATTGTTTCTCACGACCTTAAAGCACCGCTACGGGGAATTGCCAATTTAGCGCAGTGGATTAGTGAAGATCTTGGCGATCTAGTTGCCGATGAGACTAAAGAATACCTAGATCTTCTCGGTCAGCGGGTCAAAAGAATGGATGCTTTGATTGACGGCTTGCTCAAATTATCGCGGATCGGACGACAAGAGTTGCCTGTAGAATCTGTGGACATGACGCAGTTATTACAAGAAGTAATAGATTCCTTGTCGCCTCCAGCTAGCTTCAAAATTACTAGCGTTGCACTGCCAGTTTTAGCTACTAAACGTCTATTGTTAAATCAAGTATTGTCTAACTTGATTAGTAATGCCATTAAACATCACGACCGCGATACGGGGCAAATTGAAGTGACAGCGCGGGATTATGATACACATTATCAATTGGCGATCGCCGATGATGGGCCAGGAATTCCGCCGACAGAACGAGAACGTATTTTTGAAATTTTCCAAACCTTAGAAAGTAGTTCTTCAACTACCAACACAGGTATTGGCTTGGCACTGGTCAAAAAAATTATTCATGAAGAAGGAGGACAACTCTGGCTGCAAGAAAATTCTCCTCGAGGATGTAAGTTTTGTTTTACCTGGGCTAAATAGCAACAACAAATTGTTCTGGCAGTTGCCTAGATAACCTGAGTTCGGGTTAAGACAATTGATCGGTTAAAGTAGCTATTAGCTTTTAGGCGGCGGCTTTTGGGTAAGAAGATTCTTACCCAAAACGCGCCTTCTTGTAATCAAAGTGAACGTTACTCCGCCTGTGCCTCCAGGGTTATTAAAGATCAAAATAATTGCCTAAGAAGCTCACAGCTAAAAGCTACAGCTAGTATTATCATGCACGTCACTACTAAAATCAGCAACGCCATATTTTTCAATTCATTCCCGTCACATTTTAATCACATTAAGATTTTAAGCTTAAAGATATTAATGACCTATAGATTGATCTAATTCAAAAGTAAAGATAGATCACTGTTCTCAAGCTAGTTAATTTGGCACAATAATTGGTAAAAATCATGATAGTAAGCGTGGGTAAATTATGCTGTTCATCATGCTGCTGACTCTGTTTTCCTAGTTGAAAATAGACAGATCAACAATTTAATAGTCAGTCTGTTGAATCGCTTTTAAGCTTTTTATCATAATTCATAATATCGTTGACAAGTTTAATCTGAAGATCGTTGGAGATCAGTTAAATGACAGCAAGGGAAAAAATCGAGTCTGAACAATGGCATAGTTACTCCGTCCAGGAGCTTAATCGCTATTTAGAAATTAATTTAGCAACGGGGTTAACTTCAACTGAAGTCAGACAAAGACAAGAGCGTTATGGTGTTAACGAACTTAAAAGCAAACCCCAAAAAAATCCGATTATTAGATTTCTCGAACAATTTAACCAGCCTTTGCTATATATTCTGCTGATTGCGGGTACAGTTAAAGCTTTTTTGGGGGAATGGGTTAATGCCTGGGTAATTTGGGCTGTAACCTTAATTAATGCCATTATTGGTTTTGTACAAGAAGCCAAAGCCGAAAATGCGATCGCGGCTTTAGCTTCTGCGGTTCAAACTGAAACTACAATCCGTCGTAACGGAAAAAAGATGCGGATTGATTCAACCGAATTAGTTCCTGGAGATCTGGTTTTGCTGACTTCTGGGGATAAAGTCCCAGCAGATTTACGTTTGATTGAGGCTAAAAGTTTACAGATTAACGAATCAGCATTAACTGGAGAATCGGTTGCCGTTGAGAAGAATACTCAGTCCCTTGAATCGGATACGTCTTTGGCAGAACGTAGCAATATGGCGTACGCAGGGAGTTTTGTAACTTTCGGACAGGGAATGGGGGTTGTTGTTGCTATTGGCCAAGCTACAGAAACAGGACGAATTTCTCAGCTAATGGAACAGCAAACTAATCTTGCTACTCCCTTGACTCGCAAGTTTGACAAATTTAGTCGTACTTTGCTTTACGCCATTTTAGGCGTAGCTGCCTTTACCTTCGTTGTCGGTTTAGGCTATGGTAACTCGTGGGTTACCATGTTTGAGGCTGCGGTTGCTCTTACCGTCAGCGCCATTCCTGAAGGTCTACCGGCTGTGGTTACGGTAACGTTGGCTATTGGGGTTTCTCGCATGGCGCGCCGTCATGCAATTATTCGCAAACTACCTGCTGTAGAAACTCTGGGTAGTGCGACAGTCATTTGTTCGGATAAGACTGGGACGTTGACTGAAAATCAAATGACAGTCCAGGCTATCTATGCGGGAGGGGAGAAATATAGCGTTAGTGGAACGGGTTATGCTCCTGAAGGGGAAATTGTCGTTGCCAAAACGGCAGAATCTTCAACTCAAGGCTCTGGTTTGAGTAACAAACATCTTAAAGATAAAGTTGTTCTCCTCGAATGTCTGAGAGCTGGATTACTATGTAGCGACTCCCATATAGAAGTAAAGCAAGGAGAATGGGTGGTGTTGGGCGATCCGACAGAAGGAGCATTAATTGCGGCGGCTAATAAAGTGGGCTTTACTCAAGCAGATTTAGCCGAGGCAATGCCCAGACTCGATGTAATTCCTTTTGAGTCGGAGTATCAATACATGGCGACTTTACATGAAATTCGAGATGTAAAATCTCATACCCTTGCCGAGTCAGTAAATCATAGCGATTCTTTATCAAGAACAATTTACGTTAAAGGTTCGATTGAGGCAGTTCTCTCTCGCTGTGATCAGATATTAGACGTTGCTGGAAATCTTCAACCCATATCCCAAGAGAGCATTGTTGCAGAAGCCGAGCGCATGGCAGCCGAAGGCTTGCGAGTCCTAGCCTTCGCCCAAAAACCCGTACCCAAAACCCAAGATTCACTTCAGCATGAGGATATTGAAACAGAGCTAGTATTTTTAGGACTACAGGGAGCGATTGACCCACCCCGAAAAGAAGCGATTCAAGCTATACGAGCCTGTCAATCGGCAGGAATTGAGGTCAAAATGATTACAGGCGATCATGCCGTAACGGCTAGCGCGATCGCTTCTACCATGGGATTGCAGCACCAGGGAGACGTGTTGGCATTTACGGGGCAAGAACTTGCTCAAATGAACCAGCAAGAACTAACTAATGCTGTAACTGATGGAGTTGTTTTTGCTCGCGTCGCTCCCGAACAGAAACTGCGCTTAGTTGAAGCCCTGCAAGCTACAGGAAAAGTAGTGGCAATGACAGGGGATGGAGTCAATGATGCTCCTGCTCTCAAGCAGGCAGAAATTGGTATTGCTATGGGTAAGGCGGGTACAGAGGTTGCCAAAGAAGCAGCCGACATGATTCTCACCGATGATAATTTTGCCTCAATTGAAGCCGCTGTCGAAGAAGGACGAACTGTTTATCAAAATTTACTTAAGGCGATCGCCTTTATTTTACCCGTCAACGGTGGTGAATCGATGACCATTGTGATTAGTGTCTTACTGGCAAGAGCTTTGCCGATTTTATCCTTACAAGTTCTCTGGCTCAACATGATTAATTCTATTGCCATGACTGTTCCCTTAGCCTTTGAGCCAAGATCAGCCAGGACAATGGAACATCCTCCTCGCCCTGCCAACGAACCCTTAATTAATCGCCGATTGTTAATGCGTATCTTGGTTATTTCTCTGTTTAATTGGCTCTTAATTTTTGGCGTGTTTGAATGGATTGAGACTACGACAGGCAATATCGACTTAGCTCGGACAATGGCAATTCAAGCTTTAGTCGCAGGCAGAATTTTCTATCTTTTGAGTATTAGTCAATTAGGATTGGCTCTAGGTTCAGCACTTCGAGGCAGGATAGAAAAAATTACTGATACTCCCGCTATTGTTCTCGGTATCGTCGGCACGATAATTTTGCAGGTCATTTTCAGTCAATGGAGTTTGATGAATAGTTGGTTTTCGACTGCTCCACTCGACTTAAATCAATGGCTAATTTGCTTTTTGCTTGGTTTGCCCATAATCCCGATCGCAATATTAGTTAATCGTTTCGACCCTCTTGATTAGTCACAAGTCAGGAGTTTTAATTCTTAAGGTCTTCAGTGATAAACAGTGGTTAATTTTTTAGCTGGTAATTCTTGCTTCGAGATGGCAGAATTAGCTTCATATTGTCGATACCAACTAACAAATTGTTCAATTCCTTGAAATATAGAAGTGGAGGGTTTGAAGTCAAAGTCTGTTATTAATTCATCTACGTCAGCATAAGTCGTCACAACATCTCCAGGCTGCATCGGTAATAGGTTTTTCCGAGCTAGTTTACCCAGCGCTGTTTCGATCGCCTTGATAAATTCTCCTAATTCTACGGGGTTGTTGTTACCCAGATTATAAATTTTGTAAGGAGGTTGCTGGTTCAATACTTGAGGTTGATGCGGAATAATCTTGACCATGGCTTCAACTACATCATCAATGTAGGTAAAGTCTCGCTTCATTTTGCCGTAATTGTAGACATCTATGGGTTTGCCTTGGGCGATCGCCTCAGTGAACTTAAAATAAGCCATATCAGGTCTTCCCCAAGGGCCATATACGGTAAAGAAACGTAATCCTGTAATTGGCAGCTGATATAAATGACTATAGGCATGAGCCATTAATTCATTCGCTTTTTTGGTAGCTGCATACAAAGATACTGGAGTATCGACGCGATCGCTGACTGAGAAAGGAACTTTAGTATTACTGCCATAAACTGAACTAGAAGAGGCAAACAATAAATGTTTAATTTGGCTGTACCGACAACCTTCTAAAATATTAGTAAAGCCGACTAAATTACTGTCTACATAGGCATGGGGATTTTTGAGCGAATAACGCACTCCTGCTTGAGCCGCTAAATTAATTACGCAGTCAAAATTATGGTTAGCAAACAATTTAGCAACTGCATCGCGATCGCTAATATCTAAATGTTCAAACGTAAATTTTGGCTGTGGCAACAGTTTGGCTAAACGAGCTTGTTTTAAACTGACATCGTAGTAATTGTTGAGATTGTCAATACCATATACTCGATTTGAGAGGTCTAACAATTTTTTGGTTAAATGGTAGCCAATAAATCCAGCTACGCCAGTAACTAAAATTTTCATCGCTCAATTCTCCTGATAATCTGTGACGAGTAGATGGTTGGGAAAATAACAGATCGTAAATTATTAACCTATTAATAATTTATGACTATTTCCTACTTAACAAGTTCGTTGATGCCAATGAAACAAAGATTAACTTTAAATGAGAGATTTTTCATCTGGGGAAATAGTCGAAATCGCTTTTGATCAATTAACGAATGATCAATTAACGAATTTACTCGATAATTAATCAGATAATTTTTATTGCTTAAACAAACTATGGTCATAATTCCGCGATTACCAATTGTTGCTCAAGTGGAATTATGCCCTGGAGAATCGATTGACAGTTGGAATGAGGATAATGAATGACGCTTAAATATCCCTCAAGGTTCAAAACTGGATCGACAACTAAAGTTTTGCTGAAAATTGGCTTGAGCAGATGATCGGAAGCAATAATTAAACCAGTAGTTAAGCTAGCAGATTGGGCAGCGGAGTTCGATCTTTGCCGCTGCGAAATTCTCTGTTGCCAAGTTTCTAAAAACCGTTCTTGGCTAATCGCAAAGTGTACAGTTTGGTTTTGATCAACTGTAAGATGGTGAGCTAAATTTTCCCCTGACTGAGAATTATCGGTTAAGACTAAGTTAATTTGATTTTGCGTAATTAACTCTGGTAAACATGAATTGTGTAACGACGCTTCGGCGGTCGAATTGGATAGTAACAGCCAGCGCCAGCCAGTTTTTCCTGCTTTTAGCTTAGGTAACTGTTCGGCTAAGTGATTGGTCACGTTGAGATAGTTCAACTTAGGCTGATGATCATTATCAGCAAACGTCAAGCAGCTTATGCCACAATTAGACTGCTGTAAACTATGATAGTGGCTTGGGCTTAAGCCAATTGCTGTAGCAATTAAGGCGCGATTTGTACCGCCATGAGCCACAACTAAAATAGTTTGACCGCGATGTCGCTCTAAAAGCGATCGCCAAAATGATTGTGCCTGGTTAAACAGTTCTAATACAGGAAAAAAAAACCCATCACGACTAAAAAGCTGCGGGGTATTCTGCCAACAAGAATAAGCCTCAGCAAAATGCTCTTTAACTTCGTGATAATACAATCCTTGCCAATCTGACATACAAACTTCTGTTAGTTTTGGTTCGACGATTACAGGAGGTCGATTTTTCTGGTTCCAGGCAGCAATAATTGCCGTGGTAGTTTGCTGTACTCTAGTTAAAGGACTAGTATAGACCGCATCAAAATCAAACTGCTGCAAGGCTAATCCTGTCGCATAGGCATCTAGCTGTCCTTGCTCTGTCAGAACTGAAGCGTCACTACTGCCTTGATATCTTCCCTGTTGGTTGTAATTAGTGCGAGCGTGGCGAACCAAAATTACTTGAGTGGTTTGCTGAGTAGAAGACGCGCCACCACTAAGGCGAATAAATTCAAGAGGAGACAAAAGATTAGTCATAGTGATTGATAATAACTCAATTGTAGTTATAGCGATCGCTGATATAGCGATTGATTTTTCTTTCTCCCGCAGCTAATACCCATTCTAGCCAGGTGGCATAACCGCCAAAAGAAAGCTGTTTAACTACAGGATGTAATAAGGCTTGATGGCGACGGTATCCTAGCCGATAGTTGCTTGAGCAAGCTCCAGACTGCTCACTGAGATCCCACTTTTGATTGAAGTGTTTTAAACTGGATAACTCCCAGGCATCGCTCCATCGCAACTCAAAGTAAGCAAGATCGGCTAAGCTGAGATTTTTCGCCTCAATACAAGTAACTACCGAATTGGGTTCGCAATAAATCTGTTTCCTTGCCTTAATTATGGCTAGACAAAAATCAATGTCTTCTTTAGTACTGAGCAGTTTTTCATCTAATTGCCCAATGGCGGCAAAAAGATCGGTACGGACTAACAGAGTATGAAACTTAGCCAGTTCACATTCTCGGCGCTGCAACCGATCTTTAACTCCAGCTAGAAGATAATTGGCAACATAGTATCGATAATGAACTTTGCGACAGGCGGTTGTTTTTCTAATTTCCAGATAAATTTTAGCTTCTCCACCAGCTAAACAAATGGCGTTATGTTTTTGTTCGCTGATCGGCTTCTCACCACAACAAACTAGAGGACAAACTGCCGCTGCATCTGTTGCTTCGGCACAGTCAATTAATTTTTCTAGCCAACCTGGTTCGACATAGACATCATTATCCAGGAAAACCACGTATTTAGTATCTACAGCAGCTAAACCAAGATTGCGTGCCTGATTAGGACTAAGATAATCTTTGGTACGGATTAAGTTGAAGTTTTTTAACTGAGATTGTGCTGCTAAATAGGCTTGAATATTTTTAGGCGAATTGCCATCTACGTAAATCAAGCCAAAAGGAACTTGAGTATTAGCATAAACACTCTCTAAGGATTCGCGGCTATAGCTAAACCGCTCTCGCGGGACAACGATAATCGTAACTTGTGGTTTGGTTATTATTGTCATCAGAAGACCTCAAAAATAGAGTAGGTTCAAGGCAAAGTAACGTTTAACCCTTAACTAAATTGAACGGTGCTACTAAACAACCATCTCTTCAAAAGCGATCGCCGATCCTAGTACTTGTTGATAGATTCGCTGCCAGTTTTGTCGTTCTACCGAGGGGGCAAGCTGCGATCGCACTTTTGCTTGGGCGGCCAAACCAAACTGTTGCTGGAGCTGTGGTTGCTCGATTAGCCTTTGCAGGGCGAGCGTTATTTCTTTACTAGAACCAGGATTAACCAGCAAACCATCAACTTCCGATTCGATAATTTCACCAATGGCATCGACATTAGTACCGACGATCGCTTTACCAGCCAGCATGGCCTCTAATAAAGCATTAGGACAACCATCATTAAGGGAAGGGATGGCAAAAATATCGGTGTAGGGTAAATAAGCCAGTGCCTCCTCTCGACTCACTTTTCCAGCAATGACAATCTGATCGGCAATCCGACTATCTGCTAGTTCTTGTTCCCAATAAGACTTTTCCTTTTCAACAAAATTACCCACCAGCAAGAGGGTGATAGTTTCGTGATCGAGTTCGCTACAGGCATCAATGAGATATTCTAATCCTTTTTTATCGCGGAAGTTGCCCATCGAGGTAATTACAGTTCCCTGAAGACGATTTGCCAAAGGTGGTGTTGGTAATCCCTCAAAGTCAATGGGGTGAATTGAATTCCAAAAGGCGCTGGATTTGGTGCTAATTTCGGGTACTAATACCCGCGCCCGCTTCATTAAATCTCGGCTGACAAAAGTAGTCCAGTCAGAATTTTGCAAAGTCCAGCAGATGTGTGAGTGTTGCTTGGGATCAAAAATATGCTTGTGTAGATCTGCCCCGCGTACACTATTAATGATTGGGCGATCGCTTTCTTGGGCTAACAAAGTGGAAATAAATCCCATTTCATTAATAAAGAAAGCGTGGAACAGGTCAAATTGATACTGTTGTTGCAAGCTTTTAAGCTGATTATAAATATCCCAAAGATAATCCTGTTCCTTGCCTGTCAAAGAACGAACGGCGGGGTACAGTCTGTGTACCATAATCCCCTCTATTTGGCTCGTTTCTTGATAGCTACGGTAAAAGTGACCATTTTCCGCTAGCTGTTTTTCTCGTCTAAAAATTGCTCTAAAGACTACTACATGAACTTCGTAGCCTAAACTAAGCAGCATTTTAGCGATTCGACTTGCAGATTCGCCAACGCCCCCCACATCAGGGGGATATTCTAGGGTGGTGAGACAAATTCTGGGCATGGTTAATCTTGAATAAAAAGTAATTACTAAAAAGCTAAAAGTGAAGCATTGCGGTCTTGGGGCGGCGGCTTTTCCTAAAGGATAAGCTTCGCAAATGGGTAAGAAGATTCTTACCCAAAACGCGCCTTGGTTTCCCCCATGAGCAAATGCTGAACCCGAAGGGCTAAGAGCTAGTTAACAGCGAATTATTAGATACTGCCCGCAGACTTTCTGACAAAGAAGCAACATCTGGTCCTTTCTGCTGAAGTATGCGGTCTCTTTTCTTGAGATAACGCTGGTATAGATACCGATTAATCCGTTTTTCGATCGCGATTAACTTGGATTCCAGCCAAGGATTACCTTGGCCAAACGTCAGACGTTGAACTAGGGGTTCAATCAATAGTTCCCGCCGACGACTACCTAAACCCTGATAGCGTTTTTTGAAGTATTTATCTTCGGCGAGATTCCACTTCTGTCGCAGATGATCCAAGCTGTCTTTGTCCCATTCATGATTCCAACGCAACATAAAGTACGGTAGATCTGACCATTTAAAGTCAGGCAGTTGAACCTTACCAAACCAGGCCTCCAAACCTGTTTTATTGCTGGCAATGCCTAAAGTATCGGTAGTAATTACCGCCAGGCGATCGCTATAAATACTGCCCCCTGCTGCTGTTACCATGAAGCAGAAATCAATATGTTCCCGCGTTGCCAACATTCCTTCGTCCAGTAATCCTGTTTGGGCAAAAATGGCGGTGCGCACCAACATACAGTGAAACTCAACATAATCACACTGTACCAGACCTATTTCTTCTGGCACTTGTGCGATCGCTCTGCCAGTCAGGAAGGCTTTTTGACGAATGCGTCGTTTGATTTTACCGTTTTTCTCTTGTTCTTCGATATAAGAGCGTCCACCAGCATTATGAATTACCTGATGTTCTGGTTGACCAATGCAGGTAAGAGGGCCAACCACGGCTGCGTCTGTCTTTTGAGCCGACTCAACTAATCTGGTCAGCCAGCCTCGTTTAACCACTACGTCATTTTCAATCAAGACCACATATTGGCAATCAAGATTATTTAATACATAGCGCAGTCCCACATTTCTGGCTTGATTAGGAGAAATATAATAGTCTGTATGAAGCAGTTTAAAAGATTTCTCCTGGGCTTTTTGTTCTAGATACTGACGAACTGGCTTGGGAGAGCAAACATCAACATAGACTAAATCGAAGGGATACTCGGTATCTGCATAGATGCTTTCTAATGATTGTCGGGCATAGCTAAAGCGTTCTCTAGGCCCAACTATCAAGGTTACTTTGGGTTGTTCGGTATTCATTGCTTCGCTCATTTGTCATTTACCATTAATTATTAAAAGTAGTCTGTAAGATGTAAGCTGTTGGAAAATGGTTGATGTTTTGGTCAGTTAACTAAGTGCGATCGATTCTTCTGTGTGCGTTGCCTGATTTATAGTCGGTAATCAAACTAAGCTGGAATTTTGCGATCAAGTAATTCTTGAAGACTTGAGGAAACTGCTTTTGCTCCTTCTAGATCAAAACTATTTTGAGCTGGTTCGATTGCCAAACTAGCAATAATTTTTTGCGCCAAAACAGCAGGCTTTAGATCTTCACGATGTAGTAAATTAATAATTCCTAATTCGGCTAGTTTTTTTGCCCGGATACCTTGTTCGTCAGATTGATGTTCGTTAAGAGAAGGTAAAACCAAAGAGCGAACCTTAGTTTGAAGAATATTCATGATCGTGTTGTATCCACCTAAACTCACTGAAAGATCTGCCTGCTGCATATATTCGGTAAGGCGTGGCGTAAAGCGACGCAGGATGACGTTGTCTTGATCTGCCGCTGCTTGTTGCAGTTGTTGAAATTCAGACTGTTCCATAAATGGCCCAGCAAAGCAATAAATTTTTAGTGGTAAGGATGCTTGAATAATTGGATTAGCTGCCAAAATCGCTTTGAGCAAAGGATAACCATGTCTGCCCCCACCAACGCTGGCCACAATTATAGGTTCTGACTGATTGAAGCTAATAATATCCTCTGGAGTGTCGAGTAAATTATCTTGCGGGGCGGGGGCGACGTATCCCGTGTAGTAAACTGGGCAGTTTAATTGATCTACTAAAGGAAATGAATCTTCCAGACGCAACAGCTGAGCATCTCCATGAAATAAAACTAAATCGTAGTAACGATTAATTAGCCGGCAAACTTTTTGCTGTCGTCTAGTGCGAGCTTCCTCTGACATGGGCTGAGTCATAATCAAGTCGCGCAAACTACAGACAATAGCTAGATCTCGTTGGCTAGACTTGGCTTGCTTGAGCATTGGAACTAGCTCGAATTTGAGCTTGTGTTTGCTAAAGGGAAAACATTCGGTAACTATACAGTCTGGCTGAAACTTGGCTAGTACAGCTAAGATTTTTTGCTTACGCCTTTCTTTAACCTCATCTATAGTCATCGAACTATCTACGGCTTTTAGTTCGTTGCCATCTTCCCACACGGCAGGCAGATGAATTACCCTGGCTTCTGGGGGAAACTCAAACCCTCGAACTAATTGACCGCCATTGATTAGGCAGACCTCAAAATCTTGAACCAGACTACGAATAATTTCCGTACTTCTAATTAAATGACCCATACCTGCCAGATACTGACAGTAAAAGAGAATTTTTTTCATGATAAATTCCGCTCAATAGTTGTGTAGGTATCAATCGAGGCAAAAGGCTGTTTGCCCCTCCAAGGTTAGTCCCAACCCTCATCTTTCGCACCTATTTTGTCACCGCAGTTTTCTCCTTCTTAGTCAGACGTACTAGCTCTTTGCGTTCTGCCTCTGACAACACTGCGTCGCCTGCTTTAGCGTTGGCAATTGCTTGGGCTGGTGATTTTGCGCCAGGAATAGCAACGGGCTGTACGGGGTGAGAAGTAACGTAGCGGATTGCTGCTGTCACTATCTCTTCTCCTGGCTGTAACGCAGATTTAAGTTGTGCTACTTTGGCTAACTTGCGTTCTAGCTTGGCTTTTTTCTGGTCATCGGCATACCATTCAGAGCGAACGCTGTCGGTAAAAACCGTACCAGGGGCGTACTTACCCGATAGCAATCCTTTGCCCAAAGGACCACGGACTAGAACAGCAATACCATGTTCTTGGCAGTAGGGTAGAAATTCCGACTCTGGATTACGGTTGAGTAAGGAATATTCTACTTCGACTACACTACAGGTGTTGTTGACGTTAAAGCGTTTCAGAACATCAAGGCTATCGGTTGAAATACCGTAGGCACGAAGATAACCTTGTGTTTTTAATTGTTCAAACCCTTCTAGATAAACGCTAGGATCTTCGATTTTGCCTTCATGACAAAGCATGATATCAATCCAGTCAGTTTTGAGACGATAGAGACAGGCATGGGTGCATAAACGAACCATGTCTACGGTTGTCATCGGCACCATTTGACCTGTACGTCTGCCCCAACGACCGATTTTGGTAACTAGATGAACGCGATCGCGCATTCCGACTAGGGCTTTACCCAAACGTTCTTCTGACAAACCAGTGGGTATACCATAAGATTCGGCGCAATCAAATAAATTAATGCCGCTATCTACCGCAGCGCGAACGGTTGCTAAAGCTGTCTCTTCGTCTACTTGCCCCCACTGATTACCAATGTTCCAAGTTCCCATCCCAATTGTGGAAACTTCCATTCCAGTTTGACCAAATTTGCGATAAAGCATGATGTTCTCCTAATTTTGTTAATAAATGTTCTGAGTTAAAGGGAATTACCCCAACTTACGTTGTTTGCATGGGCAAAGATTTGTCCTTCTCGGCGGCTGAAAAATTAGCTGGGCGATCGCAAAAGCGCTGATCGCGATTAGTCAAATAGCGGTTAAGCCGTTTTTCTAGCTCGATTAAACGTTTTTTGAGCCATTTTTGGCGGTTTTGTCCCAGAAAAGCGAATTTAGCCACTAAAGGATCGATTAGTGCTTCTCTGCGTCTTTTGCCCAGCTTTTTATAGCGTCTTTGGAAATATTTGCTTTCGACCAGGTTCCACTTGTGCTGGAAGTGCAGCAAGTTGCTTAACTCCCACGCATCGCTCCAGCGCAACATAAAGTAAGGCAGATCTGACCAGTTCAAAGCAGGTGCAGGGGGATGGGTGCGAAAGGTTACTACCGACGATGGTTCGAGATAAATCGTACCGCCACTTCTCGTAACGCTCATGCAAAAATCAAGATATTCTTTGGTACAGCCAAACCCTTCGTCCAGCAGGCCAATCTGCTCAAAAATCTCAGTGCGTACCAACATAGAATGAAACTCAACAAAACCTGTGGGTTCGCGTTTTAAGCGATCGCGCACTGCGGCAACTAGCTGATTCTGATAAGGAGTTTGCTCATCGAGTAACCACTGAGTGCGATCGCTAGGATGAGGTTTTCCTTGCGCAAACTCAGCATACTCTTTGGCAGACATATATTCTCCCCCCGCACAATGAACAATTTCATGGAAGGGTTGGTATTGACACACCAAAGAACCAACTACAGTAGCGCCAGTTGCTTCGGTACATTCGACTAAAGCAGTCAACCAGTTGGGGGCAAAGATGACATCGTTATCGACAAACACGACATATTGACTATTGACATGGCGCAAACCGACATTCCGAGCCTGATTGGGGGAAAGATAATGGTCTGAATGAACTAGTTTAAACCCTTTTAAAGTAGCCTCAGCTGCTAAATATTGCCGTAGGTAAGTGGGGGAATTATTATCTATATAAACCAGATCGAAAGGAAAGACCGTATTTTCATAGAGACTTGCCAAAGACTGGCGAGCGAACTGATAACGCTCTCGCGGTACTACAATAATTGTGACTTGGGGATTATTCATTAATCTAAGGAACTGTAATGATTACTGATAAGTTAGCCAGTTAGGTTAGGGAAATTACTGCTGTCAAAAAGATGCAAGCTTTAGTTTTCCAATACATAAAAATCTTGATTAGGAGGTTGAGGATCTACTGCACTCTGTAACTGATAGAGGGCGGCGTATCTTTTGCCCAGTCTGATTAACTCTGAATGAGTACCTTGTTCTAAAATAGTGCCGTTTTCGATATAGAAAATTTGCTCAGCATTTTCGGCGGTTCTGAGATCGTGAGTAATTAAAAAGGTGGTGCAGTTGGCGGTTAGGCGGTCGAGAGCTTCGGTAACAGCCTGTTCACTCTTGTTGTCCAAACCGACAGTAGGTTCGTCAAGAATCACAATTGGGGCTTGGCGGACTGCGGCACGGGCGATCGCAATTCGCTGGCGTTGACCTCCCGATAGGGTAGAACCCCGCTCGCTCATCAAGGTATCGTAACCTTGAGGCAGTGCCATAATAAAATCGTGGGCGTTAGCTAAACGAGCCGCTGCTTTGATTTCTTGATCGCTTGCCCCTAATGCCCCGTAGGCGATATTGTCACGGACGCTAACCCCAAACAACACACTGTCTTGCAGCACGATAGAGATTTGGCGACGTAAAGATTCCAGCTTATACTGCCGTAGATCGCAACCATCAATTAAGATTTGACCTTCTAAAGGGTCGTATAGCCTCAGCAACAGGCTAACTAAAGTTGACTTACCGCCACCTGATGGCCCAACTAGGGCGACTCGTTGACCTGGATTAACCGTGAAGCTAAGATTGCTCAGAATAGTTTGGTCTGGGTTATAAGCAAAGGAAACTCGCTCAAACTTAATATCTCCGTTGAATAATGGTGCTTCCATCGCTCCCCGCGCATCGCGAATGGCTGGAACGACATCGAGCAGGTCGAGAATTCTTTCTCCAGAGGCAGTAGCTTTCGAGATTTTAGCCACGTGCCTAGCTAACTGACGGGTAGGTTTAAACGCCGACTTGAGATAGTTAATAAACACGAGTAAGTCACCAGGAGTAACCGACCCTGCCAACACTAGCTGAACTCCGCGCCACATCACTAAAGCAGTGGCGATCGCAACTAAAATTTCGATGGTACGCTGTAAACCTGCCGATAACTGTTGAGTCCGCGCACTATCCTCCAAACTTTTGCGGTTGGGCGTAGCAAACATGCGTTGCAGCATTCGTTCTAATGAAAGTGCTTGAACTACCTTCATCGCACCAATCGCCTCTGCGGCGGTGGCAGCCATCGCGCCTTCTTGTTTACGCTGTTTGCGCGAAACCTTGTGAATTCGCTTGGTAATTTTGACAGTTGACAACACAAATAAGGGAAATACCGCCAAGCCAATCAGCGCCAATTCCCAATTTAACCAAAACATCAGACCAACCATGCTGACGAGGGTCAGAACCTCGACAATCAAGGGAAAAATTGCCATGACCGTAACGTCGCGCAGGCTGTCAATATCGCTAGTAATTCGGGTAATTAGATCGCCACTTTTGACTCGATAATAGAACGAAAGAGAAAGCCGTTGTAAATGAGCATAAAGCCTGGCGCGGATCTCAGCCACAATGCGGGAAGCTGCCAGGGACATAGTTACCAAACTGACATATGCACCAGCAGCATGCAGCCCCGAAACACTAATAATACCTACGGAAAAAATAAACAGCAGGGTCATCGGGTTGGCATCCGACAACATCGGAAATCTAAGCGCAGGCGTGTTAGCGTCGGATAAGATAACGTAGTCGAAAATAAACTTTAACGGCCAAGGGCGCAATAGTTGGGCTAGAACCTCAACGATTAACCCGATTAAAGCAACAATCAACAGCAGTTTTTGTTGGCGAATTTCTGGCCAAAATTCCTTGACGATTCGTTGTAGCCCTGGCAAGATTTGAGTTATGTTTGTCGGCTTGGGTCGTTTACTAAAAGTTGATTCTCTCATGATGCTGATGGCTACAGTTGTCTAGGTAACGATCAAGTCTGATTGGTAATGTTGTATGTTAATTAGATTATTGGTTGCTAATTAACTCTTGATGAAGCTTTAGTGAGAACATTTTCATAAAAGGATCGATGATTTTTAACTTTTCGACTGGAAAGCTTGGTTAGCTGTAGCTAGGTGGCTCACTTTAAAAGCGGCGTTGCTGATTCAACTAATGACGTACAGAACAATACTATTCGTAGCTATTAGCTGTTAGCTATTAGCTATTAGCTTTCAAGAAGTTGTTATTGGCGTTGCTTAATATGTAAAACAAAGCTTTATCATTACATATTCAGCAACGCCACTTTAAAAGCTAAATCTAGTTCTGATAGTTCCCACCCAGATCGAATCGCGATCGCTGTGGTCGGGTTGAGTAATTAAAAATACGCCAGGGGTAATGGCAATTTGGTCATTAATTCTGACTCGGTACAGGGCTTCTAGATGTAAAGAGGTGCGTTCGTCTTCGATTTCTGAATCATCGTGTTGGGTAACAATCGGCGGTACGCCAATAATCAAGCCCGCTTCATTGCCTTCTCCCCCCAAATCTGGAAAATCAAAGGTTAAAGCCCCGTTGAGTATAGTTGCTGAAAGGTCGCCAATTTCTTGATTAGCAGCGGTATAGCCCAGCCAGCCTCCTACTTCAAAGCGATCGCTTATTTCCCAATTGACATCTAAGCCAAAGTTGTTAGCTGAGGTGGCATCGTCGCCAAAGGGTTCGTTGGCGTTTTCGCTACCTGTAGCCCCCATGAGCCGAACATCATCCTCTCGATAATAGGTACGGGTGTAAGTTAAAGCAACTTCTAGATTTTCTACTGGTTCGGTAAGTACCTGTGCCACCGCGCTATAGGAACTGCCAAATATTCCCGCTGACTCGTCAGGATTGGCAGTATCGTCACTATCGGTAAAATATCCCAGATTAATCTGTAATGAATCACTTAATTCATACTTAATACCCGCACCCGAACCGCTCGGCCCTCTAAGGGTGGCGGGATTTCGGCGGGCAAAGCGAGAAACTGCTCCTTGTCCGCTACTCGAAAGAGGGTTTAAAACCTCGGCAGCATCGTCTGCGCCAACGCTGTTAACACCCAACACCACCTGGAGACGTTCTCCGACGGCAAACTCATAAGATACTTCCGTCTCAAGTTCATCGTTGTCGCTCTCGCCGTCTACCCCCAGGCGTACCATGAAGGTGTCTTCTACTTCTTCTAATTCTCCTGTATCTCTTACCCCGATGCGTATTCTCAATTGGTCGTCGCCAAAGAAGCTAGTGTCAAAATTCAAGCGTGTCCGATAGCCAGTAAATAATTGAGACTGGTCATCTGCACTAAAACTATCTGCTAACTGAAACAGTACCTCGCCGTTGAGTGTCGTGGTTGTAGAAAATTGTTGTGACTCTAGCTGGGCAGTTCGAGCCGCTAAATTATCGATGCGTCCTCCTAAAGCGGCAAGTTCTTGCTCAAACTCTCGTTCGATTCGCGCGACAAAGCTCTGTTCGTCTGGGGTTAAAGTAAGATACTCTTGACTGATTTGATCGAGGCACTTTTGTAACCCGACAGCAAATTGATCACGAGTCAACGGGCGATCGCGCTTTTGATTGTTCTGGCCTAAACAGGAAGTGCGATCGTTTAAAGCTTTTAATCCTTGCACCCTCCAATCTGTCGGGGATATGTTGGCTAATTGATGTACAGGAACGAATTTACTTAAATCGGCTGTCGAGCTAGTTGGGGTTGGTAGCTGTGGAACTGAATTAGCGGTAGCTTTGTCGGGTAATAGTGATAAAGTTGCCCATAGTGAGCCAATGGTTAAAGATTTGGTTATTTTTAGTAGATGCTTATTCAAGTCGATCATCAATATATTTATGTTGCAGCAATTAGTGGTCGATCAACTAGCTGTTGCAAATAATATGCGGTATTGACAACTCCCTGCAAATCGAGGTTTAATTCGGTGGGCTTGTGCTGTAAATAATCGATGATATTGTGAGCAAACTTCTCTGGATCTAAATCTGTTGGCTGAATCATTTTTACCCGCCCCAGATTAGCTAATTTGGCGACGCGAGTTGCTTGTTCTTGGTCGTTATTACCCTGAAATGCCATCATCATGGCTCTCACACCAGTGCTTAATATATTCATGGTGGTGTTATAGCCAGACATACCAATTGATAAGTCTGCCTGCTGCATATATGCGAGTAAATTGGTGGTGTAGCGTTCTACAGTAATATTATTCTGATTACAAGTTATTTCTCTTAGCTTTTGTAGAACTGCTTCGGGGCAAAAAGGCCCAGTGAACATTTGAATTTGATGAGGAACTTTAGCTTCTAACAGCGGTGCAGTTTTGGCAACGCATTCTAACAAGTCGTGTCCAAATCTTCCGCCACCGACACTGACTAAAATTAACGGTTGCTCTAGCAATATTTGCGGGGGAGAGATTGGCTGCACCACATAACCTGTATAGTGTACAGGACAGTTTAAATCATCAAGTCGCGAAAAGCTTAAGTTGAGTTTAACGAAGTTAGGATCGCCGTGGATTAAAAGCAGATCGAAATACTGATTAATTAAGCGGCAGACTTTCTCTTCATGTCGCTGCTGGTTTTGTTTAGTAACGATAATATCTCTAACGCTAGAAACAATTTTTGTTCCCCGAGATTTGGCTTGTTCAATTAAAGGAATTAGTTCAAACGAAAAGCGTCTTCTGCCAAAGGGAAACAATTCAATAATGAGGATATCTGGCTTAAAGCGATCGCAAATACCTAACAGTAGATCTCGACGAATTGTTTCTACTTCTGCCATAGTTAAGTTATCATCTACTGGACGCAATTCAGTGAATTCTGCGTCAGTCTTGACCGCCGGAATATTAATTACCTCAATTTCGGTCGGAAATTCAAATTCTTTAATGACCTGTCCACCATTGATAAAGCAAATCTGAAAATTAGGTATTAGTCCTCGGACAATTTCAATACTACGAATTAAATGACCCATGCCAAGAATATGCTGGCAATAAAACATTACTTTTTGCATAATAATTAATTTTGATCGGCAAGATAGTCTTAGTTATTAGTTGATTAGCTGTTATTTTGGCGCTGCTTTCAAGCAATTTTAAGAGCCAAAGGTGAATCAGGGGTAATCTTCAAAGAGTCGAAGGTACTCCGTCCGTTTAGGACGGAGCCTGCTTCGACTTCATTAAACAGCAACCTAGCTAAATACTCGGTAACTCTAGGTAATCCCCTAAAATCTAAACTCTTAGTTGCATTGACAATTTGGGGTTGAGCTAAGGTGTTTAAGAGAGTTTCAATTAATAAATTGGGTTGCAGCAACTCAGGATGAATCATTTCAATTAATCCCGCCTGGGCTAAACTTTGGGCGCGGATTAACTGTTCTTGGCCAGGTTTGATTCGAGGAACAACAATTGCCCGTTTGCCCTTTTGTAAGATTTCCGTTATCGTGTTGTAGCCACACATAGAAATCACTACGTCGGCTGTGTTGATGTAGCTCATCATATCATTGGTAAACTCTAAAACCTTGACCTGGGGATATTTAGCTGCTTGCTGATAGATTTGTTGTTGCTGTTCGGGGGGCATTTCGGCACCACAAAAGATCAGGCTACGAATCATTTGATTATGGGAACAACTGCTTAGCTGCGCTAAACCCTGAAGATAGTTATTGATCAGATAATAGCCATCTTCGCCACCGCCAGGAGTAACCAAGACCAATTTTTCCTTGCTGCTAAGGGCTAATTCTTGGCGGATAGCACGGCGGGGTTGTAAGCCAGACTCTTTGCGAATGTAACCACAAAAACGGACTCGATCGGCGATCGCTTTGCTAAACTGATATTCATCACAAAGAGCGAATATTTCTGGCATACCCACAACTAAAATGCGATCATAGAAGGATTCTACCTGCTGATAAGAGTCTTCTCGATGCCATTGTTGAATCGTTTTTTCGGGAGAGTCTAAAATATCCCGCAACACCAAAACAAACTTAGTAGTTGGCAAATTGCTTTTGAGATAATTGATCGCCAGGTTTAATTCCCCCTCGATTCCCGATGGCTTTTTATCAACTAAAACCAAATCTGGCTGATAGTTTCTCGCTGCTGCCAAAATTAATTCTGAACGTAATTTGAGGGTAGATTCAAGATCTACATTGAGATACTTGACCGCCATTTGCCCTGAACGACCCCGATTGAGACAGGGAAGCTTGATATAATCTAATCCTTCTGGTAAGCGAAAGCTTTGTAACATCGGCGAGCCAGACAACAGCAAGATGGAAAGATTAGGTATAGATTTGAGTAAATGTTGGCAAATCGCTAACATCCTACGAATATTACCCAGACCAAAAGCATCATGGGAATAAACCATTATTTTTTTGTATTCGCCTGTGGAAATAGCTGAGGGAATGATTCGAGCCATGATAATCACACTCTTAATTAGGGTTTTGTGGATGTCTCGTCATTACTAATCTGTCAATTTTCGATGAACTGGTGATGAAACTTAAATGAGAAAAATCTCATCAATAATCAGGGTTGATCAAAAACTAAGATTTTGCCGAGCTAATTCTCGAAAAGCGCTAATCTTATTAGCAATTTTTTTGAGGCGTTAAAAACTGATTAAAAGTTATTTTTCTAGGTTAATAATTTATTTTTTATTTTTGTACTTGAGCAATAACTGAACAATTTGAACAATATCAAATAGCTAAAAAACTACTTGCTGAAACATTTGAGGGAACAACAGCAGCAGTACGATCAATGCTAAGATCATTGAATTAAATCCAGCCTGTTATAGTAGCTTGAGAATTTCATTAAAGTCGCAGATAATCCTAAATCTTTGCTTAGAACACTTCAACATGATGTAAATCAAAAGTTATAAAACCGCGTCTTCACTTTCACTTTGCGCTTAGCTATATATAATCAAAAATGCTTTAACAAAATAAGTCTACGACATGACTTCGTTACTGTAAAAGAGTATTTAATGAAACAAATTTAGTATAGTAAGTTTATCTAAGTTATTTTTCAAGTTATTTTTAACAACTTTTTAACCCTATTTTGATAAGCTAATAGTAATTATTATAATTGATGTATTAATGTGAATAAATCCCTTGTGTCACTTGGGAATCGTCTCAAATTAAGTTTCGCTAAATTGACTCGATTTCGGATACTTAGCGAAACTCGTAGCTATATTTTATTTTGGTACGTAATCTTGATGGTCTTTTTTGTGGCTGCTTCGATTCCTGCTACCCGCCAACGGCTAAATGCCAGGATTAATACGCGAGTTATTAGCGAACTGGAAAATGAGTTAGAAAAATTTGAGGAAATGCTGGTCGAGAGTTTACTGCAATCAGCAATGGAAGAAGATAATCTGTCTAGTAGCAGCAAAAATCACATAATTTATCAAGTTTTTGATGACTTTTTGCGTAACACAATTGCAGAGGATGATAACTTTCTCATTGGTATTGTTGATGGTGAATTTTATAAAGCTAGTTCCCGCTTCTTGCCAGAAATAATTGATGCTGATTCGGAGTTGATGCAACGATGGGAAAACTTAACCGAAGCAGAAGCCCAAGAAATTTTTATCCCAGATCCAGATATCGGCAGTATTATTTATCAGGCAATGCCGATCAAAACTAGCGATGAAACTTTAGGGGTATTTGTGATCGCTCATGCTACAGCAGGAGAACGGAAAGAGGCTGTAGAAGCGATAAATGTATTGATTGAAGTCTTGATATTGATCAGCGCGATCGCACTTGTGCTGGCCTGGTTTGCCACAGGTAGAATTCTCGCACCCCTAAAGCAACTGAATAATACGCTCAAATCGATTAACGAATCTGATCTGACCCGACGGATTAAGATTCGGGGAGAAGGCGAACTTGCCCAACTGGGTAATACCTTTAATGAGATGATGAATCGCTTAGAAAGTGCTTTTACGACTCAAAGTAACTTTATTAATGATGCGGGACACGAACTGAAAACCCCAATTACCATTATTCGCGGTCATTTGGAACTCATCGATGACGATCCTCAAGAACAACAGGAAACCATTGATTTGGTAATTGACGAACTAGATCGGATGAATCGCCTGGTAGAAGATTTGATTTTACTAGCAAAAGTCGAACGTCCTGATTTCTTACAGATTGAAACTATCGATCTGGCTGCTTTTATCCCAGAATTGTTTAACAAACTGCAAGCTTTGGGGCAAAGAAATTGGTATCTGGAAAATGATCTCTCAGCGGTTAAGATGATGGGCGATCGCCAAAGAATAACTCAGGCAATAATTAATTTAGCTAATAATGCAGTACAGCACACCAACACTAATAGCTTAATTGTTTTGGGAGCAAAGCTAGACGGCGATCGCGTTGCCTTGTGGATTCGCGATACAGGAGAAGGGATTGCCGCCGACCAACAGCAACGTATTTTTGATCGCTTTGCTAGGGTCAAAACGACACCTCGTCGCTCAGAAGGTTCTGGTTTGGGCTTAGCGATCGTTAAAGCAATTGTCGAGGCTCATGAAGGCTGGATCAATCTTCAAAGTCAACTAGGAGTTGGTTCAACTTTTACCCTGATTTTTCCTTTAGAATTTAAGCAAAAATAATTAGCTTTTAGCCTTTGGCTGAAATTGATGTTTGTGTCGATTATTTAAGCAAAAAGTTAGGCAGCAAATGTATAAAAACTCTTCGCGGCATAGGCTACCGATTTGAAGCATGAGAAAATTCTCATTTAAATCGCAATTTAAATACATCTTTATTGGTGATGATAGTTGATAAACTTTAACATTTAGCTTTAAGATAATTTTACATGAAACCTATTTTAATTGCCGAAGATGAACTGCGCGTTGCTTCTTTTCTAGCAAAAGGATTAAAAAAAAGCGGTTTCACTACCGTTGTCGCTCAAGACGGTCAAAAAGCGATCAATCTTGCTACCAGCGATGATTTTGCGCTGCTGCTGCTAGATTTGGGATTACCTGTCAAAGATGGATTTACCGTATTAGAAGAACTGCGATCGCAAAATATCAAAATACCAATTATTGTTGTCACTGCTTTAAGCGATGAAAAAATTTGTCATGAGGTTTTATCTAAAGGCGCTGATGACTACGTTCAAAAACCATTCGCTTTTAAAGTTTTACTTGCCAAAATCAAGTCTTACTCTGAGTTATGATTTGCCTTAATTAATGTTGCTGAATGTGTAATGTTTTGATCTTATGTCTATTAATAACAGTGATTAAAAGCTAAAAGCTAAGAGCTATAGCAT
>JAIMKV010000050.1 GCA_020692205.1 Myxosarcina sp. GA_180221_E-2-1-MAG-40_15
TTCTGGGGTAAGTATTGATCACTCTTAGAAGATTTGGGCTTGAGTTAAAGCCGAGAGCTATAAACTAGTTGCTTAGATGCGATCGCATCTCCGATAAATTAGCGTTTTAGTTTTTGCTAATGAATTTTAATTCAAAGCTTCTGCTGTATCAGGATTAGCTAATTCCTCTAATCTCTCTTGCTGATCCTGAGAAATACAGGATTGAATCATGACATCAATGTCTCCTTCCAAAGAGTTAGCCAGCGCGAAGTTTTGTCCCAGACGATGATCGGTAATGCGGTTGTCCTTGTAATTGTAGGTACGAATTTTTTCAGAACGCGCTCCTGTTCCCACTTGCGATCGCCTTAAACCTCTGACTTCCTGCTGCTGCTGCGCTAGCTTGATCTCGTATAGTTTGGCTCGCAGAATTTGCATCGCTCGCTCCCGATTTTGCAGTTGCGATCGCTCTTCAGTACAAAAGATTCTAATGCCTGTGGGCTTATGGATTAAATCTACGGCGGTTTCCACCTTGTTGACATTTTGTCCTCCCGCACCGCCAGAACGTGCCGTTTTCAGCTCAATATCACCTGGATCGATCTCTATTTCCACCTCGTCTACTTCTGGCATCACCGCCACAGTAGCAGTAGAGGTGTGAACTCTTCCTCCAGCTTCGGTTTGTGGGACTCGCTGCACTCGATGAACTCCAGCTTCAAACTTCAGCTTGCTATATACGGAGTCCCCAGTAATTTCTAAAATAGCTTCTTTAAAACCGCCCATATCTGCTGGCGATTCGCTGAGAAGACTCACCTTCCAATTTTGCTCTTCGGCATATCTAGAGTACATTCTCACTAAATCACCGGCCCAAATACTAGCTTCATCTCCTCCAGTTCCCGCGCGAATTTCTAACATGATATTTTTATCATCATTAGGATCACTGGGTAAGAGTAAAACTTTAAGCTTCGTCTCTAGCTGTTCAATTTGTTCTTCTAGTTCGTCAACTTCCAAACTAGCCATTTCCTTCATTTCTGGATCGCTAGCTTCTTTGAAAATTTCCTTAGCTTCAGCCAGTTCCTCAGTTGCTTGCTGCCATTGTTGATAAGCTATGACGGTTTCTTCTAGAGAAGAACGAGCTTTAGCTATTTTCTGGAGTTCATCAGGATTGGTAGCAATATCTGGATCTGCCAAACGATGAGTAAGTTCCTGGAACGTTTGTTCTACAGATTTAAGTTTATCTAGTAAGTATGCTTCTGCCATTGGGTTTCTCCTATCAAACTAGGGTGATTATTTCAGGAAAATTTATCGAAATACAACAAGCCCAGTAGTTAGCTTTTCTTAACTACTGGGCAGATATTTTCTCTTAAATGGCTATTGGTCTGCGTTTGATTCCGATTCACTATTAGAATCGAGCATCCCGTATTTACGTAAAAAGCGATCAACTCGTCCTTCGGTATCAATAATTTTTTGTGTACCTGTGTAGAAAGGGTGATTTCCAGACCAAACATCAACGTTAATCTCTGGCTGGGTTGAACCGACAGTCATTACGACTTCGCCGTTACAGATAACTTTGGCATCTGGATACCAAGTTGGGTGAATCTCAGGCTTGGGCATTGTTAGTTTCCTCAAACAATTATTTATAACTTTAATTGGAACTATTTATCGTTTGGAGAATTGAGGAGCTTTACGCGCTTTCTTCAAACCATATTTTTTTCGTTCCTTACAGCGAGGATCGCGGGTTAAATAACCTTCTATTTTTAAAGGTTGACGATTGTTGGGATCTTGCTTGCATAATGCTCTTGCTACACCTAGCTTCACCGCATCAGCTTGACCCGTCAAACCACCACCATGAGCGTTAACCAAAATATCATACTCGCTCTCAAAGCCCAATGTTTCCAAAGGACCTTTAATGGACATTAAATAGCTAGGAATACGGTTAAAATAGTCTTCTCCGGGTTTATCATTGACTATTAGCTTGCCTTCTCCAGGCACTAAGCGCACTCTAGCGATCGCTGATTTACGACGACCTGTTGCCCAATATACTACTTGATCTTGTGTTCCTTCCATATTTTAGTTCCTCTTAGGAATAGTGTTAATAGTTATAGTTTCAGGAGTCTGAGCCTTATGGGGATGATCAGACCCTGTATAAACTTTAAGTTTAGTAAATAGCTTGCGTCCCATAGCGTTTTTAGGCAGCATACCCTTGACAGCTTTTTCCACAATGCGCTCGGGAATTCGCCGCTGTAACTGGTCAAAAGTCTCGGTTTTCATGCCTCCTGGTCTACCAGAATGGCGACGATATAGTTTTTGTTCGTTCTTTCGACCCGTGACCACGACTTTTTCGGCATTGATGACAATTACAAAGTCTCCCGTATCCATATTCGGCGTGAAGCTAGGCTTGTTCTTCCCCCGCAAGATCATGGCTATTTCTGTAGCTAAACGACCCAGACGTTGCTCTTGGGCATCAACTAAGTACCATTTCTGTTCGAGAGTTTCTAAGGTTGGCAGCGGCGTTTTATTCATGTTCCGTGATAATATTTTGTGAATTATTTTATTTAAATAAATTATGCTTTACCGAGCTAATTGAAAATTAGGCTGGGTGTCAAACCATAAAGATTGAGCAAAGGGAAACTCAGGGTAACCGACTCTCAACAAGCATAGTCCCTTAGCAGGGGCAGAATACTTAACCTCCTCTCTCAGCTGATTTTGCCAAATTTTGGTAAAGTTCTCAGGCGTTCGGTCTCCTACTCCTACTTCTACTAGCATTCCTACTAAAAGACGCACCATACCGTACAAAAAACTGTTTGCCTGAATTTCTAAGTACAAAAATTTTCCTCGCCGATAGCATTCAGCAGCCTGTACTTCTACGCTTGAATCTACTCGATCTGAACCAGATCTTTTAAAAGCCGTAAAATTATGTTTCCCGATCAAAGGTTCTAAAGCTGCCTGAATCAGAGACTCTTGCAATACAGACTGATAATAATGCCAGCAGGTTTGATTAACAAACACATTAGGACATTTATCGGTGTATATTGTGTAGCGGTAACGCCGCCAAACAGCTGAAAAACGAGCGTGCCAGTCATCAGAAACTTGAGCCGAAGCCCTTATTACTATACCCTCTGGCAATCTCGGGTTGATAATTTTAGTCCATTTATGAGCTGGAATCGATCCTTGGTAGGCAAAGTGCGCTACCTGGGCAGCTGCATGAACCCCTGCATCGGTTCTCCCCGCGCCATAAATATTCACAGGCAGACCAGTAACATCGGCGATCGCTTGTTCAATACACCCTTGGACGCTAATCTGGCTTGGTTGCCTTTGCCAGCCATGAAAGTTTGTTCCTAGATATTGAATCAATAAAGCTACCTTTTGGGGCGACTTTGATGGTGATTGGCAATTTACAACCATTCATCTAAATATCTAATCAAACTAGCTCAATAATTGCCATTGCAGCATTATCGCCGCGACGGCGTTTAGTTCTAACGATACGTGTATAACCTCCATTGCGGTTGCCATAGCGTTCGTTAACTGCTTTAAATAGCTCGCTAACTAAATCTTTATCATAGATATAGCCTAAAGCTTGCCTTCTAGCAGACAAAGAACCATCCTTAGCTAAAGTAATTATTCTTTCTACCTCGCTGCGTACTGCCTTAGCACGCGTTTGAGTAGTTTTAATTTGACCATGACGAATAATCTCTGTTGCCAGCGATCGCAACAAAGCTTTCCTTTGATCCGCTGGTAGCCCCAGCATTTTTACTTTACATCGATGTCGCATGATTGATACTCTTCATTAATCTTGTTTATATGTATTTACTTACCTGGCTTTTCTTGCGCCAGGGTAATTCCCAAACGTTGTTGTAAAGCTTCTATTACCTCATCTGCTGATTTTTGACCGAAATTTTTGATTTCTAGTAGGTCTTCTTGCGTATAATCAAGCAAGTCAGAAACTGAATTGATCTGCGCTCGTTTTAGACAGTTATAAGCTCTAACCGATAACTGCAATTCCTCAATGGGAATTTGGCTAGTTGGATCTTCATCTTCTGGATAGTCGTCTTGAATCTCCTCTAAAGTAAGATCTTTCAAAGGATTAAACAAATCAACTACAATTCCCGCAGCTTGAGACAAGGCTTCCTCTGGTTTAATACTACCATTGGTCCAAATCTCCATAATTAGTCGTTCACGAATCCCCGAACCGTCAACCCGGGCATCTTCAACGCTATAATTGACCTTGGTAACAGGCATGAACACAGCATCTATTTGGAGAAAATCCAAAGAACTTCCCTCTTCTTTGCCTCTTTCAACCGCACGATAGCCTTTACCTTTTTCAACCCTAAATTCCATTTCCAGGCTAGTACCTTCAGCAATAGTTGCTACATACTGATTAGAATCTACTGTCTCAACCTCCGAGGGTAGTTCAAACTGTGCCGCAGTTACTGTTCCAGGTCCAGTTGCCACTAAACGTCCTATTTGAGGTTGATTAGTATAGCTTTTGAGAACTATTTCCTTCATGTTGAGAATAATCTCTAAAACATCCTCTCTTACTCCCTCAATGGTGGCGAATTCGTGGGTTGCAAAGCCAAACTTATGTTCTTGTTTGCTTTCATCCTTTGCCATGCCTCCACCAATCCGGATCGCGGTAACGGCTGCACCCTCCAAATTGGACAGCAATACTCTTCTCAAAGCATTGCCTAGAGTAGTTCCTTGACCACGATCTAGAGGTTCTAGGATAAACTTGCTATACTGATGTTGATTTTTTAGGGTTTTAGACTCTACACATTCAATTTGAAATTGCGCCACAGGCTGCTCTCCCTCTTATTCGACAAGCGATCTGGTAAATCAAAATAAAAATAGTTGCGTCTTTTAGCTGCAACTTGCTAGCTTTTGCTGATGTTTTAAGAGCTATACTCTGCGTCGCTTGGGCGGACGACAACCATTGTGAGGTATAGGTGTAACATCACGTATTAAAGTGATTTCTAGCCCAACACCTTGTAATGCTCTAATCGCCGTTTCTCGGCCAGCACCAGGTCCACTAACCATTACCTCTACCTGTCTCATTCCCTGATCCATAGCTCTTCGTCCTGCACTATCTGCTGCTGTTTGAGCCGCAAAAGGAGTCCCTTTTTTTGCTCCTTTAAAACCGCTAGCTCCTGCGGAAGACCAAGATATTACATCTCCTCGAGTATCAGAAATTGTGACAATAGTATTGTTAAAGGTTGACTGAATATGCGCCACACCATTGGGAACATTTTTTTTATTTTTCTTTGCGCTGCTTCTTTTTTTTGGTTGCGCCATGTTACTTTCGTTGTGATGTAATTACGTTTAGATATGGTTTTTAGTTGCTTACTTTTTACCAGGAGCTTTCTTCTTACCAGCCACTGTTAATCTTCTGCCTCTTCTGGTACGAGCATTGGTACGAGTTCTTTGACCCCTCAAGGGTAATCCCATACGATGGCGACGACCGCGATAGGTACCAATATCAGCTAAACGCTTGATATTCATTGCTTCCCAGCGTCTTAGGTCACCTTCAACCTGATAGTTATCTTCAACATATGCTCTTAGCTTAGTTACATCTTCATCAGACAGATCCCGAACTCTGGTATCTGGATTGACTCCAGTTTCGGCGAGTGCCTGTTGCGCTCGTGATAAACCTACGCCAAAAATGTAGGTAAGCGCGATTTCCACACGCTTGTCACGGGGAAGATCTACGCCAGAAATCCTTGCCACGTTATTTACTCCCTAAGTTTTTTTGTTGCTTGTTTTGCTTCGTTTACTGCTTAAATTAATCTTGGTAACGATGACTATAGACAGTTTATCCCTGGCGTTGCTTATGCTTAGGATTACTGCTACAAATCACCATTACTCGACCGCGCCTTTTAATAACACGGCATTTTTCGCACATTTTTTTTACTGATGGTCTAACTTTCATGCCTTACTTTGGCCATATTGCAAGCCTATAATTGTATCAATTAATTGGTTTTTATGTCAAATAGCTATAGATTTGCTTTCTGACAAACTGGTTACTTGTTTTTGAGACGATAGGTGATTCTACCCTTAGTTAAATCATACGGTGTTAACTCAACTTTGACGCGATCGCCTGGTAGAATTTTGATATAATTTCGCCGAATTTTACCCGAAATATGAGCTAAGACGTTAAAGCCATTATCCAGATCGACGCGAAACATCGCATTGGGAAGAGATTCTGTAACAGTCCCTTCCATTTCAATTAAATCTTGTTTAGCCAATATTTATCTCCGCTACTTTTTGATCAATAGTCAACAGCAATTGTTGTTGATCTGTTTATCGAGCAAATTATCCCAAGTTTTCGACACAGCATTACCACAATTATTACCTTTTTTGCCAACTTAATCTCGAATATACTGATATATAAGAAAGTAGTTGTTGGCAAAACTATGATGAAATGACTTCACTTAATTGCTCAGTTACTTTGTCCATAGTTTGATTACCGTCAATAGTTTTGAGAGTTTTTCTTGTTTGATAGAAATCGATCACTGGCACAGTATCCTGATGATAAACTTCTAAGCGACGACGAATAGTCTCTTCCGTATCATCTTTGCGCTTCCTGGCTAACAACCTCAATAATAGAACTTCATCTGGCACTTGCAGATTCAAAACACAGTCAGCATTTTGATCTAATTTAGCCAATAGCTTGTCTAAAAAAGCAGCTTGATTAACGTTGCGGGGAAAACCATCTAATATCCAGCCGTTGGTAGTATCTTCATGCGACAGACGATCTTGGATTAAGTCTAAAATTAAGTCATCAGGAACAAGTTCACCTCGATTCATATAATCCTTGGCTTGTTTCCCTAAAGGGGTTTGCTGATTAACAGCTGCGCGCAAAATGTCTCCCGTAGATACATGAGGTATTTGCCAATCTTCCGATATTATCTGAGCCTGAGTGCCTTTTCCAGCGCCAGGAGGGCCGAGAAATATTAGTCGCTTTGCCATATCAACTTATTAAAATTAAGGTTATAAGTTGCAAGCCAAGAGTTAGCTCTTAACTTGCTGTTGTCTTTATAAAGCAAAACTACTGTTTGACCATTCCTTCATAACGCTGAGAAATAACATAGGTCTGAATTTGCTTAGCTGTATCAATTGCTACCCCCACTAAAATCAGCAAAGATGTTGCTCCAAAACCACTGAAAACCGTTGTTCCCGCAGGAATAGCACTTTCAACCAGAGTAGGAATTGTCGCTACTAAGCCTAGAAATATTGCTCCCAAAAGAGTTAAACGATTAAGAACTTTTTCTAAATAGGCACTAGTTGCCTTACCTGGTCTTATTCCAGGAATTGAGGCACCCATTTTTTTGAGGTTTTGAGACATGTCAACTGGATTGACAATCAAAGAAGCATAAAAGTAGCTAAAAAACAAAATCAAGACCAAATAAACCAAGATGTAAGCCCAGTTTCCAGGCTGAATTGCGGTGGCAATTTGAGTAAATACGTTTTTGACTGCTCCATCTCCAGGTAAAAACCCAATTAGTTGAGCTGGTAAAAACAATACAGAAGAAGCAAAAATAATTGGCATTACTCCGCCTTGATTTAGTCTCAACGGAAGATAATTGCTTCTCTCGCGATATACCCTTCTACCTACCTGGCGGCGAGCGGAAATAATCGGAATACGCCGAGTTCCTTCTTGAATAAAAACAATCCCGATAATCATCGTCAAAAAGACCAGCAGCAAGATTACTACTTGAGCGATCGCTTCTCTCCCCCCACTTTGTGCATACTCAATAGTATTACCCAAAGTCTTGGGCAATACAGCCACAATATTGACAAAAATTAGTAGAGAAGCTCCATTGCCAATACCTTTTTCGGTAATTAGCTCGGAAATCCACATCACAAACATTGAACCAGCAGTTAAAGCCAGTACTGTTTCACCTATAGGAAATAAGCTTTTCTCGATTATGCCGTTATTAACCAATAAGCCCATAGTAATAGCAAAGCTTTGAATAATTGCTCCACCCAAAGCAACATAGCGGGTAATCTGCGAGATTTTTCGTCTTCCTGCTTCTCCTTCGTTCTTTTGCAAATCTTCTAAGCTAGGTATGGCAGTAGCTAATAGCTGCATGATGATCGAAGCATTAATAAAGGGTAAAATTCCTAGGGCAAATATGCCTAAGGCTGAGATTCCACCCCCCGTGAAGATGTCAAGAAAGCCAACTATTGAGGCATTACTCGAGCTGTTAATAAAATTGCCAAATATCTCTCGGTCAATTCCTGGGACAGGAATGAATACTCCTAGACGGACTAAGATCAAAAGACCAATGGTCACCAGAAGTCTGCCTCTAAGACCAGCTGCCTGTGCCATTTGTAAAAAAGTCTCCTGTGCTGAAGGAGTTTTTTCTCTAACCATAAAGGTTTACCTCTTATCTGCTTGGTATTAAAAAGTTATTTACGGAGAAATATTATATAAATTTAATTTTCTACCCCTGCTCCTTATGATATACCAATCGCGAATGGCTTACTTGGCAATAACTTCGCAGCTACCGCCAGCCGCCTCTATTTTCTGCACAGCACTTTTGGTAAATGCTGCTGCTTTAACATTTAATGCCACATTTAATTCCCCGTTGCCTAAAATTTTCAGCGGTCCGTCATTACTTGTAAGAATACGATTTTCCAGTAATGAGTTTAAAGTAACCTCTGTATTTATAGGTAAGGAACTCAAAGCTTCGACATTAATAATGGTGTAATGCTTTTGATTGACTAGAGTAAAGTGCTTTAGTTTAGGAACTCGGCGATAAAGAGGCATCTGACCACCTTCAAAACCTGCCTTTGTTCCTGTACCAGAACGAGACTTTTGGCCGCGCATCCCAAAACCACAGCTAGCACCCTGACCTGCTGCAATACCACGACCAACCCTACGTTTTCGTCTTTTTGAACCCTCTTTCGGGCTAAGATTTTCTAGTTGCATATGTTTTCTCCAAACTATAAAAGGGAAAGCAAGACTAAAGCTATTAATCTTTACCTTTAAACTTTTTTGATCTGAGCATTTTTTACGGTAATTTGAATTGATAAACCTCAAAATGCACTAATCAACAGGCTGATAGCTAATAGCTTTTGCTCAAGCGTATAGCTGTTCAATGGAAATATCTCTTTCCCTAGCTACCTCGGCAAAAGTACGAAGGCTAGCCAAAGCATCGATCGCTGCTCTAGCATTGTTTAAAGGACTGTTTGAACCAAGTTGTTTTGCCAAAATATTTTTGACCCCAGCAAGTTCAAGTACGGTACGAACCGCCCCACCAGCAATTACTCCAGTACCAGGAGCAGCAGGACGCATAAATACCTTAGCTCCACCTGCTATACCGTTGGTAACGTGAACAATTGAACTAGCTTTAGTTAGAGATACTTCAACCAACTGTTTTTTCGCATCGGCAACACCTTTACGCACTGCTCCGATAACATCAGCAGCTTTCCCCACACCTACTCCAACCTGTCCTTTTTCGTTACCTACTACGACAATGGCACGGAAACTTAGTTTTTTACCACCTTTTACTACTTTGCTGACCCGACGAATCTGCACTACTCGTTCTTGCCAAGCAGAGTCTTTTTCTTTGGCGCGACTTTTCTTGCGCGACTTATTGGACTTAGCCATAGTTATTACCTTTAATATTTTGATTTAAAAATCTAAGCCAGCTTCTCTAGCTCCATCAGCCAGAGCTTTGATTCTGCCATGATAAAGGTTGCCACCCCGATCAAAAACTACTTTAGCAATTCCTTTTTCTAAGGCTTTTTGCGCCACTAGCTTGCCAACTTCGGCTGAGGTTTGGCAGGTAGCACCTTTTGATTCGAGATTAAAATCAGATGCTGCTACCAAAGTGTGCTGTGCTACATCGTCAATAACTTGAGCATAAATATGGTTGTTAGAACGGAAAACACACAAACGAGGGCGTTCGGGAGTACCGTTAACTTTTTTGCGTACTCGTCGATGACGACGTTTTACGGATTCTTTACGTGAAAGCTTCATGATTTCTATTTACCTGTTTTACCAGCTTTGCGCCTGATCTGTTCATCAAAATAGCGAATTCCTTTTCCCTTATAAGGTTCGGGGGGTCTTACTGCTCTAATTCTGGCAGCCACGTTGCCCACTATTTCTTTGCTAATGCCACTAACAATGACTTCGGTATTTCTATTGTCAACAGCTACGTCAATCCCGTCAGGCATTTCTATTTCAACTGGCTTACTGTAACCAACATTAAGAGTTAGCTTTTTACCCTGAGCTTGCGCTCTATAACCGACTCCCTGAATCAAAAGACGTTTTTGAAATCCTTGAGATACTCCATCTACCATGTTGGCGACTAAAGTACGGCACAAACCGTGACGTTGACGACCGATACGAGAGTCATTAGTCGGATTAACAATGATTGTATCTCCCTCTTGTTTTACCTCAATTGGTTCAGGAATTGTCCGTTCTAAAGTTCCTTTAGGTCCTTTAATCGTAACGTGTTGTCCTGAGATTTGCGCGCTTACCTTATCGGGAATTGGAATCGGCAGTTTGCCAATACGAGACATAATGTATTGCTCCTATTAAATTACCAAACGTAACAAAGAATTTCACCGCCAACACCTTGACTGCGGGCTTCTCTATCTGTCATTACTCCACGGGATGTGGAAACGATCGCAATACCAATGCCACCAAGAACGCGAGGAATATCTTTTTTTCTTGAGTAGACTCTCAGTCCTGGTTTGCTAACCCGCTTGAGGGTACTAATAATTGGTTGGCGATTTCTACCTTTGTATTTGAGGGAAATTTCAATAAATTTTTGGGTGTCTTCCCCTGTTTCCTCATAACTTTCGATAAAGCCTTCGCTTTGTAGCACTTGAGCAATAGCACGAGTCATGCGAGTTGAAGGAACTTGAGTAGTTTGATGCTTGACCATGCAGGCGTTACGGATGCGGGTCAGCATATCTGAAATAGTATCGGTTGCTGCCATTATTTCCTATTGTTCTATTTTAAATATGCAGATAACGTTAATTGTCACGGAAAGGCATTCCCATTTCTTTTAATAAAGTTCGTCCTTCTTCATCGTTTGTTGCCGAAGTGACGATGGAAATATCCATCCCTCTAATTTGATCGATGCTATCGTAGTCAATCTCAGGGAACATTAATTGTTCTCTAACGCCTAAACTGTAGTTACCACGACCGTCAAAGCTTTTAGGACTAATTCCCCGAAAGTCACGAATACGAGGTAGAGCTAAAGCAATCAATCGATCAAGAAAAGCATACATTTTTTCCCCACGAAGAGTCACCATGACTCCTACGGGCATTCCTTCACGAATTTTGAAGCCAGCGATCGCTTTTTTAGCTCTAGTAACTACTGGTTTTTGCCCTGTAATCACCGTCAATTCATTAATCGAAGATTCTAAAGCTTTGGCATTTTGTGATGCTTCCCCTAAACCTCGGTTAATGACGATTTTGACTACTCGTGGTACTTGATGGACATTATTAAAGTTGAACTGTTCTGTCAGTTTAGGAACGATATCCTCGGAATATCTTTGTTTTAGTGATTTGGGCATGATGGTAAAATTTTCCTGGGCTTGGTCAGGAAATTGTAAGTTTAAGAAATTGGTAATTTTCTAGGCACTTAACGCGATCAAACTAGTCGATGATTTCGCCAGTTTTTTTGAGCATTCGCACCTTACGACCTTCTTCGGTAAACGTATAGCCAACACGGCTTACGGTTTTTTCTTTATTGGAATAATGCATGACGTTAGAGCTGTGGATTGGGGCTTCAAAAGTCACTATTTGACCTGATTCTCCTTCCTGCTGAGGTTTAACGTGCTTAGTACGGACATTAACTCCCTCAACAACGACTTGACTAGTTTTGGGAATTACTCTAGATATTTCCCCTACCTTGCCTTTATCACGCCCAGAGATTACCTGAATGGTGTCTCCTTTCTTGACGTGCATTTTGTAGCGGGTAGGTGCGCCTTTTGTGTTAGCCATTTATATTACCTCTGGAGCTAAAGAGACAATCTTAGTAAAGTTTCTCTCTCTTAATTCTCTTGCTACAGGACCAAAGACACGAGTGCCTCTTGGGCTACCCTGCTCGTTAATAATCACCGCAGCGTTATCGTCGAAACGAATACTCATTCCACTAGGTCGATTGACTGACTGTTTTGTTCTGACAATCACTGCCTTAACAACTTCGGACTTTTTAACGCCCATGTTAGGTAAAGCGTCTTTAACTACCGCCACTACGACATCACCGATAAAGGCATAAGGACTGTTTCCTTTGCCAATTACGCGCAAGCACATCAGCTTGCGTGCGCCACTGTTGTCAGCGACATTTAGATAGGTCTGTTGTTGAATCATGGTTGACTTCGACCGAGAAGATTAGGTTGATAAGAATTAAGAATTAAGATTGTCTGGATTCAATAATTTCCTCGACCGTCCAGCGTTTGGTTTTGCTTAAGGGACGAGTTTCTTTAATGCGCACGCGATCTCCAATTTTGCATTGGTTTTCTGCGTCATGTACTTTGTATTTTTTAGTTCTGACGACAATTTTGCCGTACTTTGGGTGAGGAGAACGGTTTTCAATAGCTACAACAATGGTTTTATCCATTTTGTCGCTGACTACTTCTCCAACTCTTTCTTTTACTGCCATAATTTATTCTCCTTTTGCAGCAGTGATTTCACGCTCGCGTTCTACAGTGAGTAATTGAGCCATGCGATGTTTAGCGTGCTTAAACAGATGAGGTTTCTCTAAACGGCGAGTAGCTTGCTCTAGCCTTAACTGGAATAGTTCTCGCTTAACCGCTAGAATTTCTTCTGCTAATTCTTCTTCACTCAGCTTTCTGGCATCTTCAATCTTTGGTAGAGCCATATTACTTATAATCCTCGTCACGAGTGATAAATTTGGTCTTGATCGGTAACTTTTGGGCTGCTAGGCGCATTGCTTCTTTAGCTATATCTTCTGGAACGCCAGCCATTTCAAACATAATTCTACCTGGTTTGACTACTGCTACCCAAAACTCGGGAGAACCTTTACCAGAACCCATACGGGTTTCGGCTGGGCGCATCGTAACTGGTTTGTCAGGAAAGATCCGAATCCAGATCTTCCCGCCACGTTTGACGTAGCGCGTCATCGCTCGACGTGCAGCCTCAATTTGGCGTGCAGTAATCCAAGAAGGTTCTGTAGCTTGAAGAGCATAATCACCGAAGTTTAGGGTATTGCCACGATAAGCCATACCTCTCATGCGACCTCGATGTTGTTTACGAAATTTCGTTCTTCTGGGACTAAGCATAATAGTAATATTTTGCTAAATAAGTCTTGTTAATAGTTACTCTGAGCGATCGTCGAACTTTTGGCGACGACGCTGACGGCGGGGAGCTTGACTAGGTACTGCTGTGACAGCCTCTTCTTGCCCAGGAATAATTTCGCCTTTAAATACCCAAACCTTGACTCCGAGAATCCCGTAAATAGTCAACGCAGTGCGATAAGAGTAATCAATATCGGCTCTAAGAGTATGTAGGGGAACTCGACCTTCCCTAACCCATTCTGTACGAGCAATTTCAGCTCCATTTAAGCGACCGCTAACCTGAATTTTAATGCCCAAAACTTCGGCTCTTTGCGCTCTTTGGATTGCCTGACGGACAACTCGACGGAAAGAAACTCTTCGCTCTAGCTGCTGACAGATATACTCGGCAATCAAAGCTGAATCAGCATCGACGCGGGGTACTTCAATCACATTGATCCGAATCTGACGGCTGTTGCCCACCTTAGTTTGAAGGTCGGTACGTAGCTTTTCAATTCCTGAACCACCACGACCAACTACCACTCCTGGTCTAGCGGTATGAATTGCTAAATCAATTTGATCAGCTTTACGTTCAATCTTGACTTGAGAAATGCCTGCATTGTTTAGCTCTTTGTTGACGTATTCTCTAATTAAACGGTCTTCTTGCAACAGCTCGGGATAACGTTTAGTATCTGCATACCAACAAGATTGATGTTCTTTGGTAACTCCCAGACGAAAGCCTGTTGGATGTATCTTTTGTCCCACAAATGTTTCCTCGTAAATAGTAATTAATTAAATTAATAATCTGTGATTTTAATCGGTTACTTCTGGCGCAACAGCCACTGTGATGTGACAGGTTGGCTTACGAATTTGGTAGGCTCTACCTTGCGCTCGGGGACGATAACGTTTGAGAACGGGACCACCATCAGCAAAGGCTTTGCTGACTACTAGAGTTGCAGGATCTAACCCATTGTTATGTTCTGCGTTTGCCACAGCCGAACGCAATGCTTTTAAAATTGGATCGCAGGCTTTGTAAGGCATAAACTCCAAAATTATTAGAGCTTCTCGATATTGACGACCGCGAATTTGATCTAACACCCGTCTGACCTTAAAAGGAGACATCCGGATATATTTGGCGATCGCCTGTACTTCACTGTTGGTATCTATTGTCATAGTAGTATTTGCGAGCTAGCGTCTCCCTTTCTTGTCGCCTTTAGCATGACCCCTAAAGGTGCGGGTCGGAGCAAATTCTCCTAGTTTATGTCCCACCATTTGATCGCTAATAAACACAGGAATATGTTGGCGACCATTATGCACGGCAATTGTGTGTCCTACCATTAAAGGTAGAATAGTTGAGGCCCTAGACCAAGTTTTAATTACTTCTTTCTTGTTACCCGCATTCAACCGTTCAATTTTCTTGAGCAGGCTGTCGGCGATAAAAGGCCCTTTTTTTAAAGAACGACTCATATTTTTAAGATCAATGATGAATTAACGACGACGACGGACGATTAACTTGTTACTGGGCTTGTTTTTCTTGCGCGTTTTCTTACCCAGCGCTGGTTTACCCCAGGGAGATACAGGACCACTTCTACCGATGGGCGCACGTCCTTCTCCACCACCATGAGGGTGGTCGCAGGGGTTCATTGCACTACCACGAACCTCGGGTCTTCTACCTAAGTGGCGCATTCGACCCGCTTTACCTAGCTTAAGGTTGCGATATTCAACATTACCTACCTGTCCAATAGTGGCGTAACATTCTTTGCGCACCATCCGCACTTCCTTAGAAGGCAAACCAATAGTTACATAGTCTCCCTCTTTAGCCATCACCTTGGCAGCAGCACCAGCAGCACGAACTATCTGTCCGCCTCTACCTGCTATCAGTTCAACATTATGAATTGTTTCGCCCAAAGGCATATTGCTCAATGGTAAAGCGTTACCAACTTCAATCGGAGCATCGGGACTAGCAATAATCTCTGTTCCCACCTTCATGCCCACAGCAGCTAAGATATAGCGTTTTTCACCATCTTCGTACTGGACTAAAGCAATGCGCGCATTACGATTGGGATCGTACTCGATCGCAATTACCTCAGCGGGAATATTACGTTTGTCACGACGGAAATCAATAATTCGATAGAGTCGCTTGTGTCCACCACCGCGACGACGACTGGTAATTACACCGCGGTTATTACGCCCTTTCTGACGATGTTTATACTTAGTTAAAGACTTTTCTGGCTTACTTTTGGTAATTTCCGAAAAATCGGGAACTACCGCTTGGCGAGTCCCTGGTGTGTATGGTCTAAATGAACGAGTACCCATAATTTGCTTTTAATTAGCTTTTTCGAGTTCGAGTTTATACGTCGGGGAACAAGGCGATCGCATCCCCGTCTTTAAGAGTGACAATTGCTCTTTTGTATTGAGCCTTATAACCCATAAATCTTCCTACACGACGCTTTTTGCGAGGCAGGGTTAAGGTATTTACCTTAACAACAGTGACATCAAACAAGCTTTCAATCGCTGCTTTGATGTCAGGTTTTGTCGCTTTAGGTAGTACATCAAAAACGTACTTACCAAGTTCCATTTGAATTGTGCCTTTTTCAGTAATGATTGGCTTGAGGATTAAGTCTGCTAAATCTCTCTCTTGGTATTTAGTCGTCACCATAAACCTCCTGAATCTGTAGTAGCGCGTCTTGAGTTACCACAATTTTGTTGGCATGAAGCAGATCCACAACATTAAGGTTAGTGGCTTTAATTAACTTGACTTTAGCAATGTTGCGCGTTGATAGATTAACGTTGTCTGAAACTTCTTTGAGAATTAATAAAACCTTGGCATCAGGTTCTACACCCCAACGTTCAAGAGCCGAAATTACTTCCTTAGTTTTGGGGCGCTCTAGCTGTGAGGCAAAATTTTCGACCACGATCGTGTCTTCTAAGCGAGAACTAAAGGCTGTTCTTAATGCTAATCGTCTTTCCTTACGATTCATCTTGGTGCTAAAATCTCTGGGCTTTGGTCCAAAGATGACACCACCACCACGCCATAAAGGAGATCGGATTGACCCTGCACGAGCGCGACCAGTTCCTTTCTGTCTCCAGGGTTTGCGTCCGCCACCACGAACTTCGGCACGGGTTTTAGTTGAGGCTGTTCCCTGACGAGCATTGTTTAATTGACGAACCATTGCTCGATGAACAATATGTTCAGCACTTTCTGATTTGGCTACCTGGAGTTCAACGGATGCCTCGCCAGCATCTTCACCCTGCCAATTTTTGACTACACAATTAACCATAGTTATTTGTTATTTACCTGTTTTGTCTTGAAATAACTAACGAGCTGCTATTACTATCCAACAATTTTGCTGGGAGAAATACTGAGCAAAGAGCCAGGCTTACCTGGAATAGCACCTTTGATCAGTAGCAAATTTTGCTCTGCATCAACCTTGACAACTGTTAGTTTGCGAGTAGTTACCTGCTTCCCGCCGTAGCGTCCTGCCATTTTTTTACCAGGATAGACACGGCCAGGGGTAGTACCTGCACCAGTAGAACCAGGCGCGCGATGATTTTTAGAACCATGACTCATCAAACCACGTTTGAAGTTATGACGCTTTTGATAACCAGCAAAACCACGACCCATAGTTTTACCACTCACGTCTACGGTTGTTTCAGGATTAAAGATAGCGGCAATATCCAAGGCTTGACCTAGTTCATAGCCAGCTGTTTCCTCAATACGGTATTCCTTAAGATGACGCAAAGGATTTGCTCCTGCTTTGCTTAAGTGACCCAATTCAGGTTTAGACAGAGCTTTTTCTTTAACTTCGCCATAGCCAATCTGAATTGAACTATAGCCGTCCGTTTCTTTTGTTTTGATTTGAGTTACGACACAAGGTCCAGCTTGAACCACAGTAACGGGAATTGCATTTCCTGTTTCCCGATCAAAAACTTGGGTCATGCCTACTTTGGTGCCAAGAATACCGACAGACACGAATTTAAACTCCACTATATTGCAACACAACAAGCCATTGAGCCTTTTTTAGTTGACTCTTTACTGATATATACTTGCCGTACACTACCTTGTAATTACGGTGTAACTTTAACTGACGAAAATTAGACATCATGCAGGTATCGATTGAACGATCAACAAGATGTCCAGCAGCAAATATATATGATTTTATTTTCTAAGATTTACGATTAGAAGAGTTTGAGTATGAACCCTAACTGCTTCTAATTTTTAAAGTTACCTGTACCCTCTAAGACTTAAAGAATAAAGTTCTTCAGTTTCTTAAGGAGGTAGCAAATCCTATAAAATTTCTCACTAGCCCCATAACAGGTTGGTTTTGTGTAAGTAATTACAGTGAAAACTCTCGTGTTTAGCTAAAAAACGAAGTTGATCGATATTTTTTTAGCTGGGGGATGATTAGATTTTAAGATCTATATCTTCTATAGTGTGAGATTTGCCAGTTTTGACCACAATCATTAATGATACATGATGGGGGAAGTTTTTGACAAGGCTACTTTTTGATAATTGGTTTTAGATTATTGTTTGTCAATCAGAAAAGCGATCGCCTAAACTAATAACCTCTATTTAATTTAATTGTTGTAAAATGTCTTGTAATTGTTGCTGATAGCGTCCGTATTCGATCCAGTCACCTCTTTGCAAAGCTTGTTGTGCTTGCTCATATATTTCTAAGGCAGATTGTGACAACGGCTCATCTGCCATCGCTGGACTACCAGATTCGGTCAATCGAGGAGGAATTTGCTTGAATACCGTAGCCAAGGATTGTTCTAGGGTGGGAGTCATCACTATTTCGTTATCATAAGCCACAATAATGCGCGTCAGTTCTGGTAATTCTCCCTTCTCGGCGCGGAGATAAAGGGGTTGGACATAAAGTATCGAACCGTCAATAGGAATAACTAAAATATCGCCCCTAATTACCCTTGAGCCTCGCTGACTCCACAGAGTTATTTGTTCGGCGATTTCGGGATTTTGGTCAATTCTGGCTTCGATTTGAAACGGGCCATAAACCAGTTCTTGTTTGGGAAATTCGTATAGTCTTAGCTTACCGTAATTATTGCCGTCAGAACGAGCCGCCATCCAGGCAATCATGTTATCTCGATTTATCGGGGTAAAGGGCAGAATTAAGACAAATTCCGCTGCTGTTTCCCCTGGTAATTTCATGATTAGATAATCAGGTTCAACTTGCTGTTGTTGACCACCATAAAGTTCAGTAGCAAATCGCCAGTCATCTTCCCGGTTATAAAATACCTGGGGATCTTCCATATGATAGCTTAGGTACATTTTGGCTTGGATTTCAAATAAATCTTGGGGATAGCGAAAATGAGCCTGTATTTTTGGCGGAATCGTGTCTGTACTTTTAAATAAATTAGGAAATATCTTACGGTAGGTAGCTATAATCGGTTCGTCTTCATTGATTAAGTAAAATTGCATCGTGCCATCCTTAGCATCAACGACAACTTTGACTGGATTACGGACGTAATTGATGTTTTTATCGGTAATTAATTCAGTTTTTTGTTCATGAGCCACAGCTTCGGAATAGGGATAGCGATCGCTTGTTGTATAGGCATCGATAATCCACTGTAGTCTGCCATCAACTACTACCAGATAAGGATCGTTGTCGTAGCGAAGAAAAGGAGCAACATGACTCACCCGTTCGGTAATTTGCCGATAGTAGTGGATCCGGGAATCTGGGGTAAAGTAGTTAGAAATTAGAATCTTGAGACTACCCTGTTCATAAGCGTAAACTAATCTGCGCCACCAGTTACTTAAAGGTACACCGCCTAAACCATCGTATTTAACAAAGGCATTTTCAGCACCACGGGGATAGTCAAACTCAAACGTATTCATACCCGTATAGATATAGTCATTGGTTAATTCACCGTAATAGATTCCTGGTTCTTCAATTTCTAATTCGATTGGCGAAACGGGAGGAATATTTTTAACAAACAACACGGGTAAACCATCCTCAGTTACCTCGTTGACAGGGCTCATGACTAGTCCATAGCCGTGCGTGTATTTGAGCCTTTGATTGACCCAGGTTCGTGCCGAAGCTGGTACTTGACTATAATCAAATTCTCGAGGAGAAAGCATTACCTGACGATAATTACCATTAAAGGTATATCTATCTACGTCAACGTCATTGAATCGATAATAAAAACGGATTTCCTGTAGCTGCCGATAGGTAGTTAGTAGAGGACGATAGTCCCAAAGACGAATATTGTCGATCGTGGCCTGATTTTCTGACAGAATATTGGGGTTAAGATTAGCCGATGAATTAAGTTGATAATCTTGAGTATTGATCTTTGCCAGGTCGTAAGCCTGTCGGGTAAACTCAATATTGTGCTTAATATAAGGAATCTCTTTGGCTAATTCATTAGGTTCTACCACAAAACGCTGCTGCAACTCGGGATAAGCACCATTCACTACTACTAAAATTAGAGCATATACTCCGATGCCATAGACGGGACGCAGTAGGCTATTGGACCAAGTAGCAGCTATTAGCCAAATTCCTAATAATACAGAAGCGACAATCATCACCCAGAATGCAAACAGACGGGCATGAGTATCGGTATAGTCTGCCCCCCAAACTACTCCCTGAGAAGAATAAAGTAGTTCGTAGCGTTCGAGCCAAAAATCGACACCAATATCTATAGCGATCGCCGCAAGCAAGAAACTAAGATGAACTTTAATTGGCTTAGTAATTAGTTTTTGCCATTGTTGTTCCACCACCAGGTTTTTCCACTGCCAGTCAAAGCGGATGATTCCTTTAAAAATGTAAACCAGCACAGACAGAACTAATCCCGTTATCAACAGCGTCAGCCAGCAATTTTCGAGATTATCGAGTAGGGGGAGGCGAAATAGATAAAAGCCCAGATCTTGTTTATAGATTGGATCGAGACGATCAAATTGCGTGGCGTTGAAAAACTGAGGCAATAATTCCCAGGATGCAGCACTCAGATTAGCAATGCTTAGAGAAATGAGAAAAACTATAACAGCAGCAATATAATTGGCAAATTTCTGAGTATATGGCTCAAGTTGGCTAGATTCTAAGAAACGAAACGCACGATTTCCCGTCAGACGTAGTGCCAGCCAATAATTAAAGCTTAAAAAAACCACAAAGATGACAAATGTTCCTACCCAAATACCCACCTGCCAACCGACACGCTGCCAAAAAACAGCAGCAAAGCCTACGGTTTCAAACCACCAGGACTCGGTTAATAGGTGAACTACTGCTGAAACTAAAGTCAAACCGGCGATCGCTGCTATGAGAATAGAGATTATTACTTTTTGCTGAAGTTGCATCACCAGTAAAAGCCAGGAAGAAATTGCCAGAGTAGTTCTGATTGTGTCATCTTTACCGATATTTTATAGCGGTTTGCCTTTTAATAAACGGCTATTTATCTTTCAATCAAGAATACTTACTAGCATTTGGAGCGTGAATGTTAGTTTTGATCCCTTAGTATCATAACTTTGCTGTTAATTTTTAGCTGCTTTTGTTGTTAAAAATTCTCTATAACAAGAATAAACCCTGAAAATTGTTTGCCCAGCAGTTTGGCTTCGTTCACCAGACTTTTACACTAATTAGCTACTTTCTTAATAGAAGCTTAATTATTATCTTGAATTTAATCGTTCACCGATTTGCTTCGAGATTATGCCCACTAAAAAGTAGCTTCAAAATATTACCAAAGTGTGTTTCTAGTCACCATAAAACCAAAAACAAATGTAAAAAACTCGATTATGTTAGCTGCTTTTAGTTATCTGTAAACGACAGTTAAATTGCTAAAAAATAAGCGCATTTTTCTAAAACCTTGCTCAGTAACCGTTTAAGCAATGGACATTAAGCTTGATTTCTTTGACTAGGTTATTAGTTATCTTATATTTTATTTTTTTTAGTTTAGCTATTAATTCAAGCGCATTAAAGCCAGAAATATCGGCAACCAAGAAACCAAAAACCAGGTCTTAGACCTTTGACTAATCATCAAAAGAGGATTAATTATGTTGGGCAATATAAGCACTAGAGAGACACCAGTAAACAGACGTATAGAGCGTATAGAGCAAGCAAACGCGCTTGAAGTTTCGATTATCATGCCCTGTTTAAATGAGGCGGAAACATTAGAAACCTGCATTAAAAAAGCTCAGTGGTTCATAGCCGAAAACGATCTGGCTGGAGAAGTAATTATTGCCGACAACGGTAGTAACGATGGTTCTCAGGAAATCGCCAGAAGGCTTAATGCCAGAGTAGTCGAGATCCCTGCCAAAGGTTATGGTAGTGCGCTCAAAGGTGGTATTGCAGCAGCCAGAGGCAAATATATCATCATGGGTGATGCCGATGACAGTTACGATTTTAGCAGCCTGAATCCTTTTATCAAAAAGCTACGTAATGGTTACGATTTAGTCATGGGGAATCGCTTCCAAGGCGGAATTGAATCTGGAGCAATGCCTTTTTTACACCGATATCTAGGCAATCCTGTGCTAACTGGTATTGGCAAACTTTTATTTGGTAGTCCTTGTAATGATTTCCACTGTGGATTAAGAGGTTTTCGTAAGGATGCAATTTCCAACCTAGATTTACAAACTACGGGAATGGAATTTGCTAGTGAGATGGTCGTCAAAGCTACTCTCCATAAAATGCAAATTACGGAAGTACCTACAACTCTTTCTCCCGATGGTCGTAGCCGCCCACCTCATCTTAATACCTGGCGTGATGGTTGGAGACACCTACGTTTCTTGCTTATGTACAGTCCTCGGTGGCTGTTTTTCTATCCTGGTATTTTTTTGATTTTGGCTGGTTTATTAGCAACTTTGTCTTTATTACCAAGTCCTAAAGTCCATAGTCTACTTTATTCTTCTACGGCGATGACTATTGGTTTCCAAACTGTGATGTTCGCCTTATTTACCAAGGTATTTGGCATTAGCGAAGGATTGTTACCAGAGGACAGACGTTTAAATCGTCTGTTCAATTATCTCAATTTAGAAACTGGCTTGATTGCTGGCTGTATACTACTGGCTGTCGGTGTAACAGCTTCAGTTTATGCCTTCGGTATTTGGGGGCAACACGACTTTGGTTCGCTTAATCCTACGGAAACGATGCCGATTGTCATTCCTGGAGTTACCTGTTTGGCTTTGGGTATTCAGACGATTTTCTCTAGCTTCTTTTTGAGTATTTTGGGATTAAAACGATGATTAAACAGCCTTGGCTATCAGTTATTATTCCTACTTATAACGGCAGCAAATATTTAGCAGCGGCTCTTGACTCGATCGCCGTACAACAAGACCAAGAACTCGAATGTGTCGTAATTGATGATGGCTCAACCGATAATACTCTAGCAATTGTCGAAGAATTTCGTGATCAGCTTAATATTAAGTTAATTACAAAAGCTAGACATGGTAATTGGGTTGCTAATACTAATCATGCCCTTTTAGAAGCTAGTGGAATTTATGCCTGTTTTCTCCATCAAGATGACCTGTGGCTAGAAGGACGGTTAGAGAAACTAAAAAAGGCGATCGCTGCTTATCCCCAAGCTGCTTTATATCTCCACGACTCGGTATTTATTGACGAGCAAAGCAAACCCCTTGGTTTATGGCGATGTCCTCTATCAGCCAACCAGAAAATAATTTCTGCTGAGGGGATGATGGAAAAACTATTGGTACAAAATTTTATCGCGATTCCCGCACCCGTCTTTAAACGAGAAGTTGCTCTTGATGTTGGTGGATTAAACAATGAACTTTGGTATACCGCCGACTGGGACTTTTGGCTGAAGCTAGCTGCGGTGGGTGATACCTGCTATATTGCTAAACCTTTGGCAGCATTTAGAGTACATGGAGACTCTCAAACTATTCGTCGTAGCTCTAGCGTCGCAGAATTTCGTCAGCAAATGCGTTTGGTAGTAGAGCGGCATCTTCCGCCAAAATCTACCAAAGAGGTGACTAAAGTAGCTTTGTTTTCGACGGAAGTGAATACTACCTTAGCAGCAATGGTTCATGGTGAATCAACTAACCTGTTTAAGCTAGCTACCAATTTTATGCTGCTAGGGCCAATGGGGTGGCGTAGATACTGGCAGGATTCTCGAATTCAGGAGCGTATATCTGCCCGTCTAAAAGCCAAACTACAGACACAGGCGTAAGTATAATTACTCATTAATTGTTATTTTTATGAAGCCTAATTTATTTATTGTCGGGCAGCCCAAATCTGGAACAACAGCTTTACACCAATTTTTGGGGCAACATCCTGAAATATATATGTCGAGTATCAAAGAGCCACACTTTTTTTGTGCGGATTTTCATTTGGAGAGCGATCGCGCTTATGGCAAACAGCGTTTTTATGACTTCAGAAATGAGTCAGCTTATTTACAACTTTTTAGTAAAGCCAAAAACGTCAAAATTGCGGGAGAATCTTCGACTAATTATCTTTATTCTCAAGTAGCAGCCGAAAAAATTCATAATTTTAATCCTGATGCTAAAATTATCATTATTCTGCGTGAACCAGCTAAGTTTCTTTATTCGCTTCACAGTCACTACGTCAAATTTACCGAAGAGAACGAACCAGATTTTTTAACTGCCCTAGCTTTGGAAACCGAGCGCCAACAAGAAAAATCTCTGAGTTCGAGGGTTACTAGCCCTAGCTATGTTTACTATTCCCAACGGGTGCAATATTATCAGCAGGTAAAGCGGTATTGCGATCGCTTTAGCCCAAACCAGATTAAAGTGATAATTTTTGAAGAATTTCAGTCAGAAAATGAGCGGATCTTTCGAGAAATACTCGAATTTTTGGGAGTAGACTCTAACTTTACACCAGAATACGCAGCAGTAAATACCAATAAAGAAGTTAAGTTTAAAGCGATCAATAACTTAGTTAATCATCCTTTCGCCAAAAGCATCTCCAAAAACTTGCTTTCTCAAGAATTCAATGACTTTGTACGAGATAAGATTGTCGAAAGATTGCTCTGGAATCAAGCCCCAAAAGCCACAATGCCCGACCCAATTAAAGTTCAACTGATGCAGCAATATAAGCCTGAAGTGATTCAAATATCAAAATTGCTAGGCATAGACTTAGTGACAAAATGGGGATACGATACGTTGAATTGATGTTGGGCATTGATAATTAATTGGTGCGATCAAGTCAAAAATCAAAAGCGATGCAGCGCGCTTCGGCCAAGCGCGTCCTTTAAAGAAGCTAGTGCCACAGAGGTGCAATGTAACATCCTTTAGGGGTCTTGGTTCTCCAGTCCGTTGCGAAGCGAGTGCGTTGGGCGGCTTTGCCGACTTGAAGCACCTCGCGCGAGGTTTCCCCGTTTTAGGAACTGGCGTGGTTTTACGGTAAAGCCGCATCTAGCCCCCCCCATGAGCGATATGCTAAAGCCCTAAAGGATTCGCTCCGCATCACACTAGCTCCCCTAAAGGACTGCATCAAAAAGTCAAAAGTCAAAAGTCAAGAGCCAAGAGCCAAGACAATTTTTTTTAATAGTAACGCTCAAAGAATTGATTTCATGCTCAATGTTAAATACTTAATTTTTAAGGTTAAATGTTAACTAAAAAAAACGTTATATCTAGTATTTTATCCCTGGCTTTAGGATTTTTCTTGGTCTGGTTAATTCTGCGTTTTACCGAGGTTGACCTAGAGGAAATTGTGGCTAGCTTCTATAGCTTGAATCCGCTTTATGCAGGATTGGCAATTACATTGTTAATTGTCCATACTTTTTTAACGTCTTACAAATGGGGTTTAGTTACTCACAAGCTAACTCCAGATAACCAACAGTCAGCAAAATTTTATTTATTTTATACTACTCTAGGTTCTCTAACCATGCAGTTTATGCCTCAGTATGTCGGCATGGTCATGGTGCAAAATCTAGCCTTAAGGGTACACAAAATTAGTTCACTTTCTAAAGGCTTTCTTTCAGTTATATATGACCAGTTTTTTAACTTTTTAATTCCTTTATTACTATTTCCTGCTGCTGCTTTATATGTCTTTAGCTATATTTCTTTGTCGGTGGCAGTTTTTATCTGGATTGCCACCATTATTTTGACCCACTTTATTATCAACAAATGGCATCGACGGTTGATATTGTCATTGATTAAAACTTTGACTTGGGTTAAACAATTAAAGGCTGGCAAGAATAAAGCAGCTCAAGCAGAAATAGCTACAGGTAATGATTCTATTTTAGGTAAACAATTTACCCTTTATCTGTATTGGGTTTCGGTAGTTCGTTATGTAGTCTGGATTGTTCGCGGGGTTTTAATTGCGATCGCTGGAGGTCTCAAAATTAAGCTGTGGGCTGTAGTATTTGTCACTCCGATCGTGCAGCTAGCAATGTTGTTGAGCTTTACTCCCGCTAATTTAGGACTGATGGAATTTAGCTGGATTGGTCTACTCGGATTATTTGACGTATCTGGTGCTAGTGCGGTTGAGTTTTCCCTGATGCAGAGATTTCTTTATATCGTAGCAGTAGTAATCATTCTGGCGGTATTTGCCGTAGTCTCATTTGTCGAACGATTTGCTTTGTTTACCTCCAAACAAAATTAATTGATCTTTATCTTTATCCTTAATGTTAGATTTTGCAACGAAAGAACGCTCGAAACAGCGGCAACTGGGAATAGAGGCAATATTATCTATAGTTGCGATCGCTCTAACTGTCTCAGTATTTCTTAAAGTCATCTTAGATATTGATAACAACTACGATCCTGGTTGGTATCATCTGCCTTTTGCTGGAAGAATTTGGGGAATTTTGCCTCGGGAAATGTTCACAGGAGACGAAAAATGGTTTGAGCCACGTTTTGATGGCTTTCCTTTACTGGCGCATTTTTTGCAAGGTTTTTTTTGGCGCATTACAGGGCGAATGCAGTCAACAAATTTAGTTAGCTTCTTGGCTATTGTCGGTTACTGGTTTTTTCTGAGAACTTATTTCCAAGTACCTCTGTATCTTTCGGTAATCGCTTTATTTTCGATTCCCCTAGTGTTAACTCATGCCAGTACTAGCTTTGTCGATTTACTTGGTAATGTGGGAACATCGATCCTGGTGATGATGAGCTATGGCTTCTATAAAAATAAGCAGTTGCCCAAAATAGCAGAACTATTTGTTGCCTTTTTGGGTGCGGCGATCGCAGCTAATACTAAAACTCAACTACAGCCTTTAGTGTTCGTAATTTTAATCGTTGCTGGCATCAGAGTATGCTGGCTCTATTGGCAACAAAAGCCCAAAGCTAGACAACTATTTAAAATTCTACCGCTAGCTCTATTGGCAGCAACAATTATTTTTGCCACCCCAGTAAAAAATACCGTTCTGTATGGCAATCCTTTGTACCCAATTAAAGTTCAGGTGGGGGGAATTGTTTTAAACCACAAACTTAACCCAGACGCATACCAAGAAGGAAATAGACAACAAAACTGGCTTGAGTCGGTGTTAGAAATCAACGCTCCCTTCAATTGGACACCCGATCAGTGGAGTAATTACCCCAGTCGGAACCGTCGCGGCGGTTTCTTTGGGGCTTATGTAGTGTTTAATCTGCTGCTGCTGCTGGGATTTTTGACTAGAGAACTAATTCAGAATCGATCTTTACCTAAAGACGATCGCCATAGGGAAGCCAAGTTGGCGGTGTTAACGGCGATCGCCATCTCGCTCATTCCGCTGAATTTTCCTCAATCCCATGAACTAAGATACTTTATGTACTGGATGATCTGTTTGGTATCTCTCAACCTGTATTTAGTTTCTTTGCCTAAGAATCGACAACTTTTGGGAAGGTACTTGCAGCCAAAATACATGGGTTTAGTTTATGCTGTATTCCTGACTATTGTTCTCGTCAAAATCGGTACTTTCTTTGCCAAGCCATCTTTAATCACTTTAGATAAATACGTTACTTTTGGCGTGAAGCCAGGATTTCTCAAGCAAATCAAACCAAATGAGCAAGTTTGTTTAATGAGTAGACACATCGGCGAGGATATCCAAACTGCACCCACAGCGGCTTTGAAATATGTGTTTCTGTATAGTTCCTATTTCCATCCCGAAATAGATTATGACTATTCAGTTCAAGCCGCGCTAGATTTAAAAGCTTGTGGCGATCGCACGATTATTCCTGGTTATTTGAATAAACCTTCTTAATGAAGCTTTTAGCTTTTAGCTTTTAGCTTTTAGCCGCTTAAGAGTGAATTCCAACTTAAAAAGCTACAGGCTAAGATAAAACAATCAAATTTTCACCTTGGTTTAGCATACTTTAATTCAGTATTCAGTAACTAGTAATTAGTAATCAGTGCCTAAGAAGAATAGACAAGTATTAGAAATAATTCTGAGTATAATTGCCCTAGTTATCACCATCTCAATCTTTCTCAAGGCAATTATTGATGTTGACACTAACTATGATGTGGGTTGGTATCATCTGCCTTTTGCTGCCAGAATTTGGGGTATTGTTCCAGAAAAGGCTTTTATTTCAGAAAATTTAATCGAGCATCGTTTTGATGGCTTCCCCCTGCTGGCAAATTTTTTCCAGGGGTTGTTATGGAAGCTTACAGGGCGAATCCAAGCGACTAACTTAGTGGGATATTTAAGTTTAATTATTTATTTTTTATTTCTGAGAAGCTACTTTAAAGTTCCTCTTTACCTATCAGTAATTGCTATTTTTACTATTCCCGCAGTCTTAACTCATGCTACGACTAGCTTTGTCGATCTTCCAGGCAATATTGGTGTAGCAATAGTGATGATGATGACCTATAGCTTGTTTCGCCAGTCTAAATTACCGAGCAAGGGAGAACTATTAATTGTCTTTTTAGGTGCAGCCACCGCAGTCAATACTAAACCACAACTGCAACCGCTAATCTTTTTACTTTATTGGATATTAGGAATTAGACTGATTTGGCTATATTTTAAACATTCTCCTGCTGGTGAGCGTAAACTATGGCTGACTATACCATTGGCGGCGATCGCCTCAGGATTAATCTTTGCTACACCAATTAAAAATGTGGCTTTCTATGGCAACCCTTTCTACCCGATCAAAATTGAAGTTGCTGGAATAGTTCTTAATCATCAACTAACCCCCAAAACTTACAGTGAGGGGAATAGACCCCAAAAATGGCTGCAATCGATTTTAGAAATCAATACCCCTCAATGGTCAGCAGATCAGTGGAATGAAGGCAATCCTCGGAATTTAGATCGTGCAGGCGGTTTTTTTGGTGCTTATGTGATCTTCAATCTGCTGCTACTCATCGGTTTAACTATTAGAGAGCAACTGCAAAAACGAGCAGGTAGTGCTAAAAATAAGTCAAGTAATGCTACTACAGCCTTAGCGATTATCTTGCTAGTGTCACTTGTTCCCGCCAATTTTCCTCAATCCCATGAACTACGCTATTTCATGTTCTGGATGATTACCCTAGTATCTTTGAACTTATGTGTCGTTACGTCGTGGCAAAATCGAGCCGAAAGATGGTTGCAGCCTCAATATTTGGGGTTAGTTTGTCTGCTTTTTGGCACGATCGTGGTTATCAGAATTAATGACTATTATATTAAACCTGTATTCAACTCCTTTCAACCCTATCTCAAAAATAGCGTCAAAACAGAACTTTTAAAGCAGATGATTCCGAATGAGCGTACCTGTCTGATCGCTCGTCATGCAATCACCAATCCAAATTCAGTCCCGTTTGCTCAAATCCACAATGCTTTTTACTACAGCTCTTATTTTCATCCAGAGATTGGATATGACTACAGTATCAAAGCTACCGTAGATCCTAGAGATTGCGGCGATTTAACAGTGATTCCCCCTAATGCTCAGAAATTTATCAAACCTTAAATCAGTTATTAAAAATAAAACTACCCCCCCGTCTCAAAAACCAAGGCTGGGATTACAAACTGTTCTCAAAGCGATCGCGCTGTTGTTGACTATCTCGATTTTTCTGCTGGGCATTATTGATATTGACCCTACTTATGATACCTGGGGTTATCATCTGCCTTTCGCCGCGAGAATCTGGAACATCGTGCCAGCCGAACAATTTATCAACATGGAGGCAAGATTTGCGGGATTTCCTTTATTAGGGGAGTTTTTTCAAGGATTTCTCTGGTTGATTACCCAAAGAGTGCAGGGTGCAAACTTAGTCGGATTTTTTAGCTTAGTTTTGTATGCCTATTTTCTCAAGACTTATTTTCAAGTTGCTTATTACTTAACGGCGATCGCACTTCTGGGTGTTCCTCTGATTCAGGCTCATGCGGTTAATAGTTATGTAGACCTAATCGCTAATGTTTTTTTGGCCATGATAATTATGATGGCTTATGTTCTCTATCAGCAGCGAGACAATCCTAGCTGGCGAGATTTGTGGGTAATCTTTTTGGCTGGGGTAGGTTCATCAAATAGTAAACCTCAGTTAGAGCCATTAGTATTGATCGTTTTGAGTGCGATCGCCATTAGAATACTTTGGTTGCGTTGGCGTTCAACTAATAGACAACAGCTATTTACCTGGCTACTAAAAGCCATCCCCGTTGCTTCACTGGCTTCATTAGTAATTTTCGCCACGCCAATTAAAAATATTGCTATTTACGGTAATCCTTTTTACCCAGTTAGAATTGAAATTGCGGGACAGGTATTAAATCATGCTTTACCAATGTATAGTGATGCTCCTGGCTATTTAGCGAATGCCCCAAACGCTCAGAGGTGGCTTTATTCTATCTTAGACATCAATTCTGCCCACTGGAATCACGATCAGTATAGTAAAAATCCAGACCGCAATCGCATGGGGGGGTTTTTTGGAGCTTATGTGGTGTTTCAAGTTCTGTTGCTAATTTATTTAATTGCTAAAAATTGCGATCGCCAAACTAAATTGGCGGGAATATTAGTTATAGTCATGTCTTTGATTGCTGCTAATTATCCCCAATCCCATGAGCTGAGATATTTCATGTACTGGATAATGGTGTTAATTTCGCTTAACCTATATCTGGTGACTCACCACCAAGATTCGTTAATTAAGCCTAGCCGAGTCGGGTTAATATCTTTAATTGCTCTAATTATTGTGGGTATCAAAACCAATTTTCTTTATCTTGCGCCTCATTTTAATACTCTGGCAAAATTTAAAGAAACGTATCTCAGTCGTGAAATTATCGCGAAAATAGAACCAGGAGATAACATTTGTTTGCCCAATACATATCCTTATGCCTTTGCTTACACTCCTTGGTTTCATCCAGAATTAGATTTTACTTACCACGTTCGCTCAGGCTTCAAAGATCCTTGTGCCAAATCGGAAAAAGTCTTATAGACGCTGTTAGTTTAATGTAGCGAAAATAATTTCCCTTAAATACCACAAACCGATAAACTTGAACTTGTTTATCGCTCTATATGAGTATCAGATTTCCTAAGATAGAACTAGACACTAATGTTTAGGTATACCAACTTCTCAATTAACATGGCTGAACTAGCCTAGAAAAAACAGATCGACAGCTAATGGCTAATAGCGATTAGCTATAAATATTATCATTAGCAAATTCATACTTCAAATCAACAGCGTCTTTTATAGTCATTCCAAATAAAAACCACACGATTATATAAGGGCGAATAGCGACGCGCAGCTAGTCCTTTAGGACCATTCGCCCCTACAAGTAATTTGGTTAACTGCAACATTTTAAAATACTGAAGCTAATTGGAATGACTAACAACTTACAGCTTTACTCAATACTCAAACACAACAGGATAAATCATGACAGCAACAACAACTCGTTTTCCCATTGACCTAAGTGCTTATCAGCCTTTAGCTTTAGATCCTAGCAATTCTACTCTGACAGACGAACAGAGAGAAACTTTAACAGCTAATATTCAACTCTGTCGTGAAGTGATTGTTTTCTTTACCGCTACTGGTGGTGCTAGAGGCGTTGGTGGACATACTGGCGGCCCTTTCGATACTGTCCCTGAAGTAATGATCCTTGATGCTTTTTTTCGTGGTGCGCCTGATAAATTTGTACCAATCTTTTTTGATGAAGCGGGTCACCGCGTTGCCACTCAGTATTTGATGGCGACATTAAATGGTGATTTACCTAAAGAAGAATTACTTAACTATCGTGGTGCCAATTCAAAATTACCAGGACACCCAGAATTGGGTTTAACTCCTGGCATCAAGTTTAGTTCAGGCCGTTTAGGACATATGTGGCCCTATATCAACGGTATTGCGCTGGCCAACCCTGATAAGGTAGTGGTTTGTTTGGGTTCTGATGGTTCACAACAAGAAGGTAATGATGCCGAAGCTGCGCGTTTGGCCGTGGCACAGAATCTTAACGTTAAGCTATTTATAGATGACAACGATGTAACAATCGCGGGACATCCTTCTGATTATCTTCCTGGCTACGATGTTGCTAAAACTTTAACTGGTCATGGTTTAGAGGTTAACACAGGAGACGGCGAGGATCTTGATTCTCTCTATAGCCGTATGTGTGCTGCGGTAACTGGTAAAGGGCCAGTTGCTTTAATTAACAAGCGTCCAATGTGTCCTGGAATTGAAGGAATTGAAGGTTCTACTCATGGACATGATGTAATTGCAGTCGATAAAGCGATCGCCTATTTGTCAAAGCATCAACAAGGTGCAGCAGCCGACTTTCTCAAAAATATTACAAAAGCCAGTAATGACTATAAATTCTTGGGTGTCAGCGACAAGCTTGGTTCTAACCGCAATGTCTTTGGTGACGCTGTAGTTGACGTACTTGGGGAAATGAGTGATGCCGAACGCAAAGACAAAGTTATCTTTATTGATAGTGACTTAGAAGGTTCTTGTGGTTTTAAGCAAATCCACGATGCTTATCCTGAAGTCTTTATTCCCTCTGGCATTATGGAACGGGGTAACCTTTCTGCTGCTGCTGGTTTTGGCATGGAGGAAGGTAAACAGGGTGTCTTTGCTACCTTTAGTGCTTTCTTGGAGATGTGTATTTCCGAAATCACCATGGCAAGACTCAACAAATCTAATCTCCTTTGTCACTTTTCCCACGCAGGTATCGACGACATGGCAGACAACACCTGCCATTTCGGAATCAACAATATGTTTGCTGATAACGGACTAGATGATGGTTATGAAACCCGTCTCTACTTCCCTGCTGATGCTAACCAAATGACTGCCTGTGTGAAAAAAGTATTTCACCATCCAGGAATGCGCTTTATCTTTTCCACTCGTTCTAAAGTTCCTATGATCTTAGATGATTCGGGCAACGAGTTATTTGGTGGAGACTATACTTTTACTCCTGGTAAAGATGAAGTAGTTCGTGAGGGAGATGCTGGCTATATTGTTAGTTTTGGTGACGCTTTATATCGTTCTTTAGATGCGGTAGAACGTCTCAAACAAGAGGGAATTAATGTCGGGTTAATCAATAAAGCTACTCTTAACGTTATCGACGAAGATATGATCGCCAAAATAGGTAAAGCACCTTTTGTTTTGGTAGTTGAATCTTTCAATCGTCGTACTGGTTTAGGTAGTCGTTTTGGTTCCTGGTTACTTGAGCGAGGCTTGACCCCTAAATATGCTTATCTTGGTGTACATCAAGAAGGCTGCGGTGGACTTTGGGAACAATTCCCCTATCAAGGATTAGATCCAGAAGGTATTATCAGCCATGTTAAGGGATTGATGTAAAAAGCTGAAACAGCTATTAACTTAATTTGTTTGGTGGGCAATTTGTCCACCTTTTTTGTTACTTATATTAAGTTTGGTTAAATAGTTAATCCTAAAGTAAGTTTGAAGTCGAAGACTCGCTTTCCGCGCATGATGTTATGCCCTTGTGGTACTATAACTTCGTGTCGCGCCGAAGCACCGAAGCGCAGCCCTCTCGGTCATAACTTTAGTTCAAGTCATTATCAATTATTCGTACTTGATATTAAACATTAAAAGCATCAGGCCAAGCCAAAGAGCAGCATCAAAATATTGATGTTGACCATCATTTTCTAAACTTTAGTTGGCTAGTTTTACCTTGGTAGACGAGCAAGTTTATTAAGCAATTTAAGCTTAAACTTCTTTCGGAGATCAACTAAAGGCAAATGAGCTTCAAAATCTATTCATAACATTATTTAAAGGTTTCCAACTAATTATTTTGATAGTTATCCTGGTGACAATTCATAATTACAAAAATAGTAATGATTTTAGGTGAAAAAATTAGACGCTTAAAGTGCGATCGCACTTTAAGCTTGTGGTGTTACTTTAGCTACTATATTTCTCCTGGTTAGAAAAAGTCTCCAGCAAATAATGCTGACTACATTAATCAGGACAAGAGAAATTGCGCTCTACTATTGCTAAACCATAGTTTTTTTTAGCAAACTCTTCCCTTAGAAAGAGGAAATTATTAATAATTCTAAGATAACTTAAAACTTAAGTTTGATAAATTGATTGATTAAACCAAACGCATAAACTGTAAAAGTTGATCACAAAAGTATAGATATGAAAACACAATAGGCACTTCTAATCAACATTGCATTACAAAATTTTTAGGAGTTTTAAAGATGAGAATTGCTCAAATTGCCCCTTTGTGCGAACGAGTTCCGCCTCCTGCTTATGGTGGTACGGAAATAATAGTTAGCCTACTTACAGACGAATTGGTACGTCGAGGTCATGAAGTTACTCTTTTTGCTTCGGGAGATTCCCAAACTATCGCCCATCTAGAACCTTCTTGCCCAAAAGCTTTACGAGAATTAGAAGCAAGTCCAGCAGAGATTTCAGTTTATCAGACGCTACAGTTAAATCAAGTTTTTACGCAAGCTGCAAAGTTCGATTTGATTCACTCTCATGTAGGAGAGGTTGTATTTCCTCATAGCAATCTAGCTACAACTCCAACAATACATACAGTTCATGGTATTATTCCGTCCCAGGTTGAATCGTTGTGGCGCGCATCGAGCCAGCAAAATTTTATTAGTATTTCTAATTCACAACGACGCAAGGATCTACAATTAAACTATGTAGCTACTGTTTATAACGGGATTGATACAAGCAGATATCCTTTTTATCCTCAGCCAGATAATCCTCCATACCTGGCTTTTTTAGGTCGAATGTCACCAGAAAAAGGTCCGCATCTAGCAATTGAAATTGCCAAGCGCACTGGCTGGAATTTGAAAATGGCAGGGAAAATAGATTCTGTGGATCGTGAGTTCTTTAAGGAGCAAATCCAACCCCAAATTGACGGCGAACAGATTGAGTTTCTAGGAGAAGCTAATCATCAGCAAAAATGTCCCCTGTTAGGTGGTGCAGTAGCAACCCTGTTTCCGATTACCTGGAACGAACCTTTCGGTTTGGTAATGGCAGAGTCGATGGCAGTCGGTACACCAGTAATTGCGATCGCTATGGGTTCAACTCCCGAAGTAATCGAAGATAGTAAAACGGGATTTTTGGCTCATTCTGTAGAGGAATGTGTCGCTGCGCTGAACCGCATTGGGTCAATAGATCGTGTTACCTGTCGCGATCGCGTTGTTGCTAAGTTTGGTGTCGAGCGCATGGTTGACGACTATGAAGCAGTTTATCAGCAACTGCTAGCCAATAAGCCCTTGGTTAACAACCCCATTTCTAACCTAGTAACCGATAAAAATCGCCTAACGGCGTAAGATCTAAAATTAACTAAACTTTTGCTAAATTACTATGTAAGTTGCTATGACAGAGCCTCTCGAACTCGACGGCAAAACCTATGTCCCTGCCGAAACCGCTCCTCTGCCTCAATGGCCTTGTGTTAAAAACGAATCGAGACTTTCAACTTTAACTCTCAAAGACGATGACATCTTTCTGGTTACGGACACTTTGGGCAATATTCCTGGCTGTTTGCCAGGAGAAGCCAGTAGTAGTGTCGGATTATTTTGTCAAGATACTCGCTTCTTAAGTCGCCTGGAGTTACAAATTGAAGGTCAGTCACCGATTCTGCTGAGCAGTAATGCTGGACGTGGCTTCGCCCTGTCTATTCTCTGTGCTAATCCTCATTTAGAAGAGCAGCAAATTGGGGCAGAAACCATTGGCATTGAACGAGAAATCGTAGTTAATGGCGGATTGTTTGAAGAATTAGTGATTACCAACTATAGTACCAGTCCAGTTAGTTTTGAACTTAGTTTAAGTTTTGATGCTGATTTTGTTGATCTGTTTGAAATTCGTGGCTGGGAACGTAAACAGCGTGGGAAACTATTGCGTTTGATGGCGACGAGCGAGAATGACGAAGTAGAAACGGTAGAAGCTGAAGCTACTTTGCTGGAAAATTCAGAATCAGCTCAGTCAGAGGCAAAACCAGAGCAGGCAACTAGCCCTTTGATCTACGAATCCCATACTGAATTTTTAGGCGGTAATCTTGATCGGGTGCAATCGATAACAACTCAACTAGTTGAAGATTTGGTTTTAGCCTATCAAGGTTTAGATGGGGCAGTAATGGAGTCGCGCATTCAATTTTCCTCCCGTCAGCCCAACTATTTTAAAGGTTATACAGCTGTTTGGCACATAGAGTTAGACCCTCACCAAACGATACGCTTGGGCTATCGAATACAGTTGCTTTCTAATAGCCGCTCCATTTCCAAAGTAGGCACGCCCATGACCCTGATGCAGGCAAAAGCAGCAGAGTCGATGGAGCTGCAAGAATGGCAGAAGCAGGTAACTGAGATTCGCTCTGATAATAATACCTTCAATCAGTTAATTGAACGAGCTGAGCAAGATATTTATCTGCTACGCCAAAGTTTCTTGGATAGAAAAGCCTTGTCAGCGGGAATTCCTTGGTTTTCCACTTTGTTTGGTCGTGATTCAATTATTGCTGCTTGGCAAACGCTAATCCTCGATCCCAAGATTGCCAAAGATACTTTATTTGTTCTTGCCCAATATCAAGGTAAAACTGAAGATCAGTGGCGGGAAGAAGAACCAGGAAAAATTATTCACGAATTGCGCCTGGGAGAAATGGCCCGCTGCGGCGAAATTCCTCACACGCCCTATTACGGTACGGTAGATGCAACTCCTTTATGGCTGATTCTCTATGCCGAATATTATACTTGGACGAGCGATCGCGAAACTCTAGAACAGCTATGGGAAACTGCTTTGTCTGCTATGAGTTGGATTGATCGCAACTGTAAGCAAACGGGCTATCTAACTTACTATCGTCATTCTCCTAGTGGTTTGCTCAATCAGGGTTGGAAAGATTCTGGAGACTGCATCGTCAATCGCCAAGGACAATTAGCGACAGGACCAATTACCTTATGTGAGGTTCAAGGTTACGTTTACGGGGCAAAAATGCGTCTGAGTGCGATCGCCAAATTAATGCAGCGGTTTGACCTCGCCGAAAAATGGTATCAAGAAGCTCAAGAACTTAAAAGCCGTTTCAACCGAGACTTTTGGCTACCCGACTTAGAATACTGTGCTTTGGCATTAGATGGAGAAGGAAAACCTGTCGATAGCGTTACTAGCAATCCAGGTCACTGTTTGGCAATGGGTATTTTGCAATCAGACAAAGCGATGAGCGTAGCTGAAAGACTACGTGCGCCAGATATGTTTAGTGGTTGGGGCATTCGCACCTTGAGTAACTTGTCTCCTGCTTATAATCCGATGGGCTATCATATCGGTTCGGTTTGGCCTCATGATAATAGTCTTATCGCTTTGGGCTTACGTGCTGCCGCGAGGGAAATTCCTGGGGAGTCATCTGCCTTAGTTGAGCAAACTCTCGAAGTCGCCACGGGAATTATTGATATGACTCTTCAGCAACCTTATTTACGACCACCAGAATTGTTCTGCGGTTACCAACGTAGGGAAGAAAATACTCCCGTGCGTTACCCTGTAGCTTGTTCTCCCCAAGCGTGGGCAACAGGTACGCTATTTCAAATACTACAGGTAGCAATTAATCTGGTTCCCGATGCAGCCAATAACTGCGTCCGTGTCATTGAGCCAGTTTTACCTGAATCTCTTAATCGTCTTTCATTGCATAATCTTAAAGTCGGTTCGACAATACTCGATTTAGAATTTGAGCGTTTGGGAAATACTACCGCCTGCCGAGTGGCGAGAAAACGTGGCAATCTTAGGGTAGTTTTTGAAGCTTAATTTGGGTTATTTATCTGCGGGGGCTATTAGTATACTGCCTCCACGAATTTTATTTA
>JAIMKV010000051.1 GCA_020692205.1 Myxosarcina sp. GA_180221_E-2-1-MAG-40_15
TCCATTGTGCGGTAATCTTTCAACACTTTTACCTTAATCACATGGATATCTTTTTTCCTGGTTTTTCAAAAATTGTCCGAACCATTGATAGATATAAATTTACATTAACTTCATCAATCTCAAGTTAAATGGAGCAATTTTTTCTTCAACATCACTTAGTTGCTATATCTTGCTTTAGCTTGGCTTATTTAACACTTTTTCCACTCTCAGCCTGGGGACAAAATCCTTCAGAAAGTGAACCTCTTCGTGATTTAGATCGCGCTCTTCCTCGACAGCGCGAATCCCTCCCCGATCAGTCGCCACAGACTCCTCAAAAACCCAAGTTAAGAACTCCTCAAAACTCTGACTTAGATCGCTGTCAGTTGTCCGTAGAATGAAATGAGCCTTATGATAGTTACCGCGATCGCTTTTTGGTTAAGGATATTCAGGTAACAGGCAGTAACGTTTTACAGGCTGAGATCCAAGAATTAATTAAAAGGTCAAAATTAAAATATCGCACTGCAACTTTTGCAGATTTGGTATGTCTGCGATCGCGAATTACCGCTCTTTATCTGCAAAATGGTTATCTTACTTCGGGAGCATTTTTAGTTAACAATCAGGACTTGAGCCAAGGTATAGTGAGAATTCAAGTAGTTGAAGGAGAACTAGAAGAGATCCAAATTACGGGTTTGAATCACTTGAGCGAAAATTATGTTAGATCTCGGATCAATCTCGCTGCCACTACGCCTCTAAATCAGCAAAGTTTAGAAACTGCATTGCAACTATTAATCTTAAATCCGATCATTGCAACGGTAAGTGCCGAACTGACAGCAGGAAAACGTCCAGGTAGCAGTGTTGTACTTTTAGATATTCAAGAAGCGGATGCTTTTAGCACTAATCTGGCTGTAAATAACTATCGCTCTCCTAGTATTGGGGAAATTCAAGGTAGTGTTAACCTGACTCATAACAATCTTTTTGGCTTTGGCGATCGCCTAAATACGAACTATGATTTTACCCAAGGCTTAGATTTATATAATTTTAGCTATAGTCTTCCTTGGAATAGTTACGATAGCACATTAGGCTTCAGTTACGACAATAGTAATAGCGAAATTATTGAAGCGCAATTTCGTAATTTAGATATCCAGAGTGAAACCGAGACTATATCTTTTAATTTATACCAACCCCTATTGCGATCGCCTAATCAGGAGTTTACCCTCAGTTTTGGTTTAGATTTGCGTCGCCGGCGTACTTTTTTACAGGGAGAACCCTTTGCTTTTCCCCTCGGTGGGCAAGATGGCGAATCCAACGCTACAGTACTTAGATTTTTCCAAGATTGGGTACATCGTAATACCCAGAGTGTTTTAGCGGCGCGATCGCAGTTTAACATCGGCATTGATGCTGCGGAACTACTTAGATAAGCTACAGCAAAATTATAACGAGTTTTTTTTCTGCATCAAAATATTCGCATGTCATATTTTTAATTAACTTAGCCCCATCGGTCAGATTCTATCAAGATCTTGATTGCGGTTAAACTTTACAATATGAAGACTGGAGAAATTATAGAAGAAATAGCCATGAGCAACTTTGATTACGATTTAATTATTATTGGTGCAGGTGTTGGTGGACATGGTGCAGCATTACACGCAGTAAAAAATGGTTTAAAGACAGCCATCATCGAAGCCCAAGACATGGGAGGAACTTGTGTTAACCGTGGCTGTATTCCCTCAAAAGCTCTATTAGCAGCTTCTGGCAGAGTTAGAGAGTTTGGCGATGCCCATCATTTACAGGATATGGGTATCCAATTAGGAGGCATCCAGTTTGATCGTAGCGCGATCGCCAACCATGCTACTAATTTGGTTAACAAAATTCAAGGGGATTTAACCAACAGCCTCAAGCGTCTGAAGGTAGATATTATTCGTGGTTGGGGTGAACTTGCTGGGACACAAAAAGTCAAAATTAAGAGCGATGATGGCACAAAAATCTATACCGCCAAAGAAATTATGCTTTGTCCTGGTTCAATTCCTTTTGTTCCTCAAGGTATTGAAGTAGATGGTAAAACTGTTTTTACTAGCGACAATGCAGTTAAGTTAGAATCTCTTCCTGACTGGATTGCGATTATTGGTAGTGGCTATATTGGGCTGGAATTCTCTGATGTCTATACTGCCTTGGGTTGCGAAGTAACGATGATTGAAGCCTTAGATACTTTAATGCCTGGTTTCGATCCTGACATTGCTAAAATTGCCAAAAAAGTTTTGCTAGACAAGCGTGATATTGAAACGTACAAGGGTGTCTTTGCCACCAAGGTTACTCCTGGCACACCTGTAACTATTGAGTTAACCGATGCCAAAACCAAAGAGGTAGTAGAAGTCTTAGAAGTAGATGCCTGTTTAGTCGCCACTGGACGCATCCCAGCCACTAAAAAACTTGGTCTAGAAACTTTAGCCATCGAATTAGACAAGCGTGGCTTTATTCCCGTCAACGATAAAATGCAGGTTTTACGGGATGGTCAACCAGTGCCTCATCTTTGGGCGGTAGGAGATGCTACTGGTAAAATGATGTTGGCTCATGCGGCTTCGGGACAAGGTGTTATAGCAGTAGAAAATATTTGTGGCGAGAGTAAAGAAGTAGACTACCGTTGTATTCCTGCTGCTGCCTTTACCCATCCTGAAATTAGCTATGTAGGCTTGACCGAAGTTCAGGCACAAGAACTAGGCGAGAAAGAAGGCTATCAAGTAGCTACAGTCAAATCCTTCTATAAAGGTAATTCCAAAGCTCTAGCTGAAGGAGAAACCGAAGGTGTCGCCAAGATTATTTATCGTCAGGATACGGGAGAACTTCTAGGGGTACATATTATTGGTATCCATGCTTCGGATCTAATTCAAGAAGCGGCAAATGCGATCGCTAAACGAGAATCGGTGCAAAATCTCTCTTTTAATATTCATACCCATCCTACTTTATCTGAAGTACTAGACGAAGCCTACAAACGCGCCCAAGTAGTTGGCGTGTAATCCTTAAACTTAGGGTAGATCGCTTGAGGGTAATCTAAGTGAATGGTACTCCGCCTTAAAACGACGGAATGCTGTTCACTCTAATTATGACGACTCAGCCAAATCTGCTGTTGAGGCAGGGGTAAAGGTATACCTGCCTCTTCAAAAGCATTTTTTAGCCGACGACGAAATTCGCGGGAAATATCCCATTGTTTAAGTGGTTCGGTTTTAAACCAGAGGCGGACGATAAAACCGCGTTCGGCAAAATCTTCTACTCCTAATATCTGCGGCGGTTCGAGTATTTTATCGCGACATTCGCAATCTTGATACATTTGGTTAGCTATTTGTTCAATTAATTCAATTGCTTCATCCACATTCGTTTGATACGACACCGGAATTTTTAAGTCTGATCTCGACCAGCCATTAGAATGATTGGCAACTATATTAATCGAACTATTAGGAATCGTAATTAAACGCCCTTCTCCATCTCGAAGCTGAGTAATTCGCAAATTTAAATTTTCCACTAATCCTCCTACTTCACCAATAGTTACCACGTCGCCAACGGCATATTGATCTTCTAAAATGATTAGCAAACCATTAATGGTATCTTTGATCAGATTTTGAGCCGCAAAAGAGAAAGCCAAGCCCAAAACTCCAGCACCAGCAAGCAAGGGAGTGACATTTAAACCAATCATGCTCAAAGCGACAAATAAAGCAATACCAGCCCAAAAAAAGGTAATAATACCTCTAAACAACCGCGAAAAAGTATTAATTCGCACTTGAAGACGGTGATTAGTATCGGCATTTAAGACATAATTATTGGTAAAAGCGTTATTAGTGATCACTGAATTGAGTCTGGCGATCGCGGCGTAACTTAAGCGAACTAAAACATAACACAGCCAGATAATAACTATTAGCCGTAGGGGAATTTTGAGCGCGGTAATAATCCATAATTGAGCCAGGCGAGTATCAGGAAATAAACTTAAAATCAGTAAAAATCCTCCAACCCAGACAATCAGCTGAGTCAACTGTAATAAGCGATACTGTACTTCTTTAAGATTAAAGGTTTTTCTTAGTTCTAATTGAGAGAAAAAAGACTCGCTATCATGACGAAGAGATAACTTAACTTGATGCAAGCGTTTAAGGGAGCGAGACAAAACAAAGTTGCTTAATATTATTAGCAGCAAGACAACCCCTGCTAGTTTAGCCTGCTTGAGCAAAAAAGAAGATTGTCTTTCTTTTCTCGCCTTTTCTAATCCTCTTTCGATTTGTTCGGCTATTTGTTCTGCCTGGGATTCTAGATTGACACCTCGAACCACGACATCTTTGCGATCAAGAGTCAAAACAGGGATTTTTTTTGCCCCTACTGCCACATCAAGACTTTGCTGATTTTGATCTCCTCTAGAAGAAACATTTAATTGAGCCTGGTTAGATTTGAGATAGATATCTTTGATCTCGGACAAGCGTTCTTCGATATATTTAATTCGTTGTCCTAAATTTGACTTGCGATCTGACAATTCAAATAAACAACGACCATCAAGATATACGCAAGCCGACACTTTAGTATTAGTTGCACTATCTAACTTGAACGTTTCCAAATTTAGTTTGGGCAATAATGGCAACTGTGACCAAATCGGAGTAGCAAAAATATTAATCAAAATAATCGTGCTAATTAATACCCAATAGAAAAAGTATTTTTTAATCGTGCTACCCATAAATTAATCTGTCATTAAAAAGCGATCGCAATCAATAATATTAACGACGACTTAGTTCTATTGCGCTGTGCTTTGCCTTGGTCTAACATTGAGCTTTGTTTGGCGGGATTTAAAAGATTAATCAATACGTTCATGAATATTTTGAAATTGGAATGATGTGACCATAATCAATCTTTATTGGTAAGTAAAATCTTTGATTGAAAATAAAAACTTTGGCATTTTATTTTCATTTTCAAATACTAACCTATGAATAAAAAAGTGTAATTAATTTCAGTATTTTTACTATCCCTCTTGTATCGTTCTGTGAATATTAAAATGAAGCGGTAAAAAAAAGCAGGGGATGCTGAGTCGCGAACTTATCCCGACCATCTGCCTTCGCTGCCCAACGCACCAACTTTGCTAGACTAACGGCATGAAGATTTGGGTTGATGCTTAGCTACATCCAACACTGGCAAATTGGCTAACAAATAACTTTGGTCGCAGCCATTTGCGCTCTTAAAAATCAAAGAGTTCTAGTTTTCCTAGTACACTGCGACGGAAATGAAGCAACCATTTTTAAATCCTGAAAGCTTTAAGATTAATTACTTCTAACTTCTGTAGGGGCGAACGACTGTTCGCCCCTACGACTTCTTGATGCAGTCCTAAAGGACGACGCGCGACGCGTAGCTAGTCCTTTAGGGGAGCTAATGTGATGCGAAGCAAATCCTTTAGGGCTTTAGCATACGGCTCCGCATATCGCTCATGGGGGAAACCAAGGCGCGTTTTGAAGTCGAGCCATGCTGCGGTTTCCGCAGATCCATGGAATCGACTTGTTGGGTAAGAATCTTCTTACAAGGCGAGTTTTGAGTGAGAAGCTTCCTATCCAAAAGCCGCCGCCCCAAGAGACCGCCCTCAAGGATTAGCTTCGCGTCCGCTGCATCGCTTCTGACTTCCACCTAGCGGTACTAGAACCCTTGCGGTATATTGCTTTTATCTTATGAGCGCGGCAGGACTTGAACCTGCGACCTACAGGACCGGAACCTGTTGCTCTATCCGCTGAGCCACGCGCCCTCAACAATCAAAACACTAATTAATCTAGATCTTACATTAAGTTCTGAAGCATTGACCTGTTCTTCATGATTTATCTATTAATTTTTACTACTCGATAGTTTTGCGTTCTGTGATCCTGAATTATCATCCTGATTAATCTGACTAAAATAAACCAGAAAAAACTGAAGAATTGCTGATATCTGAACATACCAAGAGATTCTTCAGCTTCTATCAAACCTCAAATGCGATCGCAGAAGCAACCATTTTTTAATCTTGAAAGCCTTAAGATTAATTACTTCTGATGTTATACCATACGTGGTATTCCTGACTGCTTACTTCTTACTTCCGCTTAGCGGCACTAGTTATTGGTTGCTGGTTAAGTTTGGATATTTCTCAGCAAAATAATTACTAATAAATGTATTAACGAAAGATAGAATTACAGGAGCGACTAAGAAAGCTAGTAAACCATGAACTTGAAATCCTGGTACGAAGAGAGAGGCGAGCCAAAAGCACAAACCATTGATTACTAAAGTAAATGCTCCCAGACTCAAGATATTAATTGGCAAAGATAACAAGGATAAAACTGGTTTTACACCACTATTGAAAATACCAATAGCCAATGCAGCGATCATCGCGGCGGGAAAATTGGCCAAATTGACTCCAGAAAAGATAATATCAACTACCAGAAGACTGAGAGCAGTTGCTAATAGGGTTAAAAGTGTTCCTAGCATTGTTGGTTTTCTCCTGAACTTAAATATGCTGTTATTGAGATTAAAATGAGCTTAACTACGCTTTTAGTGATTTTATTATTGATTATTTATAGCTAATTGTAACTCTCTTAAAAGATAGATTTTTAGTTGTTCAACTCAAAACATAATCTTGATTTTTATATCTTAGGATAGAAGATTTATTTTAAAATGCTTGTAAACATAAAGATGTAATCAAAATTTTGTCAACAACTGTTATAACTGTATGAAACTTCTACAACTAATCACCTGTGTATTACTACCGCCATTGGGAGTTTTCTTGACTGTGGGAGCTGGTTCTGCTCTTGTTATTAACATTCTGTTAACTATACTAGGTATTCTACCTGGAATCATTCATGCGTTATGGATCTATTCTAAGCAAGCAGAACGCAAAGTTAATGTTTAATGTTCAATAGCAACTAACTGAGGAGAAAGATAGTTTTCAGGTTTACAGCATCTTTCTCTTTAGCTAGGTTTGTTGAGTTTCACTAACCATAACTTAAAGTAAATAAGATCCTTGGCTAAACCCTACCATAGCGAGCGATCGCTTTATATTGCGGATTATTCTGGTAATTAAGCCAAGCCCACATTTGATCCCCTAGGGAAAAATGCCACCACTCCTCAGGATGTCTGACAAAGCCAGCATTGCTCATCACTCGATTTAGCAGTTGACGATTAAAGTGATACTGCTGACTATTTCCGTCCTCATCTCTCAGGTAATAGTCAGGTTGCGATCGCTCTGAAAGCTCATCAATTTCTCCTCCCATGTCCAAGCTTCTGCCTTGCTCATTAACAATAGTTACGTCTATTGCTGCGCCAGTACTATGAGGAGGCGGCATTTTGCGATCTAAACTTGGTGCTGCCCAAAGCCGATAAACTTTATTCCATAAATCCTGTCTTTGTTGAGCTGATAAGTGTTGTTCCTGTAGCTTAAGATTACTTAAAAGGGAATTGAAGGTATAGTTAACCATATATTGCTGTACACCCACAGGACGGTAAGCGTCATATATTTCGATCTTCCATTGAGGATTGCGTTTTTCTAATAAAAATTGTGCTTCTAATAATGCTGCTAGAACACCTTGACGGAGGCAGTAAGGCGATTTGTCACCATATTCTGCTCCCAGCTTGACGTAAGGATGGGGTGACTTGATCGCAAAATTGTCTAACGGGATCGCAATCAGACGTTCCCCACAATCTTGAATTGGAATTTGATGATAAGGTTTCACAATCTTTCAAATTAAAAGTAAAGTATTTTGGCATAGCCGAAAATCCTCGTGAGCATCTCAGATTCTTACTTACAGTTGCCTTAAACGACCACCCTAAAATTAAAGTTAATCATGGCTCTTATTTAAGCAAGCTCTATATGTAGAGTCTGCAAGCGAATATACCTGCTTTACTACGCTATAGATAGTGATATGATACTAATTCCCTAAGAAGAAGAATTAGCAGAAATGGATCATTTATGGGAATGGCAGGCAAGTGGCGTGGATGAAGAACTAACTCGTCTAAACGTTGTTTCTCTCCAAGGCACTTCCCCCGCCGAATATTTACTTTATTCAAATTCTATACCGAGAAGAAATGACGGCAGAGTTAGCGAAGGATTTCTGCAACGTTATGCTCATACTGATGCAGGAGGATGGTGGTGTTCGGGAATCGACATTCTTAGTGGGAATGAAGACATTTGGGGCTGTTTTAAACCAGACCAACCCCGTAATAGTCAGCATAAGTTAATTAAATATGAGCATCCGCCTAAAACCGCTACAGGTGTATTTGCTCTAAAAGTTCCGCTTGATCTGTGGCAAAAAATCGCTGAGCGCGCTGGAGTTGAACTAGCTGTTGAAGATATTGACCGTGAACGTGTAGATTTAGGGTTTTGGCAATGGTTGATCGCTCATCGAGAAGTTCCTCTTTGTATTACCGAAGGGGCAAAAAAGGCAGGAGCATTGTTATCTATTGGATATGGAGCGATCGCTTTACCAGGAATTAATAATGGTTATCGTACACCAAAAGATGAAGCGGGTAAACGAATTGGCAAGTCTCATTTAATTCCTCAACTTGCTAAATTAGCTGCATTTGGGCGAACAGTATATTTAGTTTTTGATCAAGATTCTCAACCGAATACAATCAAGGCAGTTAATACAGCAATTAAAAAAACTGGCTATCTACTACAGAAGGCTGGTTGTCAGGTTAAGGTTGTTACCTGGAATAATTCATTAGGGAAAGGAGTAGACGATCTAATTACCGATCAGGGTCAGGAATGCTTTGCACAAGCTTATGATAACGCTTTAGATTTGGAAACCTGGAAAGCCAAGTCATGGACCAAATTAACTTATCCTGTCGATGTTGAGATTAATAGTCGTTATCTTTCTGAGTTAAATATTCCCCCAGATAAAAAGCTGATTGGGATCAAATCTGCTAAGGGTACAGGCAAAACTCAGTCACTGGCTCAAATTGTAGCAAGGGCGATCGCTCGTCAGCAAAAAGTCTTGGTAATCGGTCATCGAGTGCAGTTAGTTAAAGAATTGTGTCAAAGATTTGGCTTGGACTATATTACTGAATCAGGACGCTGTGAGCAATCCGCTTTAGGCTATGGTCTTTGTATTGATTCACTACATGGCTCATCTCAAGCGAAATTTAATCCTGATGACTGGACAGATAGTCTGGTAATTATTGATGAAGTAGAGCAAGTATTATGGCACGCTCTAAATTCTAATACCTGCAAAGATCGTCGGGTAGAAATTCTCAAGTCTTTCAAAACCTTGATGCAGAAAGTTTTGGTCAACCAAGGACAGCTATACATCGCAGATGCCGACCTTAGCGACATTACCCTAGACTACGTGATTTCTCTATCGGGACTAGAGATTCAACCCTATATTGTCCAGAATACCTGGCGATGCGATCGCACTCTGGCTTGGCAAGTCTATAATTATTCAGGGAAGAGTCCGAAAAAACTGGTTAGTAACCTAGAGGCAGATATTCAACGGGGAGGAAAGCCGTTGATTTGTCTTTCGGCGCAAAAACTGACGAGTAAATGGGGTACCCAAACTTTAGAAGCTTATTTACAGCAAAAGTTTCCCGAAAAACGGATCCTCAGAATTGATTCCGAATCTCTTGCCGAACCGCAACACCCTGCCTATGGCTGTATTTCTCAGTTAGAGCAGGTGCTAGAGCGATTTGATATTGTCTTAGCCAGTCCATCTATTGAGACAGGAATATCAATTGAGCTAAAGAATCACTTTACTTCGGTTTGGGCGATCGCCCAAGGAATTCAGGCAGAAAACGCCGTTCGCCAGACTCTGGCTCGTTTACGCCATAATGTTCCCAGACATTTATGGTGTGCCAAATATAGCTTTAATCATATTGGCAATGGTTCAACTTCCATCCCTGCCTTGCTTACCTCTAATCAACGTTTTACTCAGCTAAATATCCGCTTATTGCAACAGTCGGATTTTGCTTATTTAGATGATTTGGATACAGGTTTTCAAGCCGAATCTCTGTTGTGTTGGGCAAAAATGGCGGTAAGGTTTAACGCAGCAGCAATTAATTACCGAGAATCGATCTTAGCTGGGTTAAAAGCTGAAGGTCATCAAATTATTGATGCTGCAAAATATAAACAGCCTGAAATTAAAACTGAGCCTCAGACAGATAATTGCCTAGTGGCGGCAATTACCGAAATTAGTAGCCAAAATTATTGGGCAGAATGTGTTGAGATTGCCTGTTCTCCTGGTTTGGACAAGCAGCATTATCAAGCTCTAAAAAAACGCCTAATCAAATCAGTGCGCGATCGCCGTCAGCTACGCAAATACGAACTGCAACAGCGTTATCATCTTCCGATTACTCCAGAGTTAGTCTCTTTAGATGATGCGGGATGGTATCAAAAAATTAGACTGCATTATTTTTTGACTATTGGTCGTCCTTATCTGGCGGATCGAGATACCAAAGTTGCTCGCAAGTTAATTGAACAGGGTAATGGCAGCCTGTTTTTACCTGACTTCAATAGTTCTCAATTAGGAGCAATTGTCGGAACACTAGAAATTTTAGGGATTCCCGTACTACTGCAAGATTTGACCAGACAACTACGTAATACAGATGCCGACTTGCAGTCTCTGGCTGCGATCGCCCATGATCACCGTCGCGAGATTAAAACAATTCTTCATCTTGGTATTGCCAAAAACTATAGTCCCATCACGATTATTAGCCGTTTGCTCGGCAAAATTGGCTGTAAAATTAAGTGTTTGCGATCTCAAACCCAGAACCAAAAAAGAGTGAGAGTATATCAAATTATCTCCCCAGAAGATCAACGAGAACAAGTATTTACCCACTGGCTAAATATAGATCGACAGCGTCCAGGCAATTCTCTGTTTTGGTCAGGCGATCGACAAACTAATTTGCCTCAATCACCACAGGATGCTGAAGACAGTAATTATCTGCAATTAAGTTTGGATATTTAATTTACATTTCAATTGATGAATTCCTCATCTCTAGTTCGCAAGTTACCGAATAGTTATCAGGAGAAATGTAAGATTAAAATTAAATTAAATATGTTAGAAAAAGCAGTTAATTGGGAACTATAACTGTGACCTCTATTTTTTAATCACAGATGGAAATCCAACCTATGTCAAACATCGATGGCTACAATCTTTTCGTTCGGCATTGCTCAAGCAATTTTTATCATCTGAACATTGTCGATCCAGATAACAAACTGCATCATTTTGAGGGAGTCTACTCCAGTCGCCAAGCTGCAATCGAAAAAGGAAAGTCGGTAATCCAAAACTTTAAATTTTGGCGAGCAAAAGCTCTTAAACACAGTTAATTCAGATTTGATTGCAAATTATGATCAGATAGGCAAGATTTGACCAAAACATAACGGGTTTAAAGCCCTACCCTCGACTAGCATCCAGTTTTTGGTAGCGATGAGTTTATGAAGTTTGAAGTATGAAGCTAAAAGCTAAATTTTAATTCTTGCTTGTTTTAGCTTAATCAAATTAGTGTATTCTTTTCAAGAATCGGTATTACTTCAATCCCAATTTCTTACGTAACTCTGTTGCACCCATAAATAACAGTGGGGTGACAATTAAACCTGTGGCAATAAAGTGGAGGGGAAAGTGAAAATAAAAGTACCAAAGAATTAAAACTCCGTAAGTAGAGTCCATATGATCGATGAAATAGAATAGCTTGCTATTTTCGTCTCCAGGTGGAATATCTAAACGACGCTTGATAAAAGAATTGGGTAATTCTGATAAATTAAAGATAAATCCAACTAATAAGCCGAATTCAATTAAATTGAAATTAGAGAAAGAAATAGACTGCTGAGAAAGAGCAGGAATTAATAATTCGACTAAGTTTAATAAATTAACGCTAGCTACCATGGCGATCGGCAAACTAATTAAGCCGCGCCATTTTTTATTGACCCCAAACCATTCAGTTTTTATGGGGATATTTAATAATTGAAATAGACTGGTTTTCCATAATAAAGCTTCAATAACTCCAGCAATAAATAGACTAAGAGCTAACCACAGTAAATTCAAAGTATCTGCAATAAAATATTGTGTCCAGCCCATCATATTCTGATCAAAATAAATAAACTATTATTTTCAACTAGCTTGTAACCGCTCTTCTCAGCACAGAGATTAATTGTTAACTGCTTTAAACAGAGATTCTTTACCTGCATCAAATAAAATTATAGTCTTAATTTAATCTCGACTTTATCTCAAGGCTTTATATTGTGTCCGTCGAGGATAACTGTGAAACTGGTGAAACTGTTGAGATGAAAATTGCGATTATTGCGTCAGGTTTTTTACCCATTATTGATGGTGTCACAATTAGTGGCTGGCAAAGATTACAAATACTCAGTCAGCAAGGACATCAGGTACGGTTTTTTTGTCCTGACTACAGTAGTTTGTCCAAGACATATCCTGATTGGCAAGATTATACGGGAAATATATTACCTGGAGTCAGAGTTATTAATTTAACTAGCAATTCCTTCGTTGGGTTAGATTACGAACCTAATGTTACCAGAAGCTCATACCAATTAGTTTTAGCCGAATTAAAGCGATTTCAACCAGATATTGTTCATGTTGATGAACCAGAAAGGCTATACGTCGGGTTTTGGCGGATTGCTGGACTAGATTACGCTAGACAAGCTGGTATTCCCTGCATTAGTTTTTTTCGCACTAATTTTTTGGATTATTTGGCGGATTATTTTCCTCTACCAAAACCAATTTTTACGGCAGTTAAATTTTTACTGCAAAAATTAATTGTTTGGGTATATAACTCTTACGACTTAACCTTAGTTACTAGTAAAGTAACTTATCCTCAAGTCGTTGACTTGGGAATAAACAACGCTAGATCTGCTAACTTGGTTGGTTTTGATAGCGATCGCTTTACGCCTAATCTACGTCAGCCAGATTTTTTTGCTGCACAATACGGTTTATCTTCAGCAGATCGCTTAATTAAGATCGTATTTTTAGGTCGTCTATATCCTGACAAAGGTTGGGATTTTACCCTAAAAGCTCTCAAAAGCCTGTCGTCAGAAGTCAATCTGAATCAAGTAGCGATTATTGTCGCAGGAGATGGGCCAATGCGCGAGGAAATAGAGGCAGAATTGAGTAACTTGACTCCCAATCTACATTTACTTGGTCGAGTAGCCCCAGAAAATGTTCCCGCGCTGTTAGTCAACTGCGATCTGCACGTAACTACTTCCGAGAAAGAAACGAGAGGCTTAACTATTTTAGAGGCATTTGCAGCAGGAATCCCCGTAATTGCACCCAATTCTGGTGGAGTAATTGAAAATATTCAACATGGCAAGAATGGCTTTTTATATACTCCAGGCGATCGCCTGGATTTTGCTCGCAAACTGAAATTATTAATTGAAAATAATCGTTTGCGGCAAGAAATGGGCGATCGCGCACGGCTTTCCGTCCAAGAATATAGTTGGTCACAAGCAGTTCAAAATTTAGTTGATCTTTGGCAAGAGGCGATTCAAAAGTCAAAAGTCAAAAGTCAAAAGTTAAAGACTCTCTATCAACAATTAGCTATTAGTAAAGGGCTTCCGCCCTCTAGCTCTTAGCTATCTACTTAAGTAATGTAATCTTTAGAGCTAAAAGCTAAAAGCTTTTTTGGGTAAAATTAATCACTAAAAAACTGTCCTGCCAAATCGGTAATATCGGTTTGAGTAATTTCTAACTGTTGCCATTGCGCCACCGTATTCAGACTGCCATCGAGGAACATACTTTGACAGGCGCGACGCTGAATCTTACCGCTAGAAGTTTTGGGAATGCTACCAGTTTTAAGCAAGGCTACGGCAAAGACATTAGCCATGTTTTGTTCTCCTACAGCCAGGCGAATTGCGCCAATAACTTCCTCGGCATTCAGTTGACGCAAGTCAGTGCGATTGATTTCATGAGCGATAACTAACTGTTCTTCGCCGTTAACTTCCACGCTAAATGCCGCACCATGATTGGGGCGTAGGGCAGGATGACAACTTGCCACGGTTTCTTCAATATGTTGCGGATAATGATTACGTCCCCACAGAATCATCATATCCTTGATGCGTCCTGTAATATATAGTTCACCATCTTTAATAAAGCCTAAATCACCTGTACGTAGATAAGTTTTATTGGGGTTATTAGCTAAACTTGCTTGAAAAGTTGCTTCTGTTTGCTCTACTTTTTGATAGTATCCTTTGCCAATACCTACCCCTGCTGCCCAAATCTCCCCGACGCGATCGCTTTGACACTGAACTTTAGTTTCGGGATCGACAATGATAATCTCATCCCCTAACCAGGTGTGACCACAGCTAACAGCAGCTTTAGAGTTAGGATGGTCTGGTGCTACCGTAACAACTTGATCTTCAGTCAAGGCTTGTTTATCTAAATAGGTGATGGTAGGATAATCCGCAGTATTAATCCCAGTAATAAATAACGTTGCTTCAGCCATACCGTAACAGGGATAAAAGGCTTCTTTCTTAAACCCGCAAGGTTTATACAGTTCAGCAAATTTCTCTAGGGTTTCGGCTCTTACAGGTTCAGCCCCCGTAAATGCTACTGACCAATGACTGAGATCCAAACTGGCTCGTTGCTCGTCAGTAATTTTTTGACACAATAAGTCATAGGCAAAATTAGGGCCGCCGCTGGTAGTTATCTGATATTTAGACAACGCCTGTAGCCAGAGAAAGGGTTTTTGTGCCAAAGCAATAGGCGACATTAATATAGCAGGTAATCCTGTGTATAAAGGCTGCATTACTCCGCCAATTAACCCCATATCATGAAACATTGGTAACCACATCAAAATCTTAGTTTGGTCGTGATGTCCAAATGACCGGTAGATAACTTCCGAGTTGTGCAGCACGTTACCATGTGTGATCATTACTCCCTTGGGTTGTCCTGTTGAACCAGAAGTATATTGTAAAAAAGCTAGAGTATCTTGATTAATTTTGGGCGGCTGCCATTGCTCGGCTAAATTCAAGTTAACGCGATCGCTTTCGATCCAAGGCAAAGCCTTTAACTTCAGTGCCATACCTGGATTAGCGACTAGCTGTCCTGTTACCCGCGCAGCAAATTCTTGAGTAGTTAGAGCAATTGCTGCTTGACAATCGGCAATACGATCTTGATACTGGCTCAGAGATTTAATATGCTGTCGGGGATAGTCGGTAACGGCAATAACTCCAGCATAAAGACAACCCAAAAAACTAGCAATAAACTCTAAGCCAGCAGTGTAGGGATAAACTAACAAAGCGCGATCGCCTGGTTGAACTTTGGTCAACAACTGTACTGCGATCGCCCTTGCCTGAAGATCTAACTCTTGATATGTACAGCTACCAGATTCAGTTTCTCCATCGGCTAAAAAAGTATAAGCAGTATGATGGGGTTGATTTATCGATTTATCAAGCAGAATATCTACTATGGTGGAATTATTTACCATTCGTTTACCATTCTTTAAACAATGACTGTAAGATTTCCCTATAATGTAGTCCAATAATGGAGGAAGGTTAAACCGTGGGGAGTATAAAAATTGCAATTGTTGGTGTAGGAAACTGTTCTAGTTCACTCATCCAAGGAATCGAATATTATCGAGACAAGCAGGCAGAAGATGCCATTGGCTTAATGCATTGGGATATCGGAGGCTACAAACCTTACGATCTTGAAGTAGTCGCTGCTTTTGATATTGACCAGCGTAAAGTAGGAAAAGATGTTGCCGAGGCGATTTTTGCTCCTCCTAACTGTACGACCATTTTTTGCGCCAACGTTCCTCAGACTGGGGTAACGGTAGAAATGGGGGCAGTACTAGACGGGGTTGCCGCCCATATGAACGGTACTGATGAGAAATATACCTTTGTAATTAGCGATCGCCCAGAACAGTCCAAAGCAGATATTGTTAATAGTCTCAAGCAGTCTGGCGCCGAGGTTTTAGTTAACTATCTTCCTGTAGGTTCACAAGAAGCTGTAGAATTTTACGCCGAATGCGCTCTTGATGCAGGTATCGCTTTGGTTAACTGTATTCCCGTGTTTATTGCCAGTCAACCACTATGGGCAGATAAGTTTAAACATCACAATATCCCGATTATTGGTGATGACATTAAGTCTCAGTTTGGGGCAACCATTAGCCATCGTACTCTGGTTGATCTTTGTAAAAAACGAGGCGTAAAAGTTGAGCGTACCTATCAGTTAAATACCGGTGGTAATACTGATTTTCGTAATATGCTCGATCGCACTCGTCTCGATTCCAAAAAAGAGTCTAAAACCGAAGCGGTGCAGGGCGTAATTGCTAAACGCTTAGAAGACGAAAATATTCACGTTGGCCCCAGTGACTATGTACCCTGGCAAAAAGACAACAAAGTTGCTTTTATTCGCATTGAGGGCAAGCTATTTGGCGATGTGCCGATGAATTTAGAGATGAGACTTTCGGTAGAAGACTCTCCCAACTCTGCGGGAGTAGTTATTGATGCGATTCGCTGCTGTAAATTGGGCCTAGATCGCGGTATTGGTGGCGTATTAACTGCACCTTCTGCCTACTTTATGAAGCATCCACCCGAGCAGTTTACCGATGACGAAGCTTACCAAATGACTGAGGCATTTATTCTTGAGCAGTAGTTTTGCTCAAGAATAAATGCTAGTTGAAGTTTAGAAGTTAGATTTCCTTAATTGGTTACTCTAACTTTTTTTTACACTGAACATATTAAAGGGTTATGATATTAAATCTAAACAGAAAACAGTTAGCTGTTGGTCGAAAAACAAGCTAACTGTAAAATCTAATTGTTATTGATAAACTATTAAACTGCCAGGCTTAATAGTTTTTTTCGTTGGCAAAATAAGCAATTGTTCCGATACTAATGGCTAATATATAACCAAGAGTCAAAACGGCAATTAGAGCGATCGCTGGTGAAGATATCATATATCTAACCTCTTTCTAGATTTGCACCCACAATCTAACAGTGATGTCAAGAAAGTTCAATAAATATTAACGATCCCCCTGAATTGTTACAAATGTTTATGAATAACTCAGGTAATAGATATGCAGATTTCGCATATTTATTAGGAGAATTTAGACTGGCAATGAGGGGCTTTTAGACTTGATCAATCGCCTCAAAAGTTAGCAGGTGATTATGAGAAAATAGACATTGAGCGGCTAAATTATGAACCAGGATAATTTCAACTCGTAACGATGCAGCGATCATCAAATCAGGTAAATCAAGACGCATATAACAGTTAGTTATTAAATGTAGATAAAGGGAACACTCTTTAGGGGGACGAGAAACTATACAATGAGTCGCTAGCAGTATAAGTTAGGCAAGAGATAAAGTAATATGCCCCGTCGCAACGATCTCCATAAAATTTTACTTCTTGGTTCTGGCCCGATTGTCATTGGGCAAGCTTGTGAATTTGACTATTCTGGAACACAAGCCTGTAAAGCTCTACGAGAAGAGGGATATGAAGTAGTTTTGGTCAATTCTAATCCTGCTTCAATCATGACCGATCCAGAAATGGCAAACCGCACTTATATCGAACCCTTAACCCCAGAAATAGTCGAAAAAGTCATTGCCAAAGAAAAACCAGATGCGCTGTTGCCGACTATGGGCGGACAGACTGCCCTAAATATTGCCGTATCTTTGGCAAAGAGTGGAGTTTTAGATAAATATGGGGTAGAACTAATCGGGGCAAAATTACCGGCCATCGAAAAAGCTGAGGATCGACTGTTATTCAAACAGGCAATGGAAAAAATTGGGGTGCCGATGTGTCCTTCGGGTATTGCCAACAACCTCGAAGAAGCCAAAGCGATCGCGCTTGAAATTGGTAGCTATCCTCTAATTATTCGTCCTGCTTTTACCTTAGGAGGTACGGGAGGTGGTATTGCCTATAACCAAGAAGAATACGAGGAGATGTCCGTAGCAGGGATCGATGCTTCTCCCGTCAGTCAGATTCTCGTAGATAAGTCTTTGCTAGGCTGGAAAGAATATGAGTTAGAGGTAATGCGAGACTTGGCAGATAATGTGGTGATTATCTGTTCCATCGAAAATATTGACCCGATGGGTATACATACAGGAGATTCAATTACCGTCGCTCCTGCCCAAACCCTAACTGATAAAGAGTATCAGCGTTTGCGGGACTACTCTTTAGCGATTATTCGCGAGATTGGGGTTGAAACAGGAGGGTCAAATATCCAGTTTGCGATTAATCCAATTAATGGGGAAGTAATTGTCATTGAAATGAATCCCCGCGTCTCTCGCTCTTCGGCACTGGCTTCTAAAGCGACAGGTTTTCCGATCGCTAAATTTGCCGCCAAGTTAGCAGTGGGCTATCGCCTCAATGAGATTTATAACGATATTACCCAAAAAACTCCTGCTTCTTTTGAACCCACGATTGATTATGTGGTCACTAAAATTCCGCGTTTTGCCTTTGAGAAATTTCCTGGAACCAAACCGATCCTAACAACTCAAATGAAGTCTGTCGGGGAGGCGATGGCAATCGGCAGAACCTTTAACGAGTCGTTCCAAAAAGCCTTGCGATCTTTAGAAACTGGTCGTTATGGCTTTGGTTGCGATCGCCTAGAAATTCTCCCTTCGATTTCTCAAATACGCTCCAGTCTACGCACGCCTAACCCTGAGCGGATCTTTAGCGTCTATCAGGGTTTAAAATTAGGCATGACCCCAGAAGAAATTCATGAGCTGACGGCAATAGATGTCTGGTTTTTGGATAAGATGCAGGAATTGCTGCTAACTGAGAAATATCTTAAAGGTACTAGTCTGGCAAAAATTTCCGCCGAACAAATGCGCTTCGTTAAACAACAGGGATTTAGCGATCGCCAAATTGCTTTTGCCACTAAAACTAGCGAAGACGAAGTACGGACATATCGTAAAGGATTAGGCATTTTACCTGTATATAAGCTAGTAGATACCTGCGCTGCGGAATTTGAAGCTTTTACTCCCTATTACTACTCTACCTACGAAACTGGAGAGTCAGAGATTGCGCCTTCAGACAAATCTAAGGTAATGATCTTGGGTGGTGGCCCGAACCGTATTGGACAAGGAATCGAGTTTGACTATTGCTGTTGCCATGCAGCCTATGCCCTTTCTGCAGCAGGATACGAAACAATTATGGTTAACTCCAATCCTGAAACCGTATCCACCGATTACGATACCAGCGATCGCCTTTACTTTGAACCTTTAACCAAAGAAGATGTCCTCAACATCATCGAAGCAGAAAACCCCGCAGGGATTATTGTGCAGTTTGGGGGACAAACTCCGTTAAAGCTAGCATTACCATTAGAAAAATATTTAGCAGATTTCCCCAAAACTAAAATTTGGGGTACCTCACCCGACTCCATCGACGCTGCTGAAGATCGGGAAAGATTTGAACAAATCTTACGGGAATTGGATATCAAGCAACCACCCAACGGTATTGCTCGTAGTTACGAAGAATCACTCAACATTGCTAATCGTATTTCCTATCCTGTAGTGGTGCGTCCTTCCTATGTTTTGGGAGGAAGAGCGATGGAGATTGTCTATTCAGATGCCGATTTGAAACATTACATGACCTATGCAGTAGAGGTAGAACCCGAACATCCAATTTTAATTGATAAATTCTTAGAAGATGCGATCGAGGTGGATGTCGATGCCCTCTGCGATCATGGTGGCAAAGTTGTCATCGGCGGTATTATGGAACATATCGAACAGGCAGGGGTACATTCAGGAGATTCAGCCTGTTCGATTCCCTATAACTCTTTACCAGAATCGGCGATCGCTGTTATTCGCGACTGGACAGAAAAATTAGCTAAAGCCTTAAAGGTAGTGGGGTTAATCAATATTCAGTATGCAGTGCAGGGAGAACAAGTATTTATTATTGAAGCCAATCCTCGCGCTTCTCGTACTGTTCCCTTTGTCTCAAAAGCCACTGGCGTACCCCTCGCAAAAATAGCATCTCTAGTAATGTCTGGGGTAAGTTTGGAGTCTTTAGGCGTTATCAGCGAAATCATCCCCAAACACATTGCCGTCAAAGAGGCAGTATTGCCGTTTAATAAGTTTCCTAGTACAGACACCCTTTTAGGCCCTGAAATGCGCTCCACGGGAGAAGTGATGGGAATAGATAGCGATTTTGGCAAAGCCTTTGCTAAAGCAGAAATTGGCGCAGGAGTAGACTTGGCTTTAGCAGGAACGGTATTTGTCTCGATGAACGAACGAGATAAAAAAGCGATCGTGCCTGTGGTGCAGGACTTTATAGACTTGGGCTTTAAGATAGTTGCCACTGCGGGAACCCAAAAAGCACTGCAAGCCAATGGGATTAAGGACGTAGATCTAGTTTTAAAACTACATGAAGGTCGTCCTCACGTTGTAGATTCGATTAAAAACAATCAGATTCAATTAATTATCAATACGCCTACGGGAGAAGAATCACAAACTGATGCCCAGCTAATTAGAAGAATGGCACTAGACTACAAATTACCGATCATTACCACGATCGCAGGAGCAAAAGCTACAGTAGCTGCAATTCGCTCACTACAGACAGAACCTTTGGAGGTAAAAGCGTTACAGGAATATATTTAGGGAATAAGCATTGGTGACAAGTTAAGACACTACGTTGTTTTTCAATTGGTTTTTAGCTAATAGCTATTAGCTTTTAGCTTTTAGCGAAGCAACAGTAACACTATTAATTTCATCTTGCACCCTTGTCCTAAAGGATAAGCTTCGAGACCGTAGGGAATGCTAAAGCACTAGCTTCTTACAAAAGTTGCTGCGCGACTTTGAAAAAGTCGCCAGTCGTCGAAAACGACGATCTGAGCGTAAGCTCTGCGGGGAAACCAAGGCGCGTTTTGGGTAAGAATCTTCTTACCCAAAAGCCGCCGCCCCAAGACCGCACTTTTGCTCTAAAGGATGTTATACCCTTGTGGTACTAACTTCGTGTCGCGCTTTGCGTCGTCCTTTAGGGCAAATGATATACCCAGATTCAGCAACGCCGAATTTTATTTTCTTGCCGCCTTGTGGATATTTAGATATGTTAGATATCTCCTCAAATTAATGTAGAGATTATTGATAATTATTGATGATAGTTGGTATATAATCTCAATAACTGTATGCTAAATAGTTTCAGTATTAATACCAATTTTGATCGGGCAAATGTATAGTTATGTGGATTTTAATAACTTAAATTATTGTTCCAGATAAACTAAGCATCGCTGAGAAATAATCATCATTATTGCGAGCAATGTATTTTGGGCGAGGATTTTTATGACTAACATTTTGGGGAAAACTGCCTCAATCATTTTTACAATTTTAGTTGCGGCATTTTCTAGCAATCCAGTTCAGGCTCAAATCATCACAAATGAGCTGATTAAACAAGTTGAACAATACGGACAGGAAAATCAACCAGACAGCATTAATCAGGTGACCAACGTTAATCAACTACGAGATGTCTCGCCGACAGACTGGGCTTACGAAGCATTAAGAAGTTTGGTAGATCGTTACGGCTGTATTGCTGGTTTTCCTAATCAAACCTATCGAGGCAGCCAACCTTTGACCCGTTATGAGTTTGCTGCGGGGTTAAACTCTTGTCTCAATCAAATTGAACGCTTGATTGCGGCTCAAGGCTCTGTGGGACAAGAAGATCTTGATACAATTGCTCGTCTCAACCAAGAATTTGAGGCAGAACTAGCGACTTTAGGCGGTAGAGTGGATGAACTAGAAAGCCGAACTGCGGTATTAGAAGATAATCAGTTTTCTACTACCACGAAGCTAGTGGGGGAAGCAGTTTTTGGTGTTGCCTCTGTGGTTAGTGGTTCTAATGAGGAATTAATCGAAGAAAACGGTGATGATGAGATCGATCAAGTACCTGTATTTGGTTATCGCACTCGCCTAGAGTTAGAGACTAGCTTTACAGGGGAAGACTTACTGTTTACTCGTCTGTCGACAGGTAATTTTCCTGAATTTTCCGAAACAACAGGTACATTCCAGGGAGAGATCGCTTTTGCCGAACCAGCGGATAACGACTTGGGTTTAGAAGTCTTATTTTATGATCGCCCGATTGGCGAAAATACTAATATCCTAATCGGTGCGGCGGGATTGGCAGCAGATGATATTGCCAATACTCTTAGCGTGTTAGACGGCGATGGTGCTTCGGGGGCAATTTCTGCCTTTGGTACTCGCAGTCCGATTTATTTGCCGCCAGGAGAAACGGGCTTAGGGATAATTCATAACTTTGGCGACAAGTTAGAGTTTAGCGCGGGTTATCTCGCAGGAGAAGCCCAGCGATCCGAGTAATGGGGCGGGTTTATTTAATGGTTCATATAGTGCGCTGGGGCAGCTTACTATTACTCCTATAGAAAAGTTGGGTATTGCCTTGACCTATGTTCATGGTTACGACCAAAGTGACACTGGCGTAGGTAGTGATCTCGCCAATATTAAATCTTTAACCGCAGCAGGAGAAGATGCAGATCCGCTTGATCCTGGAGTTTTTGAAGCTGGTGTCCCTACTGTTAATAATTCTTATGGCGCACAGTTTTCTTTTGCCTTGAGCGATCGCCTTGTCATTGGTGGCTGGGGTGGCTTGAGTAAAGTTAAAACTCTTGATCAATTTGTTGCCGATGGACAAACTGTGGGGCGCGGAACTCAAGATATTTGGAATTGGGCGGCTACTTTAGCCTTTCCTGACTTAATTAAAGAAGGCAGCTTAGGGGGAATTATCGTCGGGATGGAACCCTGGGTAGCAAGTTCTACTATTGATACAGAAGGGTTTGGTGAGGATGAAGAACAATCATTACACGCCGAGGCTTTTTATCAATATCAGTTAAACGACAATATCGCTATTACCCCTGGAGTTATTTACGTCAATAAACCAGATAATAACAGCGATAATGATGATTTGTTTATTGGTACTCTGCGGACTACTTTTAGCTTTTGAAATACGCCCTATGTTTTAACAATTTTAAAGCAGCAGAGGATGTTTTAAACTGTCGCTGCTGCTTCCTGCTTTGCCGATCCTTGAGTACCGAGCTGAATCAATTCAATTTTGTAGCCATCGGGATCTTCGACAAAGGCAATCACAGTGCTACCGTGTTTCATCGGCCCAGGTTCACGGCTAACTTTACCGCCTTGAGCTTTAATGCGATCGCAAGTGCCATAGATATCATCAACTCCTAAAGCAATGTGTCCATAGCCTTTACCCAGATCATATTCAGACACACCCCAGTTATAAGTAAGTTCAATTACGGTGTTGTCTTTCTCGTCACCATAACCGACAAACGCCAGAGTAAATTCGCCCCCTGGGTAGTCTTTGCGTCGCAATAGCTTCATACCTAAAATATCGCAGTAAAAAGCGATCGACTGATCTAAATCACCGACTCGCAGCATCGTGTGTAGCATTCTCATGGTTTTATTCCTCTCAAAATCAGCTTTATTTAATCTTAGACTAGCGGAAATTACCGATTATTCACTTGGGGAAATATTTAAAAAGGAACATTTTTCTAAAGGGCGATCGAATAGATGCAGATGGAACTTATCGGCTAAGGCTTCAAATACTTTGATGCCCCTAATACTATTACCTCTCTGGTCAATTAAAGGCGAATAAACTGCAATACCAGCGCGATCGGGGATTACGGCAATAATTCCCCCAGAAACTCCGCTTTTAGCTGGAATACCTACCCGATAAGCCCATTCACCCGCATAATTATACATTCCACAGGTATACATAACGCTGAGAATATCTCTAACATAGTCAGGTTTCACCGCCTGTTCCTTAGTCTTGGGGTTGATACCTCGATTAGCTAAAGTTGCAGCCATCATTGCTAGATCGTGACAGTTGACTACTAAAGAACACTGCTGGAAATAAAGATCGAGAATTTGCTCGATCTTGTCCTCAATCATGCCAAAATTAAGCAACAAATTAGCTAAAGCTCGATTGCGATGTCCTGTAGCTCGTTCGGACATAAATACGGGAGCATCAATAAATACATCGTGACCAATGTAGCGCCGAAACATATCTAGTAACCGATTGAGCTTGTCCGTAGCATCAGTGCCTTTAATTAAACCAGCAGTAGCGATCGCCCCAGCGTTAACCATCGGATTGTCAGGGCGTTTCGAGTTTTCATCGAGGCGAATTACCGAGTTAAACGGATCGCCAGTCGGTTCTACGCCAATTTTTTCCAATAGGGTTTGGCGATCGCAATCTTCCAATGCCATGCCGTACACAAATACTTTTGAGATCGATTGAATCGTAAAGTTTTCGGTGCTGTCGCCAATTTCAAAAACTTCTCCATCAGCCGTAATGACACTAATCGCAAACCAGTCTGGATTAGCTTTGGTTAGTTCGGGAATATAATTGGCTAAGTTTCCCGAATTAAGGTGACGATACTCTTCATAAAGATACTCAATGAATTCTGGTAAGTCGGACATGATGGCAATTTCTCCAGCTGATTTATTGAATTTTATCTGTTTCTGCTTTAGGAACTAGATTGAGGAACAAAAAGAGCGGTTTTCAATTCATAAGAGCTAGAGAAAAGCTGGCTCAGAAGTTATTTGATACCTGTTCACCATCTTTCCTGCGAAGGAAGTTAACCCTGCCAAATCAAAGATATTATTTAAATTTATTTATTTCTATCGGTATTGAGTAGTCTAAATAGTGGTGGCTAGTTCTAACCGCTCGTAAAATTATAATTATGACTAAATCTAGCAATCAGCCTCCCAACCCCGAACCAAAAAAGCCCAATCTTTTGCAGCGGTTGTTTAATCAGCTCAAATCTTCTCCTAAAATGTTAGTGGGAGGAGGAGTTGCGATCGCAGCTTTTGGTAGTCTGGGTTATTGGGGAACGCAGGTATTAGTCAAAAAAAAATTACCGCCGTTTCTGGAAACCCAAATTGGTAACATCATCGAACGCCCCATAAATTTGGGTGAAGTTCAAGGCTTCTCGCTCAACAGCATTGAGTTTGGGGAAACGGTTATTCCGCCCACCGCTACCAACACCGACAAAGTAACGGTAGAAGGAGTCAAAGTTGGGTTTAATATTTTCCCTATCTTATTCCGCCGTACCTTACCCTTAGATGTTGCGCTGGTTCAGCCAGATATTTATTTAGAACAAGAACAGGATGGGGAATGGATCAATCTAGACTTTTTGGAAAGAGATCCTGATCAAGAGGAAAGAGATCCTTTAATTTACTTTGATGTTGATTTAGATATCGAACAAGCTGATATTACCGCTGTACCTTATCAGCAAAATCCCCTTACGGCGCAGTTAGACGGGAGGGGTAGATTTCATCAGAAACAAGCGTTTCTCGAGTACGATTTAGACGCAGCTATCGAACAAGCTAAAGCCAGCATTCAAGGGGAAACAAGGCTAGAAACTGGTAGTACCGATACCAAGCTGTTGGTAAAAGATTTAGCCCTGTCTGATGCAGCAACTTTATTACCTATTCCTGTAGAAATTGACGCGGGAACGCTTAACGCCGATTTAGATATCAACATTCCTTCCTTTGAAGAAATTACCGCGGCCAATATTAAAGGGATGGTTAATCTACAGAACCTCACAGGAGAAATAACGAACTTAAATGCTCCCGTTTCAGCCGAATCAGAATTAAACTTTAGTGGACGCAATGCCGATGTCAATCAAACACAGGCGAGTTTGGGCAATATTACTGCTCAAGTAGATGGTCAAGTTAACTTAGATACTGGCTATGACTTAGATCTCAATATTTTACCATTTCAGCTAGCTGGTTTACCCAATAATTTAACCGAGCAATTACCTGTAGATTTAGCAGGGGAGGTAGAAGCCCAAGTTAAGCTGCGGGGAGGTATCAAAGATCCCCAGCTGACGGGAAATTTGACTAACACTCAAACGGTAATTATCGATCAGACTCCATTAAAACAAATTAACGCTGACTTTCGTGCTGATTTAGCGAGAGTTGTCCTAGAAAATGTGCAGATTATCCCCGTTGCCGGAGGTAATGTTATCGCCGAAGGCACAATTGAAACTAACCTTAGACAAGCTTTCAAAAGCGAGCAGCCGATAGATGCGACTAAAATGCCCCTAGCGTTTAGTTTCGAGGCAGATTTGCCTACTCAAGAGTTGATTGCACCCTATTACCAGTTACCTCAACAGGTGGCAGTAGGTGAGCTTCAGGCACAGGGGCAGATTGATGGGACAGTTGATCAGCCAAACGGCTTAATTAGCTGGAATATAGTTGATGCTAATGCCAGTAATCTAGAAGATATTACTGGTTCGGGTGAATTGGTTATCGCTCAGCAAAACTTATTTTTACGCGATACTGAAATTATTTACGGTGATGGTCAGATAGACTTAACGGCAAATGCCAACTTAGACAGTCAACAATGGCAGGCCAGCCTAGACGCGAATTCTCTCAATCTTACGCCGTTTCTGTCCCAGTTTAGTAATCCCAATCTAAATTTAGATCGACCTGTAGCGGTGGATAATGGTACGGCTAAGTTTAACGGCAGGTTAGACCAACTAGATTTAGCCATGATTAATGGAACTGCGGATTTGAATCTAGATGTTAATGGAGGCGAGGTTGCGGTTAATAGTCAAATTAATGCAGGCAATATCCAGGCAAATGCCACTACGAATAATATTCAACTCGATTCTTTTATTACTAGCTTACCTGTTCCTGCATCGATTCAATCTGGAGCAATTAGTGCTTCGGGAAGATTAAAACAACTGCTGGCGTTTAAGGATAATCCCAGTTTAAATAGCCTTCAAGCCAATGCCGATCTGGATCTACAGGTAGATGGTGAAGCCGTAGCAGTCAATAGTCAGATCGATTCAGGGAGGATTCAAGCCAATGCCAACACCAGTCAAATTGATCTAAATCGTGTTGTACCCAACTTACCTATTCCTGCCAATATTAGGTCAAGTCAGACAACAGCCTCGGGAGAATTACAGCAGCTATTAACCTTGGGCGAACAGCCTAATCTGAGTACTTTTGATGCTCTGATCGATGCGGATTTGAATGTGGCTAACGGAACAGTAAAAGCGATCGCTAATCTGAACAACAATCAGTGGCAGGCTAACCTGGATGCGAATAATATTAGTTCGCAACTACTGCTAGAAGAATTTGCGCCCAGCAATCTGGCCTCAGTAGAAGTAGACAACATCAATGCTCAAGCAAATCTGACTGGAAATATCCAGCCTCTACTCAATAACGACCAAAATATTCCCGTTGCTGTCAATCAATTTACAGTTGATTCTGGGGCGCAAAGCGTTAACGCTCAGGGGAATTTAACCCTTGCCAACCTGACCAGTAACCTAGACGTTGCCAACACGGATTTAAATATTGCTGCTAATTTTGATTTTAATCAGCTTCCTATCGACCAAATTTTGGCTTCGACTTCGCCAAATAATCAACTGATTGCTGAAAACGTCAATGTTGGCGGACAGGCTGAGTTTAACGGACAATTCAACGGTCAACAGTTGCTATCAGCACCAGCAGAAAATGCTAGTTTAACAGGAGATTTACGCCTCTTAGATTTTGCCTTTAACGACATTAACTTTGACCCTGTGATGGCGGGTACACTTGATGTACAGCCCCAGCAGTCAATAGCCTTAAATCTTCAGGGGCAACAGGATGTAATTGCAGCAAGAGCCGTTCCCTGCACTGCGAATAACTGTAGACTGCCCTATTTGCCAACTAATTTAGCAATACGTCAGGGAGAAGATACCGAACAACCCGTAATTGCCACAGGCGATCGCCAGGGTGATCTGTTTGCTCTAGATATTAATAATTTTCCTTTAGCAGTACTTAATTTTGCCCCAGCTACAGCAGCGGGAATTGACGGGGCATTAACAGGGAGAACTACAGGAGAAGTTGATTTCAATCTCTATACTTTGGCAGCCCAAGGCAATATCAACGTCGAAGATCCTGGGATAGGATATGTTCAAGCAGATCTACTTAATGCTAACTTCAACTATGACCCCGTGAATAATCGGGCTGAGGTTACCAATTCTTCTTTGAACCTAGGCGATAGTGAATACAATCTCAACGCCGCCTTAAATTTAGAGTCAGGGCAAATTGAGGGAAGACTTGGTATTCCCCAGGCCTATATTCAAGATATTTTGACTACCCTGCGTTGGTTTACTCTCGAAGACGTGACCAGTTTATTTAATCTCCCTGATTATGCTGAAGCTAGCGCAGTTAGACCAGCACCAGAAAGAGAAACAGTAGACGACTCTATTGCTCGTAAGCTAAATCAACTACGCCAGGTTAATAGTCAAATTCAGGCTAACGCAGCTGCCCGAGAAAATGGCAGCATGCCTACGGAATTAAATATCCAGGGCGAATATCAGGGAGAAGTTATTTTAGGAGGTACAATTCAAACGCCTCAAGCCGACTTTAGAGTGGAGGGTAGCGAATGGCAATGGCAACCCAAAGCTGCCTATCCTAATATTGTTAATTCCCTTGGCTTAGTAATCGAAGAATCACAGTATATTGCTCTACCCGAACTGTTAATAGCAGGAGAAGTTGAAGGAACGACGGTAAATTTAAATGAGGCGAGTATCCAGGTTCAGGATGCAGTGCTATCGCTGGAAGGAAGACTATCACCAGAACAGCTAAATACTGAATTTGCTGTTGCCAATTTAACTGTTGATAACATCAGTAATTTTGTTAACATCCCTGTCGATCTAGCGGGAGAAATCAATAGCGTCGGCACAATTGAAGGAACGCCAAATAATCCTCAGCTAGCAGGAAAAGTCGCTTTTTCTAATGGAGCATTCAACGGCAATGTTTTACCATCAAAGCTGGCAGGAAATTTTAACTATGATGGTAGTGAATTAGTTTTCAATACCACTGCCCCAGATGCAATTCAGGTAACAGCTACCGTACCCTATCCTATTATTCCAGGCAAAAGCGATCGCCTTACAGCTAGTGCTAATCTGGAGCAAGAAGCCTTTGTCTTTTTGGCTGCTTTTAGTCAAAATTACCTTAACTGGATTGGTGGAGAGGGAAATGCCCAACTTGAGGCTAGCGCTTCGTTGGATCTAGACCGAGAAAATATAATTTACGATCTAGATGCTCAAGGAGTTGTTAACCTAGATAATGCCAATGTTCTAGTAGAAACGCCCTTCTTCTCAGAACCATTTATCGGCACAGGCAGAATTACGCTGAATAATCAGATCGTTAACGTTGAAACCCTCAACGGAACCTTCGCCAATAAAGATTTATCTGCCACGGGTAGGCTACCAATTCTCACCGCCGTGAATAATTTAGACAATCCCCTGACTATCGATCTGCCGCCAGGAGACATTGAGATTAATGAACTTTATCAAGGAGGAGTTGCAGGTCAGGTCACAGTAACGGGAGCATCTTTAGAACCCGTAATTGGGGGCGAAGTTACCCTAGAAGATGGCGAGGTGTCTATTCCTGAAACCGAAACTCCCACTCAAGAAGATGCAGTTCAATTTGCCCCAACCCAAGTGAGTAACCCAGTTGCCAGAACCAAAGCAACTAGCAAAGCTCAAGCTGAACCACAAAATGCTGCTAGATCCTCTTTTATTACAGCTTTAAACAACCTCCAAGTCAATCTGAGCGACTTTAGGCTACAGCAAACTCCTCTGTATAATTTTCAGGTTGAGGGAGGTTTAACCCTCAACGGTACAATCGACGAACCTACTAACATTCTTCCCCAAGGAACGTTACTGCTAACTAGGGCCGATGTCGATCTATTTAGTAATAGCTTTAGTGCTGCTCGCGATCGCCAAAATACGATTGTCTTTACTCCTAATGCAGGAGTATTCAACCCTGAACTTGACATTGTCTTGAGAACTACAGTTGAAGATGTTGACGAACAGGACTTTAGCAACCTTCGTTTAGCTGGGGCTAACTCTAATGAGATAGACGATCCTCTATCAGCAACTAATAACACTCAGACTGTCCGAATTAGTTTAGTAATTGATGGCGAAACTATCGAAATATTGCCTAACCTAGCGCAAACCAGAAACCTCGACTGTAATATTCGTCCTAACGATGAACCTTTAGTGGAAACTAATCGATATTACGCCGAGGCAGAATTAAATCAATTTACTCAATGCTTTAATCAAATTGCTGATGCAGGTGGAAGCGATCGCGATTTAATCAACTCTCCTGCTGTAGAATTAACCAGCGTTCCTTCTCTCAATCAGGGAGAAATTATCAACTTATTGAGCGGTCAATTTATTGCTTTTGCTCAAGATCTCACTAATCGTAGTCAATCAGAACTATTTGATTTAGGAGTTAATAAATTTATCCTGACACCGCTGCAAAACAATGTATTCTACTTTGTAGAGGATACTACAGTACGCTTCGGTCGCAGCATTGGTTTAGATTACTTGACCGTATTTCCGAATCTGGAAGGAATTTATGAATTAAATCAGGATTCTTCCGTGCGTTCGACCTATAATTATGTCCTTAATGAAGCCACGATCGAATATCAGAGAAATTTTTAACGATGATCGTTTAAGATAAATTGTTGAATCTTAACTATATAGCCGAATGCAGCTCAAAATTGCGGTTTCTCCCCAGAAAATTGTCAGATATTTGCTGATTGGAGTGTTTTTTTTCACCATAGTCAGCACCGGGATTCAAATATGCAAGTATGTATTTGATTATCGAAATGAATGGATGGATCTATTTAATCTTGATCGCGAATTAAACTTTCCTACTTGGTATGCGGCATGGATGCTCGTATTTTGTGCAATTTTGCTGAAAATTATTGCCGTAGGCAAAAAACAACAGGGCGATCGCTATACTAAAGATTGGCAATTATTATCGCTGATTTTCTTCTGGATGGCGATCGATGAAATAGTTAGTATTCACGAAATTCTAATTATTCCAGAAGTTAGTCAAGCTCTTAACTTACCCTGGTTTCTCCATTCCATGTGGGTAATTCCTGGACTTGTCTTTGTTGCTTGGTTTGCCAAGCGCTATGCAAAATTTGTGCGCCATTTACCCGCTAAATCTAAACTACATTTTATCAGCGCAGCTTGCACCTATATTGGTGGTGCATTAGTAATGGAAATGATTGGCAGCCATTTTGCTCAATCTATTGGACAACAGCACATCATCTATGCCCTAATTGCTACTGTCGAAGAATTCCTGGAATTGATTGGGATTGTTATGTTTATTTATGCTTTGCTTGTTTATTTAAATCAATGGGCAAATTATGTGGATCTGAAGGTAGATATTCTCGATCCTGCTTTAAAACCTCAAAAATCTCATCATGTCTAAATCTGAATAGCCTCAAAGGCTTTAAGCTATCTCAAATTAAATTTTAGGCTGACAACTTTTAATTCTAGTCGAGTTCAAACACTGCTTTACAAGCTGACTGCGGAATGCGGTCACTTTAAACTTGTTTAACGTAGAACTTCATTATTACTTTACAAATAATCAAATAATCTTAAAGATTTAGTCAAGGGCTATATTAGCCAGACTTTTGCCTGGCAAAAAAGTGTAATCTTCATCTTAAGGAATAAGATACCGATTCAAAAATCACTATAGTGTGATCGAATATTACCAAAAACGATTATTCCTTAAGTGATATTTTTATGTTTCAAGAGTATTATTTTAGATTACTTAGCTACTAGTTAGTTAACAGAATGCCTCTCAAAGTAAACACAGACGAAGATTATTTTAATCCCGCTTGACGGGACTTAGCTGTTTTATCTAGATCCTGCTTGACAGGACGACGGACAGATGGGAGTGCTATTTCTGTTGTGACCGTTATCTTGAAACATTCTTTTAAACACATATTACAAATCCCAGATAAATCATTATGTCGTCTTTATCTCATCAATTTTTTAATCATAAAAAATTACCCAATAATCCAGACAGTAGAGCGATTGTTTTTATTGATTCCCAACTATCTAATTGTGACACTTTAATTCAAAAAGTAATATTAGAAGCAAGAGTGATTGTGATTGGTCTAAAAGATGATGGGATTAGAGAGATTACCCGCATCCTCAACTCTACCTGCTGTCAAGAAGTATATCTTATTAGTCATGGCTCTCCTGGATGTATCTACCTTGGTAATAGTGAATTAAGTCTTAACTCTTTGATTCAATACGAGCAAAAGCTAAAAAGCTGGTTTAAAATTAATTCATCTGGCGACAATGTTGACTTCCCCAAACTGTTTTTATCTGGTTGTGATGTAGCTGCTGGCGACGCTGGCGAAGAATTTATGACTAAGCTCAATTCAATTACGGGTGCAACTATTACAGCTTCAGTCAGCATGAGTGATCATCATATTTTCGATCAAGAATAGCTTGATTGCCAACAAATAGGGACACCTAATCAAACAACGTGTCCCCAAAAACCTTCAAAACAAAAGTAATCTATAAAAACCAGCCATAAGAATGCAAGCCTTGTCCCAATAAGTTGACTCCTAAATAGCAGATCCAAACTACGACAAAGCCAACTGCTGCCAAGATAGCAGGTTTTCTTCCCTGCCAACCGCGAGTAATTCTGGCGTGAAGATAAGCGGCAAAAACCAACCAGGTGATAAATGCCCAAGTTTCTTTAGGATCCCAACTCCAATAAGAACCCCAGGCTTCGTTTGCCCAAACTCCCCCAGCAATAATGCCAATAGTTAAGAGGGGAAAACCTAAACCAATGACGCGGTAGCTAATGTTATCTAGGGTATCGGCTAGACTCAAACGTTCAGGAGAAAGAGTTATTTTTGTTTGAGGTAGATCCATAACTGCTGTATTGCCAGTAGTTGAAAAACTAGCAGCATTATCTAAAGGATCTTGAACAGTCTTTTGCTTTATGCGATCGCGAAAACTCCCCGTACCAACCGAACTTCCTGTTAATTCTACTTGTTGTCCACGGGTGATAATCAAAAAGCCAATGGCGATCGCGCTTCCTACCATCAAGGTAGAATAGCTTAACATCATAACGCTGACGTGCATCATCAACCAATTGGACTTCAAAGCTGGAACTAAGGGGGCAGATTCCTGCATCTCCACAGGCAGACTCAAAGCAGCAAAAGCTGTAATTCCCATGGCCACTGGACTAGTAACCACACCGACTAAACGGCTACGACTCATTTTCTCAGCCACAAAGTGAATCGTCGTCACACCCCAGGCTAAGAAGAATAAAGATTCATAAAGATTGCTTAGGGGAAAGTAGCCAGCCTCAATCCAGCGAGAACCTAATAGAGTTGCCATGCAAAGATTCGCTACTGCCATCCCTGTAGAACCTAAAGTTGACGTATAGGGCAAATTAGGAAAAGCAGCCCCACTCCAGTAAATCAGCATGGTAACTAGTAATACGGCAAAAGAGGTATTGTCTAATAAGCTTTCTAACGCAATTAAATCCATAGTTGTTCAATATAATCGGGCTTAAATTCCCTTTAGGCGCGATCGGTATACTTTATTATCTCTCTATACTTTAGTTTAGATTAGACTCTGTAGTCTAGGTCACACAACTTCATTTTGCTCACAATAGCTAACTATGGCTTAATGCTACATTAACAATGCTCGCTGGCTCAAAGCATTTGATATCTAAACTACCAAATTTTTGAAAGTAAAATAACTTAAACTGCTCAACCAAATTTAAGTAAAAATCTCAGGTTACGAAAAAAATATTATTGTACTATTGTTAGTTTTACTTGTATCCACCGATGCCAACCATGACAAAGAGATTTATAGTTTTATGTAAATAGATAATTTTCTTTAAGAATATGATATTTGCTTTACTTAACAATCTTAAAAAGCAATCTTTTACTGGTATTGCTCATATTACAACCAAAGCAGACGATCCCTGTATTCAATGGAAAGTATGTTTCAATGAGGGGAAGCTAATTTGGGCAAATGGCGGCACTCATTCTCACAGATCTTGGCAGAGACACTTAAGCAAATATTGTTCTAAGATTGATTTAAAGCAGGTTAAGTTCCATGATAGCGATAAATATCGCTGCTCAGAATACAGTAATCTTGGTATTCTCTTACAGCGCCACATTTCTACTCCTGAAAGCATTAGTCAGCTAGTTGCTAGTAAAATTGTTGAAGTATTATTTGATATTTTTCAGTATGAAAAGACAACTCCTTTAGGATTGCAAGAGGAAAAGCTATCGCTCAGTGCTTTGATCGGCGAAACCAGCGGATATTCTCTAATTAGTATCGATCTAGAAAGTGCTTTTAAACAGATGCAGCAGCAGTGGTTCATCTGGGTTAAAAGTGGTTTTACTGCTGTTTATCCTGACTATGCTCCTAAAATAAAAAGTAATGAACAGCTCCAACAAGCTGTTCCCACAGTTGTCTATCAAAACTTTATTAAACTATTAGACGGTCGTAGAAGTCTTAGAGATTTAGCTGTAGGAATGAACAAAGAGTTAGTGTTACTTACAAAGTCTATTTATCCCTATGTTCATAAAGGATTGTTAGAGTTAGTTCATGTTCCTGATTTAAATTTAGTCGAAACTTCATCTACAAGTCTCAAAACTCAAACAGCGTCTACTGAAAAAAGACAGCTCATCGCCTGTATTGATGACAGTCCACAGGTATGTCAAATTATGAACCAAATTATTATTAAAGCTGGATATCAATTTTTAGGAATTCAACAACCTATACAAGCTGTTCCCAAATTGATTGGCGTTAATCCAAAAATGATTTTTCTAGATATTGGTATGCCTATTTTAAATGGTTATGAAGTTTGCACTCAGATCAGGCGTGTTTCTAAATTACAAGAAATCCCTATTATTATGCTAACAGGTAATGATGGAGTATTCGACCGAGTTAAGGCTAAAGTGTGCGGGGCATCAGATTTTCTTTCCAAACCAATAGAAATAGAAAAAATATTACAAACTATAGACAAATTTTCTGCCCCTAATACACAGACAATGATGATGTCTAGTTGATATCGACTCTAATCATTAGCAGAATTAAATTTATTTGTGTCTACTTTTGTGGCTATGTTTTGGCTAATTTTCAATTTTAAACTTTAACTAAATAAATCTATTTAATTAAATAACTGATAAAAATATATATTATTCTAGATCGTTGGCAATTGCAAGTCATCAGTAATATTGTGATTGAAAAGTTGTTTATTTGCTTATTAAAAATTTTAAATAGATCACAATAAATATTAATCCTTTTATAGTTTTTAAACTTGTTGAATCTGAATCCAGAGGAGTGTAATTTTTAAAACTATTACTTTTTAGCATTTTTATGCTTTTTTCAATCTGAACTTAAAGATCATATGAACACCAATAGCTTAAATCAACTATCTGATCGGTTAATATACTTCAAGCAAAAGCAGTTTACTGGGCAAATAAGCATTAAAGGAAGCAGTAAAACTATTTGGAGAATATATCTCTGTTTGGGTAGATTAGTTTGGGCAGATGGTGGTACTCATCCTTATCGCTCTTGGAAAAGACTGATTGACAAGTATTGTCCCAAGCTTGATTGGTATAGTTGCGATATTGATTTTTCTGCTCAAACTGATTGCGGAGATTACCATGTCTTAAAAGTTTTATTAGAACGTAAACTAACTGGCCGCGAACAAGCAATTGAACTTGTCAAAAGCAGGGCCACAGAAATTTTATTTGATCTATTGCAGCTAGAAGATAAGCAGCAGTTAACAGTCAATTCCTTAGAAGCTTCTACCTCTTCATTTCTAACATCGGGTTTGCAAATGTCTATCTCACTGGTAAACATCGAACAAGTTCTTCACGATGCTAAGCAAGCATGGTTGGTTTGGCAACAAAAAGGTTTAGGAAAATGTTCTCCTAATCTTGCTCCTGTAATGCGAAAACAGGATCGTTTAAGAGAAGAAGTATCAGGAATTGTCTATCAAAACTTTTTGCGATTATTAGATGGTCAGCGTACTCTAAGAGACTTAAGCTCGCGAATGGGAAAGGATGTCCGAAAACTTACTTCTTCTCTCATCCCTTATATTCAACAAGACTTACTAGATATCATCGAAGTTGAGGATATTAATCCGCCTCTAAATCTCAAAAAATTTGCTAAACATGAAGAGATTAAAGATCTTAACAAGCCTCTAATTGCTTGCATTGACGATAGTCCACAAATCTGCAAAATATTAGAGCAGATTATTATTAAACATGGATATCGTTGCGTTAGCATTCAAGAGTCTTTGCAAGCCTTACCTTCTCTAATTAAGGCTAACCCAGACTTTATTTTTCTAGATATTGGTATGCCTATTGTTAATGGCTATGAAATTTGTACTCAGGTTAGAAGAGTTAATCAACTCAAGCATATTCCCATTGTTTTTCTTACAGGTAATGATGGCATTATCGACCGAGTTAGAGCCAAGGTTTCTGGAGCAAATGCCTTTATTTCCAAACCGATTGAGATTGAGAAAATTGTTAGCACAATTGTAAGTATTCAGGTATCAAAAAGAGATAAATAGTTGCAAGAGA
>JAIMKV010000131.1:0-1656 GCA_020692205.1 Myxosarcina sp. GA_180221_E-2-1-MAG-40_15
CCATAATTGCGTGAAAATGATTCGGCATCACAATCCATTCATCCGAATACAAATACGGATAACGTTGGCACAACCATTGATATGTTTCGGCAACAATTGCACCATATTGATTCAACACCATTTGCCCATCAACAACATCACCAAATAAACATTGTCGTTGATCCGTACAGATGGTCACAAAATACGCCCCTGATTGGCTGTAATCGTATCCTGGTAATCGGATTGACCGCCTATGGTGTTTGTCGGGGTCATATTTCATGGATTTTGATGATTGATTTGGCGAATTGATCGTGTTGGCGTTGCCCGTTACCGTTCGCCCCTACGGGGTTTGTTGGTCATTACGATCGCTTCATGAATATAATTGGCGCGATCGCATTTTCGGGAATTAGAATATTGCACATTAATCGTTGCGCCGTTCGTAGTGTCTGTTGAAGTTGCATTTCACAAGTTGTACTTTAGTTTTATATTATTGACTTTGTATATACATTTGCGTATATTTAAAGTATGGAATTTGAGTGGGATGAAAATAAAAACCGAAGCAACATCATCAAGCATGGTATTGACTTTCAAGAAGCAAAGCGAGTTTTTGAAGATCCTGACTTACTAACTTATGAAGATAATCGCTTTAATTATGGGGAAATAAGAGATATTTCTCTGGGTCAATTAGAATTAACAACTCAGTCAAAAATAATCGTTGTAGTGGTTGTTTCCACCGACAGAAATGGAATAGTTAGGTTGATTTCAGCTAGAAAAGCTAGTAAACAAGAAAGAAGAGAATATGAACAGCAATCAGTTTGACCTCAATATGTCCCTCGAAGAAAGAGAAAGAAAGCTAGTAGAGATGTCTGATGAGGAGATCAACTTTTCTGATCTTTCCGAATTAGATGAAGCTTTTTTTAAAAATGCCAAGTTGGTGAAAAGAAAACCTACAACAGAAGCAATTTCTATCCGAGTCGATACTGAAACCCTGGAATGGTTTCGCAACTATGCTAAAGATCATGCGGAAATTAGAGGATATCAGACTTTAATCAACGATGTATTAAGAACCTTTGTCATCCAACAAATAAAAAACGAAACCTAAAATAACTGTATTTGATGGCGATCGCTTTTACTAGGTTTCATTTACCATTTTGACGGATTATCTGGATGTAATTGATCTATTTTCCAGGACACAGGATTGTTGATGATGTATTGGCGTATTTGATCCATTGCATCGCGATCGCGGATAATATGTTCATAATAATTGCGTTGCCATAATGGTGTTGCTGGTGTGTCACGCAATATGTTGATTTTTTTGGTGGAAACGGTTTTAAATGCGCCAATTAAACGTCCCAATGGTTTGCGTTGTTTATTGATAACATTGACGTTGTATTGTTCATTTATCGTAGGGGCGGTTCGCGAACCGCCCCTAAGGGGTTTGTCGGTAATAACCATAATTGCGTGAAAATGATTCGGCATCACAATCCATTCATCCGAATACAAATACGGATAACGTTGGCACAACCATTGATATGTTTCGGCAACAATTGCACCATATTGATTCAACACCATTTGCCCATCAACAACATCACCAAATAAACATTGTCGTTGATCCGTACAGATGGTCACAAAATACGCCCCTGATTGGCTGTAATCGTATCCTGGTAATCGGATTGA
>JAIMKV010000131.1:1693-5029 GCA_020692205.1 Myxosarcina sp. GA_180221_E-2-1-MAG-40_15
TTTGATGATTGATTTGGCGAATTGATCGTGTTGGCGTTGCCCGTTAATCGTAGGGGCGTTTCGCGAAACGCCCCTACGGGGTTTGTCGGTAATCACGATCATCCTATGAATATAATTGGTGCGATCGCATTTTCGGATCTGGTAATTTTGTTTTGGTTGTGGGCATTGGGTCATTATTCATCGGCGCGATCGCATTTTCAGGGATTGGAATATTGCGCATGAATCATGTCGGCGTTGCCCGTTAATCGTAGGGGCGGTTCGCGAACCGCCCCTACAGGGTTTGGCGGTGTTTATACAGGGTCGATCTCGAATGATGGTAATGGGTTAAAATCATTGAATATCACAATCCATAATACAAATACGGATGATATTTTTATGCCTGTTTGGGTGGTTTAATCTCTAACCTGCCATCAGAATCAAAAGTAATTTCTACGCCTAATTTTTCTAGCTGTTTAATAGCGTGCTGTTGAGTTTTTACATCCTGCGCTTGACTTAATACATTTACCCAAGCACCAATTTGGGCATCGGTACTATCGGGATTACTAGCTAAGAACTTAGCAGTAGCCAGATAACGACTAGCCATTTCTTTCCCTAGGTCGTCATTTCGCATACTTGCCCACTCAGCAGCCATTTCATAAGAATTTTTTGCAGCCCCTAAATTTCCTAAGAACAAAATTTCATCGGTGGCTTTATATGTCCATAGTAAGAAAGGATATCCAGGTAAATCTGGTGAAGCGGATTCTAATACCTGATTAATCAACTCCACTGTTTTTTTTGGTTGACCAGCAAAGAGAGAGTTAGCAGCAGAAAAAGCTAAAAAAGATTGAGTAAAATGAGGATCTTTATCGACTGCAACTTCAAAATAATCTGTAACTAAAGAATAACCCGTAACTTCTCTAGCTTCAGCATCGCCAAAGTATTGAATAAATTGTAAATAGTTCCAATCAGCGATTAAATTATTAAAGCCAAATGCTGGCATATTTGCTTGTAGTTCGAGTGTTGTTTTTTGATATTGCTCTTGTTCTAAATAGGTATTAATATTTTTAGCTGATAACTTTTGTTCTAATTGTTTTCTTTGAAGCTTAACTAAACCTACTGAACATAACGTTAAGCCCAGGCAGATAGATATTAATTTATTATATTTTGGAACAAAATTCAACATTAGTTTAGATAAATTTGATTGATATTTAGAAATTATTTAATTTCTATTCCACCATTAGAACAAGAACCTCCAGGAGTATTTGGTGCTTCAACAACTTCTCCTACTTTTCTCGCTTGGCACAAAATAAAATCGTAAGAACCAGTGTCAAAATAAACACCAAACGCATAATCTTTAGTTTGATTAGTATTAGAATCGACTGAGGTAGCTCTTTGTATTACCATGGTGTCGGTTGCGGAATCTGGATTGAAATAATTGTAATATTCTCCAGTAAAAGAAACATTGCTGGCTAATTTATCTAACGTATCGGCAAATGTCCTATGTTCAAAATGATACCCTTGTTGAGAGCGAGACATTGTTCCTAAATTAATTTGAGCCTCTGTGTCTCGCGCTTTTCCTATTTGACCTATAAGACTTGGTATAGAAACAGCAGATAGTATTCCGATAAGAATGACTACGACCAATAATTCGATTAAAGTAAATCCAGAATCTTTTTCTACATCATTACTTTTTAATAAATTGTATAAGTATTGTGTGTCCACTTTATTTAGTAATTTTTTTTATGACAACCTTTTGAAAGGTTCTAGTTGATATTGTATAAGTCTGTTTGTTTCTTTGTTGATTAAATAAAAAAACAGGTCAAAAGACCTGTTTTTTAGAAATCTAAATAATAGTTTAATTAACTTCAGTACCAGTACAAGAAGTAGCATCAGCAGCAGCATCGACAGCAGCACCTACATTATCAGCCTGACAAAGAATGAGATTGTATGCTCCAGCCGCAAAAGCAGTAGCTCCAGCATAATTTCTTACACCATCATCAATACCACTGTTGTTTACACCTGTCGCTGTTACTTTAGATTGGGTTGCAGGAGTCGCTGCCGTAACGGTAAAGTCGTAATATTCAGGAGCTATTACAACACCTAAGGCATTATCAGGTTGGGTGATATTAGCAGCAGTAAATTCACGTCTTTCAAAGTGATAAGCCTGTTGAGCGCGGTTAATTGAACCAACTCCATTTTTACCTTCTGTTTCACGAGCTTTACCAACTTGGCTTAAGAGGTTAGGTAGCGCCACAGCAGCCAAGACACCGATAATAATTACAACTACCAACAATTCAATAAGAGTGAAACCTTTGTTACCTTTTTTGCCTTTTTTGTTATTTAGGTTTTGTAGTAATTTAGCAGTAAATACGTTATTCATGTCTATATCCTTCGATTAAATAAAAGTTTGTTTGTGTGTTTGTTTTAGGTTTTTGTTTTCCTATTTAGAAATTACCCAACAGATCGACAAAACATATCATCATTAAAAAAGTTTTTTTATAAACTTTTGCTAATAGTTAACTGGATTATTACAGTGATTCAAATCACATTTGTTATGTATCTTTCAAGAAAATTAAATTAATAGTTTTAATTGAATTGCTCTAAAATTTCAGATGGTTTGTGCCCAGGCGAAAATGACGCGGTAATGATGCGATCGCATTGGTGATGATTGTAAGGGCGAACGGCGACGCGAAGCTAATCCTTTAGGGCGTTCGCCCTTACACATGCCAAACGCCAGACATCAATAATGTGCGGTGGTGCGATGTTGTTTATATATCGAGGATTTTGGTAGGGCGATCGCATTTACGTAGAGAAAGGATTTCGGTAGGGCGATCGCATTTTAAAGGTAGAGAATTTTGAATGATGCGATCGCACTATTGGCGATAAATATCTCGACGATGACCAACTTTAATAATTTCTATGGTCAGTATCGATGATTGAATATTGTAAACGATGCGATAGTCACCTACACGAAGGCGATAATTAGAGTTACTTCCAATCAGTTTTTTACTACCTGAAGAATATGGATTATCTCCCAAGCTTTCTACCGCCTGTAAAATTCTCGGTATGATTTGCCTATCTAGTTTCTTTAATTCTTTTTTAGCTGATTGTTTCCACTCAATTTTATATGAGGTCATCCCGTTTTAACTCAGCAACTAGATCTTCATGGCTTGTGGCTGATTCATTACTTCTTTCAGCAATAGTTGCTAAATCTGCCAAATCTTCGAGTAATTCCTCAAATTGAGTTATGGATAAAATGACACCAGTCTTGTCTCCTGCTTCATTAGTGATGTAGTTTACAGTCAAATCTTCACTATTAATCATGTTTAAGATAATTCAAATGATGAAATTAATTAT
>JAIMKV010000052.1:0-1022 GCA_020692205.1 Myxosarcina sp. GA_180221_E-2-1-MAG-40_15
GGTAATTACTTCTTTATCATCTTGGTTTTCTGCTACTAACTTTTTTGCCTCTGCTAAAGCAGTAACAAAGTCAATTGCGTTCTGATTTGAGTTAAGTAGTAGGTCAATAGTTGTCTGGGTAGACTGACGTTTTTTGTAGACAGATTCGTTCATTTGTACTGTATGCCCTAGTGATTGAGCGCGTACTTCTTGAGGTATACCTGCTTGGATACCATTGATGTTAGCTAGATGACGTAGAGCGTGGGTCTGGGTAAAGGGTGCATTCCATTTAGTAAGAAGGTTTCTGGCTGTGGTGGCGGGAAATTTTCTTATAGTCTCATTATTACCTAGCTTTGGCGTATTGGATGGTAAGAGTGGGGTTTTAATCTCTAACCTTTCTAATAAGTCAGGATGCTTGGGAGGTATTAAAGGGCGAGCTATTCTAGCACCCGTTTTAACTGTAGTCCCTAGATTAGTCTTGTCTCCGATGTAAATTAAATTTTTTGTATTATTAGTATCGCTTAAAGCTGCGATAGACTCTCCGTCTTTTGTAACGTAAGGCTCGGTAAGGTTTTTGATAGCGAATACTTCACTTATCCTTAAACCGTAGACTACTTGCATTGAAAACGCCCATAGCCAAGACTTTCTCAACTCTAGATTGCAACCATTCCCTAAGCTTCGAGTGATACCAAGCGTTTCCTCTCTCCAAGATAAAAAAGTTTCTAGTTTTACCGTTTGTAATTCTGCGTTTTGTGTTTGAGTAACATTAATTTCGTCTAAAACCTCTAAAATGTCTTGGCGTTTAGCCATTCTTGCCAGCTTTTTCATAGCAGAAATAACATACTTATAGTTTCTAGTCCCCCTCCCCTGTCGATTAATTACGCCTGTTATTTCTGACAAACAAACTTTGTTACTGCTACTCAAGTGCTTATAGAACCCCCCATAGGTTCTATACCAACTTGACTCATCACTGGGGTTATTTCTGTCTCTTTCCCTTTTTGTTCTACTGGGGGTATTCCAAAAATCGTCTTCTACTTTCTTGA
>JAIMKV010000052.1:1232-32275 GCA_020692205.1 Myxosarcina sp. GA_180221_E-2-1-MAG-40_15
GCAAGTAGATGTTCTGCCCCTTCTTAGCCATGCCCACGCCTCTAGGCGTTTGTTTCTGATATCTCTTGAAATCGGATAGTAAAGTTTCGTAACCAATTTCACCTGTGTAATCCTTACTCACTTTTTACTCACTTTGCTTCTAAACGTTAGTGAGTAAGTGTTTGAGAGAACGCAATAGCGTTAACAGAGTTTCTTAGTGGCTTCGAGTCCCGTCAGTCCCGTTTTTAAATCAGCTTCTTGTTTCATTTTGCTGCTCCATTCTCTGAGAATTTCAGTTTGGGTTGATTTTTGCTTAATTGTTCTTCTCAATCCCAAACACCATTTGAGTTTTGATTCAATTTCACTTATTAAGATGCTCTTTGATTGATCTTGCTTCTTGTGGATCTAAGGCGATCGCTTTTTCATAGCTTTCTAGAATTAAATGATATTATACGAGCGAATGATTTAGAAGCTATTTCGCCATAAAGCCTTCGTTGGAAATTCCTCCCAAGTAGCGATCGCTTCCTGGTAATAACCGATACCCCTCTACTTTCTGAACGATCATCTATAGCGGTGTGCAATGCCGAATTATTCAAAATACGGAGGTCAAAATCATGACAAATGCCGAATTTATCAATGATGAGTCTTCTCAGGCTAAGCTTCAGCGTCAGCAAATGGTGGAATACCAGATTCGCGATCGCGGTATTAAAGATGAAAGAGTCTTGGCAGCGATGTCGAAAGTACCGCGCCACCAATTTGTTGACTCATCTTACAGGGATTTAGCTTATGGCGATCGCCCTTTACCGATTGGTTATAACCAGACTATTTCTCAACCTTATATCGTTGCATACATGACTGAGGCTGCTAAAATTGACCCAGAAGATAAAGTCTTGGAAATTGGTACTGGCTGTGGATATCAAGCTGCAATATTAGGAGAGATCGCTCAAAAAGTCTATTCCATCGAACTTATTCCTCAGTTAGCTCAAAAAGCTCGTCAAACTCTCAGTCAACTAGGTTACGATAACATCGAAGTGAAAACTGGTGATGGATATCACGGCTGGATAGAACACGCTCCCTACGATGCAATCATTGTGACAGCCGCTCCCGAATACATACCTCAAAACTCACTCGACCAATTGGCCCTAAACGCTAAAATGGTTATTCCTGTAGGTACCTGGCATCAAGAAATACTGGTGCTGACTAAGACTAAAGACGAGATAGTTGAAGAGAGAACTATTCCTGTTTGCTTTGTACCGATGAGACGAAAATTGAATTGATCGACAACGTCAACTTAAATACTTTAGCTTTAATTGTGGTTTAAAAACTGATGAGCAAAATCTATTTTTTAAGTAAATTTATGTATCATTTTTTATTTTAAAACTTTAATAGTGATATATTAATAATTGAAGCATAAAGAAGCTTCCCTGACAGACATAGCAGGTTTATCCACATTCAATTAAGGAGAATAAAAAATCTGTTTTATTTTATATCTGTCTCGTTCAATAACAATAACGCTCAACTAAAAAACTAATATTTCCTTAAGTATCAATAAGGGAGTTAATTTTCTGTAATATTAAACAGTAAAACTCTAATTTAGACTAACTTATCAAAGGAGATCTCTTGGTGATTATAGCTTGAGCGTTGTTGTTTAAAACTCACATTGGCATCATTCTCAGCAAGCAAGTAAACAAAAACTTAAATCCATAGTGCAGCTACCCATAACAGTAAATCCTCCACATCTGTTTAGTACAATGGCATGAAAATAACCAAACAGCTTAAAACAAAATTTTTAGACACGCAAAACTTTATCACTGAGGAGTAAGCGGCTCGAGAAAATGAGCGACAATAATCACGCCGTTACCTTAAAAGAATGGGCAAATATCGCGATCGCCAAACATACTCGGAAAACATTTAAGTACGAAGCGGGAGTACTTAAAGATCAAGATCCAGAAGACCTACATCAAATGCGAGTCGGAATACGACGCTTACGTAGCACGATCTCTGGTTTTGCCGTTGCGTTAGTTTTACCTAAAATAGTCACGGAAAAAAAAATTGCTAAAATCGGTCATTCTTTAGGAAATTTGCGAGATTTAGATGTTTTATTGGCTATTTTAAAAGATAATTATCGACCGCTACTCTCAGCCAAAGAACAAAAAAGCCTAGATAAAGTAATTCAATCTTTAAATGGGCAACGTCAAAAGGAACTTAAGCAGGTTCGCAAAACTCTCAACAGCAAACTGTATCTTCATCTCCAACAAGAATTAAACAATTGGTTAGATCGACCTAAATATCAAACAATTGGGGAGTGTTCTATTTATCCTCTATTGCCAGACTTACTTCTACCCCAGGTTAGTCAACTATTGCTTCATCCTGGTTGGTTGGTGGGAGTTGAAATCAAAGCGGGGCAAATTCAATCTCCTCGAACACTTAACGAAGGGGCAGTTGAACAACTATTGATCAAAGAGGATGAATTGCTTCACGACCTACGCAAGTTAGCCAAAAAAACTCGCTACAATTTAGAGTTGTTTTCCCAATTATACGATGACACTTATCATCATTATCTCAATCAAGTCGAGCAGATTCAAGAAGTTCTGGGACAAATTCAAGATGCTCACGTTTTAAGAGAAGTACTGGAAAAAGTTTTACAATCGGCGATCGTCGATAAAATGCCCGAACTAGCAGAACTACTTTTCAAAGCGCGATCACAAAAATGGTTGGAATGGCAGATTTTACAACAACAATTTCTTGACAATAAAACTCGTATCGAACTCAGACAAGCAATACAACAACCTTTATGGAGTCAGAAGTGAACGCAGGCTCTGGTATTTAAAGTTTATACCTTTGGCTAGATGCGGTAAATTTTTCTGTGGGCAAGAATCAATTAAAGACAAAGTCTTAAGATTGGGTCATTTAAAATCGTAATGAACGTTATACTATTTATTCTCGGACTGCTCTTGGTGCTTTTATCGCTCCTCGATGCACTATGGACAGCCCTATGGGTAGATGGAGGCGCAGGTCCAGTTACCGCTCAAATTACCAATGGGGTTTGGTGGGTAATGAGAAAGCTGATTAATAGCAAACGTAATTATTGGCTCAGTTTAGCAGGTCCATTAATTCAAACAGTGACAGTGCTTGTTTGGGTAGGTTTACTATGGGTAGGATGGGTGCTGATGTTCAGTGCTGAACCAACCTCATTGATTTATACCCATACACCAGAACCACAACCAAGCACTTTAAGCGATCGCATCTATTTCGTTGCCTACACCATCTCAACCATGGGCAATGGCGATCTCTATCCTAGTCGTGGAGGTTGGGATATTATTGCTTCCTTTACAGCCCTAAGCGGGATGTTTCTGATTACCATGGTGGTAAGTTTCTTACTGTCTGTGATTGGAGGGGTGACGACTAAGCAATCCTTAGCTAGTCAAATTACTGGACTGGGAAATTCTGCTGAAGAATTTATGTTAAATGTTTGGGACGGAAAGGGTTTTCCTGGACTGGATTTGCAACTAATGTCGATGTCCACACAACTGGCTACACTAACCGAGCAACAACTTGCTTACCCTGTATTACACCGCTATCATGGTGCATCTTCTAAAGACGATAGCGCACCTGCGGTGGCAATTCTAGACGATGCATTAACTATTCTAAAATATGGGCTGCAACAGCCATACTGTCCAGCTCCTGCTTTACTAAAATCGGCACGAGAAACAGTTCATACCTACCTAAAAACCTTAGCATCTGCTTCTATTTATCCTGCTGACCATTTACCACCCCCTCCAGACCTCAAACCCTTGCGTCAAGCCGGAATTCCCGTCGTCAGTGATGAGGAATTTAAGCGATCTCTTGATGACCTTACCCATCGCCGTAAACTACTGTTAGGATTAGTTGAACGCAATAGTTTTAAATGGCCCCGAGGTACATTCTAGCTTTTGCTCTCATCTTTAAAACTTGATTCTACAATTCAAAAACGTGAAATAAAGTATTCAAATTAAATATTATTACCACTAATTCTTAATTATGACAGATGTTGTTTTCTTTTACGGAGGGATTGAACCGCTAATCCGCATCGTTGTTATCGGAAGCTTAGCCTATTTTAGTTTAATAGTTTTGCTGCGGATATCTGGCAAACGCACGTTAGCTCAGTTGAATGCCTTTGATTTTGTAATTACGATCGCGATCGGTTCTACCTTCGGACGATTAATCACGGCAAAAGGCGTATCTTTAGCTGAAAGCGTTACGGCATTTTTTACCCTGATTTTCTTACAATATTTGGTTTCATGGCTAACTGTTCGCTCATCAGCCTTCGACAACTTGGTAACAGCAAGCCCTTCATTGCTTTACTTTCGAGGTCAATTTTTACGCAAAACAATGCAACAGCAACGAATAACCCAATCGCAATTATTAGCTGTTGTGCGTGGCAACAAAATTGGTTCATTAGATGCTGTAGAGGCAATTGTGATGGAATCAGCAGGAACGATCGCTGTGATTAAAAAGGAACCCAGTGGAAAAACATCAGATTCTTCTGTGCTAAGTAATATTTCTGGGATTTAGCGGTCTAACGATACCGTTATGCGGCAATAGTTTTACTCTATTCTAATATTAAATAAAATTGAAATAAACTTAGCTATAGTGTCAGGATAAATTCCACATTCCGTAGTTATTGAGAGCAAACTCTAGCTGAATCATTAAACGAGGAGAAGTCACTGGAGGTGAACCACGATGAAAACAAAACGGATCTTCGGCAAATCCAAATCCAGCTGAACCACAAATGTCGATAATATTATCTGAACCGTAATAATCAACAATCTCTTGATCGGACTGACTCCTCAAAAGGCAATACATTAACTTCCTCTGATTATGACTACCTGCAACACAACGATGGGAACCGCTTAGTGTATCTACATCTGTAAGATAAAAGAAGAATTTTAAAGCACGATAATCATCTAAATCGTAATGAAAAAGTATCGAAGGACTGCCTATTTCTCCTTTTTGGGCATAGTCTTCTTTATTGCCAATAAAATTCCAGGCTAATTGACTGCGAACTAAAACTGGTTTATTTTCTAGATATTTAGCGGCGATCGCGTTTAATTTAGAGTCACTTCCCAACTTTTGTAACGCTGCACATTTCGAGTTCACATCTAAATAATTGCCAATTAATATATTAAGATTATATTCTTGAGCTGCTTGTTCTTTTTCAGCGTATTTAAACTTTAATCGTGGATTACCATCAACATATATATCGGCAGAATAAGCAAATTCCAATATTTCTTGAACAATATTTTGAGGTAATTGTAACCCTAAATAATAGCCATGTTTTTTAATCGATTGAGTTGCCAAATCTACGTCTAATTCATTAAATATAGAAGTAGCATGATTAACATCATCTTGCGGATAACTAGTCTCGGTCAAAGCTAAAGATTGATCGCGATAAAAAACTTTACCCATAGTGCGACCAAGGGGAAATCTAGCTATGGCAAACATTATGAACCATCTATGATCACCTTTAATAATTTTTAAATACTGATAATACTTCTCAAAAGCAACTTGAGTTTTAGACCAGAAAGCGACAATAGAAAACTTGTGGTTGAGCTTGCCTATAATATCAGCTATATACATAATTTAATTAGATTATTGAATATGTAGGTAATAGGATAGACAATGAAATCACGATCTTAGTGATAATTTTTAATGGAAACAAGCAAATGATATTCCTGATAAAAGTCGAAGCAGCGAAACTTCGCGCTGTTTCGACTTCGTAAAGCTAAACACGTAGAATAGCTGTTTTAATGTTATGTACTACTTAATAAAATAAATTATTGAGCTTAATTAATATAGAGTTAATTGTGTTCAAATGCAAATACACAGTTTTTTTACTTTAATTCTATAAACTGTTGCCGAACATCCTGACTGTTAAGGTTGTAAAATACAATACAAGTAAGTCAACGCAAATCTTCATTTTTGATGCTTAATGAAAACCAGCAAGATTAACTAGTCAGATAGGTTTTATGCCGCTCTAAATTCATTGGTAAATTGGTTTTTATTAAGCATTCACCTTGATAAAATTTTGCCAACAGGTTCTTAATGACCTTGACAAAGCCCAAGAAAATAAAGACAATTAGAGATTGGGCATTAAATAACTGGCTCGGAGCGGGTTAAAGCACTAAATGCCATAGTAAAGTTAGAAGGCAAAAGCCAGCATTAGTTGATTGCTATCTTTACTTGGCTACCCTTACGGCAAAACCAAAAGAGATAAATTTTATGACTTACGCAATTGTTGAAGCAGGCGGAACACAAATTAGAGTTGAACCAGGTCGTTTTTACGACATTAACTTATTGTCTGTAGATCCTGAATCTGGCTACACCATAGACAAAGTTTTATTAGTAAACCATGAAGGCGAAGTGACTGTGGGTCGTCCATTTATTGAAGGTGCTACCGTAGAAGGTACGGTCATGCGTCATCGACGAGGCAAAAAGGTCATTGTCTATAAAATGCAGCCTAAAAAGAAAACCCGCAAAAAGCGTGGGCATCGTCAGGAATTAACTCGCCTAATGATTAATTCAATCAGCATGAATAATTCAGTTATTGCTGCTGCTGAGACTGAGACTGAGACTGAGACTGAAGTAGAAGTTGCTACAGCCGAATAAAACAGATATTAACAAGCAAAATCAAAAGAGGAAAATAATATGGCTCATAAGAAGGGAACTGGTAGTACTCGTAACGGTCGAGATTCTAATTCTAAGCGTTTAGGAGTAAAGCGTTATGGTGGTCAAGAAGTGACCGCAGGAAGCATCTTAGTTCGTCAAAGAGGTACTAGATACTATCCTGGTAACAACGTTGGTCGTGGTCAAGATGATACTTTGTATGCTTTGATTCACGGCGAAGTAAAGTTTGAATATAGAACCAAAGGACAAAAGAAAGTAAGTGTTTATCCTGTTGCTGAAAGTGCAGCGTAGATAGCTTACCAAGATTAATTTAATTTAAAGTGATGCAGTTGCTATCAGCCAAAACTTTTTTTGAGCGCGCTGCATCAGTGAAGCGATTGCACTCATGTTTATGGGTGCTTTTTTATTGTCCAGTTAAACTGAATTTTAAAAGATTAAAAATTTTAGGGGTTTGTCTATGTTTCAGCCAGAAGATAATTCTAATTCGGATCAGAATTTAGCTAACATTGATGCCAATATATCAACTAAAAACATTGCCGCACGTAAAAAACAAATTGAAAGCGTCTTTATTAAATTAATTGCTGTTGGTTTGGCTTTTGGTGCAGTTTTAGGAATCGGTGGGGTGTACTTACTCAATCAGCTAGGTCTGACTAAAAAACCTGACCAAATAGAGCAAGAACGAATACAGCAAGAACAGCGACAAGACCCAAGCGACCAAGTTTATCTATTTTCTCCCATACCAAAATCTCTAAACGGATCAGCAATTAAAGAACCTGATCTGAACTAACGGCTATGAGACAAGTTCTCTTAGCTGGGATCGCATGATTAAAACGCGACAGCAACGCAAATTTGCTACCTCAGGCTGATTAAGTCAGAGTTTCATGACTTGGTTAGCCCTTAGATGATTAACCATAAGAACTAATGTCATGATTCTCTAACTTTAGAGTGATTAAAAGATAATAAAATCGTTGATTGATGTTTTTTTCAGCGATCTATCTCGATCCCCAAGGGTATTTTGTTGCTATAACTTATTTAAGTGGTCAAGACCTTTCCCACGCACACAGATAACAAATAACTAAATAATAATTAATGTAGAGGCGAATTAAGGTTAAAGACTCAACAAAGTATTCAACTGCTTTTTAGTCTTATATACATGGCTGCCAGCAGCTAGACAACGTCTAAATAATCAGAGGCTGTAAGTTAATGGCAAAAGAACGTCCACCACTAGAAGAAATGACTTTACGGCAACTTAGAAAAGTTGCCAGCGAATATAAAATATCTCGATATAGTCGAATGCGCAAAGCGCAACTGCTAACTTCTATCAAAGAAGCGATAAAACAAACCGAACAATCAAGATTTTCTCAGAATCCATCAGATATGCAGGAGGAACAACAAGTGAAAAGTACAAAATTTGAAGTCGGTCAAGAAGACGACCTGATGGAAACCCTTGCTTCCGTTGATCGAGATTTGGGAGAGCTTCCCGATGGTTATGGGGAAAGCCGCATTATGTTGATGCCACGTGATCCCCAATGGGCTTATGCATACTGGGATATTCCCAATAATCATAAAGAAGAACTGCGTCGTCAAGGAGGGCAACAGCTAGCCTTGAGAATTTATGATGTGACTGACATTGAGATTAATAGCCAAGCGCCTCATAGTGTTCAGGAATATCTTTGTGACGAGTTAGCCAGAGAATGGTATTTACCGATTCCTGTAAGCGATCGCGATTATGTTGCTGACATTGGTTATCGTTGTGCTGACGGACGCTGGCTAGTATTAGCTCGCTCTGCCGCTGTTAGTATTCCTCCTGTTTATCCCTCTGACTGGATTGAAGATGCTTTTATCACAGTTAATTGGGAAGAAGATCTCAAAGGTAAAACCCTTTATACTCTTGTACCCCCTGCCAAAAAACAAGCAATTGGTATAGATGCAGGTGCAGCCAAAGGAGATCAGCTTTATGATGCCGTCTTTGGCATGACCAAGACTACTGAATCAATGCGTATAGCAGGTTCGCTATTTGGTTCAATGCAGCAGACTCCTGAATCAGCGGTTAGTTCCTATGTATTTCCTTCTGGCGTAGGAATGTGGGCAGTACCTACAGCTTCTGGTCAGAATATGTCTGGGGCTGGTTTTTCGGGAAGTCTGCCGACGGCGCGTCCCCGCAAGTTCTGGTTAGTTGCTGACGCTGAGTTGATTGTTTATGGTGCAACTGAGCCTGATGCTACTGTTACTATTGGCGATCGCGAAATCAAGCTAAATCCCGATGGAACATTCCGCTTTCAAATGTCTTTCCAAGATGGGGTAATTGATTATCCCATAAAAGCCGTAGCGGTTGATGGTGAGCAAACTCGTTCAATTCACATGAACTTTGAACGGGAAACTCCTTCTCGTAATACTAATACAAAGGCAGAAGCGGTTGAAGAATGGTTTGCCTAAATCATCATTAGACATCAACCATTAATTGAGCGCACAAATTACCTTGAATGAGGAATTAACAGCCGAGATACCTAACGGCATCTCGGTTTTTTGTTGATCTTCCTGCTAAAGTAAACCCGAAAAGGCTAAACGCTTGTTATATTAAGATTTTTCTGGATGCTTATGACTAATTATGACGGTGCTATATGATCAAAAAGAATTAATTCTAGATCAATCGTTAATGACCAAAACCGCTTCCCCCGCAGCAGCAGAGATTAGGGCAATATTCGATCGCATTGCTCCTATATACGATCGCTTAAATGATCGCCTGAGTTTCGGACAGCATCAGATTTGGAAGCTAATGGCAGTTAAATGGAGTGAAGCTAAATTAGGAGACAACGCTCTTGATGTTTGCTGTGGCAGCGGCGATTTAGCTTTATTATTGGCTAAACAGATCGGTATTTCGGGCAGAGTTACGGGATTGGATTTTGCCCGCGAACAACTGGCGATCGCCAAACAACGGCAAATGGCTAAGTGTCCTACCGTGCCAATGGAGTGGCTCGAAGGAGATGCTTTAGCTTTACCCTTTGCTGATAATCAGTTTGACTGCGCGACGATGGGGTATGGATTGCGTAATGTAACTGACATTCTGCTGAGCTTGCAAGAGCTATGCCGCGTCCTGAAGCCAGGTGCCAAGGCAGCAATCCTGGATTTTCATCGTCCAGATTCTGGCTATATGCAAACCATTCAGCAATGGTATTTAGCTAATATCGTGGTACCAACTGCCGCAGATCTGGGGATGAAAGAAGAGTATGCTTATATTAACCCCAGCATCGATCGCTTTCCTACGGGTACAGAACAAGTAAAGCTAGCTCAAGCAGCAGATTTTAGTCAAGCTGTACATTATCCGTTGATCGGAGGCATGATGGGTATATTAGTGTTAACTAAATAAAATAGAAGATAGAATTAATTTCTGCGATCTAATCTTTATTGTCGATTCAACATACTGCTTTGGCACTAGCGAATCTCTGGATATTTTTTGTTCCCCCAATAGCTGGAAGCATCATTGGCTATTTCACTAATGACATAGCGATAAAAATGCTGTTTCGTCCCTACAGGGCTATTTATTTGGGCAAGCGCAAGCTCCCCTTTACTCCAGGCTTAATTCCCAGCAATCAAGAGCGTCTGGCGCAAAAAGTTTCCGATACAATTATGGGTTCATTGCTGACTCCTGGGGAAATACAGAAGTTAGCCCAAAGGCTTTTGGCAACCGAGCGGATCCAGGGAGCAATCTTATGGCTGCTGAAATTAGCTCTAGATCAGGTAGAGTCAGATCGTGAACAAAAAACAGCAAAGATTTTAGGCAATATTCTCCACGATCTATTTAGTCAATCTTTACCCCGCTTATTAAAGGTACTGGCGAGAAAAGAAGATTTTCTCGAAGCTCAGATCAATCAAATCTTTGACCAAATTCTGCTTAATTTTCAGCTCAAAGATGCCCAAGCCAAGAATTTTTCCGACTGGCTCTTAAGTTCAGTATTACCTCCTGATACTATTCGCCGAGCCATGATTGATTTTTTAAGCGATCGCAATATTCAAATCATTGATGAGGGTTTTCGGGAAAAGACTAGCGGTACATATTGGGTGGTGGCGAACCTATTTGGTCTACGCAATAGTCTAATCAGGTTACGCTCTTTTTGTATTGATGAACCAGATATTACTAACGCCAGACTCGAAGAATTAACCTTCTCATTGCAAATCCGCAATCGGATTAAAAACTGGCTGACTAACCTTTCCTTACAAAATCTCCCCGTCTCTACCGTCAGACAACTGCGTAAGACTGTTAGAGAAGGAGTCCGTAACTATATTAAAGAACAAGGAGGGGATGTAATTACTCGTTTAGGAGACTCGGTAGAGTGGGAAAATTTAGCCACATTAATTCTCAAGCGTCTCCAATCTTCACCAACAGTCAATGATTCGTTAGAGGTAATTAGCCAAGAGTTAGCCTTAGTTTTAGAACGTTATCTCGAACAAGATCTAGAAAAGTTAGTGGCTCAAGCTATCCCAATTCTGTCAATTGATCGGGTTATTATTGAGCGTGTTTCAGCTACTTCTCCTGAAGAATTAGAAGCATCAGTCCAAGGTATTGTTAAAAACGAACTCCAGGCGATCGTTAATTTGGGCGGAATATTAGGTTTTGTTGTGGGATTGTTGCAAACAGTTCTGCTATTTTTTAATTAAGATTTGCTGCACATCAAACTAAACAGATAATTGATTTTGACGTTGCTGAATCAAGGTATAATTTTAAAATTTTATTCACAGCTAGCAACCTAAAAAAGCGCGTGGGGGATGCTGCAGCTTCCGCAGCTTATCCAACCACGTATATTAGCTAAAAGCTAAAAGCTTGACTGCCCTTCGGTTTCATACTTCACGCTCAGCAACGCCTTTATTTTTTAATGACTAGTTGCTGCTGAACTGCCTCTAACAACTCGTCAATTATGCGATTATGAAAATAGTGGGGCGGATTCCATTTAACCCATTCTGAAGCGTTATGCTCGGTCATAACGATTTCTAGTTCTTCACTTACCCAACCAAAAAAAATAACTAAGGACTTCTCTACTTTTTGACCCCCAAAACGCCTGTAGCGAGGATAATAAATCGTTCGAAAACGAAAATCTAATTCCAAGCAAACTTGCCTTTTAGAAATTCCAGTTTCTTCAAATAGTTCTCTTAAAGCACACTGTAACTCTGTCTCTCCTGGTTCGATATGACCTTTGGGCAAGTCATAACGATACGATCGCTTCATTAATAAAAATGATGGTTGTTTAGTTCGAGTGAAGCAAATTACGCCACAGGATTTTACTTTTTGCATGGAGAGCGATCGACAACAGAGACGATCTTAATCAAAATAAGTATTTTAAGTCTTTAAGTCATAATTTAAACGTTTAGTTCCTCAGGTAAACTAAAGCTACCGTCAGTATTACAGGGAAAGGCGATCGCCTTTTTCACCGCCTCAATTGGCAATACACCATAAAGATGAGGGTATAGTTCTGTACCCCCCTCTAAGTTTTCTTCAATTAGACTGCTACTTATTTTAAAGGATTCAATGGCTAATATCACAAGCCCACTCTGCCCCCGATAAAATCTATGAGCTACTGTCAAGAGTTGATGACTATAGGAACAGTGAATAAAGCGATCGCGAGCAAAATTTAATGGTTTGTATTCTCCAGTGGCTTGAGCATCGTTCCACTCAACAGCAGAGGTTATATGATATAGCATCCTGCTGTTCAATTTGACCAACGGTCACGCGCAGGCACCTTCGTTTCACGGAGGTGTACGCGTGACTCACCGCTAATATGAATAATTATCTCTCTGTAATTACTGCGCTGACGATGTTCCCAAAGATAAATTCCTTGCCACGTGCCTAAAACCAATGTTCCTCCAGAAATGGGGATATGTTCTGAAGTATGAGTTAGAGCAGATCGAATATGGGCTGGCATATCATCCATCCCTTCGGCACTATGAATATAGCGATTGGAGTCCTCGGGAACTAATTGGGCAAAAAAGTTTTCTAAATCGGTTAACACATCAGGATCGGCATTTTCTTGAATCAACAACGATGCAGAAGTGTGACGCACAAATACAGTACATAGTCCAGTTGCCACCTTGGACTGAGCCACAGCCTGCTCAACTTGGCTGGTAATCTTATGCAGCGATTTACCTGTAGTTTTTATTTTTAAAGCTATTTGATGATGTTTCATTGATTAATTGTCTCTAAACAGAGCGATCAGCTATCAGCAGGTTTATCGTTGGGAGATTTTGGTTTTTTGTTGACGTCTGGCTGATTGTTAGCCGCTGGTGAATCTTTTCTGGCTTCTGCTTCTAGCTCTTGAACAGTAGGATTCAAATTACAGCGAGCAAATAAAGATTTAATTACATTTTGTTCTTCGTCTGGAAGAGCAAACCACCAGGGAAGATGACCTGCTGGAGCTTGGCTAGGTTCAAAATCCAGCTCATCGTAGAGTAGATAACCACTGCCATCAGCAACTTCGCCTTCTTTCCAACCGACTTTGGTAGCAAAAAGCCGCCAAGTTTGAGTCGAAAAATCTCCTTGTTGATTTACGCTCTGCCAAACTTCTTGTTGAGGACTGAAGCCAAATTTATTATTACTATATTTTTTCCAAAGATAATCAACAGTTCTAATATCAGGACAGGAAAATTCAGCAATAGTCTTTAACTCGATAAATAAATGCTGGTTTTGTTGTTTAGCCGTTTTGACAATTTGCTCGACTAGCTGGTAGGTATGAATATCTGCCTCTGACCATTTTTTCTCTCTCAGCAAGTCACGTAACTTAGTGTAGTCAATGCCAGTTTGCTGAGAAATCAAAGCTATTTTTCTGGTCGTCGTGGGAATAGCAATCTCTTCTGATTCTGGTTGTGGTTGTGGTTGTGGTTGTGATTCTGGTTGTGGTTGTGGTTGCTCTGCTGCTGAATTAGATGTCTCTTGCGGCGGCTCGGCAGAAAAAGTAGGTATAGAAGAAATGTTTTCTGAGTTGGTTGCTTCTGCTGCTGTTGGCTGTTGGCTGTTGTTTTCTGGCGATGGGGTGGGATTGGTTTCGGCAGGAGGAGGTGAAGCGACTTCTGGTTGTTGAGTTACTTCAGGTTGAAGATTGAGTTTAGCGATCGCCTGTTGATAGCTGTTAATCGGAATAGCATAATTAGAAGTTCCTCCTGATATGGCATTAATATTAGCCTCTCCATGAACTCCGATCATCAGACCATTTTTATTAAACACCGGTCCTCCACTCATGCCAGGGAAAGCTTCTCCGCTATAGACTAAAGAATAGCCGTTTTCTGTTGATTTTGGCAAAATTCCGACTAAATTAGCCGTAAAAAACCGATAATAACGATTATCTTCCTTTCGTAGTTCACCTGGATAGCCAGCAAAATAAACATTTTGCCCTTCACTCAGGTTACTAGAATCTCCCATTTCAGCAGTCTGATAATTTTGGTTGCTATTAAACTGAAGTATGGCTAAATCTACCCCTGGTAATTGTTGAATACTGGCAGGGTCAACCTGATGTGTCCTACCATCGATAGTCTGGACAACATATTCACCTGGGTTTTTGGTCACGTGCCAGTTGGTCAACACAGTGTAAAGATTATTAGAATGTTGAATGATTGAACCGGAACCAGTGCCAGCACCATCTATGCGAACGATGATTGGTTTAGCACGAAGATTAACTTCTTCTGGAGAAAGAGCCTGTGCTAGTTGGGCGACAGCCGCTTTGGTGTGCGGTGGTTTTAATTCCACAAATAACCAACCTAGCATGACAGTGCTGCCTACTGTTGTGCTAATTAATAGTTGGGTAATCTTGCTCGCAAATTTCATGTAATTTAACTCCGATAAGTCTAACTAACAATGTTCATTGGTATTGACGTTTAAATTGGCTAATGTTTCATACCAAGATATTTAGTTAGATTCGACAGACTACTAATAAAAATTGAATAGCCATTTATTATAGATGATGAATTATTAACTATTGTATTTATTCTTAAAGCGTCATGACCTAACAATTCAAGAATTGCTAGACAATCTGACCAACGGTCACGCGCAGGCACCTTCGTTTCACGGAGGTGTACGCGTGACTAGTATTATTGTGACAGAAAAATTATTTCTCACTCTGTTGCCTGAGACAGTAACTCAATTAAAAGCTATGAAATTAAAACTCTAAACTGGCAACGTTGCTCTGATTGTTAAGTTTCTCTTTCCGAAATAGGAGCAAAAACACTCAAGCTTTGGGGAAAACACTCAATTTCTAGGGGAGTATTGCCAATGATTTCGCCATCAAGTACGACTTTTTGTGCTGGATTAGCTGAAATTTTGACTTTGGGCGATCGCAAATGCACAATGTTATCTAGTCCCGCATTGGTTTTGATCAAAGCCGCACCTAACATACTTAAAATCGTGGTCACTGCCTGTATTTTATTATCTACGGTAGCAATAGTAATATCTAATAAACCGTCATCAACGACAACTTCGCCAATTCCCTGAGCCAATACCGAAGTTGGCGGTGCAGCATTGGCGATCGTAATTGCCCCCGCCTGGAAAGTTCGGATCTCCCCCTCAATTTCTATTTCTGCTTCAAATAACTTTTGCTCATCAAGCTGTTGCCAGCCAGCCATCAGATAAGCCAATGTTCCCCAGCGGTTTTTCGCCTCGCGGTCTGCTTTTTCAATCGTCTCTGCCTCGTAGCCAATTCCCGCCAGCAAAATCAAAGGTAAATTGTTACAAAGAGCTGTATCGACTACCCGCGTTTTTCCCGCCAAAATTATTTCACAGGCTCGTCGCAGTTGATTAATTTGCTGGGTAATGCCCAACGCCATACTAAAAGCGTTAGCTGTACCTCTAGGGATAATACCCAAAGGAATCTCCGTGCCAATAATTGCTCCTGCTACCGCCGATACCGTACCATCTCCGCCAGAAGCAATAATTAGATCGGCATCTTGGGCGATCGCCTGTTGCGCTAATTCTTGAGGATCGATATCAGCACTGGTTAAATGAACCTCTAAGTGTAGATGAGGCTCCAGCATTTGTTTGATAAATTCTAGATCTTGTTTACTGTTACCATTACCAGAAACGGGATTAAAGATTAAATGAGCTACTAAACTCTGAGCCAAGCTATTGGCGATCGCTTCTGCTGTTCCTAAGTTGGTTGCTAAAGGAACTAAATGAACGTTGCAAATCCGCAATAGTGCCTGAATATCTGGTTCGTGGGGTTGCGCATTTAAAGGATCGATCAAAAAGATGACTGCAATTACTTCTCCTGTGACAATTTTGGCAGCAATTTGAGTATCTCCACCTAAAGGTCCTGATGCTAATCGTTCTATAGTTAAAGACGTAGCCTCGGAAATTCGTTTGCCTGTTGTTCCCGTAGCAATAAGATGATAGCGAGACAGTAAAGGTTTGTGACGTATAGCAAAATTTACTATCTCGTTCTTCTTAGCGTCATGGGCAATCAGAGCAATTGTTCTAGCCATAGTCGATTGGTTACAAGAAAACTTCAAACTTTAACAAAGCATGTAGTTCGGTCGTGGTTCGGTTTTATAGATGAAAACCAGGTAAATAGATGCGTTAAAATCATTCTACAAACCTTGACATAAAAGCAATAATTTAAGCTTATTTGTTGTTTTCCCAATAATTAGTTGAGTAGATAACAATATAACGTAAGAGGTAAATTAACTTAGAAATACTTATGGATTCACCAATTCAGGCAGTACAAGCTCCCTATAGAGGAGGCGGTGGCAATTATCGTACTCCACCCCCAGATTTACCTTCTCTACTACTCAAAGAGCGCATTATCTATTTAGGACTCCCATTAGTCTCTCCTGATGAGTACAAAGACCAAATGGGGGTTGACGTTACAGAATTGATTGTAGCTCAGTTGCTATTTCTACAATTTGATGACCCAGATAAACCAATTACCATGTATATCAACTCTACTGGCACTTCCTGGTATGGTGGAGATTCAATTGGTTTTGAAACTGAGGCTTTCGCGATTTGCGACACCATGGACTACATCAAGCCACAGGTTCATACAATTTGTATCGGTCAGGCAATGGGAACGGCAGCAATGATACTCTCTTCAGGAGCAAAAGGCTACCGCGCTAGTTTGCCTAATGGCACAATTATTCTGCACCAACCTCGCCAGGGTGCGCGGGGTCAAGCGACAGATATTCAAATTCGCGCTAAAGAAGTCCTTGAAAATAAGCGCGTTGTGCTAGAGATTTTTAGCCGTAATACTGGTCAATCGATCGAAAAACTAGAGAAAGATACAGATCGAATGCTCTATATGACTCCCCAAGAAGCTAAGGAGTACGGTTTAATCGATAAGGTTTTAGAAAGCACTAGAGATCTACCCACTCCTGTTTCTGTTCTAACTTAAATAAAGCTCTGGGCTATAAGCTACAAGCCACAAGCCATAACCAAAATAATCATCAATATTTCAAGGTAAAATCCTATGCCCATTGGTATTCCCAAAGTTCCTTATCAACTTCCTGGTCAGCAATATAGTGACTGGATCAGCATTTATGACCGTTTATATCGTGAGCGCATTATCTTTCTAGGCAGAGGCGTTGATGATGGTTTGGCAAACCAGATTATTGCGATTATGCTTTATTTAGACTCTGATGACCCTGGCAAACCAATTTATTTATATATCAACTCTCCTGGTGGTTCTGTGACTGCTGGCTTGGCGATTTATGACACTATGCGTCATATTAAATCAGAGGTAGTTACGATCTGTGTTGGTCTGGCTGCTTCGATGGGAGCATTTTTACTCTGTGGTGGAACTAAAGGTAAGCGTCTGGCTTTGCCCCATTCACGGATTATGATTCACCAGCCCTTAGGTGGTGTACAAGGGCGCAGACAGGCAACAGATATTGATATTGAAGCCAAAGAAATTTTACGCATCCGCGATCAGCTAAACCAAATGATGGCAGAGAATACAGGGCAATCTATTGAGAAGATCAAGAAAGATACCGACCGTGATTACTTTATGTCGGCTTATGAGGCTAAAGAATATGGTCTGATCGATCAGGTGATTGAAGACAAGCCGTAGTCTTCAACAGCATCAAATTACAAATGTATTTTTAAAAAACTGGCAAATTTTGCAAAATTTGCCAGTTTTTTAATGAACAAAATTTTGGGGAACGTCAGAAGGACTCAGCTAGTCATGCACGCAAAGCTATTCATGCGCGGGCGTTCGCCCGTACAGAAGTCAGGAGTAATTAATCTTAAAGCTTTCAGGATTTAAATATGGTTGCTTCATTTACGTCGCAGTGTACTAGTTGATTTTATTTAAGTAGATTTACTTAGTTGCTCATGTTTGTTTCAGATTATTTCTGAGCTTGCAGGATGGCAAATCGTAAGATGCTACTCTAGAATTCTTCATCAATAAAATTGTCAGTAAATTAGATGAGCAAATCAGACTTTTCTATTACTTAACTATTAGTGTTTATACTGTTGACAAATTGGTAAGTACGAATATCTAGTCTAACGAGTAAAATCTATGAATATGCACATTCTCAGAACTAACGCGATCAAAACTAAAAATAGATTTTTAGGCAAAATTAAAAATACGAAGCAGAACCTAAATTATGTCAAAGATTTAGAGTCCTGGGGCAGCCTAGAAATTACCAACGCAAATGATGTCTATATCGAATACACCCTGAAATAAGTCTTAAAGTACACACATCTACTAGCTGCCTTTTACCCAAAAGGCAGCTTTTTTTAGAGTTTAAAAATCTTTTGTTTGATAAAGTTATTTAATTGTATTTCAAAGTGATCTTATATAAAATAATTTACAAAAATATCGAGTAAAATGCAGCAAATATAACAATTTTTTGGGTTCAGAAGACTCTGAAGCGATCGCAATTTACGATGGATTCGAGTTTGCACTCAATCAGACAATTTAGTTTTGCATCTGACTCTTGGTGCTTGAGACAAAACAGATAATTTAGACAACAAAGCTAGGTGAAAAAATGTCATTTACCTGCAGGGAAAATTATTGGGTCGTGGCAGGCGAAGTACCGTTCACTTTATTAATCTACATCTAAGATGGCAATAACTGAAAATGAAACCCAGATAACTGCTATCCTGTTTAAACGATAGGGCAATAAGTAAATCTCTTTTATGGCTAATTTTTTATTGGAAGTTGGGACAGAAGAATTACCCGCAGATTTTGTTAATAGTGCGATCGCACAATGGCAGGCTAAAATCCCCAGCAGCTTATCAGAAGAGTTGTTATACCCTGCTAGGATTGAATATTATGGGACTCCCCGACGTTTAGCCATATTAATCAAAGATATCCCCGAGCGGCAAGTCGACCGAGAAGAAGAAATAAAAGGCCCCCCCGTAAAAGCAGCATTTAAAGATGGGCAACCCACCAAAGCCGCTGCGGGATTCGCCCGCAAACAAGGTGTAGATTTAGAAGATTTAGAAATTCGCGATACTCCTAAAGGTGAATTTGTCTTTGTCCAAAAACAAATTAAAGGTCGTCAGACAACAGAGATTTTACAGGAATTATGTCTCCAGTGGATTACTGGCTTGGAAGGTAAGCGTTTTATGCGCTGGGGAGATGGAGATTTGCGTTTTCCTCGTCCAATTCGGTGGTTGGTAGCATTATGGGATAGTGAGGTTTTGCCTTTAGAATTAATTAATGGTTCAGAAAGGATCAAGAGCGATCGCACTACTCGCGGACATCGGGTTTTACATCCTGATCCAGTGATCATTACTCAGGCTACAGACTATGTAGAGACTATGCGCTCTGCTGCGGTAGAAGTGGATTCGACAGCCAGAAAAGAAAAGATTCAAGCAGGTATTTTAGCTGAAGCTAAAAGCATTGGCGCTCAAGCGCAAATAGATCCCGATTTGCTCGAAGAAGTGGTGAATTTAGTCGAATATCCTACCGCAGTAACGGGCAAGTTTGAAGCGGATTTTCTCAAGCTACCAACCGAGGTAATTATTACCGTCATGGTTAGCCATCAGCGTTATTTTCCTGTTCATCAAGAAGATGGCGAGCATAATTTATTACCTAACTTTATCACTATTTCTAACGGTGATCCTGAGCAAAAAAATGTTATTGCCGAAGGAAACGGCAGAGTCATTCGCGCTAGGTTAGCAGATGCTCAATTCTTTTATCAGGCAGACTGTGATGAACATCTTGATACTTATCTGCCTCAGTTAGAAACAGTCACTTTTCAAGAAGATTTAGGCTCAATGCGGGACAAAGTTGATCGCATTATTGATACAGCGAAAATGATTGCTGACCAGCTAGATGTCAATGAATCGCAGCAAAACGAAATTGAAAGCACCGCTCTTTTATGTAAAGCCGATTTGGTCACGCAAATGGTCTATGAGTTTCCTGAACTACAGGGAGTAATGGGCGAAAAATATGCCCTCGTCAGTGGCGAGTCTCTTACAGTGGCTAAGGGGATTTTTGAACATTACTTGCCTAGAGGCGCAGATGATCTGATGCCGACAACTTTAAATGGTCAGGTAGTCGGTTTGGCTGATCGCCTCGACACTTTAATTGGCATCTTTGGTTTAGGCATGATTCCCACTGGATCTTCCGATCCTTTTGCGCTACGTCGTGCCGCCAACGGGATCGTAAATATAACCTGGGAAACAAATCTGGCGATCAATCTAAATCAGTTACTCGAACAGGGTGCAGCCGATTTTGTTTCCGCTCATTCAACACAGCAGTCGCCAATCGCAGCTTTACAAGAGTTTTTTATTCAGCGTCTTAGAACTCTGTTACAAGACGAAAAGAAGATTGATTACGATCTAGTTAATGCGGTGCTGGGAGATGCCGATCCTGAATACACTGTAAGAGCTTTAACAGATTTATTAGATATTCGCGATCGCGCTTTATTTCTGCAACAGACACGGGATAACGGGAAGCTGAACGAAATCTATGAAACAATCAATCGTTCGGCACGTTTGGCAGCTAAAGGTGATTTGGATACTCAAACCTTAGATCCTCAAGAGTTAATTGATCCCAATTTATTCGAGCAATCTTCTGAACAAGCCTTTTATGAAGCACTGGTGGAACTGTTACCGCAAACTAAAGCTTCCCAACAAGAACGTAATTATCAGTTGTTGATTGATGGCTTGGTTAAAATTTCGCTTGTAGTCAGTAACTTTTTTGATGGGGAAAATAGCGTCTTAGTCATGGCCGAAAATCCTGAGGTTAAACGCAACAGGTTAAATCTTTTAGGGCTACTACGAAATCATGCCAGAGTTCTAGCCGATTTTGGCGCGATAGTTAAAGGATAATGATCACTTTAGTAAAGACAGTTGATTTTTTTCTGGCTTATTTATTCAAGATTCACGATCCTCAGTCTATTTCCGTTGCCAAGCCTTATGAGGTAATGAAAAATTACTCTCAAGGAATCAAAGATTTTTCGGGAATCGATTTACAAAAAGCTCCTTTAATGAGCGTCAGCTTGAAAGGTATTACCTTAGATGGTTCTAATTTGAGTAACATTGACTTAAGTAAGGCAAACCTGAGCTACTCTAGCTTGATTCGGGTTAATTTAAACCAAGCAAATTTAACCAAAGCAATATTGACAGAGGTAAATTTTACTAATTCTTGCTTATCCCAGGCAAACCTTCAAGAAGCTCATTTGGAGAAAGCCAACTTCAATTTTGCTAATCTACAAGAAGTTGATTTTGGATTGAGCTATTTAGCTCAGGCAAATTTCGCTGGGGCTGATTTAACTCAAGCTAAGCTACCTTTAGACTATGCTTACGACGTATATTACAACGCAGCTACTATTTTCGATCACGATTTCGATCCTCAGTTGAGGGGATGGAAAAAGAAAAACGGTAATAATTAAATCGATAAAATATTCAATCAAACTAAACTTTTTTAGCTTGGCGTTGATAGCTTGCCTGAGGAGTCAATTTTTTTGACCCAGATCAAGGTTCAATTTTGAACTGCGTTTACTCAGAGATATTTTTCCCATCTGTCAAATAGTCGCAAGACTATCCAGGTAATTAATGCTCCTGCTAACCCTAAAATCCACAAACCGCAGCCAGCAGCAATTCCTAAAGCAGCAGCAACCCAAATTGCTGCTGCTGATGTTAAACCTTTTACTTTAGACTCGCGTAAAATTGTTCCCCCGCCAATAAATCCAATTCCACTAATAACGCCAGCAATAACTCTGCCTAAAACATCTGAATTTTGCTCTGCTGCACCTATTTGAATGGGGACAAGTACCACTAATGCACAACCAAAGCTTACCAACATATTGGTTCTTAGCCCGGCTGGTTTATGTTTGGTTTCTCTTTCTAAGCCAATGATCGCACCAGCCAAGAGAGCAACACCCAAGCGTAATGAGATACCCTGCCAACCAAGAGGTGAAAAAGAAGGGGGTGACAATTTTATAATTAAGCTAAAGAATTAAGCAATTAAATAGTCTCACAGTCAAATCGCTGCTGCAATCTATATTTAGATAGAAAATATAATTTGCCGTAATTTTGCGAAGCGGTATCCGTGATAGACGGGGCGCATACTCTCATCTATTAAAAGGTAAATATAGCCAAATCCGAAAAATCTAAACTTCTGCCAGATCAATAGTGTGGCTGACAATGAGGCGATCAATATCAATCAACATGTTCAAAATATTTCGTAGGTAAGATGCACAAGAAAATGATTTTTAGCAGGATAAAAGCGTAACACTATGAGGTTCAAATTATATGGCCACCAACAAACTTCAACGTGCTGTGGGAACTTTTGCTACTCGCCAAGATGCCGAATCTGCCCTACGAGAATTACGAGACGCAGGATTCAATATGGATCGAGTTTCGGTAATTGCCCAAGAGGCTAAACCACAAGAAGACATGGGCGGTGCCGAGGTCAAATCCGCCAGCGAACAGGCTCAAGGTGGGGCAGCAGCAGGAGCTACAGCAGGAGCAGCAACCGGGGGACTCATGGGTTTAATTGGCGGTTTGGGTATAATTGCTCTTCCAGGTGTCGGTTTAGCAGCAGAATTGGGAATAGTTTTGGCTAATACTTTGCTCGGTAGCGGTATTGGCGCGGCAGGCGGCGGTTTAGTCGGGGCTTTAATTGGTTGGGGAATTCCCGAAGATCAAGCTAGATATTATGAAGAAATGCTTTCGCAAGGAAGATATATAGTATTAATGGAAGGGACACAAGCCGAAATTAGTGGTGCAGAAGCTATCTTGAAAAATAGACGCATCCAAGATTGGGGTATTTATAACACCATGGGAACTATTGATCCTGGTACTGGAATGGGTAGGATTTGATAACCACCACAGGGAGCTAGATTTAGCCTCCCTATGGCGAATTAATTTTTGTTTGCAGCGATCAAAAACAAATTAAAAGCTTGAATGATAAGCGCGATCGCGCTATGATTTGCCGTTTTGATTGACTTTATTTACCGTTGACTTAAAATTTGATTAGTTCTATAGATTCAGCGATCGCGATTAAAAATGGGGATAAACCTGACGCTTCTATCCCCACAAAAAACAAATATGTTATCGGTAAATCAGCTAAATCATCCCTTCGACAACTGGATGGAAGAAGAAAGCCAGTGCTACCACAGCATAAGTTGCCAGCAGTAAACTTCCCTCTAACCAGTTGGACTCTCCGTCAGAACTAATCGAATTAGCAATCAGCACTGCCACGCTTACTGCCACTAGTTCAAAAGGATTAAAGTTAAGGTCCATCGGTTGACCAATAATCCAGCCAGCAATTACTAGTACTGGGGCAACAAATAAAGCAATCTGCATACTTGAACCTACCGCCACCGATACGGAAAGATCCATTTTATCTTTCATGGCTACAGATACTGCAGTTGCGTGTTCGGCTGCATTACCAATAATTGGTAGCAGAATCACCCCAGTAAACAAAGCACTTAAACCTAAGTTAGCCGTAGCTACTTCTAAAGAATCTACGAGTAGTTCTGATTCTACTGCTACTGCCAGGGTGACTACCAACAAGATAAAGATCCAAAAGGGCAAGTTAACTTTGGGTTCACCTTCTCCACCCTCATCTAAATCAACATCTCCCACATCACAAAGATAGGCATGAGTCTTCATCGAAAATAGTAACGTTAGAATATAAACTAAAATCAAAATACCTGCTACAGCTACGGATAGGTTTTGCAGCGTTTGTTCTTCGATACCTGCGGAAGTGTACTGGACTGCTGTAGGCAGAAGTAACGCAATTACCGCTAAGTTCATTGAAGAGGCATTAAGACGGGCTACGGTGGGCTGAAATTTCTGTTCCTTAAAGCGTAATCCTCCCAGCAACATCGAAAATCCCATTACCAGCAGCAAATTACTGATAATTGAACCGGTAAGAGTCGCCTTGACCACTCCCACTAAGCCAGCTTTAAGAGCGATGAAAGCAAGGATTAATTCGGTAGCATTGCCAAAGGTAGCATTGAGCAAACCGCCGATACTGGGACCAGTTACTACAGCGATTTCTTCGGTAGCTGTACCCATATAGCCAGCTAGCGGGATAATCCCCAAAGCTGCGGTGATAAATACGGTAGTCTCTCCCCATTCCAGAAAATGTGCCGCAATGGAAACGGGAATAAACAGCAATAAAACTAAGAAAAATGTATTTTTATTGAACATATTGGCTGGTAATTCCTTAAGCTAGTTCTTTAACTTTGATAACACGTTCGCTATCTTAGTGTCTTTTCAGCGTTGAGATCTATAAGAATTTAGGTATTTTGATAGAATTCAAGAGGGGTAAACCTGGATCAAAACTTAATTTTTAATGTTGGAATTTTTACAAACACAACTATATTTATTAGAACGATTTGCCGATCGCCTAGTCTCTTCTCAATTAACTCATCTCAGTGTGGTCAGTATTGGCGTGATCTTTTTGGCAGGGCTAGTTACTAGTTTGACTCCCTGTATGCTATCAATGTTGCCGATTACCGTAGGCTACATCGGCGGTTATGAATCTGAGGGCAGACTACAGGCAGCCGCCCAGTCTAGCTGGTTTGCGTTCGGCTTGGCGACCACTTTGGCTATTTTGGGTGTTGTTGCCACGACTATTGGCAAGGTTTATGGGCAAATAGGTATCGGTTTACCAATTATCGTCAGTCTGGTGGCGATCGCTATGGGACTAAACTTATTAGAAATCCTCCCGCTACGTTTTCCTTCTTTGGGGGCAACAGACTGGATTGGTGAAGATTTACCCCGGGGATTACGTTCTTATTTACTCGGTCTTACCTTTGGTTTAATCGCTTCTCCTTGCAGTACTCCTGTACTGGCAACTCTGTTAACTTGGGTAGCTACAACCCAGGATCTAGTTTTGGGTAGCGGTTTATTAATTGCCTATGCGATCGGTTACGTTACGCCCTTAGCGATCGCTGGGACTTTTACTGCTTCCATCAAAAAAATCTTAGAATTACGCCGTTGGTCTAGCTGGATCAATCCTGCCAGTGGTGCTTTATTACTCGGCTTTGGCATCTTTTCCCTATTGTCTCGGCTGACTGCGATTAAATTATAAACACAGTCAATGCAATCCCCAATCCCCAACATTTATAAATAATGAATCTCCTTTTAAAACCAGGCTCAATCTTCCGTCGTTTTGTCGGCATAATCGCTAACCTAAAATTAGCAATTATTTTGCTACTGGCGATCGCCGTTGTTAGTATTGCTGGTACGGTTATTGAACAGGCGCAAACCTTATCTTTCTATCAACAAAATTACCCTGAGTCTCCTGCTTTATATGGCTTCTTAACCTGGAAAGTAATTTTAGCCTGGGGTCTAAACCACGTATATAGTACCTGGTGGTATCTTTCATTACTAATTATATTTAGTGCCAGCTTAACTGCCTGTACCTTCACTCGTCAGTTGCCCGCCCTTAAAGCTGCCCGTAAATGGAAATATTACCAAAAACCGCAGCAGTTTGAGAAACTAGCCCTAAGTGCCGAATTAGCAGGTTCAATTAAGTCTTTAATTCCTTTGTTAAATGAGCAAAACTATCAAATCTGGCAACAGGATCATACTCTATATGCCCGCAAAGGTATCATTGGGCGGATTGGGCCGATTATAGTACATATTGGCATGTTAACTGTCTTAGCTGGGGGAATGTGGGGCATCTTCACTGGCTTCTTTGCCCAGGAAATGGTCGCCAGCGGCAACACTTTTAAAATCCAAAATATTATTGAATCAGGACCTTTTTCGGCTTCTCAAATCCCTGATAACTGGTCAGTTAAGGTTAACCGCTTCTGGATTGACTATACCGATAACGGCGATATCGATCAGTTTTATTCCGATCTTTCCGTAATTAGCGATCGCGGTGAAGAATTAAAGCGGTCAACTATCCACGTTAATAAACCCTTGCGCTACAATGGCGTTACCTTATACCAGACTAATTGGAGTATTGCTGCTGCTAAAGTCCAGTTAAACAATAGTCCGATCTTTCAGCTACCAGTAGCTAAGTTAGACACTCTAAGTGCAGGAAACATTTGGGGAACTTGGATTCCGACTAAACCCGATCTGAGTTCTGGTGTTTCGATGTTAATTAAGGACTTGCAGGGAACTGCCTTAATTTATAATCAACAGGGAGATTTAACTAGCGCCATCCGTATTGGTCAAAGTGTAGACATTGACGGAATTAGGCTGAAATTAATTGATATTATTGGCAGCACTGGCTTGCAGATTAAAGCCGATCCTGGTGTACCCATTGTCTATACAGGGTTTGCACTGTTAATGATTGGAGTAGTGATGAGTTACTTTTCTCATTCTCAGATTTGGGCGTTGGAACAGAACCACAGCTTTTACTTTGGTGCTAAAACTAATCGAGCGCAGGTTAGCTTTGAAAGAGAAATATTAAGCATAATTGACGCTCTAGATCGAGAAACTGAATCTATTGAACCGTCACAACCCTCCAAGTCATTAGTTTAGACTGTTCAAAAAGCTATCTAGGCGTAATTATATAAGCAGCTAATAGCTCGTAACTGGAAAGCTTTACAAAGTACGAAGGCAGAAGCATGAATTAACTTTTTCCTTCGTTCTTCGCACCTTCGTCCAAAAGCAAGCCGACAATTTGGGAAAATTATGCAACAAATATTGAGTATTTATCGTTTAATTCCTGGATATTTGGTTATTTTAGCCATTTTTCTGGTGATTTTGCCGACCATCTTTGCTATTCTATTACGCTATTGTTTATATCGGCATTTGCAATATTTAGCAGCAAAAACCAGAAGATTATTGAGCGGAGTTAAGCTAGAATCTGCGCCAAGGATGATCACTAGACTAGAACAAAGGTTTGTTGATAGCAGTCTCAATCGAGATCAATTTAATACGGCATCAGTAATTGAAGGAGCGTATAGTCAGGAAAAGTTTTATTTCTTAGGACTTTCCTTAGGATGCGATTTTGTCGATCACCTTGGTCGTATTTTACCTAATTTACTGCTTTCTTTTGGTCTATTGGGGACATTTTTAGGCATTACCCTTAATCTGGCAAGTTTAAGCCAAACTATTACTCAAGTTGACATTAACGATGTGAGAAACCTGGTTGAAGAGTTAAACAGTCCCTTACAGGGGATGGGAGTTGCCTTTACTACCAGTCTAGTTGCGATCGCCTGTAGTTCTTTGCTCACTGTCTTAAATTTGCTGTGGAATACCAATATAGTCAAAGCAAACGCACTTAGCTCGATTGAAGACTATATCGATAACATTTATTTACCCCAAATACAGCCGATTAGTTCTTTAGAAGAAGCTATTAGTCAGTTTAGTCGTGATTTTGATGCCATGGTACATAAATTAGGCGATACCATTGAAGCATCGATGACCAAGGCTTTTGTTAAAATTCACCACAGTGCTGAAACTTTTGAACAGGCTGCCCACATTTTCGATCATAGTCGCTTCCCCGAAAAGCTAACATCGGCGACCAATGATTTAGCGATCGCGCAAAATCAATTTTCTCAATCTTCTTTAGTTTTACAAAAGTCAACTCAGTCTTTGGAACATAATTTAGACTCGATGCAAAAACTGACGCGACAGTTTCTGGAATTAAACCAGAAGGTAAATCAGATTAACCAGCAATATGACAGCTTAGTTAATCTCAATCAAGAAAAAAATATCATCGAGCGATCGGGGTTAAAAGAAATCCAGCAGGAATTAGCAAAACTAGTTGACCAAATTCAAAAAGCCCAAAGTTAATCATCTCGATCATCTATTAATTGACATGAGCAAAAAACGCAGGTTACGAAGCTATGAAGCCGCAGAAAGCTTAAATGTCTGGCCGTCTTTTACCGACTTGATGGCTAATGCTTTTATGATTATTAGCCTGTTTCTTTTATTAGCTTTATTTAAGTCACTATTTCTTAAGTATGCTGCCGAAGAAACCGAGCAAAACTTGAGCGATACCGAAAGACAGGTGCGTCTACTGCAACAAGAAATAGCTACCTTAGAAAACGAGTTAGGAGAAAGTACTGCTAGTGTACGCCAACTAAAAGAAGCTTCTTCAGATTTAAAAAGATTATTACTCAATAGCAACAAACAAAGCCGTGGTCGTATAAACACTCTACAGTCAGAAATCAACCGCTTAAAATCTGCTCCTCCTGTTGTGGTAATTCAAGATTCAGGAGGATATCAGTTCGATTCTGGTAGTGCCAATCTACCTCAAGAGTTAAAAAATTACATTACCATCGATTTAGTCGATCGCATCGAACGGATTAGCCAAGAGCGCAACCTATATGTAGTTGAAATTATTGGACACACCGATGGTCAGATCAACTTTGGTAACGGAAATTTAGACCAGCAGCTAGAAGAAGTGGCGCAGGGAAAGCAATCTGTAGATAGCCTTAAACCTGGTTCCAATGCTGACTTGGGATTAATGCGTGCCTTGGAGGTGGTCAAGCAATTGCAGACGGTGCAACAGCAAACAGGCAGATTAGCAGGAGTACAATTCCGTCCCTATTCCGCCGCACAGCTACAGCTTCCGTCTGGAGAATTTGCCACATCTAGTCGCGATCCTGATGCTAACCGGAGAAGAATTGAAATCCGCTTCTCTCCATTGGGGAAGGCTGAAACCATCAGATAACAGCAAAGCTGTCTGTCACGAAAGTAAATCAAAAATGAAACATAATGATATTTACAGCAATTTTTAGCCCTAAGACAATTCGAGAAAAATACTTTTCGCCCAAAGATTTCAAAGCATGAAGCCAGAAGAACACAAGGTAAGAGGTGAAGACCTTTTGGTTGGTGGCGGTGAGATCGGTGCATGGTTGAGATCGCACGATTGGTCGCCAACGCCGCTAGGGGCGATCGCAACTTGGTCAGACAGCCTAAAAACGGCTGTGCAGATCCTGTTGAGCGAACTTGATCGAGTCCAGCCAGCCGCAAAAATGCAGCTAGAATCGGATTTGCTGGCGTTTCGAGTCAAGCTTACCGATGCACTGCGCCCGCTGAGCGATGCCGTTGAGATTCAGGCGATCGCTGCTCAAATTCTGGGAGATTCTCTCGGGGCAAGCCGCGTCATTTACCTCGAAGTGTTACCTGGAGGCAAAGAAGTCAGTGTTTATAAAAACTATACCAATGGTGTTGCTGAATTGAGCGGGCAATACTGTCTAGAAGACTTTGGACGTAATCTAATCGATGACCATCAATCGGGGCAAACGGTGATTGCTGGGGATGTGGCAAACAGCCCCCAATACACAACCACGGAGAAAAACAGGTACAGAAAGATTAACATTGCTGCGTATATTGATGTACCGCTGATTAAAAACAATCAGTTCGTCGCGTTGCTAGGAGTACATCAGGCAACTCCGCGCCAGTGGACAGAAGCCGAGGTAAAACAAGTCGAGGAAACCGCAGAACAAACTTGGGAAGCCGTTGAGCGCGCCCATGTCCAAGCAGCCTTACAGGAAAATCGCGCCGAATTAGCCCGGCAAGTGCAAAAGTTCGATGCGACGCTTTCGACCATTACCGATTTTATATTTAGATTTGATCGTGAGGGGCGGTTTGTTTACGCCAACCAGGTACTGCTTGACTTGTGGGGTTTGACAGCAGCAGAAGCGATCGGGAAAACAATGGCTGAACTTCAGTACCCCGAAGCCGTCGAGCGGCAGCTATTAGACGATATACGAAGGGTCTTCGAGACAGGAGAGTTAGTCAAAGACGAAACGCCTTATACCAATCCTGCTGGGGTGGATGGCTATTTTGAATATATTCTCAGCCCAGTGTTTGCTGCTAACGGTACAGTAGAATCTGTCGTCGGTTCATCTCGCGACATCAGCGATCGCATATCTGCCGAAGCAGAATTGCGGGAGAGTGAGACGCGATTGCGATTCATGTTGGATGCGTCCCAAATTGGCGATTGGGATCTCGACCTAACAACAGAACCCCACACCGCTCATCGATCGCTTAGACACGATCAAATCTTTGGCTATGAGTCTCTGCTGTCAGAATGGAGCTACGATATCTTTTTGAGTCACGTTCATCCTGACGATCGCGCCGTTGTGGATGAACAGTTTCAACAGACGCTCTCGGCTAATACTAATTGGAACTTTGAATGTCGGATCGTTCACCACGATCAAAGCATTCATTGGATTTGGGTACGCAGCAGTGTTTACTGTGACATTAGCGGTACGCCAAGTCGGTTGTTGGGTATGGTTATCGACATCACTGATCGGGTTCAAACCGAGACAGCTTTAAACCAATCGGAAAAACGCTATCAAACTCTATTTGAGTCAATTGATGAAGGTTTTTGCATTATTGAGGTGCTGTTTGATGAGGATGATAACGCAATCGATTATCGCTTTTTAGAAGTCAATCCAGCCTTTGAACAACAGAGCGGACTGCAACAAGCTATTGGTAAAACAGCGTGTCAGCTAAATTTGGAAGCTCATTGGATTGAACTTTACGGTAAAGTTGCGTTGACGGGTGAATCTGTTCGATTTGAAAATGGCTCTAAAATCTTGAACCGTTGGTTCGATGTCTATGCCTGTGGCACGGGTGAGCCAGAGGAGCGAAAAGTAGCCATTGTTTTTAAAGATATTAGCGATCGCCAACGAGCCGAAGAAATTGCGCGACGAACTGCTGAACTGAATGCTTTTCGCGTCTCTCTCTCTGACACACTGCGATCGCTTGTTGACCCCTCAGAGATTCAGGCTGTAGCTAGCCGCGTGCTGGGCGAATATCTCGGCGCAAACCGCGTGGCATATTTCGAGGTTCGCGGCACAGATTATTTCATTGAGAGTGATTATGTCAACGGAGTCGAAGCACTTGCCGGCAGATACCCAATTGATTCATTCGGCTCAAAGCTACTCGCCTCGTACCGCCGAGGTTGCGCCGTGTCTGCGTCCGATGTAGAAGCTGACCCCAACCTGTCCCCAGAGCAGCGGTCTGCCTACGCTGCAATTCAGATTGGAGCCTATATCGGCATCCCGCTAGTCAAGCAAGGCAAGTTGGTTGCAGGGCT
>JAIMKV010000052.1:32306-35083 GCA_020692205.1 Myxosarcina sp. GA_180221_E-2-1-MAG-40_15
ACAGCAGACGAGGTATCCCTAGCAGAAGAAGTTGCCGAGCGCACTTGGGCTGCCGTCGAACGTGCCTTCGCAGAAGCAGCCTTGCGCGATAGTGAAGACCGCTTCCGCATGGCAATTGAAGCTGCCCAATTAGGCACCTGGGACTGGAATCTTCTTACCAATCAATTGGTTTGGGATGAGGGTTGTAAAGCCATGTTTGGCTTACCTCCAAGAGCCGAAAGCAGCATTGAAGTTTTTTTTGCCGCGCTGCACCCCAATGAATCACCTCGGTTAGAGCAGGCGATTCAATGGGCCTTAAACCCTGCTAGTGGCGGCGAGTATAATTTAGAATATCGCATAATCGGGATTCAAGATGGAGTAGAACGGTGGATTGCAGCAAGAGGACAGGTTTATTTTGATGCTTCTGGTACGCCACAACGCTTTGTCGGCACGGTACTCAATATTACTAAGCAAAAACGCATTGAGTCAGAACGAGAGCAACTGCTGCAACGAGAGCAAGCCGCACGAGAAGCCGCTGAGCGCGCTAACCAAGTTAAAAATGAATTTTTAGCAGTGCTATCCCATGAACTGCGATCGCCCCTCAACCCAATTCTGGGCTGGACACGCTTACTACAAAACAGCAACCTGGACGCAGCCCGTCGAGCCGAAGCCCTAAAAACAATCGAACACAATGCTAAACTGCAAGCGCAACTGATTGAGGATTTGCTTGACATCTCTCGCATCATGCAGGGTAAATTATCCTTAACAGCGGCTCCCGTTGATTTGACCTCGGTAATCGCTGCTGCCATTGAAACGGTAAGGTTGGCAGCAACAGCGAAGAATATTCGGCTCGCCCTCGATCTCGACTCAGCGATCGCTCCAATTTCTGGCGATGCAGTCCGCTTACAGCAGGTGGTGTGGAATTTGTTAACCAATGCGGTTAAGTTTACACCCAACGGCGGACAAGTAAACGTTGAACTGCGGCAGCTCGACGGGTTAGCTCAGATTCGGGTAATTGATACTGGAAAGGGCATCAATCCACAGTTTTTGCCCTATGTATTTGAGTATTTTCGGCAAGAAGACGGCTCAACGACACGTAAATTTGGCGGGTTAGGGTTGGGGCTAGCGATCGTCCGGCAAATTGTCGAAATGCACGGGGGCAGGGTCACAGCAGAAAGTCAGGGTGAGAATCAAGGCGCAACCTTAATGATCCAATTGCCGATCATGCAGCAGACAACAGCGATCGCATCTGAACCAATCCACACTGAGACAGAAGCAGAAGTTCTTTTAGACGGCGTGCAAATTTTGCTGGTAGATGATGAGCCAGATAACCGCGAGTTTGAGGCATTTCTCTTGGAACAAAATGGGGCTAATGTGACAGCCGTCGCTTCTGGCTTAGAAGCTTTGCAAGCTTTAGATCAGTTCATGCCTGACGTGTTGGTGAGTGATATAGGCATGACCCCGATGGACGGCTATATGCTGATGCAGCAGATTCGCTCTCGCCCACCGAATCAAGGGGGAAGCATTCAGGCGATCGCCCTGACCGCTTATGCCGCCGAAATTGATCGACAAAAAGCACTTCAGGTAGGATTTCAAACTCACATTACCAAACCTGTAGAGGCAGAAAAGTTGGTTAGGGCGATCGCCAACTTGTTAGAAGGCAACTAAATTTAGGCTCACAGGCTTTATTACGCAATAGTCATCAGTCTCGAAATCAGCTCAATTCATGAAGCGAAATATATATATTGATTGTATTAAGATTTTTTAGATAAGTAGTTCTGATTGTAGTAAAAATGATACCTTATATATGCAGCTTTTATATCCTATTTTGTAAATTAAAAAGTCCATCATGAACAATAAACGTCAAGAAGTCCTGAAAAATGCTCATCTCAGCCACCGCGAAAGTATGCGAAGAAGTTTGAATGTTCGTCTAGAAGCTGCTAGAGCCAATGGAAACGATAAATTAGTTAAACAGCTAGAAGCAGAAGCTCAATATTTGCATCTTTAATCAACGATTTGTTTCGATTTATTGCCAATAATTATAAATTACTCTCAGGCTAGAGCCTGAATTTGCTTTGTTCAAGGGTTTGCCGTGGCTAAACCCTGTTTATTTATTTTTATTTCTAACAGTTAGTCCAAATAAACAAAATAGTACATTTAAACTAAACGAGTCGCTCATATTCTCTGTTATTATAGGAAAACCATTCTAGGAGAGGTGGCAGAGTGGTCGAACGCGCTCGACTTGAAATCGGGAGAAACGAGAGTTTCCGTGGGTTCGAATCCCACCCTCTCCGTACTTTCAGCCCTTATGTACACCAAATGTACTCCGAGTACATTAGCTCATTCTTAAGTGACTCATGCCTATTTTTGGAATATGGGTTGACTTGTTAACCGTTCTGTGAACCAAATAGCAAACCGAAATTAGCTCTACTAGGCTGATAGGACTTGACAAATTGAGCGGTTTAGTATCCACTTTGAATCCTTAGTTGCTCCTTAGAAGATAATACAAATGAACTAGTTCAATTTGAGCTTAAGCAGCAGCTAGAAGAGGAAAGTTGGGTTTAGCTCAAATCACTAGTACATCTGTACATTTTTAAGCGTCTAGTTTTGTACTTTGAGAGCTAAAATCACCCTAGAGGTTGTAAAGCCAAATAGCTGTATAATTGGATTTAAGGTAGCTCTAGCTGATTCTCTGTAGATTTGTATGTCGGTGAGTACTTATTCTTGTATAGGGTTATCTGGAAGCAGCAGGGAAATAATAAATAAGAATTAAGAGAGTAAGTTAGTAGGTAGTAGAG
>JAIMKV010000053.1 GCA_020692205.1 Myxosarcina sp. GA_180221_E-2-1-MAG-40_15
TTAAAGGCAACGGATGAACCGAATCTTTGAACCAAGTTTAAATCGGGCATAGTAATTAAAATGATTAACTATGCCTAGATTTCCCATATTTACTATTAGATAAAACTTCTGAATCTACATAGATTCGGAAGTTATACGGATGCGTATAGACATTGCTACACATAGCATTGAATAAATATAGGCAATTTCTATTTGTTACATACTTCCGAAAAGGTAGATGGCTGTTTACTAATTCGGAAGTTATATTTATTTTTTAAATGGCTAAAAATAACCGTCATGGCAAAGCTGCCATTTGGACTTCACCAGTAATTAAAAAGTTGCGATCGCGTCTATCGACTCCACAGCAGAGATTGATTTTTGAAATCTCACTTTGGACGGGCGAACGTATGGGGGCAATTGTTCAGCTAAAGGTTAGCGATGTTTATGACAAAAATGGTAAAGTGCTTGATGTGATTACCTTTGGTAGTTCCACTAGAAAGTCATCTAAGCACGGGCTAGCTTCTACCCGTCAGATCTGGATACACGATGAGTTGAGAATACATCTTAATTCGTATACGCCAGCCACGCAGGGTTATCTTTTCCCTTCTCCAAGGGATATCACAAAACACCTTACCGCCCGTGCTGTTGATGACTGTTGGCGTAAAATTTTGACTGAGTATGGCTATTACGGTTATTCAACCCACAGCTCTAGGCGATGGGTAATCAATCAGCTTAGAAGTGCGGGGATTGAGATTGTCACCATAGCCGAAGCGATGGCAATTGATATTGCTACAGTGAGAAAATATTTAGACCACGATCCAGTTGCCTGTAAGAATGCGATTGCAACGCTAGCCGTTTAGGCATCTATCAGATAATACAATCCGATATTGCAATATCTAAAATAGTCACGCGGTGATTTAAATCAACCGTAAAGACGATCGCATTTCAAGAGCGATCGCGATAACCCGCCTCTTTAACTATTTAAATATTCCCACTGTTAAAAGTTTGCACCGCTGCTATGACTTCTGCTAGCTCTGCGCCGCGATCAATCATTGCCTGTAATTTGTTGGCTCGGTAAGTTGCCAGTTCTGCTATGGTACTTCCACCGCGAATGTGGATATGTTTGGTTTTTCTTCCCTGACGATAAGAAAGCCGATAGTATTCTGATTTACGTTTACCAGGTTTATATTTGGTTACACAAGCTATGTGTTCTGTTTCTGCTCGATTGAGAAACCTTTGTATAGCAGCTTGTTTATGTTCGCTAACAGATTCTGTTAGCGACAGTGATCTAGTGTCGATAACAGCATCGAAAAGTGACACTTGATGACTCATTTTCTTGCTCCAAAATTTGGGGACTAGCAAAATTAATTGCTAGCCCTATTATTGTTTAGTAATCGTTTTTGAGATGTTCGATCAAAATATTTTTGTCGGTCAATTCTCCATCTCTTAGCGCATAAGCAAGCTTACGCGCCTTACTAAGAGGAAAATGGTGTGCAAAATTTGGATGAAAGAACAAAGCATCTTCAAAGTAAGCGTAAGCCTGTATATATTCGCCTCTTTGTACTCGTCTGATCGCTTGTTTTTTAGCTGTTGCTAAATATCTCTCAGGTACTTTACTCACTCTGGACATAACTTTCTTACCTCTGAACCGATAGAGCGCACAAATTCTGCAATATCTAGTTTTCTCTCAAACTTTGGTAAATCAGGCGAATAGTGCAAATCGAATGAGTCATGCCATTTTTCTTTCAAACAACTAACTAGCCACGCTTTGGGGTTAACTATAGATCCAGGTTTAACGCTGTTTTGATACAGCATTAATTCGATACTACGTTCTACCTCATCGAATTTTTGACCGACAATTGCCCAAATACGTTTTAAGGAACAGCGATCGTATTTCAGACCGATCTTTTGAAATAGGAAATCTAACTTAGATATGTTTTGTTGTAGTAGTTTATCCAGGCGTTCTTTGTGAACATCGGAAAACATAGGGTTTCCCTGTTTTAGCTTGGGTGCAGATCCCGATGGTTGGGATTTTTCAAAAATCGCTGTTTCAACAGGTCTGATGAGTACAGTATGCAGATGCCAGTTGTGCGATCGCTGGATCTTGAACCAGCCGTAAGTTGACTCGTCAAGTTGGGCGATCGCCTCTTTAACCGTTTTTGGATCGTATTGTCTGGCTCTAGATTCACCAATGTATTTATTGAAAACTTTAAGATCGATCAATTTCTCAGTTGCCTGAAAATTGTCAGCTCTCCTCAAGATCCATTGTGCTAATTCTTTACTTGATGGACGTAATCCACAAGACAGCGCAAATTGCTGGTTTTTTTTATTCCAAGTCATTGTTAGTATTTAAGTGATTTAAGAATGAACATTTAGCGGTTCACAATTCCTTGTCTGGGTGTGAGCCGCTTACTATTTTTTGGGGACATCTTCAACATTTACTCCAATTGACTTAGCAAGCGTAATCGGATCTACGTTCAATTTTCTACACATTTCAAAAAAGCGATCAACTCTTGGAAGCTTCTCGCCAGAAATATAGTAAGTGACGGTAGAAGTAGCTACACCAAGAGACTTAGCAAAATTCTTTTGTGTATAACCTGCTGATTCAATTAAAGACTTCAATGTAAGATTGTCCTCTTTATCGGATATTTTGGATGATCTCATAGTAACTTAAAAACATCCACTTTTGAGGATTGACTTTTAATTAGACATCCTCTAAAGTGGATATTGGTAGACAACAAAAAACACCAAACGCCGATCGGGGATGGAATTTCGATTTAGCGTCTGATGCCTTTAATTGTCTCTCATGATTGCCTAACGTAAATAGCGTAAGTCCTGTAGGTGAGAATCCTACCTTGCGAGCCTGGTAAAGCCAGTCATTGAGGCAGTAATACACATATCAGCTAGTGGTTAGTGACCCCAAGCTTAAGAGTATTAGCAATCATTGATAACCGAACCACTGAAAATTAAATAAAACCTATGTGTAACATTGACCGTAAAGCAGAAGCTCAACTGTTGGCTATGGGGTTAAACCTAATCACTAAAGCGATGGAAGCTGCCGTGAGGGAAAATAGCCTCTCCGCATCAACTGACGTATTGGCTGCTGCAACCAACGCCTACACCCAAGGCAAGATTACCAAAAGTCAACTGATAGCAGTAATTAATGCCCTTGATGAACAAACCTACCAAACAACTGCTTATGCCGAACCTCATGGTAACAGCGAATATCTTGAGGCTAACCGTTATCTGAATCAATATCGCAAATAAACTTTAACCAATGCCTATTCTAGAACGGGCATTACTCAAATTATGGAATCGGTAAAAAAGTTGTTTGATATGTGGACTGATGACATTAAAGGTGAAAGAGTTCCAATAAACGGAACACCTTGTGATGTTTGTAGCAATCCTGATTATTTGGGCAAAACTGATGTTGTTTACGAGTATGAATATTGTGCCAATTGTGGTCGCATATTATCCTTTCCATGTGGCGATTATATCGAGTCAGATTATTACGGTGACGATCCAGGAGATTATTAAATTTAGATACCTTAACTATGACTGAACCAAAAGATAAAAGAGAAGATGACCAGATCGAAAGTAGATGGTACTGCCCTAACCCAGATTGCAACGCAAGTGCTATGAACTACGTTCCTGTTAGGTGTCACAAATGCGCTCTTTATGTTGGAGGGGATGGTGATGGAAGTGGCGATGATTGGGATGAAGAAAGATGGCAAAGCTACTACGCTAATGGCTGGGAATGGTGATGAATAAACCAAAATACAAAATAGGCGATCGCTTAGGCAAAACTAACTTAATCGTTCGTGGTGTAATGACTACGAGTAAAGGCGAAAATCGCTATTATCTTCAAGTTGGCAATACCGATAATACGTTAGTCATCAATGAAACAGATTATCAGGAACATAAAAAAATTGAACATCCGCCTGAAGAGGATCGCGCTTGGGACGAGCGATCGAAACCTTAGTAATTAAGGTCGCGGGATGAGTCCAAATCATATTCGCCAGCAAAAAAACCTACAATCTAGGGCTTTAGGTGTGAATCAGGCTCGGCGTAAAACCGTCTAGGGCTTTTCACAATTCATAGGCTCGGTTGTAAGGAGCTTGCTGTTTACCTGTGTCTACACCAAAGTTTTCGCGGTGTAGCTTGCCTTAAGAGGGAAATAGGCTCGACGTACACCGTCTAGGGCTTTTCACAATTCATAGGCAAATGTCACGGGTCACATCCGTTGACAAATCAAATTATCACCCATTGTTAATTAATGAAAATAGTTGGACTTGATGTTTGCAAGCTATCGGTTGTAGCTTGTATCCTATCCGCTCGACCGATTGAACCTCGACAATTTTATTATGCTGCAAAATTTCAGACTTTTGAAGCTAACGCACTTGGAATTAGAGATTTATTAGCTTTATCTCCTGATCTAGCGGTGTTTGAACCCACAGGAGTTAACTACTCAAAACTTTGGGGAACACATCTGGCAAGAGCGGGAATAGAAGTTAGGCTTATTGGTCATATTGAACTGAGGCATTACCGCAAAGATACTTTAAAGCTGCCAGATAAAGACGATCAAGCAGATGCTTTAGCATTAGCCTGTTATGGGTTTGATTATTTAAATGATTTAACTAGGTTTGTTCAAATCCGCGAACCATTAATCATCCAAATCCGCGAACAGGTACTTAGGTTATCTCATCTAAATCGCTGTAAATCACCAATAGTTAACCGTTTGAGACAAGATTTAGCCTGGCAATTTCCTGAAATAGCCAAAAAATGTTTAACCAGAACTGGCAACCATTTATCTTTAATCCTTAGATGGTTAGCGGATGAATCACCATCAGCTAAATATGATCGACTACTTTTAATCTCAATTGGGTTAGGACTAACTAATACTGCCCGTTACCATGCTCAAAGACTTTGCCACATACATATGGAAGAATTGGAGATTGAGGCGCATTTAGCAAATTTAACTAGTAATACTAGTTTTGCTGTCTATCGCCGTGTCTTTGCTCGGTTTGGATTTGGTCAAAGAGTTGAGGCTATGATACTTAGTCAAATTTATCCTTTTGAAAATTATTAATGTAGTAACTATACTTGCTGATTATTTAGATCGAGAAAAAGCAACTAAAAAACCTGTAAGATTAATAAGAATGAGAGTTGCAGCAAAAACCGTTAAATTACTTTTTTCTGAGTTAGCCAATGAAATTTAATCATTAACCACAAGGGATACTAGTATTTATCTTGAAAAAATATTACTAGAGGGAATTGTGCCTAGTTTAGTTACAGAAAGAATCGAATCTGTTAAGGCAGGAATAGTTGGCGCGGTGGCTTTTGCCGTTACCGAACTCGTGATTACCATGATTCATAATTTAGTGGTTAATTTTACAGCAGAATTCAATTCTGTTTGGGCAGGGCTGATTCATCTCGTCATTGGTTTGGTTAGCGGTTTTTTATTTGGAGTTACCTATCGCTATATAATTCGCGACGATCACAATTCTCATCTCAATGATGGTGCGGTACTAGCATTTGGTTTGGTTAGAGGTTTGGCTTTAATTGACCAAAATTTGCTGCTGCCTGAGTTATTATCATTAGGTATTTTAGTAATTGAAAGCATTATCAGTTTTGCGATCGCTCGTTTGGTTCTTGATGTGGCAATTGCTTATAAATTTATTAAACCCTTTGTTTGATCACTGATTATTGATTTACCTAATTGTTCATGCCTCAAAAGACCATCGAAGTTGAACATCTCAGTAAAGTTTATGGTTCGACAACTGCCATTGAAGATATTCATTTTTCCGTAGCCGCAGGAGAGATCATCGGCTTTTTGGGACCCAATGGCGCAGGCAAAACCACAACGATGAGAATATTAGCGGGATATCTGCCAGCCACGTCAGGAACAGCCAGGATTGCAGGGTATGATGTTCATCGCCATTCAATGCAGGTACGCCGTTGTATTGGCTATTTACCAGAAACACCCCCGTTGTATCCAAATATGACGGTTCAGGGGTTTTTGTCATTTGTAGCTAAAATTAAAGGAATTAAGGGCGGCGATCGCCGTCGGCAGGTTGACAAGGCGATTAGGCGCTGTCAATTGCTCGACCAAAAAGAGCTAACAATTCGTCAACTTTCTAAAGGGTATCGGCAACGAGTCGGAATCGCTCAAGCAATTGTCCATGAACCACCAGTGATTATTCTCGATGAACCAACCGTAGGGTTGGATCCACGCCAAATCATTGAAGTGCGTAATTTAATTAAAAGCTTGGCGGGAGAACACACAATTATTCTCTCAACCCATATTTTGCCTGAAGCTAGTATGATTTGCGATCGCGTAACGATTATTAATCACGGTAAAGTAGTTACTACCAATACTCCCGCAGATCTGCAAACACAGTTGGAAAGTACTTCTGGTTATCAGCTAGAAATAGCAGGAGAAGCTGATCAAGTCATACCTCTATTACAGAGGATTCCTGGAGTTATTCAAGCGGCAAAAGATGAGTCTACTTCAGCTAAACCTCAAGATCGTCAGCTAATCAAAATTGCCTACACGCCAAACACTGAACCGGGAAAAGATATTGCCGCAACTATTATTGGGCAAGGATTAAATTTGTATGAAATGCGTCGTACTAGTCCTAGTTTAGAAGATGTTTTTTTAGAATTGACTACCGAAGAACCCCTAGAAACTGAGTCTCGATAATTAACCAAGGTTAGATGATAATTGCCAACATTATAGCGATCGCGCAACGAGAATTGCAGGGATATTTCGCCTCTCCTCTGGCTTATATTGTCGCTGCGGTTTTCTGGTTTATTTCTGGTTTATTTTTCACCGAAATACTAATTGGCGAACAGGGAATCATCCAGCAAATAGCCCTCAGCGAAAAAATGGGTCAGGAAATTGGCTCAATTGATGTTGCAGCCGAGTTTTTAACTTCTTTTTTAGCTATTTTGGGTTCTTTATCTTTGTTTATCGTGCCGATCTTATCGATGGGACTTTATGCCGAGGAAAGAAAACGAGGAACTTTAGAATTACTGGCAACTTCGCCAATTACTAACTGGGCTGTAGCCAGCGGCAAATTATTGGCAGTTGTGCTGCTGTTTAGCTTGATGGTTGTGCCTGCTTTAATCTACGAAGCGATCGCCTTTAGTGCTGCCGATCCCCCTATTGCTTTTGCCTTGCCTCTTTTAGCTCACTTGAGCTTGATTTTATTAGCTGCTAGCTTGCTTTCTTTAGGAATGTTTATTTCCTCTTTGACTGATAGTACGATTTTGGCAGCCGTCTTAACTTTTGGTTTAGTTTTATTGCTCTGGATACTCGAACTAGTTGCCAATAGTTTAGGTGGCTGGCTTAGAGACAGTCTGCTGCATATTTCTTTAATTAATAGCTACAACAATTTAGTTCAAGGAATTGCCAGCACCAGTGATTTTATTTTGTTTTTTAGCTACATATTTTTAGGGATATTTTTGACCTCCCAATCAATTGATTCCCTGCGCCTCAATCGTCAATAAGCATTAGCTCAAGTGATTAATTTATCATGCTCAACATAGCACTATTTTTGTTCGGTATTGCTTTAGGTGTTGCGGGAATAGTCTTAGCAAGTCTTGCTACCTGGTCAACCACATCAATCATCTTCTTGATTTCAGGGAGCATCTCATTGGCTTTAGGCATCTGGTTGTGGGGCAAAAAACATCAGTTTTGGCAACTACGCTCGACTAAACAGGGAACAAGTGCGATCGCTAAGACAGCTGTGGTTTTAATTGCGGTGGGTCTAATCAATTGGGCAGGAACTAATTATGAGCGACGATGGGACTTGAGCGAAAATAATGTTTATACGCTTTCAGAACAGTCTCAGACAATAGTTGCCCAATTAAAACAGCCTCTGGAAGTCTTAGTATTTGACCGTAATACCAACTCGGAGTTAGAACAGCTACTGCTAAATTATCGTCGCTATAGTGACCTGTTTCAGTTTAGATTTATCAATCCAGAACAAGCAATCGGCTTGGCGCAGCAGTTTGGTGTACAGTCTTTAGGAGAAATATATTTGCAGTATGGTGATCAAAGACAAAAATTAGATGTAAGTAATGCTGTTGGTGAAGCGATAACGGAAACGCAGCTAACTAATAGCATGATCAAAATAAAGCGCGATCGCCCGACCAATATTTACTTTCTCCAGGGACATGGAGAAGCATCTCTAGATTTGGTTGAAGGTGGTTTAGCCCAGGCGGTCAAAAACCTCGAAGACCAAGGCAACACGGTGCAAACTTTAAATCTCGCCAGCAGTGGCAAAATACCAGATGATAGCAATCTAATTGTGATTGCCGGTGCCACTAGACAACTTTTCGCCGCCGAAGTTTCTACTTTGCAGCAGTACTTAAAAGCTGGCGGCAGTTTACTACTGTTGCTGTCTCCTAATCTCGACAGCGGCATAACCCCCATTTTGCAAAATTGGGGCATTGAACTAGATAATCGCTTGATTGTTGACGGTAAGGGTAGAGGTAGCCTGATGGGGTTTGGTCCTGCGGTGGCGATGGTCAACAATTATGGCGAACATCCAATTACAGCTAGTTTCCGCAACGGAATTTCTTTGTTTCCTGAAGCTAGACCGTTAAAAATAATTGCCAAAGCGGAAATTAGCAGTACACCCCTGGCAATTACCGATGAACAAACTTGGGCAGAAAGCGATCTCAGTGCTGAATCAATTACCTTTGATTCAGCACAAGACATATTAGGGCCTTTAAATGTGGCGATCGCCAGTTTTCATACTAAACTAAAACCCTCAAGAATGGTCGTTTTTGGCAGTACCACCTTTGCAACCAACGGCTGGTTTGAACAGCAATTAAATGGAGATATTTTATTAAATTCGATCAGTTGGTTGGTTGGTCAGGAGCAAGATACGCTTTTAATTCGACCTAGAGAAGCCACTAATCGCCGTCTCAATCTAAGTTCTAGACAAACAAGTCTAATTAGCTGGTTAGCCCTGCGGATCATGCCATTTATAGCTTTAGTGGCTGGTGTTTTTATGTGGTGGAGCAAGAGATAAAGAATAAGTAGCAAATCTGCCAATGGTTAAATTTTTCGCTAATTGGTGAGGAAAAAATTAAGCAGTTTAAAACTAAAGGCCGTTATTTGTTAATCTTTAGTTTCAAAGAGTTTAAACTCTTGTTTATCTAAAGTTAACTTAAATGAAAAATCACGCTATTTTTGAGCATAAGCTAGCTATTTATCCTGAACCAGCAGTAGAGTCGGGCAGACTGACTAAAAACACTTTATTTTGGCAGCATAAAGGGATTAAAGAGCAGCTCAATCTAAATGACGTAGTGGGAGCTTCATTAGTTGACCGTCAGCATAATTTGCCTGGTTTATTGGTATGCGCTTATCCTAAAGTCAAAGTCGGTCTAATCGCCAAGAAACAGCGTCGCATATTGCAAAGATATTATTTTACCTGTCCTGATCTAGAAGTGCGATCGCAGTGGCACCAAGCAATTAATAATACTTTGATGGGTCAGCCAGTAGACGCTGTGATTAAAACTCGTCATTTACAGGTGATGATTAATCCGGTTAGCGGCCGGGGACAAGCAGCTCAAATATTTGACCAGGTACGTTCGCTGTTTGAGCAAAGCAATATAAGATACACCGTGAAGCAAACCTTTAGCGCAGCCGACACGAAAAACTTCGTTAAAGAACTAGATTTACAAACTATAGACGGATTGGTGATCGTCGGGGGTGATGGCACAATTCATGATGTGATCGCTGGTTTAATGAGTCGTCGCGATCGCGAAACGGCGATTAAAATTCCCTTGGGGATAATTCCTGGCGGGACGGGAAATGGCTTAGGTAAAACGTTATTGTCACAATCTGGAGAGAGTTACGATCCTCTTAACGCTGCTTTTTTAATTGTTAAAGACAGACAACAAACTTTCGATCTTGCCGCTGTTCAACAAAATAACCTAGAGTACTATAGCTTTTTATCTTTGGCATGGGGTCTAATTAGCGATGTCGATATTGAGTCGGAAAAGTTCAAGTTTTTAGGCGCGCTAAGATTTGATTTATACGCGTTAATGTTACTTAGTTCGCTGCGTACTTATAAAGGCAAATTTTCTTTTCTGCCCCATGCTGACTGTAAGCTGCCTCCAGGTCAAACGTCTCAACAGGGAGAATGGCGCATGATTGAGGCTGATTTTATTTTCCTGTGGGCAATGAATACCCCTTGGGCTGCCTATGATATGAACGTTACGCCTGACGCACAGCTAAACGATGGTGCCATGGATGTGCTGATTATGCGCCAGGGAACACCCCGTTGGGAAATTTTAACCGCACTATGGCGCTGCGGTAAAGGTCAACACCTTAATTTGCCTCACCTGGAATATTATAAAGTGCGAGCTTTTCGTCTAGAACCTTTGACCGACCAAGGTATCTTGGTCGTGGATGGAGAACCTGTTGATTATGCACCGATAGAAGTGAAGGTGATTTCTAATCTAGCCTGTGTCAATTGTTGAACTATTGTTGAACTATCGCTCTTAGCAATTTGTTTGACTCTGCTTAAGTCAACAAAATCTTGGTAGAATTTCAGCACATATTACCCAATTTTGAAATTGAACAACATAAAAGCGCAAAATGAAAATTGGTAATCCACCATGGACTCGAACAGAAATCGCCGCAAGTATTGATGAATTCTCAAAGATTTATAGCGATCGCCCGATCAAAGAAAATCAGGGTGGAATGAAGGCACCACATATGTTTGCTGTTTGGTTTATCGCTAAAAAGTTGTCTCCCGACTTAATTGTGGAAAGTGGCATCTGGAAAGGACAAAGCACCTGGCTACTAGAAACAGCCTGTCCTCAGGCTAAGTTGGTGTCTATCGATCTCAACCTGGGACGCAGGGAATATATTTCTGAGAAGGCGGTTTATTGTGATCAAGACTTTAGCCAACAAGATTGGTCAGGCATCAGCGATCGCTCCCTCGTGTTTTTTGACGACCACCAAAACGCCTATAAACGATTACAGCAATGCCAATGGTTTGGATTTAAACACATGATCTTTGAAGATAATTACCCTAGCTCTAAAGGAGATTGCTATAGCTTAAAAAAAGTATTTGCCCATGCTGGGTTTGAGCCGACTAATGCTCAACCAAAATTAATGAATAACGGTGTCCCGTCCAAGATCCTTAGCAAGTTTGCCACCATGCTAAAAATTAGCCCAATGCTCACGCCTCAATATGAAGCAGCGATCAAGCCTAACGAGATTGATGCAGGCTTATTGCAGAAAAATCTTGATGTTTACTATGAATTTCCACCAGTATTTAAAACCCCTCAGACTCGTTGGGGAGACGATTGGGATGAAACGGCTTATCCGACTCCTGAACCAATACTCAAGCAAGCAATTAAGCCAGCTCATGATGTATTCCTTGATGAAGCAAAATCCTATACCTGGGTTTGCTATGCCAAACTCAAGTAATATCAAATATCAAGTACGGATAATAACTTTATCTCAAGTTATTAGCTGCGCAAAGCAAAGCTTTGCCAGTCGTCTTACGACGATCTGCGCTTTTAGCTTCTGGGCGATGGGGCTTCACTACGAGATCATCTCAAACTTCAAACTTCAAACTTCAACCAAACCTGATACGAAGTGCAATTGCCAAATCTCAACCCCCATTAATAATTGAGCTTAAATTAGCAATATTTAAATAACCTGCTGAAAAATCACCTTGAATAATTCGGCAGGGTTGTTCGGGTTCTCCCAAGTCGCTGACGACTAAAGCTGCCTGACTAAAGTTTTGGTCTGCAGTATAGTTGTTTACCGTAACAATAGTTTTTAATCCCGCTGCGATCGCCGCTTCTAGTCCGTTATCAGAATCTTCTAAAACCAGAATATTGTTGGCAGGAAGCTTCAGTTTCTGAATCACATAACGATAAATATCTGGCGCTGGTTTTTTAGCGGCGACAATATCTCCGGCTGCAATGACCTCAAACCAATCTAGATCGAGATATTTTTCTAATAAGGCAATTACATTAGGTAAAGATGAAGTAGTCGCGATCGCCAAATTTATCCCTGCTTGTCTAGCTTCTTTAATTAATCTTTTAGTTCCTGGACGCAATTGAATTGTGCCACTACGAAGTAAATTGAGATAGTGTTTGGTTTTCAGCTGGTGGAGATGGGCAATAAAATCAGCTAAATTTCCCTCAGGTTTAAATTCAGGTGAATATTGACGCAGAAAATATTTAAGGCGTTCTTTTCCCCCAGATATAGTCAATAGCTCACCATAAAATTCTACTGACCAATGCCAATCTAATCCTGCCTCCTCAAAAGCTCGATTAAAAGCCACCCGATGCCCGTCTCTTTCTGTATTTGCCAGAGTTCCATCAACGTCAAAGATTAGACCCTGTAAGCGATTAGTCATATTTTCCCGTCAATTTATGATCGTTTATGGCAATAGCAATGTTGTTTGCAAACATTGCGCAATTCTTTGCGCTGCCCCCGCTTCTCCCATACGACGTTGACCATTAAGAGCAATCTGGTTTAATCGTTGATCGTCATTAATTACTTCGGCGATCGCCTTACCGACTTGAGTGGGATTTTCTACCATGATAATAGAACAGCCCAGCAGCCGAGATTGAGCTTCAGCAAAGGCATAGGTAAACTGTGGTCCTTCCCCAGGAAAAATTACCGCTGGTTTACCCAAGCCGACAAACTGTTCTGTCGCTGTTCCTGCCATCGCGATCGCTATATCCGCCTGTTTAAGAAATTCCTGGTAACGCTGTTGACTCAAAACTAGAGTATGGTTATCTTGCATCATGGTGATTGAAGCTTGTTGCGCTGTTACTCGCCATCCCTGAGTTACGGCATCGAGAATAAACGGCTTTAAATTTAGGGCTGGAGCGATCGCCACACTAAAGTTTAATTGTTTTTGAGGCAAAATTTTGCTTGTCTCCCAGGCGGCAACTAATATTTTTCGCCAATTGTTACTCGCTTCTGGCATTCTCGAACCGGGCAACAGCAGAATATCTAGCTGCCCTAACTCTCTGGGTTGAGTTTTATTGATAATTTGATCCATCATCGGATTGCCTAAATCATAGGCAGGAATTGACCACTGTTGCAAAGTCTTGGTAGTCAAACTGTCTCTAGGAAAAACTGCCTGGCAACGATTATGGCTCATTAACCAGCGTTCCCAAGGTAAATATACGCAGCCAATTTTTTTTTCTAACCACGAAGTCTGGGCAAACCAATTAGTTTCGTCTCGCAAATAGTATTCCGATCTTGCCGTACCCACAAAAGCATAATTAGCTTTACTAAACCAAGCATAAAGTAGAGGTACAATATCGCCTACGGCTAAAATAGCTCCTCCTGTTTTACCCCACCGACGGACTAACTTTAATTGTTCTATGGTCAACTGAATCAGCCCACTGCGAATATCTTGCCATAGCGGATTGCCTCCCTGATAAATAAATCCCCCCGATGGCATTTGTCGTACTCTACCAGCGAGAGGAATCTTTAGCTTTTGATAAGCGTAACCCTGTCCAACTATCGGTAAAGCCGCCAGTTCTAATTCTGGGATATCCTGTTGCAGCCATTCTATAATACGTATAGCTATCTGATCTTCTCCATGACCATTACTCAGAACCAGCAATTTCATTCAATTTTGACCAGATGATTTGGCTTTACTGTAATCAAGTTAATGATATTTTTAATTATTTCCGTTAATCTATTAATTACACTGCTAAATATTTACATAGCGATTCGAATTTGGCAATTAAGAGGGCTGATTGCACGAATTACTACGATTTTGATTAATTATGAAAGTTATTTTAATGTTTTGTTAAGAGTCGCTCCAACAGTTATTTATCAAGGACAAAGCAATATTTGTCAAGCTCGACACCGCTACCAATTATTGCAGTTACAGACAGCACAGATTAAACAGCTAATTTGGCTATTAAATCAAAGCTATCGAATCTGGCAGAGAATTTAGATCATTAAATAGCAATTGCGCAAAAACAGTCATTAGCCAATAATTTCTTAAGCTGAGACTAAGCGAGATTCTGCCGTGTCTTTGATTAAGCCCATTTTAGAGCGGAGATAGTTATTGATGCTGGTGCGATCGCAATCGGCTAAGGGTATTTGAGCATCTAAACGCTTGACTAACTGCTGAATTAACTCTGCTTCTCCAATTTCCAGCAGTTCTAAAGCATTAGTTGTTTCGATTAAATTCCAGGTTTGGCGTAATAATGAGGTATTCAAGCTGCTTCACCTTTTTATGCAATGTTTTTTGGTTGTCTTAGCTCAGAATTATCCTGTGCTGACAATATAGATCATAGTTCAGCTAGGGCAAATCTAAAGAAATTATTGAGATATAAGATATATATTCATACAAAGCTTAATATTATATCTTGTTTGTTAATCTAACCATTAATCAGTGATTGAGATTACTTAAATTCGGGATGTTTTGTCGCTTCAGAGGCATCGCCCAAAAGATTGATTTTGGCAATAAGTTGATAGAGCCGACCAAAATTTTTCTGATTGAAATAAAAAGTTAAGCGGGGCAAGTTAATTGTTTCTAAATCTTTTTGTTCTTCTGCCAAGGCACTGCCTTGGCAGATTTGTCCCTGACTTAAAATATCAGCAAATTCCTGATTTAACTGCTCTACGGCTCGCTCAGAAAGTTCCTGCTTAAGGCGGATGATAAACAGTTTACCAACATAGCGACTGGAATGATACACGCGATAAAAATTTTTAATCGCCTGATATGCTATGTCTAGGCGATCAGTAATAGTGTATAGGCTAGAATCGTCGGGACTGATCAGACCTTTGTTTTTGAGCTGGTTGCAAATGTAGTTGTGCCAAGAATGCCAGTAATCACCTCCAGGTCGGTCGATTAAGACTAAAGGTACAGGACCGTACTTACCTGTTTGGCACAAAGTCAAGGTTTCAAAGGCTTCGTCTTGAGTACCGAACCCACCAGGAAAAAGAGCGATCGCATCACTTTCTTTGAGAAAAAATAGCTTACGAGTAAAAAAGTATTTGAAATCAATTAGCTTGTCATCCCCATGAATTGAAGGATTTGCCCCTTGCTCAAAAGGCAGCCTAATATTTAAACCAAAAGAGTTCGCTCTTCCTGCACCTTCATTTCCTGCCCGCATTATGCCCCCTCCTGCTCCCGTAAGCACCATAAACCCAGATTGAGTCATCCCACGGGCGAAATCAACCGCCATTTTGTATTCGGCTTGTTGAGGCGAAGTTCTAGCCGAACCAAAAATAGCAATTTTTCGGGTGTGGCGATAAGGATAAAACTTTTGAAATCCTTGTTCCAAATCCTCTAAAGATGCAGTTAAAATTTTCCAGTCAAGCCTCTCGGTATCTGACTCAGCAATTCTCAACAATACCTTTAAAGCCCTTTGAATTAAGTTGCGATGAGGATGACTAGAGAGATCGAAAAATAATTTGTCTAGCTGCTGGTCTAAGATTTCTGAGTTACTAGAAGATAAATCCATAATAAGCGTGAGAAAGACCTTTTATCCTCAATTATTTTAGCTACATATACGAAACTCTTGTGAAGCTCGCCACTTGCAACTACTCTTCTCTGGTTCAGCAAGATTCATCGGGCTGCGCGGAACTTTTGCCGTTTCTCAATTAAAAAATTAGCTCCAGCACAAATCTTCATCAAGATTTGCTGAAGCTATAATTACTGTTGGTCAGTAAGAGCGACTTAAAGGTATTTTTCCAATGTACTTGCCAAAGTAGTTTTGGGAACTGCCCCCACTACCATATCTACCCGCTGACCATCTTTAAAAATCATTAGGGTAGGAATACTACGAATACCGTACTGGCTGGCAACCTGGGGGTTTTCGTCTGTATTCAACTTGACTACCTTTATTTGTCCTTCGTATTGCTCGGCAATTTCGTCGACTACGGGTGCAACCATACGGCAAGGACCGCACCAAGGTGCCCAAAAGTCTACTAATACTGGAACTGGACTTTCTAAAACTTGCTCGGGAAAACTTGCATCTGTTACTGGCGCAGCTGATGATGACATACTTATTAAATCCTAAATGACCACAAATCCTTTTCAATAATATAGGATTCTACCACGGTCAATGGTTAACACTATCTAAAACGAACAGACTTTACATCTAAAGTAATAATTTTTTACCAACGATCATGGCAAGCACCATTGTTTTTCGGCGTTGTATCAATCACCGCGTTACTCGAAAACTTAATTTAGAGCCTAATTTAGAGCCTAAAGCAGCACAAATTTACCAAAATCAGGCAAAAACTCAAATTGAAAGCAAAATATAGAAAACCGCCCGAAAAATTTTCGAGCGGAGTGTGGTGTGAGGAGTGAACGGAAACTTTTGTCTCCGCCCTCTTTATTCTAAAATAGAACTTTGAAATTGCCAGAATTTTCTTTGGTGGTAAACCGAAACTGAAAACTTTTTTTGAGATTAGTCATTGAATAATCTTTGAGCAAAAGGTATGCAGAATGAGATTCAACATTTAGAATCACCTTGTTGAATTAATCACAGGGTGTTGAAAGATTATCTATGGTAAAAATGTTATCTAGAGCCAAGATTGGTTCTGAAGGAAAAGCGGTGATTATCTCGGCGATCGCCTTTTTTAGCTTAACTTTAGGGTTAACTCTGCACCGTCATTTTACTTTTTATTCATCTTACGATCAGGGAATTTTTAATCAGGTTTTTTGGAACGGTATTCACGGTAATTGGTTTCAAAGTACTCTTTCTTCTCAGCTTTCAACTAATGTAATTCATGCTGGAGAAGTTCCTGATGTTGCCTATCATCGCTTGGGACAACACTTTACGCCTGCCTTGTTGCTATGGTTGCCAATTTATTATTTGTTTCCTTATCCTGCTACCCTGACTATCTTACAGGTAACTTTTGTGACCACAGCAGGGCTAGTGCTTTATCGTTTAGCCAGACTGTATTTAGAACCAGCGATCGCTACTTTGATTACCAGCAGTTTTTATGGTGCTAATGCCATAATCGGCCCTACCCTAGGAAATTTTCACGATATTTCCCAAATTCCTCTATTTGTCTTTAGTTTGCTGCTGGCAATGGAAAAACGCTGCTGGTGGCTGTTTACTATCTTAGCCATCTGTGTTTTGGCAGTCCGAGAAGATAGCGGGATTACTTTGTTTGGCATCGGCGCTTATTTGATTTTAAGTCGAAGATATCCCCGTCTAGGAGTTGCAGTATGTCTTGGCAGTTTGCTGTATGTTCTGATCGTGACTAATCTAATCATGCCGCTATTTTCTGACGATATTTCCAAACGGTTTATGCTAGAAAACTTTGGACAATATGCCGAAGGAGATCAAGCTTCGACTCTAGAAATTATTGCCAAGATGATTACTAGTCCTGGGCTGCTGCTAAGAGAAATATTCACGCCTTTTTTTGACACATTTAAATATTTATTGGGGCAGTGGCTACCTTTAGCGTTTATTCCTGTAGTTGCCCCTGCTGCTTGGGTCATCTCAATTTTTCCGCTCTTAAAATTATTTCTCAGCCAGGGAGATTTGGTTTTAAGCATTTCCATTCGCTATGCAATGAGCGTTACCCCTGGATTGTTCTATGGTTCGATTTTGTGGTGGGCAAGACAAGGTGTAGGAAACTTCAATCAGGCGATCGCACTTTGTCAACCACGCAAGCTGCGACCTAAGTTTCGCCGTTTCTGGATTTTTTGTATTTGTTTATCAACTTTTTTTACCATTACCTCAAATCCGAGTGAGACTTTATACTTTCTCATTCCTACGGCAATTAAACCTCTAGTTCACGTTGGCGCCCCCGAACAGTGGCAGCATACTCAGAAAATTCAGGCTTTATTGGCTAAAATTCCAGAAGATGCCAGCGTATCTGCTACTACCTGGATCATTCCCCATCTTTCTGGGCGCAGAGAAATAATTCGCCTACCAGGATTAGAGATTAAAAATGACCGCCAAGAAATAAACCAGGTAGATTATATTATTGCTGACCTTTGGCACAATGAACGTTATCAGGCTGTGCTAACTGATTTACGTCACAATCTCAACATCACAGCCAAATCAATCGATGTAGCTTTAGCAAGTCATTATGGGATGAGCGACTTTAATCAGGGCATCGTCTTGTTACAAAAAGATGTACCGTCGAATCCTCAAGCCTTAAACGAATGGCAAGCTTATTTTGCTCGGATTCAATCTCTAGTCAAATCTTGAGACACACGAATTTTGAGCTGGTTAGAAAGGGGACCCTGCCGTCCTATCAAGCAGGATATACCCCTGTGGTACTCCTGACTTCTGACTTCTGACTTCTGACTTCTGACTCCTGACTCCTGACTTCGTCAAGATGCGATCGCCGTCGGTTTTCCCGTAACATAACCCTGAACGTAGTCGATGCTGATTTTACTGATATGTTCTAGGATCTGCTCGTTCTCCACAAATTCAGCGATGGTTTTAATCCCCATTAAATGAGCTACTTCATTAATTGAGTTAACAATGGCGCGATCGTATTCTTCATTAAGTATTGCCTTAACTAAGTTGCCATCAATCTTGAGGAAATCGATCGGTAAAGTTTTGAGATAGGAAAAAGAAGATAGTCCACTGCCGAAGTCATCTAGAGCAAACTTAACGCCCAAATTTTTCATCGCGGCAATAAATTTTTGAGCATGGCTAATTTGGGCAATTGCTGCCGTCTCACTAATTTCAAAGCAGAGACAATTCCCAGGAACTTTTGACTTAATAATCAGATCAATAGCAAAATTAGTAAATCTTTCATCGTTAATACTCGCCCCAGAAAGGTTAATTGAAACTAAATCTTGTCCAGCAACGAAATACTTGCCGTATAAATTCAAGGTAGCTTCCAAAACCCAGCGATCCACTCTGGTAATTACGCCATAACGTTCTGCCACAGGAATAAATTCTTCTGGCGTAATTAAATTGCCCGCACGGTCATTAAGGCGCAGCAGCAGTTCATAATGCCGACGTTGCTTACCATCATCGACCATCGGTTTAATTAACTGTTTGACTAAATAAAAGCGATTCTCGTTAATTGCTTGGGATACATTAGCGATCTGTCCCATTTGGCTTTGCTGTAAATCAAGCTCTTGGTCGTTGTTCTCGACGATGTAAATTCGACCTCGACCCAAATTTTTTGCCTGATAACAAGCCAAATCAGCACGACTTAATAATTCAGCCGCATCAGTAGAGCGATCGCCGATACCCACCATGCCAATGCTAACGCCTACATCAAATTCAACGTTTCTCCACTTGAGACGATAGTTATTGATGGCTCTAATCAATTGTTCACAAACTTGCTCTGCTTCGGCGATCAGACATCCTTCAAGCAACAACCCAAATTCATCTCCTCCTAATCTGCCTAAAGTATCTTCCTTACGAATCAAGCTCTGTAAAAGCTGTGCCAGTTCTGATAAAAGGCGATCGCCAACTGTATGTCCTGCTGTATCATTGACAATTTTAAAGCGATCAAGGTCTAAATAGCAGAGAACTGATTCTGTATGATACTTTTGTGCTTTTTGGACAGAATACTTCAGTTTTTCGTTAAATTCACGGCGATTTAATAGACCTGTAAGGTCATCATAGGTTGCTTGATAAGCAATCTTTTTATAAAGATTTTGCTCGGCGGTAATTTCTTGTTTTACGCCGCGATAGCCTAAAAAACTATTTTTGCTATCAAATAAAGGGTTGCCGTTGATTTTGAAAATTCTAATTCCCTCATTTTTATCCTGCAAACTAAAAGTAAAGTTCTTAAATGGTTTTCTGGCTTGCGTAATTTGTTCAAAGAGTTCCCAATCAACATCCAGTTGGGCATTGTTTTGATGTAGCAGGGGAGGATAGTTCCCCTTCATTTCTGAAGGTCTTAAACCACACAAATCTTTGAGATCGCCAGATATATACGAGTATCTTAGTTGTTCATCTAGCTCCCAAAAAACGTTTGCTCCTGCTTTGGCTAAATCCTTATATCTCTGTTCATTCTCTTGCAGAATTTTATTTGCCAGCTCATGCTTTCTGCCTTTTTCAATTAGCAGGATAATTGCTAAAAAACTGGAAAGCAAAATAAAGCCAACCAAAAAAATCAGCGTTCTGTATTTAACATAAGCTGGTGGCTCTACATAAAGCAATTGGCTATGCTCTGGTAATAAATCGAGCTTAATATCGTATTTTAATAACTGCCGATAGTCAAAAACCCAGCGATTTTTACCCGTCAAAATCGGACCAACTTGGTCAGGTTTAGCCCCGCTGAGAATTTTATCGGCTAGTTCAACTGCTTGCCAAGCATGATAGTCGGTATCAAAAATTTTCCCCCCGACTACGCCTTGACCTAAGCGAACAGAATTGTTGGTATATATGGGATTAGGAATTTGTTCCTGTAATATTTGCGTATCTAATATAGGATCAATGGAGACTCTTGGCGAGCTGTCTTTTAGGAGTTGACCTAAGAGCAGAACTGGCACATTATCAGGATATTTACCCAATCGGTCTGCTATTTGTTCAGGAACTAAATCGTAAAATACTTTTACTTTAAGAGGTTTGTAAGCAATATTCTGAATTGCTTCAATCTGCGCTAATTCAGCTTGATTTGTTTCAGTAGTGTTATTGATGATAATAATGGTATCAGTCCAAGTCTGCCGTGTTGCCTCAAGCACAGTTTCTACCACGGAATAGTTTCTTACTACTCCTGTTAGCCAAGGTGTATCAAATAACTCTTGTCGTAAATTGTCAATCCCGAGAAACACCACAGGAATATCAGGAAAGAATTGGTCATGTTTACGCAACATTAACTGCAAGCTGGGATCGTCTACAACCATCAGCAAACTTATTGGAATACGCTGATATTTTTTATTGATATAGTCAATAAATCCCTGTCCATGTTCTAACTGGGGATGACGTTGGCTATCGAGGAATTCATGATAGACATTGCTGCGATTGTCTATTGCCGCAAACCCTTGTTCGATTCCTTCCTGTTGTTGTTTTACTGAGGATAATTCTGAATGATAGGAATGAATTACCAAAATATTGTCTTCAGCTTGAACTTTGATGACGCTTAAACTCAGCCCAAGCAAGCTATAAATCAGGATACCGCTAGATCTTCTAGAGCAATAATTAACTATGGCTACGACACTCTTTAGCAATCCGCGACTATATAACATCGATTACCAGTAAATCGGTTGAATGTTTACGAACTCAGAGGAAACCCTGTCGTTTTAAAAGTCCGCGTTGCCTGAGCGAGAGGGGTAGCGTAGCGATCGCAAGTCGTTTAGACTCGGTTTTCTCGCCATACCCAATCGAAGCTTTAGGGTTTCCCCAGGACGGGGCTTACAAGGACTCGAAACGGTCTTCTCGAGAGACCTCATGAATTCGAGTCACAGCCCCTCCGTTTATGTCGGACTTAGCAGGGTCTCTCTGACAAAATATCGAAATGCAATGAAATATTCCAGTAAAATATTATTAAATAATTGGCGAACTCAGAACAAGCCCTGTCATTCTATCTTGTAGTGGTAGCCATGCCGTAGGCGACACGAAGTTATACGGCGCGTTTTGAAGTCGAGCCATGCGCGGGCCCTATCCTGCTTGACAGGATAGCCGGGTCTCTCTGACCGCCTACGAGATCAACGTTACAGATAGATTTGTGCATGTTAGGTGTTTGCTGGATCAGTCTCAGTTAAAAAATCAATCTTGCTGCTATGGTAAATGCGGTTTAGCCTTCTAGTGCATAAGCATCGCTCGCCTTGCCCAAAGCAAAAGACAATGAATGATGCAGGTTTTTTCCTGATTGAGTCACAAAAATAACTAACGCCACAAAAGCCAAAATTGCTGCCAAAGAGAATATACCTCGATAGCCTCCTAGTATATAAGAAAGAGAACCCAAGGTTACTCCACCCAGAGCAATACCGACATCAAAACCTCCCATACAGAGTGCGAATACTTTTCCTCTTTCGTTAGAGTATGAACGATCAGAAATTAGCGTCAGAATCAATGGAATCAAGATGCCAGCACCAGCACCTTCGGCGATCGCCGAAAAGATCAACATAACGGGAGTACTAGCCTGAGTTAACAAGATCATTGAGATAATGTAGCAAACCAGCGCACCGCTGATAAACAAACCACGTCCATAACGATCGCTTGCTCTGCCGACAAATAAACGGACGGAAAAAGAGGCGATCGCTACCGCAGTATAAAATAAACCAACGTTAAAATCTAGCCCCAACTCGCTAACAAACAAAGGTAAAAAAGCCACCAGCGTACCAAAAACTAAACCGATTAACAGCAAGACAATAGTTGGTACGATTAAACCTGGATCTTTAGCTAGCTGCCAAAAATCGCGATGAATTATAGTCGAAGCTTGTTGAGCTACAGCTACTGACCAAGATGTCTCTTTAATCTGATTAGATAAGGCGAAAGCCAAGACACCGCAAATCGCTGAAATTACAAACAAAACCTCATAACCCGTACCTTCAGGAACATACTGTTTACCAGTATATTGCAAAAATCCCCCCACAGCAGGCCCGACAGACATCCCAATCGGTACAGCCAGGTTCATATACCCAATCAAAGTTCCTCGATGCTGAAGCGGAGCTAGATCTACAACTAAAGCACTATAGCCAATGGTAAAAGCAGCAATACTGATGCCATGAAAAGCTCTGACAAATCCTAACCCTAAAACCGAATGAACCGCTAAATAAAATACTGGGGCGATCGCTGCTACTAATGTGCCGATGAGAATAACTATTTTCCGACTGCGGCGATCTGCCACCTTACCCAACCAAGTTCGAGAAGCAATTAAGCCTATGGCAAAGCAACTCATGACTATGCCTACCTGTTGCGTAGTGCCTCCCATAGCCTGAATGTAGGTCGGTAGAGTGGGTAATAATAAAGTAATGCTAATCCAAAATAACAATCCTGCAGTAAACAGGTTGATCAGCTTTTGTTTGGTTGATGATTCGAGTACTTTCCAGACTTCCACAGGTATTTTAGAGAGAAAAACTACTAGCTTAGTTAATCTAACTTAATACAGACAAAATAGAGATCGTATTGCCTAATGTATAGAGATTTGAGGCAGTACGATCTAAAGGCGCGATCGCTGATTAGCTTAATTCAGAAATTGACTATAAATAGCTTTAAACAGTGGGCAGATATAAAACTTCTTATTAGAATTGAGAAGACTATTTTTACGATTGAATTAATATTGCCAACTAGTAATTAATTATTACCACCTATTCAATACATTATGAATAAATTATCTAATAGAAACTTAAAGCAAGGTTTAGGATTTTTTACCGCAGCGATTGATGCCACTTTGATCTATGGCTTTAGTCAAGATTTATCTGATATAAAGCTATTTATCCTCAAGGTATTATTAACCATTTTTATTAGTGCTGGGATGTGGTTAATTATCTGTTTTATCATTGACAAAATTGAAACTTCTGCTTAGTAAATATAGCTAAAAGCTATTAGCTAAAAGCTTTTAGCTTTTAAAATTTAAGACTCCCGTTAAAAATCGATTTCTACCGATATCCCTAATAATGAATTTTAGAGCTTTGGTTCAAATTTATTTTTAAAGCACAAGTTCATAGCTAATGAAAACAAAATTGAAAGATTATTGTTAATGCTACTTGATACAAATTAACTAAATAATAAAAATAATCACTTACTAACTTTAGATTAGACTAATCGGCGATCGCTCTCGTTAGCTACCCTGCATAACATTCAAATTCAATTGACTCGCTAATAAAGCTGAACTACTTGGTAAAGTTATGACAGAAGCAAAAATTTACCAGCCGTAAAGCCTAGCAGCCCAAAGCGAGAATATGACAACTGAGATTGCCACTAAATTAAAATCGGTTATTGATCCCAACACCAAATTAGTTGAACTAAATGATGCTGATGTCTATTGGCAATCTAAAATCTATCAGGCAGTAGCAAAAGTCAACGCGCCAATTTATCTATTATTTCCTCAGACAAGAGATACTTTAGCAAGAATAGTCGCACAGGCATCTCAACATCAATGGCGGATCTTAATCTGTGGTAATGGCAGCAAGTTAAACTGGAGCAAGTTAAGTCAAGATATTCAATTAGTAATTAGTCTCCAAAAATGCGATCGCTTAATTGAACACGCGGTGGGAGACTTAACAGTAACTGCCGAGGCGGGAATGAAATTGACCGATTTGCAAGCCGTATTGCGATCGCACAATCAGTTTTTACCTTTAGATCCTAGTCATGCCGATGCTACCTTGGGGGGAATTGTTGCCACAGGAGATACAGGCAGTTGGCGACAGCGTTACGGTGGAGTGAGAGATTTATTGCTGGGGTTGTCATTTGCCCGCGCTGATGGCGCAATTGCCAAAGCAGGAGGCAGAGTAGTCAAAAACGTGGCGGGTTATGATTTGATGAAATTGTTCACGGGAGCTTATGGCACGTTAGGTATTATTACTCAACTAACCTTTCGTACCTATCCTTTGATTGCTACTTCCCAGACTCTGTTACTTACAGGAAAAGCGAATCAGATCGCTGAGATTGCTCAAACTATTCGCAATTCAGGTTTAACTCCTGTCGCTATGGATTTATTATCTACTTCGGTAATAAATCAGCTAGATTTAAATCCCGAGATTGGCTTAATAATTCGGTGGCAAACTATTGCTGAGAGTATCAAACAACAGAGCGAACAGGTACAGGCGATCGCCAAACAGCTAAATATAACCACTAAGAATTATCAAGATCAGGCTGAAGCAGACTTGTGGCAAAGGTGCGCCGCCATAACCAGCATTCCCAAGTCAGATACGGCAGTTACGTGCAAAATAGGCATTGCTCCCAGTGCTGCCGTAAATTTTCTACAATTAAAGGAAGTTATTGAGGGCAATGTGGCGATGAGAGTTCATGCTAGTAGTGGTATTGGGCAACTACAGCTAGATACAGATGCTCAAACTATTTTAGCAATGCGATCGCACTGCCAACGAAACCACGGCTTTTTAACTGTTCTTGATGCACCAAAAGCACTCAAGCAAAAAGTAGATATTTGGGGTTATTCAGGTAATGCGCTCAAAACCATGCAAGTGATTAAAAACCAGTTTGATCCCCAGAATATTCTTAATCCAAACCGTTTTTTAGTTTGATCGATCACAATAAAAAGCTAACAGCGGCGCAGTCGCTCTAAAAAGCTAATAGTTAATAGCTACATAAGCAATAATTTCTTAACAAAATACCGATCAAGATAATGACTAACTTTGACGCTAAAAATCCTCCCAAACCAGAGCTAATCGATTCCTGTGTTCACTGTGGTTTTTGTCTTTCTACTTGCCCCAGCTATCGAGTAATTGGCAAAGAAATGGATTCTCCTCGAGGCAGGATTTATTTAATGGATGCGATTAATCAAGGAGAGGCGACTATTGATACTACAACCTCTCAGCATTTTGATTCTTGTCTAGGCTGCTTAGCCTGTGTTACTACCTGTCCTTCTGGGGTACAGTATGATCAATTAATTGCTGCTACTCGCCCTCAGATTGAGAGAAATCAAACCCGCAATTTAGCTGATAGATTAATTAGAACTTTAATCTTTAATTTATTTCCGTACCCCAATCGTTTACGCCATTTTCTGCCCCCTTTATGGCTGTATCAACAGTCAGGGTTACCAAAGCTGCTACGTAATACAGGAATCCTGAAAAAACTAACCCCTCGTTTAGCAGCAATGGAGGCAATCTTACCCAAAATAACCGATAGTTCGTGGCGGAGTGATTTACCCGAAATAATCCCTGCCCAAGGTGCAAAACGTTATCGAGTCGGCATGGTTTTAGGTTGTGTACAGCGGTTATTTTTTGCTCCCGTCAATGAAGCTACGGCTAGAGTATTAACTGCTAACGGTTGTGAGGTGGTTATTCCTAAAGGACAAGGCTGTTGCGCTGCTTTACCTGCCCACCAAGGGCAAGAAGCCCAGGCACAAGACTTAGCTAAACAGATGATTGACAGCTTTATTGACGAAAATTTAGACGCAATTATTATTAATGCGGCTGGCTGTGGGCATACTCTTAAGGAATATGGTCATATTTTGGGTGATAATCCTGAATATAAGGAAAAAGCCCAAAAATTTGTCAATAAAGTCAAAGATGTCCATGAATTTTTAGCCGAGATTGAGTTCACTGCTAAACTACATCCATTAACCTCAGGAGAATTGACTCTGGTTTATCAAGATGCCTGTCATTTATTACACGGACAGAAGATTAGCGTACAACCCCGCCAGCTACTAAGAAAAATTCCTGGAGTTAAACTACGTGAGCCTTTAGATGCCAGCTTATGCTGTGGAAGTGCTGGTATTTACAATATGTTGCAGCCAGAAACAGCCGATGAACTAGGTAAACAGAAAGCTGATAATTTGATCAACACGGGAGCAAGTGTAATTGCTTCACCTAATCCTGGCTGTTCTCTACAAATTCAAAAGCACTTGGAGTTGAAAGGTTCGGACGTTAAATTATTACATCCTGTTGAGTTATTAGATTACTCGATTCAAAGAAAACAGATTGGATTTAATTTATCGGCATTAAGTTAAAATTTATGTCTCATTGGTTATAGTGCTTCGGGAAGAAGAGCCATAAGATAAGGAAAGGAATCTCTTTAAATCTAAATTTTAAATATTTTACATGCTGACCTATTCAGAAGAATCACTTAAAGTTGAACCTGTCTCTGCTGAACAACTAAAAAAGCAAGAGCGAATGCGTGATGTTACCTTACTGTTACAGCAGCTAATAGAACGAGAAGAAGTAGCCCTAAAGTTAATTATTGATTGTTTGATTGACGTTGGCTCAATCAACTATGCTAACTATAAACTGCATAACCCTCCTCTCAACAAAATTATGAAGATGTTGGTCGGTTATATTAAACCAGTAGCTCGTATGGCGGCTCTTTTTTGGCTGAAAAGAAATCTTCCTAATCTTCTTACAGCCTGGCTGGAAGGAAAAGTATCCTTTGAACCTGTACCGATAAACAAAGAAGAAGCCTTAACGGGAGATTTGGAAACTGTAACTAACAGTGCAAATCAAGCTCCTGATAATCCAGCCAGTACCCCTCCTAATATCAAAGACTTGAGTTAATGGGAACTGCTAATCAATCAAACAAGCATCATCGTAAGTAAAAGCAAATCAACTATGGAAGCGACTAAGGTTCGTACTTCTAAAAATTTTAAAAGATTACAGGCGCGATTACGGGGACAGGTAGGTAAAGCGATCGCCGATTATAAAATGATCGAAGAAGGCGATCGCGTGATGGTCTGTTTGTCTGGGGGGAAAGACTCCTATACCATGCTGGATTTACTCCTCAGCTTACAACGCAAAGCTCCCGTCAAGTTTGAACTTTTAGCAGTTAATCTAGATCAAAAACAGCCAGGCTTTCCCCAACAGATTTTACCAGAGTATTTAACCTCCCTAAACATTCCTTTTCGCATTATTGAACAGGATACCTATAGCACTGTAACCAGCATAGTTCCTGAAGGAAAAACTATGTGTGGTTTATGTTCTCGTTTGCGCCGGGGTATTCTCTATCGAATTGCTCAAGAAGAAAGAATTAATAAAATTGCCCTTGGACACCACCGTGATGATATTGTCGAAACGTTATTTCTGAATATGTTTTATGGGGGAAAACTCAAAGCCATGCCTCCTAAGCTGTTGAGCAACGATGGGCAAAATATGGTGATTCGTCCTCTGGCTTATTGTGCTGAAGTAGAAATTCAGAAATATGCTAGAGCAAAAGACTTCCCGATCATCCCCTGCAATCTCTGTGGTAGCCAGGAAAACCTACAGCGAGTCCAGATTAAACAAATGCTACAAACTTGGGAAAGAGAGTCGCCAGGAAGAATTAATAGTCTGTTTCATAGTTTGCAAAACGTTGCCCCCTCTCATTTAGCAGATCCAAAATTGTTTGATTTTGCAGGATTAGATCTTATTGTCAATACCTGAGTTTTAGAGATTTAAAGAATTAAATAAGATCTTTAGTTTTTGGGATAACTTTAGATCCATGCGTATTTCTCTATCTGTAATGAGTAAAAAAATCTTTAAGCATTTGAGCCGATAGAGGTTTACTAAAATAGTATCCCTGAACTTCATGACAGCCTTGAGTGCGCAGAAAATTAAATTGTTCTTTAGTTTCTACTCCTTCGGCGGTAATGTTTAATTCTAGACTTTGGGCTAATGCCACAATCGCTTTGGATATTGCTGCATCATCTGGGTTAGAAGCAATATTAGTTACAAACGAACGATCTATTTTTAAAGTATCAATCGGGAGTTTTTGTAGATAACTCAAAGATGAATAGCCTGTACCAAAATCGTCTAGAGCAATAGATACGCCTCTGGTTTTTAATTTTCTCAATAGAGCGATCGCTTTTTCAAGATCTCTAACTAAGAGACTTTCAGTAATTTCTAACTCTAGATAAGCAACATCTAAGCCTGTATCTTGCAAAGTGCGATCGATAGTTTCAATCAGATTTGCCTGTTTAAACTGACAGGTAGAAAGATTTACGGACATTCGCAGTGGTGCTATTCCTTCTTGTTGCCACCGTTTATTTTGTAAACAGGCATTGTATAGTACCCATTCTCCAATTGGTATAATTAAGTTAGTTTCTTCGGCGATGGGGATAAATTCGGCAGGAGAAACAAGACCAAGTTCGGGATTTTGCCAGCGTAACAAAGCTTCTACTGCTACTAACTGACCCGTTGCAACCTCAATGCGGGGTTGATAGTGAATCGATAATTCTTGACGTTCTAGAGCATAACGTAAATTTTCTTTGATCGCTAATACGCGCTTGAGTTGAGCATTAATGGCTGGAGAATAGAATTGATAAGTATTCAAGTTCTGCTGTTTTGCCTGATGAATTGCCGTATCGGCGTTTTGTAGTAATTGAGCAACGTTAGTGCCATCAAAAGGATAAATAGTGATGCCAATCTTGGCAGCACAATGAATTGTTCTGCCGTATAAAGAAAATGGTTCTGATAAACTCTCAAGTAGCCTGTTTGATAAAGTAACTGGACTATCAGAAAAATCAGTAATATTAGTACGTAAGATAGCAAACTCGTCACCACCAAAACGCGCTACTATATCCCCTGATTCTGTGTAACTAATTATTCTTTGAGCAACTTTTCTGAGTAATAAATCGCCAACTGTACGCCCTAAGGCACTATTAATCTCTTTCAGGCTATCAATATCTAAAACGATTAGAGCAAATTGTTGATTTGCTGACTTTAATATCGCTTGCTGAATATGAGTTTGAAAGAGTTCGCGATTAGGTAGTCCTGTTAAGCCATCGTAGTCGGTTAGGTGCTTAATTATTTCGTCTAGTTGCTGCAAAGTTCGATTGGTATCTGCCATCAAAGTACCAACTTCATCCTGAAAATTGGTAGGTAAGTCGGTTCGCTTTCTTAGCTGAAGATATTGATGTAAAACCTTAGAGGTAAGTATTATTGGGGAAAGTAAATGATGCAAAGCAAATAAAGTTGCTGCTGTACCAATCAAAGTGGCAAATAAAGTGATTAACAGCGTAGAGGCGATCGCTTGGGGAGAAGTAGTAGCAGAAACGGCAGCATCAAATATCAGCACAATTAAAGATGTCGATCAAGTGTGATTCTTGCTTTTAATCTGTTTTTTCGATTTAGATCAGCTAATACTAAATCCTGTTCTATCCAAACAGGATTTAGTATGAAATCAACTCTGACTAAGATAGATTGACTAGAAAATAAAAAATCTTACTTAACGGTGAGATTATGCTCTATAAATACCGTACATCATTTTTAACAGCTTAATTTAAATAGTTAACATGAGCGAATATATAATTCAACAGCCAAAAAAGATTGTCGTGAAGAGATTATTAATTGATCGCAGAACCAATTAAATGTTCGATCTAGCCAATTGCTTTAGTCTTACTGTCCAGTAATTTCCATAGTTGCTTATCGTGAAAATCTTTTACTGCCATACTTGCACCAGCGTCAAGTAACTCTGTTGCCGAATGACTAGAGGCAATACCAATGGTATAAATACCTGCACCAACGGCTGAATGAATACCCGCAGCCGAATCTTCAAAAGCGATCGCATTTTTGCTTTTTACACCCAAACGATTTAAAGCCAATTGATAGGGTGCAGGATCAGGTTTTCCTGGAGGCGCATCTTTTGCCATAATTACCGTAGAAAATGTGCTTGTCAAGCGTAATATCTTGAGCATATAAATAGCATTCTCTTCTGGTGCATTAGTTACAACAGCTTTTTTGATTGAGGCTTTGTCGATTAAGTTAACCAATCTATCTAAGCCAGGGGTAGGTAGCAAAGAATTAGCAACCCGTCGATAAGATTCTTCTTTCTCAGTCGCCAGTTTCCAGGCTTCTTCTAAGGATAGTTGGGGTAGAATATCTTTGATAATTTTAGAATTGGTTCTACCAGAGATTCGTCGTCGATAAAAAGCGCGATCAATGTCGAGATCGAACCGAACCAAAATATCCTGCCAAACAGCAAAGTGAATTGAATCTGTATCCGCCAATGTACCGTCCAAATCAAACAAGATTGCTTTCAACATTATTCACACCGTAATTTTATCCGTAACTAGTATTAACGTTTATCTCAATTGATTGCTTGATTACTAATTACTGGGGTTGACATTTTCCTGCTCGAATTAAACCAATCTTTTTGGCGATCGCTGACTGTTCACTATTATATGAACCCCATTGTTCTTGTCCTGGGGTTTTGGCTTGTTTGCTGTCAAAGTTCTTAACCTGACAAGTTCCGTCTGCTTGTTGGATCACATACCAAAATTGCTCAGTATTACTCATACTTTTTAAATTAACGTCGATCATGTCGATTATATTTTCGCTAATTTAGCTGAGAGCTGCATTTTCAAGCTTAGCCATCACAGAAAAAGGGGCTGTTTAAACAGCCCTTTACATAAAATTTATTGAAGTAGGTTTAACCAGCAAAAAGTTATTCTGAGTCGCTACGACCAGGATTACGAGAAGGATCGCTGGATAAAAAACCGAAGATAAATAATCCGATAAAGAAAAATACGGTGATATAAACAGCAATTTTGAGAGTGGCCATGGTAGTTTTCTCCTGATAAATCTAAATAAATTGACAAAAATATTAACGAGTATTCTTGTTTCAAAATTAAACCCAGCAACAGAAAAAGTTATTGGTCGTAGTCCACGTTACTCAATAGTAAAGCGTGAACGAACTAAAATTTATTGAAACAAATATTACGTGATTATTAAATCATACCCGAATACCTACCATAATTTGTTTTCTCTCTGGTAATTAGCTTTCAGGCTCTTCAACGTGAGGGGAACAGCTTTGGGAAAATCCACGTTGCTTCACTGAGTCGCGCTAAGTTATTAGTTATAAATCTTTAATTTGCATATTCTGAACTAAATATATGGCAGACCAATTATCTAATCTTTTACGGACTCCCCTATATGAACTTGCTAAGCAACAAAAGGCAAGATTTACGGCTTTTTCTGGTTGGGAAATGCCAGTACAGTTTTCTGGGCTGAAACTGGAGCATCAAGCAGTACGTTCTGAGGCAGGAATGTTTGACATATCTCACATGGGCAAATTTACCTTTGCGGGAGATAGTTTAATTGATGCTTGGCAAACTTTAGTTCCTTCAGACTTGAGCCGTCTCCAACCTGGTCAAGCTATGTATACAGTATTGCTGAATGCTCAAGGAGGAATTATCGATGACATTATTTTTTATTACCAAGGTGTAAAAGAAAGCAAACAGCAAGCGATTGTCATTGTCAATGCAGGTACAACCGATAAAGACCGAGAATGGATTGTCAGCCACTTAGAAAATAGTTCGGTGCTAATGACAGACATTTCGCAAAAACAAGCCTTAATTGCCCTTCAAGGACCAAAAGCGACAAAGATTTTACAGAGTTTGGTTGCCGAAGAGATTAGCAACATGATGCCGTTCACTCATCAAGCCTTAAGCATTCAAGGTTCAACCGCATTTATTGCTCGGACAGGCTATACGGGAGAAAATGGCTTTGAAATTATGCTTGAACCTGAAGCAGCCAAGCAGCTATGGCAATCTTTGCTGGAAGCTGGAGTTACACCTTGTGGACTGGGAGCTAGAGACACCCTGCGTTTAGAAGCAGCAATGAGCCTGTACGGGCAAGAAATTGATGACGAAATTACCCCTTTGGAAGCAGGGTTAGGATGGGTAGTACATCTCCAAGACAAAGGAGATTTTATCGGACGTTCGGTGCTAGAAAAGCAGAAAGCAGCAGGAGTTAAACGTCGTCTTGTCGGATTAGAAATGTCAGGGCGATATATCGCTCGTCATGGCTATCGAGTAATGTTTGGTCAAGAAGCAGTAGGAGAGATTACCAGCGGTACTTTATCGCCGACTGTCGGAAAAGCGATCGCTCTAGCTTATGTTCCCAAGTCCTTGAGTAAAGCAGGACAGGCTTTGGAAGTCGAAATTCGTGGTAAAACCTACCCCGCTACCGTCGTTAAGAAACCTTTTTATCGCTCTCCTCGTCGGTAGAAGCTCAAGGCTTAGAGACTGGGAATAGGGTAAATAGCAAACGAATTACTCTTAGTTGGCAGCAAAAAAATAATCCAAGTCAATTGTCATTAAATAACAGTTGACTTGAATATAGTCAGAGGTATCTTACAAGTTAATCTAAGTTAATAACTAGAATTTATAAGTAAAATCTTTTGAATCAATCAAACTTGAATCAATATCAGTGAGAATAGCTAAGATTTCGCCACTATCGGTAATGCTAATTACAGTGTTATTATCGGCTTGTCCAATAGTTAATTGTTCAAAAGTTAAACCATTGCTCAGGCCAAGAGAATCTTTCTTATTCTCAAAATCTTCGATAGTATCGGTCATTCCTTCTGACATCAGTACAAAAACATCTTTGTCCTTACCGCCATTAAGAACATCGTTACCTTCACCACCGTATAAAGTGTCTTCGCCGTGACCTCCAATCAATGTGTCATCACCTAGTCCGCCAGATAAATAATCTTTGTCTTTGCCACCGTCGAGATAATCGTTACCTTCATCACCATGCAGAGTATCATTGTTGTTCCCGCCATATAAAGTATCGTTTCTAGCACCACCTTCTAAGAAATCTCTACCTTTGTCTCCATCGAGATAATCGTGATTATTACCACCGATAAGATGATCGTCTTTTTTAGTGCCTTGAAGATTAACTGCATCATCAATACCATTGATGTTAACAGTGACCGTAGTGGTAGCTATACCTTTTTTACCATCCTCAATCGTGTAATTAAAGCTATCAGTGTTTGTTTCTCCACCATTGAGGTAGGCAAATGCAGCACCAGGATTGTAGCTTAAAGTTCCATCACTATTAAGAGTCAATAATGCACCAGAGTCTAAAGTAAGTTCAGTTCCTACTTCGGCAGTAATCCCGTTGATTTCTGAGATAGTTAAAACATCTCCATCAAGATCGCTGTCATTGATTAAAACATCTAAAGTCAGAGAAATATCTTCATCTGTAACAAAGGTATCTTTGACAGCAAGAGGAGGATTATTAACTATTGTAGGTGTTTCAATTGCCTTAATTAGTGCATCAACTACCTCTGAAGCATTAGCTGCTGCAAAGGCTTTACCGCCCGTAGCCGTTGCCAAACTTTCAAAATCAGCGCGTGTTGTAGGATCGTTGCCAATTAAAATTGTAAAGATTTCTACTGCAACTGTTATTGTAGACCCGTCGGCATCTAAGGTTTCGATGGCGAAAGTAGTCATAGCTAAACCTTCGTTGACTCTACTGGTTTTAATATCTCCCACAATTGATAGTGGAGCGAAACTAAAAGCAGATGCACTAGCAAAAGTCGAAGGACTAGTGGGAGTTGAAACACCGACATTTGCAGCTAGACTTAATACCTGCGAGCGAAGTGCTGTGTCTTTGGGAGGTGCATCGCCAAACAAAATAATTCTTCTGGCACTAGCTTCAGAACGCCATTCACCAGCACCACCGTTTAAAGCACGAATTAACCCCGCATTTACGGCTTCAGGAAAGTCACCACCGCCACCAGTGGAAACACTGTTGATTGCATTGCGGGCTGCACTTTTACGATCTTCTATATTTGGTTGGTTGGTGAAGGAAAGATAAGTATTGGTGCTAGGATCGTTATAACCTACCACTGCAATACGAGAATTTAGAGCATTATTGAATATTGCGTTAATAATATCGTTGGCACGAGCTTTGACCGCAGCAATATCATCGCCCATACTTCCAGTAGTATCGATAACAAAAGCAATGTCTTGTCCCGATCTCAAGTCTACTGTCCTATCAGCAAATACAGCTTTTTCAATACCATTTAACAAATCTATATCATATTGAACTAGGTCTTATTAAACTCTCATCCGAAAGGTCGGAGGGAGTTGTGTTTTGACCATATAGATATAGGTTAGTTATTTCTTGTGCTAAAGACATAGTTTAAGTTATTTCGTATTTTTTCTAAGAATAAATGTTATAAATAAATTTGTAATATGAGACTACCAAAGCGATTCACCGCAGTTTTGCAATCTATCTAAAATTTGAACTTCTTCAGCGAAGATATTACCGTCTGGATCGATAAATTCCTCATTGAACTTAAAACGAATTACCGTGCCAGAATCGTGACCTGTGATTCTATTTATAAAGAAAGGCGCATCCATATCATATGGACCACCTGGATCGATCTCACAGCAGTTTGGATGTCTCTCTAAAAACTCGTCAAAATTGGCATATCTGTTTTTTCGCTCCAAAACTTTATATTCTCCATCGATGAGGATACTTTCACCAAAAGATTTATTCCAAATATGTAAGAATTCAGGTACTAAAT
>JAIMKV010000054.1 GCA_020692205.1 Myxosarcina sp. GA_180221_E-2-1-MAG-40_15
AGAAGTCAGAAGTCAGAAGTCAGAAGTCAGAAGTCAGAAGTCAGAAGTCAGGGGACTTTTAGTAACTTTGACAACTAATAAAATTCATCTGGTTTCTATAAAGAAATGACTATACCTCTGTTGCTCAGTATTTTCCTGCTCTGATTCCAGGATAAATAGTTTAGTCTAAACTTTTGTCATTGGCGTTTTTTTATGGACAAAAATAGGGATACGTACCAAAAAACAGCTACCGATATTAAGTTCACTAGTGACAGAAATTCTGCCACCATGACGTTTGGCGATCGCCGCTGAAATCGCTAAACCTAAACCTGTCCCACCCTCTCGACGAGAACGAGCTTTGGTGGCGCGCCAAAAGCGATCAAAAACCCGGGAAATTTGGTCTGGCGCAATACCTATACCTGTATCGCGTACGCTGATTACGGCAAAGCGATTTTGCCGATATAAATCTAAACTGACTCGACCTTCATCTGGGGTATATTGCAGGGCATTTTCCAACAGGTTAGAGAAAAGTCGAGAAAGTTGTGCTACATCGCCTAATACACGTATTTCATCTCGAAATTTTGACTGAAACACGATTTTTTTATCATTAGCCAAAGGTTCTAAGAGGACAAAGCAGTTTTGGAGAATTTGATTGAGAAAGACTGGAGTTAATTTGCGAGCGTTTACCGGTAGTTCTGAATCTGCATCAGCGCGGGCTAAAAACAACAAGTCGCCTAACATTTCATTCATCTGTAGTGTAGCACCAGCGATCGCCTCTAGTTTTTTAGCATCTTTGGGATGGACTCGCTCTGGATGGGTACGCATAATATCTACAGAAGCTTTAATCGCCGTTAGGGGGCTGCGCAACTCATGGGAGGCATCGGCAGTAAACTGTTTGAGCTGTAAAAAACTGGCTTCAATTGGTTGAATTGCTTTTCGCGTTAGCCAAAACCCACCTAACCCAATCAAAATTAGAGTGAGCATTCCGCCAATAATTAAAATTGCGAATAACTGCTCTTCTGCTTCCTCTATTTCTTCGCTAGATTGAGTTGCTCTGATAAAACCAACCAAAGTAGGGGGGCCTGCTTCATTATTTCGCCGAATAAACATCGAAAGAGTATGAGTCCGAAATACTTTTTCTGTATCAGGATGCTGAATAAATGCCGTACCTACTTCTGGAGGAACATCTAGCACAATTGTTCCTTTTCTGCCCAGCAACTCTCCTTTTTCGTTAAACCATTCTAGGCTTTGTTGATCGCGGTTAAAAATATCCCGCCAGGGAACTTCTTCCACCTGATTAAGATACTTGCTACCAAGATCTTGTACTGCCGTAAAAGAAGGTGTAGCTGATTGAGCCAAAGTTAATAATTTTTTGTCGAGTTGTTGATAGAGATTGCGCCGAAATACAACATAAACTCCTGTGCCAAAAATACTTAAGATAGCTGCCATGACTATCAAATAGTACAGTAGCAGACGCGAGCGCAAGTCTTGATGCATTATTTTACCTGTTGAGGTTCTTCTTTCAGACGGTATCCCAAACCATAAACAGTCTCAACTAAGTCGTGAGGTGCGCCAGCAGCTTCTAATTTTTGTCTTAAACCTCTGATATGGGCTTTGACGGTTGCTTCTTCTGGTACTTGCTCAAAGGACCAAAGATGTTCCAAAATTTGAGCGCGACTAAACACGCGACGACCATTGCGCAAGAAAAATTCTAGTAATTTGTATTCTTTAGGACTTAGAGGCAAAAGCGTATCTTGATAAAAGACTTCACAACTACTTGGGTTAAGACATAGTTTTTCCCAGGTTAAAACAGGAGGCAAGCTACTTGTTCCCCGACGTAACAAGGCGCGGATTCGAGCCGATAATTCATCTAATTCAAAAGGCTTGACTAAATAGTCATCTGCACCTGCATCTAACCCTTCAATTTTGTTTTCCAAAGTATCTTTAGCAGTCAACATCAAAATAGGAAGATCGAAGCCTTTTTTACGTAGCTTTTGGCAGAGAGTAATCCCATCCATTTCGGGCAACATGACATCAAGTAGCACCAGATCGTAAGTGAATACATCTATCAAATCCCAAGCACTCTGACCATCATAAACCGCCTCGACAGCATAATGCAGATCGCTAAGATACTCTACCACTGCATCACTGATCCGCTCATCATCTTCTACTACTAAAATTTTCATAAATCTTTCCTAACTAAACTTGATTCAATGGCTAGCTAATATGGATCTAGTCGCACTCTTGGCTATAGTATCGTAAGTAAATAAGAAACAACAATCAAGCTTCAATGGTGTTCTGTGAAATTTAAGGATCTCAAGATCTCAATTCCCTTAGGAAGGTAGGGTTAGCCGAATTTCCAAGTTTAACCATTGTTCGTATGATAAGAGTAGTGTAAAAAAAATTAATAAAGGCTAAAGTAAGAATTTTTATGGGACTATTCGGTTTAGGCAAATCAGCCACAATTCCTTCTCCTCAAGAAGCATTACCAGGGCGAGATCAAGCTATGCCCGTACCAGAAAAGCATCATGTTAACGGTAACCCGCTTCAGCCACCTTTTCCTGAAAATATGGAACAGGCAGTTTTTGGGTTAGGTTGCTTTTGGGGTGCAGAAAGAAAATTTTGGCAGCAGGAAGGGGTATATACTACCGCAGCTGGCTATGCGGCAGGTCATACTCCTAACCCTACCTACCAAGAAGTTTGCTCTGGTATGACAGGACATAACGAAGTTGTGTTAGTTGTTTATGATCCTCAGAAAATTAGTTACGAAGAATTATTAAAAGTATTTTGGGAGAGCCATAATCCTACTCAAGGAATGCGTCAGGGTAATGATCGCGGTACTCAATACCGCTCTGGTATTTATACTTATACCCCAGAGCAAAAACAATTGGCAGAAGCTTCTTTGGCAGCTTATCAGCAAGAGTTAAGTAAAGCTGGTTATGACCCAATCACTACCGAAATTATTGATGCTCCAGAATTTTATTACGCTGAAGATTATCATCAGCAGTATCTCAGTAAAGTGCCAAATGGTTACTGTGGTTTAGGTGGAGTTGGCGTTTGCTATCCTGCTAATTAGGATTTTAATAGCTTTTAATAATTGTTCAACAGGAATATATTATTAATCGCATTAAAGTTGGGTAAAATAACAAACCCAGCTTTTTTTTGGGCTTGAATTGGGATAAATTAAGCTTATCTAGCAATATATAGCTTAAATCGCCCGATAAGTAGCCGTAGCGGCGATAAAATCTTTGATTCTCTGCCAAACTTGCTCTACTAAATCGGGACTAGTATTATCAAACCAATTAATTTGCTGATTCTTCTTAAACCAAGTGCGTTGCCGTTTAGCAAATTGCCGAGTATGAGTTACAATTTGGGCGATCGCCTGTTCTAAATTCAACTCCCCAGCCAAATATTGTTTAATTTCGGCGTATCCCAGGGTATTCAACAGCGGTAGCTGTTCGCCATACTTTTGGCAAAGATACGCTACTTCCTCCACTAGTCCTAGCTTAATCATTTGTTTGGCACGAGTAGCTATACGCTGGTCTAAGCTGGCAACCTCGCAATCTAAGCCAATTTGTAAAATAGGATAATTGGGCGGATTTTCACCCTGTTGGGCAGAAATGGGTGTTCCTGTGGCATAAAACACTTCTAGCGCTCTTAGGGTTCTAAATTGATCGTTAGGATGAATTTTTCGTGCTGCAATCGAATCTACCTGAACTAACCAAGGGTAAATTTGAGCTTGTCCCAAAGAAGATAGTTGCGATCGCAATTCTGGTTGAGGAGATACTCGCGGAATTTTCAAACCTTTGGTAATCGAGTCTAAATATAGTCCTGTGCCACCAACTAGCAAAGGAATACTCGATTTGTAGTTAGCAATTAATTGCTGTGTCTGCTGCTGATATTCTGCCAGGGTTAATACTTCTGTTGGGTCACAAATATCTATTTGATAATGAGGAACTAACTTTTGTTCTGCCACGGTTGGTTTTGCCGTACCGATATTAAATTCCCGATATATTTGGCGAGAGTCGGCACTAATAATGACTGAATTTAAACGCTGGGCAATTTCTAATGCCAACCCCGACTTACCACTAGCAGTTACGCCACAAATCACAATCAGCATGAATTTTTAAAGTTCTAAACAGCCATTGTTAGCCTAAAACATTTTATAGGCTCACCAGAATTAATTATTAGGCTCAGAATCTTAGGGAGTAGCAAGTTCAGTGTTTGCCGTAAATTCTTTACCTAATTCTCAACCTCTAGTTACTCAAACCAGTATCTTTAATAATGAAACTCGTAAAGTTATTCACCCTCTAAAAGTTACTTTTGGCGGCATGACGCTAGCTCAACTCAATGGTATTTTGCAAGCTAATCAACTAAAGACGAAACTAATTTAGGCTGCCGATATCGACATTGAGCAATTTCGTTCTCTAGCTCAAAAAAACTTAAAGAATCCTCATGACCTAGTTTTAGCCAATTATCGACACCCTTCCTTAAATCAAATTGGAGGTGGTCACATTTCACCAATTGCAGCATATCATCATCAAAGCCCTAAAAGATTAGCTTCGCGTCCGATCGCTTTTTAATCTTAGATGTTGCTGCTTATAGATATTCCCCAGTCTGGGTTCGTACTGAAAAATTATGGAAGGGAATTAATTCTCTCAATCAGACATCAAACCGTAGTCGTGGATTAATCGCTGTTCAAGGCTAAATTATTGCTCATTCTTGTTTTAATTAAAGCTCTCGCAAAGACGCAGAGGCGCAAAGATTTTATTAGAAGCGCTTAAGCGGACTTGATATAAGATGAATATTCGTGAAGCTAAGTTAGAAGATGCAGCAGCGATCGCCTTAAGATTATCTCAATCTTGGTTAACCTCAATTGATGACACTTTGAGTAATTACATTGTATTTACTTTAGTTTAACACTATAAAAAATAAGTTATTTGATGTCTAATTCACAAGCGATTAACCAAGCCGTTGCCAATTTATACAACACCTATCCTTTCCCTCCCGATCCTTTGTCCGATCTGGAACCTCCTGGCTATAACTGGCGGTGGAATTGGATCTCGGCATATAGTTTTTGTACGGGAATGAAGCCCGCAACCGAAGATATTCGCATTTTAGACGCAGGCTGCGGTACAGGTTCGAGTACGGATTACTTAATTCACCTTAATCCAGAAGCAGAAGTGACGGCGATCGATATTAGCGAGAAAGCTTTAGAAGTTGCCGAAAAACGTTGTCATCGTTCGGGAGTAATTGCTAAACACGCTAAATCAGTTAAGTTTTTAAATCTCAGGCTAGAGGAAGCAACTCAGCTAGAAGGAGAGTTTGATTTTATTAATAGCGTCGGCGTACTGCACCATTTACCTGAACCAGAAAAAGGGATCCAGGCTTTAGCGCAAAAATTAAAGCCAGGAGGCATTTTTCACATCTTTGTTTATGCTGAATTAGGACGTTGGGAAATTAGTTTAATGCAAAAAGCGATCGCCTTGCTTCAAGGAGATCAACGGGGGGACTATCGCGATGGCGTAAAAGTTGGGCGGGAAATTTTTGCTAATCTTCCTGAAAATAATCGTATTTTGCAACAAGATAAAAAGCTCTGGTCATTAGAAAATCATCGTGATGAATCTTTTGCCGATATGTATGTTCATCCCCAGGAAATTGACTATAACATCGAGACGCTGTTTGATTTAATTGATGCTTCAGGCTTAGATTTTGTGGGATTTTCTAATCCTGGATATTGGCAGTTGGATAGGCTAGTGGGGAAATCGCCTGAACTAATCAAAAGAGCTGAAACATTGAGCGATCGCGAATTATATCGTTTAATAGAGTTACTCGATCCTAATTTGACTCATTATGAATTCTTTTTAGCAAAACCGCCTTTAAGCCAGCAAGATTGGTCTGATGACAAATTGCTGGAGTTAGCAATTCCCGAACTTAATCCCTGTATGCAAGGCTTTCCTAGTCAAAACTTCCTCAATTTTGAATATCAAATGGTTGACTTATCAGACGAGGAGTATCAGTTTATGCTGGCTTGCGGTCAAAACCCAGCAAAACAAGCTAATGTCGGCAATATTTTAAGTAATTGTCCCTTGGATTTAGCCAGAGTGCGATCGCTCTTTAAACAGCAGTTAGTTATCCTCAGTTCACCACCTGAAAAAAATCATTAATTTGACAACAATCAAGCCATTCTTTTGCATGACAACTATCGTTAAGTCTTCCACCACAGGTTGATTTAGAAATTTTTAATAATTGTTGCTTGAGCGTGATATGATTTTTCTTGTCTGGACTAGGGTAACGGTATGTTGGCAGTCTAAATGATTGTCTGGAGGTCTAATCAAAGAAGTATTATGCTTCTAGATATTTTTTCCCCCAGAAATCTCAGGACTACCAATAAAATGCTGTGGCTTCAGGCAACTGTTCAGCGTAAGCCAAAGTTGAGTAAAAAAAAAGCAAACCTTGACTAGCAACCAACTTGAATCAACGTCAACAACAGATGGAAACCAAAATTTAACCGAGTCTCCTAATACATCGACAAATTCGATGGAAGAGTATTATCAACTTAAGCAAAACTTATTGTTGGTTACTCTAGTAATTACGGCGATTATTTTTGGGTCTGTCTGGATAGTTTATTCTCTCAATACAGCTCTTAATTATTTATTAGGTGCTTGTGTGGGCGTAGTTTATTTGGGAATGTTAGCGAGAGAAGTTGAAAGAATAGGCGCTTCTAAAAAAGGTGTCGGTTCAACTCGATTGGCATTACTAGCTGGAGTCATCATAGTTGCTACTCAACTGCAACAACTGCAAATCATACCTATTTTTTTGGGATTTTTGACTTATAAAGCTGCAATCATTATCTATGTGCTGCAATCAACCCTCATGCCAGCTAACAAATAGCTTGATGCGGTAGTCAAAATAAAGCCAGTAATTAGGATGTAACGCTCGATATCTGGGGAAAACATCGCAATCATGGAAATTTTAAATAATTTTAATTCTCTTGCCCCATTTCCCCTCGCTTCATTAGAAGTAGGTAAGCATTTTTACTGGGAAATAGGCGGTTTAAAACTACATGGTCAAGTTTTTCTAGCTTCATGGTTCGTAATTGCTATCTTAGTAATTGCCGCCTTGTTAGGCTCAAGAAATATCCAGAGAATACCCAGCGGAATGCAAAATTTTATGGAGTATGTCCTGGATTTTATTAGAGGTTTGGCAAAAGACCAGATCGGCGAAAAAGAATATCGTGACTGGGTGCCTTTTGTTGGCACTTTGTTTTTGTTCATTTTCGTGTCCAACTGGTCTGGGGCATTAGTTCCTTGGAAATTAATTCAGATTCCTGATAGTGAACTAGCCGCTCCAACCAACGATATCAACACTACGGTTGCTTTGGCTTTACTTACTTCGGCTGCATACTTTTATGCAGGAATTAGAAAGAAAGGTCTGGGCTACTTTGCCGGATATCTAGAGCCAACGCCAATTCTTGCACCATTTAAGGTTTTAGAAGATTTTACTAAACCTTTGTCCCTCAGCTTTCGTTTATTCGGAAACATCTTGGCAGATGAATTAGTAGTAGCAGTATTGGTACTGTTAGTTCCTCTTTTCGTACCTCTGCCCTTGATGGTCTTGGGATTATTTTTGAGCGCGATTCAAGCGCTTATTTTTGCCACTTTAGCTGCTGCCTATATTGGAGAAGCTTTGGAGGAACATCACGAATAGCCCATATCATAAAGATATCTAGGTTTTCGTGTTCAAATCTTGGGTTGATCGTTACCCAATTGATCGCGAGCTTCTTGCAAGAGTTCTTGGCGATCGCTAAAAAACTGATCGTTTATGCATTGGTGAACCGTGCTTTGCCTGTAGGCGCACTTTCTCACCTGAGCAAAGCTGTCTTGGGGTTTTTATGGTTAAACCGCATCAAAATTCCCATAAGCTATTGCTTCAAAAGCCACGCTATATTAACTCACAACTAGTTTAAAGGAAAAAATCATGGAACCCATCGTTGCTGCTGCTTCTGTTATCGCTGCTGCTCTGGCTGTAGGTCTTGGCGCAATTGGCCCTGGTATTGGTCAGGGTAATGCTGCTGGTCAAGCTGTAGAAGGTATTGCTCGCCAGCCTGAAGCAGAAGGTAAAATTCGCGGTACTTTACTACTTAGTTTGGCGTTTATGGAAGCCCTAACTATTTATGGTTTGGTAGTATCTCTCGTTTTGTTATTCGCCAACCCCTTCTCTTAAGAAATTCCGCGCTGCCCGAACTCAAAGTGATTGAGATTCGGGCATTTCAATCATATATTTATAGCCAAAAAACCTTGGTAGCTTAGATTACCTAATTAGTATCTAGATACTAATGTAAATGGAAAAAATAGGGTTAAAAAATAATGACATATTGGACTATTTTCTTAGCAGCAGAGGCAGCTGCCGAAACAACAACTGAAGGGGGTCTGTTTGATATTAACGCGACTCTGCCTTTAATGGCACTTCAGTTTTTAATACTGATGGCAGTGTTAAATTCACTGTTTTATAAGCCTTTAGGTAAAGCCATAGACCAGCGAAGTGACTATGTTCGCAATAGCCTAAAAGATGCTCGCGAACTAAAAGAAAAGTCAGAAATGCTGGCAGCACAGTACGAGAAAGAGTTGAGAGATGTTCGTCGTCAGTCTCAGGACATTATTGCCAAAGCAAAAGCCGAAGCTGAAAAAATTTCTGCGACGAAAATTCAAGCAGCGCAGCAAGAAGTAGCTGCTCAAAAACAAAAGGCTGCCGATGAGATTGAAGCTCAAAAAGCTGAAGCAATGAAATCTTTAGAGCAACAGGTAGATTCTCTGAGTAACCAAATTTTAGAAAAGCTATTAGGAGCAGAATTAGTCGGCTAAGTTAACTAGATATACCTTTCGAGATCGAGTGTAGGGGTAAAGATAATATCACCCAAAATTCCTACTCCAGAAAAATCAACATAACCTTAAAATACGGATAAGAAGTAAAGATAATGGGAACTTTTTTCCTTCTTAACGCGGAAGCGGGAGCCAAGAGTGGTTTTGGATTCAACTTTGACATTATTGAAACCAATCTAATCAATTTGGGCATTATTTTTGTGCTACTTATTGTCTATGGAGGCAAGGTAGTAGGCAATATCCTTAGCGAAAGACGCGCCAAAATAGAAGCAGAAATAAAATCAGCCGAAGCTCGCGCTCAAGAATCGAAAGATGCCTTAGCGGTAGCACAAAAAAATTTAAAAGAAGCACAAGAAAATGCGGTTAAAATTCGCTCTGAAGCTGAGGCAAATGCCGAGAAGGCTAGGGAAGCGGTTTTAGTTAAAGGGCAAAAAGAAGTAGAAAGGCTTAAAGCGACTGCCGATGCCGATCTGAACTCGGAACAAGATCGAGCGATCGCACAACTCAAAGCAAAGGTTGTAGAAATGGCACTGGAACGAGTAGAGTCCCGCATGGGTGAGATGCTCAATGACGATAAACAGCGTCAATTAATTGACCGTAGTATCGCTAAAATAGGAGAGTAGGAAATATGGCTGGAACTTTAGTCAGTAGAGAAATCGGCGACCCCTATGCTCAGGCATTAATGTCTCTAGCACAGCAGGAAGATCTTAGCCAACGCTTTGGTGAAACTTTTCGCGATCTGGAATCTTTATTATCCGAGTCTAAAGAATTTAAGGATTTTGTCTTAAATCCAGTAATCAAAAATGAGGATAAAAAGGCGGTATTAAAGCAGGTAATGGGTGATGCTAACCCTTATCTAATGAACTTTATCATGCTATTGGTTGACAAGAGAAGAATTATCTTTCTCGAGCCAATTATTGAGCAGTATCTTAACTTATTGCGGAAGTTAAATCAAACAGTATTGGCAGAGGTAACTTCTGCCCAAGAATTAAGCGATGAGCAAAAAGACAATATCGTTAAGAAAGTAACAGAAATTGTTGAAGCTCGTGATGTGGAGTTAAAAACAAGCGTTGACTCCAATTTAATTGGTGGAGTAATCATCAAAGTGGGTTCAAAAGTAATTGATGCCAGTCTTCGCGGACAGTTGCGTCGCATTGGCGTCAGCCTTAATCAGTAAGTAACTCGATAACATTGTAAGTACAAGCAAAATTAATTATTTATAGCTATGGTTAGCATCAGACCAGACGAAATTAGCAGCATTATTAAGCAGCAGATCGAATCATACGAGCAAGATGTTCAAGTATCCAATGTAGGTACAGTGCTTCAGGTAGGTGACGGCATTGCTCGTATTTACGGTCTAGAACAGGCAATGGCAGGGGAACTTTTAGAGTTTGAAGACGGTACTGTTGGTATTGCCCTCAACTTAGAAGAAGACAACGTCGGTGCTGTACTTATGGGTGACGGTTTTGGTATCCAGGAAGGTAGTAGCGTTAAAGCAACTAGCAAAATCGCCTCTATTCCTGTAGGAGAAGCTTTGATTGGTAGAGTCGTTGACTCTTTAGCTCGTCCTCTAGATGGCAAAGGCGATATCAACACTGATCAAACTCGCCTAATTGAATCAATGGCACCAGGAATTATTGCCCGCAAGTCGGTCTGTGAACCAATGCAAACGGGAATTACCGCAATTGACGCCATGATTCCTGTGGGTCGTGGTCAGCGCGAGTTGATAATCGGTGACAGACAGACAGGAAAAACTGCCGTAGCTGTAGATACGATCATTAACCAGCAAGGGGAAGACGTAATTTGCGTCTATGTGGCAGTGGGACAAAAAGCTTCTACAGTGGCACAAGTAGTTAAGACCTTAGAAGAAAAGGGTGCAATGGCTTACACCGTCGTTGTAGCTGCTAATGCCAACGACCCTGCTACTTTACAGTATCTTGCTCCCTACACAGGTGCTGCGATCGCTGAATACTTTATGTATCAAGGCAAGGCAACTCTGATTGTTTATGATGATTTGACCAAACAGGCTCAAGCATACCGTCAAATGTCCTTGCTGCTGCGTCGTCCACCAGGTCGCGAAGCATATCCAGGAGACGTATTTTATCTTCACTCTCGTCTACTAGAGCGTGCTGCCAAACTGAGCGATAAGTTGGGCGGTGGAAGCATGACTGCCCTACCAATCATTGAAACCCAAGCTGGTGACGTATCGGCCTATATTCCTACCAACGTCATTTCAATTACCGACGGGCAAATCTTCTTGTCTTCTGATTTGTTCAACGCTGGGTTCCGCCCGGCAATCAACGCTGGAATCTCCGTATCTCGTGTAGGCTCTGCTGCTCAAACTAAAGCCATGAAGCAGGTGGCAGGTAAACTCAAGCTAGAACTAGCCCAATTTGCTGAATTAGAGGCGTTTGCTCAGTTTGCTTCAGACTTAGATGCAGCGACTCAAAACCAGCTAGCAAGAGGTCAACGTTTACGTCAGATCCTCAAACAAGCTCAAGGTTCTCCTTTGTCAGTAGCAGAGCAGGTAGCAAAAGTATACGCTGGTTTGAATGGCTATTTAGATGATATTCCTGTAGATAAAGCAAGTGAATTTGCTCAAGGATTACAAGAATATCTTGGTAACAGCAAAGCTAAGTACGGAGAAATTATTGCTTCAGAGAAAAAACTAACCGATGAAGCAGAAAGCTTACTCAAAGAAGGCATTAACGAATTTAAACAGTCTTTCATGGCAACAGCCTAGCTTTTAGGGTAAAGGGTAAAGGTAATCAGAAAAATGAATTAGGGGAAATACAGATTCTTTACTTGGTTCATCCTTCATCCTTTACAAATTCTTCATTCTTTTACATATATATGGCTAATTTAAAAGCGATTCGCGATCGCATCGCATCAGTAAAAAATACTAAAAAAATCACAGAAGCAATGCGCTTGGTGGCGGCTGCCAAAGTTCGTCGCGCCCAAGAACAGGTAAACTCTACTCGCCCTTTTGCCGATAGTTTGGCACAGGTTCTTTATAATATTCAAGGCAAACTACAGTTTGAAGATATCGATCTACCTCTGTTTCAACAAAGAGAGATTAAAAAGGTTGCCCTGTTGGTCGTTAGTGGCGATCGCGGTTTATGTGGTGGTTATAACGCCAACATAATTCGCAGGGCCGAAACTAGAGCCAAGGAGTTAGAGGCGCAGGGTATTGGATATACTTATGTCTTAATTGGGCGCAAAGCAAAGCAATATTTTGGTAATCGCAATGCTTCTACTGAAAAGACTTTTGTCGGACTAGAGCAAATTCCTACCGCAGCCGAAGCAGCCGAGATTGGCGAGGAATTATTATCTCTGTTCTTAGCAGAAGAAGTGGACAAGGTAGAGCTTATTTATACTAAGTTTGTTTCTTTAATTGCCTCAAAACCCGTGATTCAGACTCTATTACCGCTAACAACAGATAGCTTAGCCGTAAAAGATGATGAAATCTTTCGCCTCACTAGTAAAGGTGGCGAATTTGGCGTAGAAAGAACCAGTGTCACCTCACAAGTCGAAACATATCCGAAAGATACAATTTTTGAACAAGATCCTGTACAAATCTTAGATGCTTTATTGCCTTTGTATCTCAACAACCAAATCCTGCGTTCTTTACAAGAATCAGCAGCTAGTGAACTTGCAGCCAGAATGACGGCGATGAACAATGCGAGTGAAAATGCAACTGACCTAATAGGTGCTTTAACTTTGTCCTATAACAAAGCCAGACAAGCAGCAATTACTCAAGAACTTTCTGAGGTAGTTGCTGGTGCTAATGCTCTGTAGCGTAAAACTTTAGGATATAAACTTGTTGGCAAAATGATTAAACATCAAACGCCTGGATTTATTCCAGGCGTTTTTTAATTGGAAATAATTTAAGATGAACTGGTCATCACTTACTTATCTTTGAACGCGCCACCAACCTCTAACTAGCCTAATCTCATTGTAGCTATAGTCTTCACCTAAGTTTTCCTTAATAGTTTTAAGAATATTATCTCCTAACTGTTCGATCGTATTAATGATTGCCTGTTGTTTATCGGCTGGGACTAATTTATTCAGCGCGACTGGCTGATTCATTTCAATTAGTTCTGCTAAATGGCTATTGATTGTGCCGACAGCAAAACCCCGCTTTTGGGCTATTTCAGCAATGCTTAAGCCCTGTTGATGAAGTTGCAGGGTAACCATCTGGCTTTTAGAAGGAAGGCTAACAGGTAACTTATGCTGTTCATTAAATTCTAAAATTGCCGAAATAAAGCGATCGCCGTACTGTTGTGTTTTATATTCATTGACTCCCGATAAATTGGCAAAATCAGGCTTATTTTTAGGGCGTACCTGTGCCATCAACTTAAGACTGGAATCGGCAAAAATCATATATGGAGCAAGGGAGTTGCGATCAGCAATTTGCTTACGCAGCTTTCTCAATGTTTCATAAAGTAATTCTGCTTCGGCTCGACGCGGATTATATGCTGTGTTGGTTTTGCTTTGATGCTTATCTATCGCAATCTTCACTGCAAGATGACCGCGGAAAATTTCCCAGCTGCGTCGATTAAGTTTCAGTACGGGGTAGCCATCAGTTGTTTGCCCGACCAAGCCTTGATGTACCAGACTTCGCCCTAGCATCCGCCACTCCTCAGCAGTTCTCCCCTTACCAATACCGTAAGTAGACAAAAGATGATGCCCATATTGATAAATCTTTTGTTTGCGTGAACCAATGAGAACATCCACGATGTGATTAGTGCCAAATTTCTCTTGACAACGTGCCACACAGGAAAGAAACTTTTGCGCTTCTTCTGTCCAATCTTCAATCGGTTTAGGATGGAGACAATTATCACATTTCCCGCAGTTACCTTGGTGTTTCTCGCCAAAATAGCGCAGGATAATCTGACGACGACAATCATGTCCGTCAGCATAGTCAATTACCTGCCTTAACTGTTGCCTGGCAATCTTTTGTTCGATAGGATCTGGCTTTTTATCAATCAGAAATTCAATTTTTTGGCGATCGCTCAGACTAAAAAATAAAATTGACTTAGAAGGTTCGCCATCTCTACCCGCCCTACCTGATTCTTGATAAAAGCTTTCTAGACTGCGGGGCAAATCGTAATGAAATACAAAGCGCACGTCAGGTTTATTGATTCCCATCCCAAAGGCAACGGTGGCAACAATTACCTGAATATCATCGCGGAGAAAACTGGTTTGGTTACTGCTACGCTCTCGATCTGATAATCCTGCATGATAGGGTAGCGCTTTAATTCCATCATGCTTTAATCTGGTGGCAATTTCCTCGACACGGTTACGAGTCAAGCAATAAACTATCCCTGCACCCGATTCGTTACGGATTGCTCGCAGCATTTTACGGTATATATTACGGTCTTTAGGCTGTATTTCGTAATGAATATTACTGCGATCAAAGCTGGCAACGTGAACATTAGGCGATCGCAAATTAAGCTGTTGAATTATATCTTGTCTGACCCTTTTAGTAGCGGTAGCAGTAAGTGCCTGGAGGGGGATCTGCGGGTAGCGTTGGCGGATTAGCTTTAATTTACTATACTCAGGGCGAAAGTCATGCCCCCATTCGGATACACAGTGTGCCTCGTCTACGGCGATCGCGCTGATTCCGATATCGTTTTGAACTTGATTGAGAAACAAGCCAAATCTTTCGTTTAAGAGTCTTTCAGGGGCAACATAGAGTAGCTTAACCTGATTGTTAAGAATTGCCATTTGGCGCGATCTTCTTTCGTTGTATTCAAGACTACTGTTGAGATAGGTTGCCTTAATGCCGTTATCCTGCAAGGCATCAACCTGATCCTGCATCAGAGCAATTAGCGGGGAGACAACAATAGTTATACCTTTTCTCAGTAAAGCTGGCAATTGAAAGCAAAGAGATTTACCGCCCCCAGTGGGCATAATCGTCAGTAAATCTTTATTCTGTAAGGCTGCTTCCACAATTTTTTTTTGTCCAGGGCGAAATGTGTCGTGACCAAAATAATGTTTTAAAGCTGACTCTAAAGAGGCAAAAGTTGACATAACCTATAACGAGATATCTATTTCTACAGGTCATTGTGTGACTCAGCAAATCATCATTCTGACCGTGGAAGGCGGAGTACCGTTCACCAGATAATTACTTAGCTAGTTCATGCTTACTAGCATATTGCTCGAATACGAGAAAATAAATGATTTAATCTTTAGAACGTTCTATCATAATTGTTGATTAATTAAATCAATTAAGCGTGATAAATTTTTGATGCAGACTACTATCTACACTGAACATTTAAAAGTTATAGACGATGAGTTATCCAAACGACCTATTGCCCTCGATCCTGGTGGATACTACATTATCTATTTAGACCGTGAGGCAAAACTAATCTGTGCCAAGCATTATACCAACATAATTAACGATCGCGGTTTGGCAGTAAATCCAGAAACGGGAGAAGTGATTGCTTGCGGCGGCAAAAAAGTAGAGCGTACCGTAGAAAAGCTTTATACAGGTAGAACGGCTAAAGAACTATGCGTTAAGGTAATTGAACAACCTCAACCCTGTCCGATCACGATGTTAGACCACGCTGCCTATTTAGGTCGTGAGTTTACCAAGGCTGAGTATGCTTTAATCAATGGTACAGAATATATTCAGGATTAGTTACCCAATCCAACATACCAGTAATAAGTAGCCATGGGAATTATGGTGGCAACAATTAAAAAACCAATTACCCAGACAGTTGCGCTACCATCGTCGGTGTCTTCAGCTTTGGTAAATGTACCTTCAATTTGAATTTCATCATTCATTTCTGGTGGTCCTGGATCTTCCTGTCCCGAAAGCACTGCTACTAAGCGATCGCCTGCATCAATAAAAGCCTGGTTATATTTGTTGCCGTTGCGAATGTTGTAGCCTACTGTATCATCAACTAAGCTTTGGGCTACCTCTGCACCAATTAATTCTTGGGCGGAATCTCCTGAACGAATGGCTACGTTATTGGTCAAGGTATCTAGAACTAATAAAGTTTGGTTAGCTTGAGCTTCAGCGTTGGGATACCAATCTTGAAAGATTGTATCTGCTAGGCTATCTACTGTTTCTCCATAGTCTAAGCGACGAATTGCCACCATCCTTACTTCTTGACCTGTTTGACTAGCTAATTCTTGAAAAGTTTTGGTCAGTTTACTTTGATTAACATTACTAATCGCATCTGCTGTATCCACCACCCAAACTTGGTCGGCATCAAAATCGGGCAGATCGAATAGTCCAGTAGCGATCGCTGGTGCTGCTATAGAGGCAATAGCAACCACCAATAACAGAGTGGATAAAGTCGATTTTATTAGGTTCTTTAACCGCGAACCTGCCTGTTTTAGAGGTAAGAGATTTGTCATTGTTAGTCTCAAATAACTACTTATTTTCTTTTAAAAATATATCTAGCTATCAACAATATATCTGTTGAATACTTATCTAAATAATAAAGCCCAGAGTCACCTCTAGGCTCTAATCGATCAGTTGATTAAATAAAAATCTTAGATCGTCTTAAATCTTATCATCTTACATTTGTCAGATTAAAGACCAGGGATCAACGACCTAACATCGCCAATATAAGCCGTAGAAAGCAAGAAATAAGCAAAAAATGCTCCACCTGCACCACCGATAAAGAAACCACTACCAAACTCACTCCAGCCTTCTTTAGTGGAGAAAGCTTGGGGAACACTGCCAGTAGTTACTGTTTCGGTGGGTTTACCGCCCATCGCGCTGGCATAGAGAGACAGACACAAGGTCAAAATTGCTACTAAACCAATAGAAGACAATAAAGCGGCAATATCAGCACTGTTGGTGTTACGTAATGGCCCTAATACCAAAAAAGGCCCATAAAGCAAATATCCGTGAGCCATACCAACTTCTAAGCCACGGCGAAATGGTGCTAAACCATCGCGGTAAGCAGGTAAGTTACGAATCAAGGTTTTGCTAAAATCCGAGGAATTAAGGGGAGTTGCCAGATTGCCAATTTGAGGATCGCCTGGCGGTTGAATCGCATTGTATTCGTTCATAAAAATTTGATTTCTCCTAATTTTGAGTTTTGCTTCGTATCCTTTAAATAGCATCACTCTAACTTGGTTTAAGTTCGCTTTTTGTTAAGAATCTTTATAACTAAACCTAATTGGGTTGGGGTTCACAGTAATATCCATGATGTCAACCTTCATTTTAAAATAGGAAAATTAAATATGATTGGCGATTATGCAGCTTCCTGGCTACCCGTTGCGATGGTTCCTCTTGTCGGCTTAGTGGGTGCAGCCGTTGCGATGGCTCTTTTGTTTATTTACATTGAAGGCGAAAGCCCAGCCAAATAGTTCTATAGTACAAATACTTTGAGTAACTTCTTGTTACTTGTTGAATCTTAATACTCTGCCCTCTGGTGGGGTATTTTTATTAGTTATCGTTATGGTGCGATGATCTTGTGGCTACACTTAATTAACGTCCTGATAATTTTATTTGGCGATCGCAGATGAATAATGTTCCTGAGGCGACACATAAAGGAATAGTTATTAGATTCAGCAAGGGAATACTAATTAACCCCAAACATACCAAGCCAAAGCTACCGCTGGCAGGAAGACTTCTGAAAACAATGCCTAGCTTTTGGCGAAATTTTAACCGTCTTCTTTCTAAATAAGAATCGAGAAAGTCTAGACAGACAATGGTAGTAGTTAAGACAAGTGAACCGACGCTCGAAACAACTGTTCCTACTCCAGGAAAGAAATTGATTAGTAACAAAGGAATACCTACCAAGGCAATTAAAACTAGCTTTTTTAGTTCGTATAAAATTGCTCTGCCCAAATCGCTAACTATGTTTAATTCAATCAGTTCAACTTTTCCAGTACGATATTGTTCTAATTGTTCTGACAGTTGACCATACCAAGGTGCGCCGAGCAATACGCCAAATTGAGTTAATAAAAATCCCGTGGCAATAAAGAGAATTACAACTAACAAAAAACGCAAAATTACAATTAAACCCGAAACAAGATAGGTAAGAAATCCTAACCATTGAGGCAGATTAGTAATTAATTCGTTTAACCACAAAGTCACATCTCCTTGTACTCCATCCACAATTTGCCAACCAAAGTACAACAACCCGCTATAAAGCGCGATCGCCATGACCAGATTAACTAAAATTGGCATGACAATATATTGAATTAACCTGGGATTTTGAATAAAGGTCATCAAGGCTTTAAATGGATAAGTTGCACCGTCAATTGTGCCAAACCCACCTAATGTTCTTTTTAAGGTCTTCCACATTTAGATCGATAACTAATCAGCCATCTATGTTTATCTTGTTCGATTCTACTGATTTTTAATCAGAGAAAAATTTAATCCATGTCACCAACTGCTAGCGATCGCGCCAACAATTTGATGCAGTAAAAATTTTTCAATTACATTATCGTCAATTTTGTCAACCAAGTAATTATACTTAGTCAATAAGCAAATATTAAGTAAGATTAATTTTGCAGTTCAACTCAGCTATGATAATTTTCTACAAGATAAATATAGTAAAGCTCACAGCCAATATTTTCTAGGCAAAAGAGCAAAATTGAGTATAAAAACCCTATAATACTCATAATTAATGATACAGCATTCTCAATAAATAAATCGCACGCTTGAAAAAACGTAAACTCGTTGCTTATTCTCAATAAGGATTAAAGACTTTTAGCTCTCAAATTTTAAATAATCAATTGATGTGATTACCTTAGATAAACTGAGATTATCTACATTTGTGAGCCAAGCTGGTTAAGCACAGTTGGCGATCGCCTCAACTAATCAAAAATTTAAGCCAAGATTAAAGTTAGCTACCTACCAAGGTAACTTAGTGCCATCCCAAGAAAAGAATTCCCCACTATCTTTTATTTCTAGACCTGAAATTACCTGAGATAAAAGAGTTATTGTATATTCCACGGAGAAAAGTTTACCTGGAGGAACATTTTTCTGGAAGGGTTGAGATAGTCTGGTATCCGTAGTACCTGGATGTAATGCCACCACAATAGTTTTAGGACATCTACGACTATATTCGATCGCGGTAGTCTTCAGAAACATATTTAGTGCGGCTTTGGAAGCTCGATAGCCATACCAACCGCCAAGACGATTATCGCCGATACTGCCAACCTTAGCTGAGATACTGGCAAAGATGCTGCGATCGCGCTTGTTGAATAAAGGCATTAGATGTTTGGCTAGCAATACCGCACCGATACTATTAACTTGAAAAGAATAAATTAGCTTCTCTGGGTCGATTTGCCGCAGACTTTTTTCTGGGGACAGGTTGCGATCGTGGAGTACGCCAACACAATAAATAGCTAGATGTAGCTGTTGAACCGACTCTTGAATTTGCTTTGTTGCTGCTATGATTTGGGATTCATCGGTGATATCAACCTGTAAACATTTTAGGCGATCGCTATACTGTCGTTCTAAATCTAATAATTCACTAGCTGTATCTTGGCTGCGATAGGTAGCGTAAACATTGCCCATCTTGTCTTGCTTCAACAAGGCTCGAACAAATCCTAGTCCAATTCCTTGACTTGCACCCACGATTAAGGCATTAGCTTGATTGATCTCTGCTAGCACGATGGTTAATTTAACGATCTTAGTGATTTACTCTTTAAGATAACGATTTTTATTAATTTTTGTAAAATAACGCGATCAAATTCTGGAATCCTTGAAATTACGACTCTAGACTGAGAACTAAGACAAAGATACTAAGTTGTCATCAAGTATGATTCCGTTGCAGCTAACACTAAAGAATTTTTTGAGTTATCGAGATGCTACTTTAAACTTCAAAGGGCTACATACTGCCTGTATTTGTGGTGCCAATGGTGCAGGAAAATCATCGCTTTTAGAAGCGATCACCTGGGTAATATGGGGCAAAAGCCGTGCTGCAACTGAAGATGATGTAATTCATGGTGGGGCAACAAACGTCCGTGTAGACTTTGATTTTAGCTGCAATAATCAAGTCTATCGTGTCATTCGATCGCGCACTAGAGGTAAAAGTAGTTCTCTAGAATTTCAGGTAGAGACTAAAGCGGGTAATTTCAGATCGATTACTGCCAAAGGATTACGGGCTACCCAGGATGAGATTATTGCTTGTTTAAAGTTAGACTACGACACCTTTACCAACTCCGCCTATTTGCGACAGGGAAGAGCAGACGAATTTATGTTACGTCGTCCTAGTGAGCGTAAGCAGATTTTGGCAGACTTGTTAAAGCTAGACCGATACGAAGAGTTAGCAGCTAAAGCCAAAGATACGGCAAGGGAATATAAGGGGAAAATCGAACAGCTCAAACAAAATTTAGAACCGTTAGAAATTGAACTGGCAACCAGAAAAGAGATCGCCGCAGAATTAGAACGTGTAAAACAAAAATTAGCTCAATCACAAGCTTTACAAGATAGCGACCGCCAAAAGCTACAGCAATTTCAAGTAATTGAATATCAACGACAAACGTGGGAAAAACAACTAGCTTTTCAACAGACTCAATATCAGAACTTATCTCAAGATTGCGATCGCGCTACTAAAGATATTCAGGCTCTTCAAGAACAACTGGCAGCATTAAATAATTTAATTAAACAAGAAGCGGCAATTACTCAGGGTTACAATCAGCTGCTGGCTTGGCAAATTCAAGAAAAAGAATTATCCGCTAAGTTTGCTGCCCATCAAGAAGCGCAGCAGCAAAGACAGCAGCTAGAAAAACAGCTTGACCAACAGAAAAATCAGCTAAATTTGCAAATTAATCAAATTCAAACCCGCTGGGAAAGTATTGAACAGCAAGAACAAGAAATCACTAAAGTATTGGCGAAAACTGAGGAAGTAGAAGCGGCACTAATCAAGCTAGAAAAAGCTCGTCAACAGCTAACCGAATTAGATCGCTTGCAGCAACATATTTCTCCTTTAATTAAGCAAAAAAACGATCTAGAGCGAGAAATCAATCGTGAAGAAGCCAAACTCTCGGCAAAGCTAGAACAACTGCACAATGCCACCCAAAAGCTAGCCGAAGATATCGAAAAAGTTCCCGAAAAGCGCAACCAACTCTTAACCGTAGATGCTCAAATTGGCGAATTAGATAAAAAACGCGTCTACCAAAAGCGAGTTGAAGAGAAAGGTACAGAAAGAAAAGAGTTTCGGTTTAAGCTACAGGAAAACCAGCGCATTTATGAAAGACAGTTACACGAACTCAAGCAAAAGCTAGAAATGCTGAATAACCCTGATGCTAGTTGTCCGCTGTGCGATCGCGAATTGGATGAACATCATCGCCATCAGGTAGTGGGTAAAACTCAGCAGCAGCAACAGGAAATTCAAGAACAAATTTGGGTAATTCGAGAACAACTGTCTACTTGCGATCGCGAATTACAGTTATTACGTCAAGAGTATCAGGATATCTCGAAAGCAATTTCTCCCTATGACTCTTTGCAACAGCAGTTTGGACAGCTAGAAGCACAACTTGAAGCCACCGAAGCTGTATACGATCAGTTGCGAGTAACTCAAGAGGAAAGAGACAATTTAGAGCGATGTCTACAAAATGGTAATTACGCTGAAGAGTTACAGGCGGAAATCAAACGCTTAGCAACAGAGTTACAGCAGCTTAATTATGATGATCAAACCCACGCTTTGGTTCGAGGAGAAGTTAATAGCCTGCGTTGGGCAGAAATAAAACAGGCAAAGATTGAAGATGCCAAAAAGCGTCAGGTAAAATTAGATGAGCAAAAACCAAGGCTACAACAAGAAATTAGCGAGCTACAAACTAGTTTAGAACAGCTACAGATTAACTCGCAAATCCAACAGCAAATAAACTCTATTGAGCATCAAATTAAAGAGTTAGGCTATGATCGCACTACCCATCAAAACCTATTAACCTCCTTGAGACAGTCGCAATCTTGGCAGTTAAAGCATCAGGAATTACACAAAGCCCGGCAGGAATATCCTCAAACCCAAACCAAATTAATTGAACTAGAGCAACTATTACAGCAAAGGCTTCAGGATCGACAAAACAGTCATCAACAATTGCAGATTCATCTGGCTCAACAAGCAACCATTGCCGACAATCGTCAGGAAATTCAAACGATAGATCGGCAAATTCATCAACGTCGTCAACAGCTAGATGAATTAATCTCCTTGAGCGGTAGACTCCAGCAATCTCTAACTCAAATAGATAATTTAAAAGTCCAACATCAAGATACAGGAAAACAACTCAAAGAATACGAAAAGCAATATCGCATCTATCAAGAATTAACTCAGGCATTTGGTAAAAATGGTATTCAGGCTTTGACGATCGAAAACATTCTGCCTCAGTTAGAAGCCGAAGCCAATCAAATTCTTGCCAGACTTACGGGTAATCAGTTTCACGTCCAGTTTTTGACCCAAAAAGCCTCTAAAGGAACATCCAAGAAAAAAACTAAGCTGATTGATACCTTAGATATAGTAATTGCCGATGCTGGTGGCACCCGCCCCTACGAAACCTACTCTGGTGGAGAAGCATTTCGGATTAACTTTTCGGTGCGCTTAGCCTTAGCTAAACTGTTAGCCCAAAGATCGGGTACATCTTTACAGATGTTAATTGTCGATGAAGGTTTTGGCACCCAAGACACCGAAGGTTGTAATCGATTAGTTGGGGCGATAAATGCGATCGCCTCAGATTTTGCCTGTATTCTTGCCGTAACTCATATGCCTCAGTTTAAAGAAGCCTTTCAAACCCGCATTGAAGTTTATAAAGATGAGCGGGGTTCGAGTTTACAGGTGTCGAATTAATTTTTAATAGTTGTTTAGTACTGAGATGCGATCGCTCAAAATCCTCAAAGTCACCCATACAATAACTGATTTTTGATTTCATCAGACGTTAACACACTTAGCAAAATACCAATACGTCGGGCTACCTCATAAGCATCTTTTTGAGGAACTATAATAATTCCAGAATGTTGCCGCTCATCCTCAAGATACTGAAGATGTAATCGCTCAAAATCTACGCGATTATGAGTTAAAAAACATCTATCTAAAGAAGTTGCCAATTCTAGTTGTTCTCGATCGGTTTTACCAAAAGTTGCTTGTTCGGGAACAGTTGTGACATCTAAACCACGGGATATTAACAGTCTAGCTACCAAAGCCGACATATCTTCATCAGTGTAAAATGCGACAGACACTACGGCGATTTACCTAATGCAGCCTTCACAGCAGGATGGATTAATTCATGAGGAACTTGATTGCGCTTAATATATTCGTTGATTTCTATTTGATGATCTAAATAAAAACTCAAAGCATCAAACACTTGCGCCAAGGTTAAATGGGGTAAATGGTCTAAAATTTCCTCGGGCGTAATGCCTAATTGCCACAAACCAACAATAGCTCGTACTGAAGTTCGAGTACCTGCAATTATTGGTTCTCCGCTCAGAATATCAGAATTTTGCGTTACATAACGGGATAAAGCTGTAGCCGACATGGAAATTATTTACACAATAAGATTATTGTTTTATCTATATAAGTTTAAACAATTTTAGATTGTGAATCACCAGAATCCCAGTACTATTTATTAATCTTTCGTCAACTTCAATTCTTAATATTATTTATAACTACGTTGAGTTAATTCAACATTGTCAAACTCTAGCTGTTCTTGGTGCAAAACAGGAGTTTTTTCATCTCCTTCGTATTGCCAAGCGGCAACATAAGCATAATGCTCATCATTACGTTGTGCTTCCCCTTCTGGAGTTTGGCATTCTTCGCGGAAGTGTGCGCCACAGGATTCATGTCTATCTAAAGCATCCCGCGCCATTAATTCCCCAAGTTCTAAAAAGTCGGCAACTCTACCCGCAAATTCCAGGTTTTTATTAAAAGTATGCTCATTTCCAGGAATATTGACATTTTGCCAGTATTCTTGTCTTAATTCGCTAATTTGCGCGATCGCGCTCACTAATCCCGCTTGGTTACGCGACATTCCCACATTGTCCCACAAGATATTACCTAATTGACGATGAAATTCACTAACGGTTTTATTGCCTTGAATCTTTAATAGCTTGTTGACTTTGGTATTAACCGTAGCTTCAGCCTCCTCAAAAGCAGGGTGATCAGTTTCAACGGATGGCAAATCGTTAGTAGCGATATAGTTACCCAAAGTGTAAGGAATGACAAAATAACCATCGGCTAATCCCTGCATTAAGGCACTTGCACCCAAGCGGTTTGCCCCGTGATCGGAAAAATTAGCTTCTCCCAAAACATGCAAGCCAGGAATAGTACTCATCAGATTGTAGTCTACCCACAATCCACCCATAATATAGTGAACGGCAGGATAGATCCGCATGGGTACTTCATAAGGATTTTCCCCGGTAATGCGTTCATACATCTCAAATAAATTACCATAGCGATCGCTGATACTTTCCTTGCCCGATTTAGCGATCGCATCTCTAAAGTCCAAATAAACCGCAAGTCCTGTTTCACCAACACCTCTACCTTCATCCGTAACTTGTTTAGCGTTACGAGAAGCCACATCGCGGGGGACAAGATTACCAAAGCTAGGATATCTGGTTTCAAGATAATAATCTCTTTCGCTTTCAGGGATTTGATCGGGATGGCGTTTGTCTCCTGGCTGTTTTGGTACCCATACCCGCCCATCATTGCGCAACCCTTCACTCATTAAGGTTAACTTGGACTGATAAGAACCCGATACAGGAATACAGGTAGGATGAATTTGAGTGTAACAGGGATTAGCAAATAAAGCCCCACGCTTATAACATCGCCAAGCAGCGGTAACATTTGAGTTACGAGCATTAGTAGAAAGATAGAAAACATTACTATAGCCACCAGTACAAAGTAGCACTGCATCCCCAGCATAACGCTCAATGTCCCCCGTAATTAAGTTACGAACAATAATTCCTCTGGCTTTTCCGTAAACTAATACCAAGTCCAACATTTCTCGCCGAGAAAACATCTCAATTTTTCCCTCAGCAATCTGCCGCGACATCGAACTATATGCCCCCAACAATAGCTGTTGTCCTGTTTGTCCCCGCGCATAAAAGGTACGAGATACCTGCGCCCCACCAAAGGAACGATTAGCCAATAACCCACCGTATTCCCGGGCAAATGGTACGCCCTGTGCCACACAATGATCGATGATTTGATTACTAATCTGCGCTAAACGATGAACATTAGCCTCGCGAGAACGATAATCGCCACCTTTGATCGTGTCGTAAAACAATCGCCATACCGTATCCCCGTCATTGGGATAGTTCTTTGCCCCATTAATTCCACCCTGGGCTGCAATACTGTGGGCGCGACGGGGAGAATCTTGAATACAAAAGCTTTTAACGTTATAACCCAACTCTGCCAAGGTAGCTGCTGCTGAGGCACCTGCTAAACCAGTACCGACTACTAAGATGGTGTGCTTTTTCTTGTTAGCTGGGCTAACTAACTTGCAGTGATCTTTATAATAGTCCCATTTATCTTGTAGTCTACCAGGAGGAATTTTGGGATCGAGCATTTTTCGCTAATGAGGGCAGAAGGATTAAGGAATTAGTAATTTTACTTCTTAGTATAGTAGTTTGAAAATAGCTCAATCCTAAGTAGCAGTCAGAGATTACTCCGCCGTAGAACGACGGAGCCTGCTCTGACCGTTGGTTAATTTTGATTGCTCTATTTCGCGATCGCACATGGTGTTGGCAATTATTAGTTGATTAAGCCGAAGTAAATAGATAAAGGTAGAACTATAAAGCCGATCGCAATTAAAATGGCTAAGATAAGTGCGATCGCATAAACCGCAGGACTAACTTTAGAGTTGAGTGCGCCAATGGACTGCCAGGCACTCCAAATACCATGACGCAGATGAAACCCTAGCATAACCATTACTCCTGCATAGCCAAAAGCATAGATTGGCTGATTAAACTTCTCAATGACCAAACTAGATAAATCTCGCATCTCCACACCATTAATCACCGTGGAGTAATATGTCCCGAACTTAAACGTAGACAGATGCAATACGAGAAACCCCAGTAATACACTGCCCGTGACCAGCATACTGCGGGAACTTATCGACTGCTTACTTGGTTTACCAACGCTTTTAAGCTGACTATAGCCGACTGGTCTAGCTTTTAAAGTGTTCAGTCGAATTGAGACACCCACTACCACATGAAATATAGCTAGTCCTGATAGTGTAAACTCAACTATATAGAGTAAGATGCCCAAACTTTCCAGAAAATGCGCTAGCTGATTATAAGCTTTGCTACCGGCAAACAAAGTCAAGTTTCCCATCATGTGAACCAGAACAAATAGAGACAGACCTAATCCTGTAGTACCTGTAATAATTTTTTTCCCGATCGGAGAAGTATAAAAGTTAATGATCGGGCGATCGCTACTTATGGTCATGGTGCTAGATAATAATATTAACGATTAATAATGTAATGTACATCAAACCATTTATTCTTATAAATCTTTGGTGGTTTCACAGGGAAGTTCAATCGTAAAAATAGTTTTTCCTGGTTGGCTGTTTAAATAAATTGTGCCATTAAGCAGTTGAATTAAATTTTTGACCAAAGCCAGTCCAATACCAGTTCCGCCAAATTTCCAGGGATCGCGATTGGGAATGCGATAAAATTTGTCAAAAACTCGCTGTTGTTCTAAGGGAGGTATTTCTATACCTGTATTACACACGCTAAGTTTAATGCCGTTATTGGTAGACGAAGCAGTCACAGTAATTGTTTCTCCTGAGGGAGTATATTTACAGGCATTATTGAGTAATTCAGCCAGAGTCCGCTTAATAGTTGAGATATCTGATTTAAACCGAGGTAGATGTGATTCGAGATCGATAATTAAAGCTTGCTGCTGATTATTAATCCGCTCCTTAAATGGTGCCACAATCTGTGGTAGACATACTGATAAATCAATCCACTGCATTGTCATCAATTCTTTTTCAGCATCAATATAACAGAGAGTAAGCAGATCGTTTACCAGTTGATTTTGCCTGTGGCAAGCAGAACGAAAAATATTGAGAACTTTAGTAAAGGTAGCAGATCTATGATCACCCATTTCCTTTTCTAGTAAAGCTTCTAAGGTTTCTGAAGCTAGCTGAATGCTACTCATGGGAGTTCGCAATTCATGAGAAATAGTCTTGAGAAAATCATCTTTGAGAAAGTTTAATCGAGCCAGTTCTTTAACTTGTATTTGCGATTGTTGATATAAACGCGCTTGTCTAATGGCGATCGCACATTGATTGGCAACCTGTTCTACCAACATAATTTCCGATGACTGGAAAAATTGCTCTTTAGGTCGCAATAACCAAAGATTGCCTAAAATACCCCGATCATCAAAAATCGGGCAAACTAACCTGGTTGCTTGAGTATTAAGCGGATTAAGTTCGGAAATTTCCACAAACTGAAGGGACTCTTTTTGCAGTAGCTGCTGATCGAGTTCGGGAAAATCAGCAACCTGTCTGATGCTTCCCTGACAATTGGGCAATGTAGTAGTATACTCACAAACCACTTCCGCATGATGGCGATCGCCATTATAGAGTTCAATTTTACAACGCTCTATATTTAGAATTTGCCCGATTTCTTGCGTGACCGTCTGTAAAATTTGCGGTTCATCCAAACTATCGCGTATCTTTTGAGTTACCTTGCGAGTTAGGGTTTCAAACTTAATTGAGTTTTGCAGCTTGGCTGTACGCTGTTTAACTTTTTGCTCTAGATAGCTGTTGAGACTTTTAACTCGATCATAAAGTTCTGCCTGTTGCACTGCGATGCCTACCTGAGTTGCTAATTGCTTTAGTAGTTCCACTTCTGAAGCTTGCCATTGCCGAGGCGAGTCACAATGATGGGCAATCAAAAGTCCCCATAGTTCTTCGCTGGCGACAATCGGCACGACTAAATTTGCCCGTACGCCAAAATTTTTCAGTACCTCTCCATAGCAAGGCGTTAATTCAGCAGTTGACACATCGTTGATGATATGAACCCTTCCCTGTTTGTATCTTTCGAGATGTTTATCGGCAAAACAGGGATCTTCGATCTTATGACCATAAACACTCTGGGCTGGTTTTCTAACTGATTCGACGGCAATGACACCACTTAAGTCTGGCTCAAAACGATAAATTAGTACCCGATCTGTCTGCAAAAATTGTCTTACCTCAGCCACCGTTTGCTTAAGAATAGATTCTAAATCTAAAGACTGTCGAATTCTTAAAGCGATCGCCGCCACCAAATTTTCTTTTGGTTGACTTAGAGAGGTAGGTACTGAATTATGGTCAGAGATTACTCCGCCGTAGAACGACGGAGCCTGCTCTGACCGTTGGTCAAGATTGAAGTCAGGCAAAAATTTTTCCTGTTTAAAATTGTACTTTGTCTTTAAAGCTTAATGTTTTTTAAAGATTTTTGGCATTATGTTAAGTAATTTTTCAATAACTCAATTACTATACGCTATCTGAATCTTAATTCATCATTAATCTAAGTATTTAAACTCAGGAAATTTGGTAATTTTATGAAGAAACATTAAGAATTTATTTTTGAGCCATAGCCATTAACACTACTAAATTAGAAGGAATGAATGCAGCAGAATTACTCAAACAATATCAAGCTGGAATCAGAAATTTTCAACGGCTCGATTTGGCTGGAGCAATTTTGAAAGACAGCGAACTATGCCAAGTCGATTTTAGCCAAGCCATATTAACCGAAGTTGACTTTACCAAAGCAAATTTAAGTCAAGCAGTTTTTTGCCAGGCTACCCTCAATTTAAGTAATTTGAGTCAAGCAAACCTAACCCAAGCAAATTTAAGCTCAGCTTCTTTAAAATCAGCCTTATTATACAAAGCTTCATTAGGCAAAGCTCAGCTAGGGAAAGCTAATCTGAGTCAGGCTATTTTAAAGCGAGGTTTTTTGCGAGAAGCAAATTTAACCCAAGCCACACTAGTAGGAGTAGATCTCAGCCAAGCCAACTTAATCGATGCCGACTTGAGTCAAGCAAATTTAACCCAAGCAAATTTAGCGCAAGCGTTTCTTCAGGGAGCAAATCTATCCCAAGCTATCTTAGAAGGAGTAGAGCTAGATGGAGCAGTGTTAACTGGAGCGACTATGCCTGATGGCAACATTTTTGCTGGATAAATTTTACCAGACCAAATCAACGGTGAATCAAAATCTGATAGAGGCGATTACTATCAGCAACGGTTACGGTAAAGCTAAGCTCTTCATATTGTAGCTTTTCTCCTTGATGAGGTATTTTTTGCCACTGCTCCAGTAAGAAACCACCTAAAGTATTATAATTTTCGGCTAGGGGAAGAGATAATTCTAACTGTTCGTTAACTTCCTCAAGATTTATTTGCGCCGAAACCAAAAAAGTGTTTTCATCTATTTTTTGAATAGCTTCAATTCCAGTTTCGGGGTCATTACCAGCATCACCGACAATCTCAGCAATTAAGTCATGCAGCGTAATTAATCCTGAAGTGCCGCCAAATTCATCGATGACTATAACCATCTTTTGTTGCGACCGCTGCATTGAAGGCAGCAGTTCATTAAGTGAAGTAGACTCAGAAATAAAGCCTACAGGCTCTAGCCATTGTTCGAGAGTAGAATCGTGATGCAGCTCTCCTTTGGCTAATGGTTCAGATAGCTTTTTATAGTGGATAATGCCGCGTATATCATCTAGAGAATCACCAATGACAGGATATCCAGAATATCCTTTCTCAACGATTGTTTGTAATAACTCGGCAAAAGTAGTGTTGAGCGAGAGGAATTCGATATCGGTGCGGGGAATCATTACCTCCTCGGCTATATCGTCACGAAATTCAAAGACATTTTTGAGTAGCTGTCTTTGTTCGGCTTCTAAACCAATAGATTCTCTCTCAGTGGCAATAATTAACTGTAATTCTTCTAAGGTAACTTTTTCGTACCATCCCTCACCACTATATTCAAGTCCTACCAGCTTGAGCAGTAGACGAGTAGATAAGTTTAAAATGGCAACAAATGGGCGAAAAATACGGGCAATTACGACACTGGGAGGGCCAAAAAACCGCGCTAGTTTTTCAGGATACATCAACGCCACGGACTTTGGGCAAAGTTCTCCCAACACAATTTGTAGATAGGCTAGAGTAATAAATGCTACAGGCAGAGCGATCGAGTGAGCGATTGACTCAGATAGGTAAGAAGGTAAGCTAAGACGTTGAATTAGAGCAACAACTGACACGGCAATTGTTCTTTCTCCCACCCATCCTAATGCCAAACTAGAGAGAGTAATACCTAGTTGAGTGGTCGAGAGAAGCCGAGCAATACTTCTTTGCAGAGACTGGACAGTTTGAGCCTGAATATCTCCATCCTTAACTAGCTGGCTGATGCGAGAGCGACGAACCGAAACAATCGAAAACTCTGCGGTAACAAAAAAAGCATTGATCGCAATTAACAAAAAGACACCAATGAAAGTTAACAACAAACTTGGTTCATTCATTAACTAATAAAAAACAAGTAATATTGGCTATGATTTACGCAACTAACTTGCTGAGTCATTATTTGTTCTGGTCATTGACTAAGTTATACACTCTTTGTAAGACATCTTTCTCTTGGATAATTTTTAAGCCTTTGTATTCTCCACCCAAAGGTTTTTGATTCATCGTTTTGTCATTGGAATTAACGTCTGGTTGAGTCACTACCCTAAGTGCTTCTCTACCCATAAAATAGCCAACATAAGAGCTAGCAATGCCAGCCAAAAGAATCATTAGGAATAAAAATATCTTGAGCCACAAATTAATTCTTATCTTCATGCGATCGCAATTTTTTTTGCTGGATGTTGTCAAAGATACCAGACTTACTAATATAATGATCTACTAGAGAAAAATTGATCAATACCCAGGGTTGGCCGAGCGGTTTAGGCAACAAACTCATAATTTGTGCAAGGCAGGTTCAACTCCTGCACCCTGGACTTTTTCAAGGGATGAACGGAGAGGGTTGAGCAACCAGACTCAAGCATAATCCTCTGATTACTTTTGAGACTGCATCTTTGCTGCATCCCCCCAGACAACATCTTAAATTTGTTCAAGGCTAACTCAAAGACTTATTCAATCAAACCAGGGTTAGAATTTTCCCGTAAAGAGGTATCATAAGGGTTATCTAAATCCCTAGTAATTAGAGGTTCTCCTGTCGAAGTTTGTAATTTCAAGCCTAGTTCATAGAGCTTGTGTACTTCTTTCCCATCAGCAGCAATATCCTGTTCGGGAAATTTAGGAATACCAATAATAGTGTTAATTTGACCCAAAATACCACTCTGTCTGAAAGCATTTTCGCCATTTTTATAATAAGCAGCTTCAAAAGCTTGACTTAAAGAAACTTCTTCTGCTTTAGCTTCCATAGAAAATAAACTAGCAATAGTTCCTATCGCTAGGATTTTACATAATTTAGTAAACTTAATAGACATTACTTTACTTATATTTGTGACTTCTGCTCAATCCTAGCTGAAGAATTAGTGAAAGAACAGTCCACACATATCTTTTTATCTCACAGTAATATGAACACCGAACAAATTGCTTATTCCTCTCTAGCTAAAGCTAATACCGATGTTTTACGACAAGTTTTATTAGCTTTAATTGTTAAATATGCTTATGTTGAAGGAGACTTTATTTTAGCTTCAGGAGCAAAAAGTTCTTACTATATTAATTGCAAACAGGTAACATTGAGAGCCGAAGGAGCATTAACTTTAGGTCGCTTACTATTCCAGCTATTACCAGAGGACACAGAAGCAGTAGCTGGTCTTACTCTAGGCGCAGATCCAATGGTTTCGGCTGTCAGCATCGTTTCTGCTTATGAAAATAACCCTATTCCCGCGCTGATTATTCGCAAACAACCTAAAGGACATGGAACCAAAGCTTATATTGAAGGACCATCTCTAGCTCAAGGAGCAAAAATAGTTGTTTTGGAAGATGTGGTTACTACAGGAGGCTCGGCATTGACAGCAGTCGAAAAGTTACAGGATGCTGGATATAAAGTAACGCAAATTTTTTCTTTGGTAGATCGAGAACAAGGAGGAAGTGAACTATATAAGTCTAAAGGAATTAAGTTTCAGGCTTTATTTTCAATTCAAGAAATCCAACAGCAATACTCAGCTTGAACTACTTTAAAAATTTAATTTAAACTACTTTTAATTGGGGTTGGTTATTTAATAGTATTAAGCTCAAAGCATATAGCTTAAGACTTATAGCTTCTTCAAAAGACTTTACCTTTCGTTATGCAGAGCAAGGAAATTATTAGTTAAGCTAAAAGAGTAATTATTTTTTCTTTCATTATGGAAGCAATTTCTCCTCGTAATTCTCAAACAGTAAACTGGTCAACAATAATGATGTTTGCTTTAGGATTTTGGCTCAGCGGCAGTTTAGTTTTTGATTTTTTAGTCGTTCCTGGAATGCTAACTAGTGGCATGATGAATGAGTCAGGTTTTGCTAGTGCTGGCTACGTAATTTTTGGCACATTCAATCATGTAGAGTTATTATGCGCGGCAACTATTTTAGCTGGATGTTTAGTTTATCGCTTTGGTTATGGTTTCAGTACTAAAATAAATGCTAAGACCATCTTAATGGCTACTGTATTATTAGTTATTGCCATAGCTTATACTTATATTTTGACTCCGCAGCTAAGCAGTTTGGGTATGCGTTTGGATATGTTTGCAGCTCCAGAAACTACTGCTTCTATGGCAGCTATGCATATTATTTACTGGAGTCTAGAAGTAATTAAGCTAGTTGCAGCTACTGCTTTATTACGCGTTTTTTATCGCAATTCTTGCAGTATAGTTTAGCAATTTAAAAACAGTTTAGAATTATATGTAGTGTAGAGATATGAAACTAAAAGTTAACAGCTTTGAATTATTTTTGCACTATATTTTTTTTTATTTCTTGTTGACAAATCCACCAAAAATAAATGGTTAAATTAATTAAACCAATTAGCTTAGTGCCATCTTCTAGCATGGCATGAATACCGCGACTGCTAATAGGGGTAATATCGATCGCGCTAGAAAATCCAAAGAGGCAAAAGGCTACTAGTAAAGGAATATAAGGAGTTTGACGAATAGTCCTACGAAATAGCCAGGCGTAACCAACTAGTAACAAGCCATAAATACTATAGACAGCTAGTTTAACTATTTTACAGGTGTTAAATAAAACGCACAAAATTAGGGTCAGGCGAAAGCGATCGTCTAAAAAAAGCAGCAACATGACCAACGCACTGGCGCACAAGAATATTGGAAAACGACGATTGGATTTGGGCAATAAAAAAGCAGAGAAAAGACAAATTGCGATCGCAGTACACCACATAATTTCCGATATACTTGTAAACCAACCTAAATAAAAAATCCCAAAATAGAAAGGATCGCTAAACAGATTTTCGATCCCCGATCCTTTGCTTTTGATCTTGGCGTAGATGCTAAGTACGCTCAAAATAATAATAGTTATGGCATTTAACCGTAAGAATTCAGGTACTAAATTGAGGGATTAAAGAAGGGCGATCAATAACA